>JAXEKN010000097.1:0-10721 GCA_034101015.1 Prevotella sp.
AGGCCTTCATACATATTTTTATTGCTGCTACGATTCATAGTGCAAAGGTACTAACTTATTTTCAATCATGTATCGTATAGCGACAGTTTTTGAGTTAGCATCCGTATGCCCTCCTCCACAGGGTTTGTCGGGTGCGCCTAACATTTATAAAAGCAATTGTAGGAAGTTGTTGATGGCAAATTGACTATGTGAAATATATGTTTGGCGGAAGAATTTAATTCGCATCGCCTAAGATTACTCAAATTATAAAGATGCATTGAGAAAAGGTTGTATGGTGGCTACATAGCAAAAGTGTACAGAATGATACGTGGTGCAGCATGCGGAGCACCCGGCAATTTGGTAATTGACATCCCTATAGACTCTTTGCTATCATTTGCATCTATCGCAAGGCGTAATGCAACAATAACGAACTCATCAAACAGATTGAGAAGTTTACGGAGATGGGATAGGAAGTACATAGAAATATGTAAAAGTTTGGCTAATTTGGGGTTAAACCATAACAGCTGTCCGGAAACAAGATTTCTTCTTTTTCTGTGCTATTTTATGATATTAGTGTTAAATTAGTGTTAAATTGTACAGAAAAACGAGAAATAATCGTTTTATTATACGAATTATTACTATATTTGCACCAGAATTAAAATAAATAATTAATATGGAAGCACTACAGCAGATAGGTTCTGTACCGTTTGACTTGAGTGTTTTGCAGTCGTTTTTCCCCGATTGCAAGCACATTACAGACAAGGCACTTCGACTGGAGGCTGATGGCAGGATTGTGAGATTGAAACGAGGGCTTTACGTTGCAAATGCCGACAGCGGAAACCTCTCGAGGGAACTTATCGCCAACCAACTCTACGGTCCTTCGTATGTCTCTATGAGTTGGGCGTTGCGCTATCATGGACTTATACCAGAACGCGTCCATCTCGTTCAATCCATCACCACCAAGCACTCTCGCAATTTCAGCAATCCACTGGGTAACTATCACTATCAGAACTGTCCAACGGAGTATTTCCCTATCGGTATTTCGATGCAGGGAAGCGGAGATGTGCGGTACCTCATTGCATCTCCTGAGAAAGCACTTTGCGACTATATAAATTATAATAAGGTGTCGCTACGATTCATGAAAGACGTGGGCGCATTCCTTGAGGAAGACCTTCGGCTGGACACCGACATCCTTAGCGAACTCAATCACGAAATCATACAGCGATGTGCCGAAACAGGACGAAAGTCCGGCTCGCTGTTCACACTCCTAAAATTCCTGAAAAATGACAGACATCTTTGAATCCATGCTCTCTGGATATGATATCCAAACGCCCGACGATCGCCGAAATGCCATGTACGAGGTGATGCAACAAGTGGTGCTTTCTGGCCTATACCGAGGCGGTTTCTTCAAGGAAGCAGCCTTTTATGGTGGTACTTGCCTTCGCATATTCCATGGATTGAATCGTTTTTCCGAAGACATGGACTTCTCTCTGCTTGAGAAGAATCCAGACTTCACACTCGAGACATACTTTCCTGCAATTATTGAAGAGTGCAAACTATTAGGACGAGAAGTGACTATCACGAAGAAGGACAAGCGAAACTTCGGGAAGGTAGAATCTGCTTTTTTGAAGGACAATACGAACGTTTACAATCTCTCTTTTCAGACAGAGAAGTCACTGAAGATAAAGATAGAGGTTGACACTATGCCACCCCTATCCTTCAACACCGAGCAGCGCTTGCTCCTACAACCTCATTCGTTCATGACACGCTGCTTCTCTCTCTCCGACCTCTACGCAGGCAAGATGCACGCCTTGGCTTTCCGACAATGGAAGTCAAGAATAAAAGGGCGTGACTGGTATGACTTCGAGTGGTACGTACGCAACCGTGTGCCGTTGGATTTCAAGCATCTGCAAGTACGTGCCGCAGAATTCAACGACATAGAACTTAAGCGTGAATCCTTCCTTGAAACTCTGCGAGAACGACTCGCTTCGTCGGACATTGAGCAGGTAAAGCAAGACGTGATCCCTTTCCTTCGTGATCCTCGCGAACTCGATATTTGGTCGAATGACTACTTCCTGCAGTTGGCAGATATGATTAAATTTGAATAGAAATGGCAGACTATTTATAACTGAAAATGAAAAAGACCCTTTTATCACTCGCCATGCTTGCTATGCTGGCAGCATGTGGTAACAAGGAGGCAAAGACCTTAAACGTCAACGAAGAAACAAATATTATGACACTAAATATAGAGGATTTCCAATGGACACGCGAACCAAAGTCGTGTATGATCAATGGTGACACCATCGAGGTTGTTACCAAACCACACACAGACCTTTGGCAACGCACATATTACCACTTCCAGAACGACAATGCTCCTGTCTTCCAGATGAAGACGAAGGAGAAGTTCTTCAGTTTTATCGTGAAGACCGACTTCACGGAAAGTCATCATCGCTTTGATCAGTGTGGCGTGGTGATGTACCTCGATTCTGAAAACTGGCTGAAGGGAAGCATCGAGTATGAGAATGAGCAGTTCCAGCACCTCGGTAGCGTAGCTACAAACCATGGCTACAGCGATTGGGCAACAACAGCCATCCCTGCTGACGTGAAGAGCATGTGGTATCGTCTCTCACGCCGCGAAGATGACTTCTGCATAGAGTGCTCAACGGATGGTAAGGAATGGAGCCAGATGCGTGTCTGCCACATGTATGAGGCAAAGGACGAAATCAGTTTTGGTATCTACGCCTGTTCTCCAGAAGAATCATCTTTCAAGGCCGTATTCACCAATATGCAGTTGACTGAATGTGCATGGAAAGCACATGATGGTCAGCAGCCGGATTAATTATAACAGACACCAATGACCGTACAAGAATACAGAGATTACATAGCAGCAGGAAATCCTGTTGTGGCTGGTAGCGAAGTGCACCTCTTCATGCACCAGATGTCGCAAGAGGCTATTCGCATCACCATGGAGATAAACAACAAGTACCACACACCAGAGGAACTGAGAGGGTTGTTCTCTGAACTTTGGGACATTGACGTCCCTGAGTCGTTCGGCATGTTCCCTCCTTTCAATACCGATTGCGGAAAGAACACCCACATTGGTGAGCGTGTATTCATCAATAGCGGCTGTAAGTTTCAGGATCAGGGTGGCATCTTCATCGGCAATGATTGCCTGTTAGGGCACAATGCCACACTCTGCACCATCAACCACAACCCCGATCCAGAGCATCGTGGTGACATGACCTTCAAGCCTATTCGCATTGAAGATAAGGTCTGGCTTGGAGCCAACGTAACCATCCTGCAAGGGGTCACAATCGGCGAAGGAGCCATTGTTGCAGCGGGAGCGGTGGTGACCAAGGATGTCGCACCAAGAACCGTTGTTGGGGGCGTACCTGCAAAATTCATCAAAAACGTCTAAAATTATGACCAAAGCCAATAAACTAAAAATCTGCAACATTACTTTGTTGCTTGTCGCCCTGCCGATGCTCATATCCTCTATCCAGATGGAAGTATGCGGCGGAAAACCATTAGCGAATTTTGGATTTGCTGAATACATGGCTATTCATGCCATATTAGGTTCGGTGATGATTGTATTGCTCCTTACTCACCTGTATTTGCACTTTGGGTGGCAGAACTGGCCGCAAAAGATAAAGAAATTGAAGAACAAACCGACAAAGTTGCTGTGCGCATGCTTCCTGCTAATGCTTGTCAGCGGTATCGTTTCGTTCTTGCACAATGTTGCATCAATGAGCCATAGCGTTATAGGCGCTATTCACGGGAAAATTGGTTTCGTCTTTCTAGCCATCTGCATCGGACACATCATCAAACGTTGGTGGTGGTTCAAAAAGAATGTATATAAATAGGAATTGCTATTATACAATGAAACAGACATTGACTATCTTGAAAACGTGCCCAACATAGCAGCAACTGTATGCGATAAGGAAGGTATCGTTCTCTATCAAAACAAACGTGCCATTGAGCGATTGAAATCCACGGTTAAGCCAAACAGATGAGTACCTACAAGGGAATAAGATACGCCAAAGCAGAACGATTCGGGTTGCCACAACTCGAACCGGCACTTACGAGCGTTGACAACATTGAGACCGCTATAAAAATCTGTCCGCAGAATCCGAGCCGTCTGACACGCGTCATCGGTCGCTCTGGTGACACAGAGGAGCAGTCAGAAGATTGCTTGCGCCTCTCTGTCTTTACACCTTCAATTATTGGAGATTCCATAAACCATAAACCATCACCCATAAACCATAATCTCCCCGTACTCTTATGGATTCATGGTGGGGCTTATCTCACCGGCAGCGGCTTATACCCCAAGTACGATGCCTCGGAGTTGGCAGAGATGGGAAAGATGGTGGTCGTCTGCATCTCTTATAGATTGGGCTGTTTCGGCTTCCTCTATGATGCGGAAAACATCCCAATGAACCTCGGTATTGCCGATCAGGTTTGTGCCCTTCGATGGGTCAAGCAGAACATCCATCTCTTTGGCGGTAATCCAGATGATGTGACCATCTTTGGCCAATCGGCGGGAGGTTACTCGGTGCTTCATCACATAGCCAACGTTCGCGAGCCGCTTTTCCAGAAAGCCATCATCGCCAGTGCTCCTTTTGCCAAGACTCCCAGAAGGCAGATGCTGAAGAATACGCGATTATGGTATAAGATTGTAGAGAAGAATCCCACGGAGTGTAGCGTCAATGAAATGCTTGCAGCACAAGCGGCTGTAGCCAAACGTGGCATTGGCGGTATGCCGTTCAGCGCCGTATGTGATGACATCTGCGCTCCTCATTCGGTTGCTCCTGGATTGCAGAAGGTCATGCTATGGTGTCAACAAGACGATGCCCTGCCCTTCGTGCCCTTCCGTTGGCTCACAAAGCCTATCACCGATTTGCTGTTCCATTGGCCAATGAAGAAATATGCCAGCCTTCTACAGAGCAAAGGCATTGAAGCCTCGTGGTCGGTAAAAACATGGCGACACGGCGATTCACCCTTCGGAGCCGTACATTGTATGGAACTGCCCCTCGTTTTCGGGAACTATGCCATTTGGAAGGAAGCACCCTTCATGCAAGGCGTAAGCAAAGAAAAGTACGCGACATTGGCTAGGAAAATGAAGGAAGAAATAATAGAATTCGTAAATAACTGATAGAAGCAAAGAAGACCTTTCCGCTCATAAAAACATGACACGCATAGAGTAAGAGAAAAAAGCCGTCAGGTAAAGGGTAAAGATTTACAACCATGGAGCAGATTCCGAAAAATTGGTTATATCTCCCAAAATTCGGGTATGCCATAATATTAATAATGTTTGTACCTTTGCACCGCAATTTAATTAAAATAAAATCAAACGACTATGCAAGGTAATTTCACATTTCAAAATCCTACACGACTCCACTTCGGTAAGGAGTCGCTCGCGAAACTCAGTGAAGAACTTCAGAACTATGGTCCGAAGGTGATGCTCACATACGGCGGTGGTTCTATCAAGAAGAACGGTATCTACGATCAGGTAGTGGTCATCCTCAAAGCAGCTGGCAAGACCATCGTTGAGGAACCAGGTGTCATGCCTAACCCTACAATCGAGAAGGTGCTTGAAGGTGCAAAGCTCGCCAAGGAGGAGAAGGTTGATCTCATCCTCGCTGTTGGTGGTGGTTCTACTTGCGACTATGCCAAGGCGGTGGCTGGTTGCGCCTATCAGGAGAAGGACGTTTGGCAGCACTATTTCCACAATTTCGGTGCGATGGATTGCCAGTGGATTCCTGTAGCTTGCGTCCTGACCATGGCTGGAACAGGCTCGGAGATGGACGCTTGCTCGGTAATTTCTTCGCACAGCGAAAACCGCAAGATGTTCTACTACTTCCGCAATCCTGACTTCTCGATCCTCAACCCAGAGTTCACCTTCACCGTTCCTCAGTATCAGATGGTTGCTGGCATCTACGATATTATGTCGCACATCCTCGAACAATACCTCTCTGACGCTGACGACAATACTTCAGATTATATCGCCGAGGGCCTCATGCGCTCGCTCATCGTCAGTAGCCGCAAGGCACTCCAGAACCCACAGGATTACGAGGCACGCTCCAACATCATGTGGACAGCCACATGGGCACTCAACGGTCTTACTGCATGTGGCAAGTCAACCGACTGGATGGTTCACATGCTCGGTCAGGCAGTAGCAGCATACACCGATGCAACTCACGGTCACACTCTCTCAGCTGTCAGCGGAGCTTACTATCGTTTCCTCATTGAAAATTCAGATGATGCAAAGCGTAAGTTTGAGCGTCTGGCAAAGAATGTTTGGGGCGTAGATACTTCGACAGGCTCAGCAACCGAAAATGCTATCAATGGCCTTGAAACCATGGAGGCATGGATGCGCGAACTTGGCTTAGCCATGAACATTACCGACTGCGGAGCCAAGGCAGAAGACCTCGAAAACTATGCAGATGCTTGTCCTATCAACGAGGGCGGTTATGTTGTGCTGACTCGTCAGGATGTTATCGACGTTCTCCGCGCAAGCTTGTAATAGTATGTTGCGAAGGCTATTCACATACATAATGCTTCTATCCACTCTGTTCACCCACGCTCAATGCATGCAAGTGCATCACAGCGATGGGTGGACAGAGATGATTCCTATTGATCAGATAGACAGCATCACGTTTTCTGACACCACAAATCATTTAGCTCCAACGGTTATGCTCAACAACGGAATGACTCTGCCAACACTCGGCATCGGCACTTACTCGCTTCATGGCGATATTTGTTTCAATTCGGTATATACTGCCCTCAAGAATGGTTACCGACTCATCGATACTGCCTACATGTATGGCAACGAGGAAGAGGTAGGACGTGCTGTGCGTCAAGCCTTTGCCGACGGTATATGCAAGCGTGAGGACATTACCGTCATCACAAAGATTTACCCAGGCGAACAGTTCTCCAACCCAGAACCAGCCATTGAAATGGCACTCCGCAAACTCAACATTGACTACATCGACATCATGCTTCTTCATCACCCTGGTACAGACGATGTGAAGGCGTACAAGGCAATGGAGAAATATCATGCGCAGGGTAAGATTCACGCTCTCGGCATCTCTTGTTTCTATGTCAAGGAACTTACGGATTTCCTCCCCAAGGTATCGGTAAAACCTGTGCTCGTGCAGAATGAGATTCACCCTTACTATCAGGACATGGAGGTCGTGGATTTCATTCATGACAACGGTATTGTCGTACAAGCATGGTACCCACTCGGAGGTCGCGGTCATCAGTCGGAATTGCTCCACGATCCCGTCCTTGTCAAGATTGCTGAAACCCACAACCGCTCTGTCGTTCAGGTCATTCTGCGCTGGCACTATCAGCGTCACATAGTAGCCATCCCAGGTTCCAGCAATCCTGATCACATCAAGGAGAACATCAGCATCTTTGACTTCGCTCTTACTGATGACGAAATGTCAGAGATAGCCTCTCTCAACCGCAACGAAAAGCATGATTGGTACTAATTGCATACATTTAGAATTTATGAAACAATTATTTATCCTTGCGTTCACGGCACTTCTGCTTAGTGCCTGCGCACAAAACAAGACAACGAGTATGAACGAGCAAAGCATCACTATGACTCAGGAATGGGACAAGACGTTCCCATTGAGTGAAAAAGTTAATCACGAGAAAGTGACCTTCAAGACGCAGTACGGATTTACCCTTGCTGCTGATCTTTACATTCCGAAGAATGCAAATGGCAAGATGAAGGCTATTGCCGTAAGTGGTCCTTTCGGTGCCATCAAGGAGCAATGCTCTGGTCTTTATGCCATGACAATGGCTGAGCGTGGTTTTATCACGTTGGCATTCGACCCTTCGTTTACTGGAGAGTCTTCTGGCGAACCACGTCGCACAGCGTCACCTGACATCAACACTGAGGATTTCCTTGCTGCAGTTGACTACCTCTCCATGCGTGAGGATGTGGATGCAGATAAGATTGGTATCATCGGCATTTGTGGTTGGGGTGGCATCGCACTCAATGCTGCTGCCGTTGATCCTCGCATCAAGGCAACTGCCGCTATGACAATGTACGACATGAGCCGTGTGAATGGTAATGGTTACTTCGATGCGGATGACAATGAGGAGGCACGATCGGCTGCACGCAAGTCATTAGCCGATGAGCGCATGAAGGCTGCTCGCACAGGCAAGACCACACAAGGCGGTGGCGTTGTTGATCCATTGCCAGAAGATGCTCCACAATTCGTGAAGGATTACTACGATTACTACAAGACTCCACGCGGTTATCATGAGCGTTCGGGTAACAGTAACGATGGTTGGCACACCTTCGGTTGTCAGGCATACGCTAACGCGCGATTCCTTTATTATATAAATGAGATACGCTCGGCAGTGCTCATCGTTCATGGAGAGAATGCTCACTCACGCTACTTCGGAGAGAATGCTTATGAGTACATGATGACCGGCAAGGCGGAAGGCTATGATGCGGTGCGTGAGCCAAACCCTGTACCAGAAAATAAGAAACTCCTCATCATCCCAGGAGCCTCACACTGCGACCTCTACGATGGTGGCAAGGACAAGGTAATTCCTTGGGAGAAGTTGGAATCGTTCTTCAATAATAATCTTAAATAACTTAATCAATTATCTGAACACTATGGATGAGAATTTGAAAGTCAACCGCCGAGATGCTCTCAAGACCATTGGTGCAGTATGTCTGACCGCAGCCATTGCTACCACACCATTCGCATCATGGGGAGCAAATAGCAAGAATGAGGAAGAGAAGAAAGATCGCGTGAAGCGTATGATTTTCTTCTTTTCAGCCACAGGAAACAGCCTCTATGTGGCTCGTGAAATCGGAGGCGAGGATGCTACCTTGCTGAGTATCCCTCAGGAGATTCACAATGAGAACCCTGCATATGAAGCTGAAGAAATCGGTTTTGTATTCCCAACTTATTGTTTCACAGCTCCAGCCATCGTGCAGGACTTCATTGCACGCTCAACCTTCAAGGCAGATTATTTCTTTGGCGTAGCGACATTTGGCGCTCACACTACTCGTCTGCCAGAGATCTTCCAGTCGTTTACCAAGGAGCATGGCATCAATATCAACTACATCTCTTCCGTACAGATGGTCGATACTTATCTCCCATTCTTTGACCAAGAACGAGAACAGGCCATGGACAAGCCTACCGACGAAATGCTAGCCAAGGTGAAAGCCGGCATCAGCGCTCGTGAGAACTATATTCAGCCAGTAACCGAGGAAGACAACAGATTCTACGATATGTATTTCATGGGGCGTCCTCGCGACAAGGTAAAGCCAGCTTTGACCCGTTCTGAGAAGATTGTTTTTTCGACCGACGATTGTATCGGATGTGGCATCTGCACCTCCGTCTGCCCTCACGGTTCATGGAAGATAGTTGACGGAAAGAGTGTGGCCAACGGCGAGTGCGAAAACTGTCTAGCTTGTGTGCAGAACTGCCCAAGAAAGGCCATCTCCATCATTCCAGCACCTATGGAGCCAGAGCAGGAGGCCAACCGCAATGCACGCTATCGCAATCCGAATGTTAAGCTCATTGACATCATCAAGGCCAACAGCCAGGATAAGATAAATGTGAATTAACCCGTTGGCGGAATTAAATTAGCGCATATTTAACTCGTCCTATAGGTTTGTTATTAATGTGGTTAATATATTGAAGGACTGTAAAGGCGCTGATTTTGTTAATGATTCTAGTGAATAGTCCTTCCTGATGTTTGGCATAATTCCTTAATAACATAAATTGGTCATTGAGTTGTGAGAAAACGGTCTCAATCCTTTTTCTGGCTTTTGCAAAAGGAATAAACTGAGGTTTCCACTCCTTTTGGTTCAATCGGTATGGGACTTCTAATCTTATGTTTGCTGTCCGGAAAAGATCAAGCTGTAAGTCTGCACTGAGATATCCCTTGTCACCAAAGATGCTACAATTGCAGTATTCCAACCTGAGATCTTTCAGATAGTGTATGTCATGGACATTTGCAGGTGTTAGGTCAAAAGAGTGTATGACACCACTTAAGCCACAGAGAGCATGCAGTTTATAACCATAATAGAAACAGCTTTGGGATGCACAATATCCTTTATTGGGGGCTGTTTGCCAGTTGCCTCTGCCGAACTGACAGCGACTTGCTCTGGCAATCCTGCAAACTTCAATTGGCTTGGAATCGACGCAAAAGAACGATTCACCTCCATCAATGCATTCTGCTATCCTTTGACGTATTTCATTGCAGAGATTTCGGGTCTGTTTTCGCCTGTCATTATATTGTCTGCGGGAGATAAGATTAGGGATAGAGGATTTGTACTTATGAAGGATATGGAAAAGAAGATTCTCGCTGTCAATGCTGAAATGTTCTGCTGTCATGCTTAAGGCGATTACCTCTAAATCAGAGAATTTCGGTACAACACCACGACGTGGTACATTACCCGATTCGTTAACCAGATTTGAGGAGAAATCCTTGCATATCTCAAGAAATTTAGCGAATATTGCAGTCAAGTTGCGCATACGATGATTTGATCTTAATGGTTTGGTCACTACTAAGATACTAAAAATCAATAATATGTGCAACTTTTTAAACATTAATTATTTATAAATCCTCAAATCCGCAACCTATAGGGTTTAGTGGGATTTTGCTTGCAAAGCGACAAAATTCATTTTATTGTACATATTTCTTGCACAACAGAAATGTCGCAGACACAAAATCCCCTTACCCCATAAAGCGACTTGAGGTAA
>JAXEKN010000102.1:0-8750 GCA_034101015.1 Prevotella sp.
TCTTGGGAACCGCTTGCCAAGACAATACAGAGCTCCAAGGTTCTTCTCAACGCCACAATCTCAGGCAACGAGCAAGCCGTTGCATGCGCCATTGACATAGCTCATGACGAACACACCAGCATCCTCGCCTACAACGATGAACACTCCTTGGCTTGCGTGCTCACCATTGCCTATATTTGGGCAAGAAACGAGTATGTCATCCACCGCGAATATACCACAGGCAAAGGCTATGCCGACCTTGTGATGATTCCCCGTCGAAACGTCAACAAACCTGCATTGGTTATCGAACTGAAGTTCAATCATTCAGCAGATACCGCCCTCGACCAGATAAAGCGTAAGGATTATCCCGCAAAGTTGGCCGAATACACCGGCGACATCCTTCTCGTAGGGATAAACTACGACAAAGAGACAAAGCAGCACACATGCAAGATTGAAAGATATAGTAAATGAGGTCAGGGAGAAGTATGAAATTGGTAAAGCATCATCTCAGCATCTTCGAGTATCGCCTTCGTCCCACTTTCGACTTCCAGCAAGAGGTATTATGGAATGGAGAGGACATGGAAGTGCTTGAACCGCTTTGGCTCCGCAAGGAGATTGCAGGGAAGATTATGAGAATGTGGAATAAATACAATAAGGAGAAGTAGAACATGAGAAGAATAAGATACAATCAACTTCCAGATGACTGGACAGCTCCTGAGCGGTTGTCACGATGTGAGATATTCGTATTTGAGAGTACACTTGAGGGCGAACATACTGAAGGTAATGCCAAGATAGCATACGAGCGTTATGGGGCTGAATGGGGTGTGGGTGCCGGAAGAAGAGGACAGACATACGCCATCCCTACAAACTTAATGAGTGTAGAGGAAGATTTTGAACCATTTGTTCAGGATTTTATCGAGTATGTAAAGGCACATCCCGACAATCGTTTCATATTGCCTAGAATGGAATGCAAAGGGGCGGTATTTTATGAGAAAGACATCATACCGTTGTTTGAGGAATGTTTCGACCTCCCAAATGTGCAGATGTCACACGCATGGAACATGAGGATTATCACTTTGCGCACGATAGACGCAATGGCTGGTGGCTATGTGAAACGTGACATCCCGGAACCTCCCAAGGTGATGGATGAGGAGGTGCTTGCCAACCTATGCTTGCAGTATCGCTACCAGATAGGTTCGGGTGTGAACTCACATGTACCAAAGATTCGCATACGCTATGTGATAGACAGAAACCAGTTTGGCTATGCCTCGTTCGGAGATTTCTTTATGATAGACAGCCAAGGCTATTACGACCTGTATGTATGGATACAGGATGACAAATATGCGGAGCTGCATAATCAAGCTGTTGTGGAGGAATACTTTGGTGACGAGTGCCACGGCAGAGGCTATGCCGTGAGAATGATATTTGCCGGAGTGGATACGAACATCAAGGATGTATGTGGACAGAATATCTTCACAGGCGATGTGATAGATGTGAGAGACGGCAATCATCGTATGGGAGTTCTTGCCTTGACAATGCCCCCGCATGCTGACAGTGAGCATGGTGATTATGCTTTTCCTCTTGACAACTGTTGCTTTATGCTCGACAGGGAGAACCAAAAGCGGTTGAAACTTAAACGCTGTGGAACAGTGTTCTTCCAACTTGATAAGACGGAGAAGTCCAAAACCATTTGGGAGCGCAGCCTCTGCTTCAACGGTCCGCGCGACACACCAGAGCAGCACGATACCAAAACCCTCATGGCCCGCTACACTCCAAACTTCGACAAGGAAGAATGGAAATACGAGGCTCTTGCAGAAATAGGAGCCGAGTTTCATTGGGAAAAGTAATTCTAATAATATAACATTTATACAATTATAAAAGTAATAACTAGTAGAAATCAAACTTGGAAAGCTCGTATTGGAGCTATCGGTGAGAATCAAGTTGTGTCTAAACTTCTTCAAGAGGGTTGGGATGCATTCAATGCAAATTGTACTATTAAGAACTATAAGTCAATAGATATCGTATGTCTTAATAGTGATTTGAAAGAAAGCGAGGAACTTTGGTGGAAACCTAAATGCTCATTGGTTCAAGTTAAGACGAGTGTCGAAAAGAACATCCCGACGGGATTCACTATAGGGCAATGTCTTGATAAAAACATACTTGAGTCTATGGTAAAAGGACCTTACGTATTTGTGTATGCCCAATTGGTGAATAATGAATATTCCTTCCATTATTATATTATATCGCGAAGACAATTCATTGACTTGTTATATGAAAGTCATTGATGGTACAAACATTTATGGAATAGGGAAAAGGATATAAAGGACTCAAGTCCGGCATGTCTCAGCACTAAATGGCTATCTGGTGTAGGAGAAGACGAAACAGTCAAACACGAGAAGTTTATTAATCCTTTACAAGGTGTGTCAACAGAAAATTGTTGGAATAATATATGGAAAGATTGATATACAAACAGAATTATGGATTACTCTGTAGGCTTGAATCATTCCAGGGTGTCACGGAGATTAAAGACGAGAAAGAGAAACTTTCAAGTCTTTATTCACAGTATAAAGCAATCGCCAAGGACGTTATCTTTGGCGGCTGCTTCGAAATCAATGGTATGAGGAGAATTTATCCTCTTGAAATAGAGTTCTATTACCATGAAGAGGGTGCGGATGGGCTGAAAGACCCCGTGATGTATCATACTGCTGACCATGAAAAAGTAGCTCCAAAGTATTTCCCTTTAGGTGCCTTAAACTGTCATCTTTCAGGCATAGATGTTACTTTTGAGAATAAAGATAAGCAATATCGGGCATCCTTCTTAATTAGGAAATACAGGGTATGCGAATATGAAAGTGGTGAATGGGTGGAAAAGAAAGGATGTGAGGAGCGCCCTACTTATATCTACGAAGATATGTTTATGAATATCCCATTGTTTGATGGCATAACCGTTAAATGGATATCAGGCGAAACTGTAAATTCAACTAAGGAGATAGTTCGTAAACAGAGAATCAATGTGGCTGAATATAAAAGGGGTAATGATGGCAAATTCACAAAAGTCGAAATAACAAAAGATGAATACGACAAGCTGTCGGATGTAGAGCAACTGGATTACTTTTCATATTCAAGAAAGAAACTGAAGAAATGTAAACGTGAGTGGAACTATTCCGTTGTAAATAATAATGAAACGACATGAAAATTTGTGTATCTGAATGGTTGAGCAACAACTACCCAGAGGTGTATGCCTCATTGTGCGGCGCTTTAAATCAGAGTAATATCAACTGTCAAGTCCTTGCCCGAACAAAAGAGGTGTGGGCAAGGGATTATATGCCTTTGCATATTGGTAATGGCAAATACATAACCTTCAATTTCGCACCTGACTATCTTGTTGAGAAAGGAAGCAAATACATTACTAACCAGAAAAATGTCATTCAAGACATCGACCTCAATGTGGTAGCCCATCTTGACATCGTGCTGGATGGTGGCAACTTGGTGAGATGTGGAGACAAAACCATCATGACAGACAAGGTCATATCAGAAAATCCGAATCTACGTCCCCTGAAGTTGATAGAGACTATTGAGAATACTTTAAATACAGAATTGATACTGATTCCTTGGGATATGGAAGAGCCATTCGGTCATGCTGACGGGATGGTAGCCTATATCGGCGATGGAACACTACTTATGAACAACTATGGTCAGATGGGGAAAGAGGCAGAACCATTCTGCAAAAGGCTCCACAAGATACTTGACAGCCATTTTGATGTTATGGAACTGTCGTATAGTGGCAGACTTAGGAAAGACGCTTGGTGTTATCTCAACTATGTGGAAACACCGAAGACAGTCATCATCCCAGGTTTGTCAAAAGACCTTGATTGCGACAATGACAGGTCGGCGAAAAAGGTGTTTTCTGACATTTTCCGCGACAAGGAAATAATCCAAGTTTATGCTGCTCCATTGGTTAGGCATGGAGGGGCATTGCATTGCGTGACGTGGGAAATATATAAAACCAAATAGATATGCAAGACTTTGCAGCAATAGATTTTGAGACTGCCAACAACGAGCGTTCGTCGGTGTGCTCGGTTGGCGTGGTGATAGTGAGAGGTGGGGAGATAGTGGATAAGTTCTATTCACTTATCAAGCCCGAACCTGAGTATTATAATTACTGGTGCAGCCAGGTGCATGGCTTGTGTGCTGAGGACACAGACAATGCCCCTGTTTTCCCCGAAGTATGGAAACAGATAGAGCCTCTCATTGAGGGGTTGCCCTTGGTGGCTCATAACAAAGCATTTGACGAGAGCTGCCTGAAAGCAGTCTTCCGTGTATATCAGATGGACTATCCCGACTATGAGTTCCATTGCACATGCATAGCATCTCGCAAGCGTTGGCCAGGAGGTCATCACAACCTTGACATCATCGCCGCCCGATGCGGATATGACTTAAAGAACCACCATCATGCCTTGGCGGATGCGGAGGCGTGTGCGGTTATAGCGTTGGAAATATTGTAATAATATAAAAAATGCGCGCATCTTCTTTACATTTTTTGTAACTTTAACGAGGAAAGCGAACTGTAATTGGGGAAAAATGCGTAACTTTGCCGTCAGATATTAATAGATGATATGACAATGAAGAAGTATTCGATAAACAAGAATAAGACCGAACGATGGAAAGCAGACGTGCAGAAATCAGTCTCGTTTTATAACGAGTGGTTTCTGGGCTTTGCTCCTGACACCTACATTAATGCCCGAACAAAGGCAATTAATGAGGTGGAAAATGCTTTCCGGAAATCAGATTGCTTTAACAACCTATCCATTGACATGTTGAAAACAGCACCAGAGACAATCTCGATTCTTCGTTTGGCAACTACACCTCCACTGGCGCGTGACAGACTTATAGGACTTGCTGATATTAGCAGCAATCTGATTGGGAAAATGGAAGAAGGACGCTTCCCACCAAAAATGAATCAACTGGATATTGACAACTCACTGGGTCGTATAATTGATGTCATCAACCGACTTCTTGACAAAGATATCATGCCTTGGCTGGAAGGCAAACGATTCCCGCACGAGATGGATAGGCTACTGGCGACGCATGTTATAGGTGACCGTGTCTGCGGGTCTATGGCAGACCCGGTAATCCGTAACGAGCAGGAGCGTCGCCAATTAAAAAGCATTAAAGATTATCTCGATAATAAAGGCTACACGTTTGTCGAGTCAAAAGATATAGACGATTTTATGCTGATGAGGGCCGGTACGTATTCCTGTCATCTCAATGTACCCGCGAAGAGAAGAGATGGAATGGATGTCAACATGCCTATTGACGTGGTCATCAAACGTAAGGATGCTAAGGCTGACGAACTGCCCGTGTTGATTGAGTGTAAGTCGGCAGGAGACTTCACAAACACCAATAAGAGGCGTAAGGAGGAAGCGACAAAAATTGAACAACTGAAGTTCAAATATGGCAACAAAGTGGAGTTTATTCTCTTCCTTTGTGGCTATTTTGACAGTTCCTATTTAGGCTATGAAGCAGGTGAGGGCATTGACTGGATTTGGGAGCATCGCATTGAGGATTTTATTAAAGCAGGAATATAAATGAACGAGAGAGAAAATAATCGCAAGATAATGCAGGACGGACTGGACGCCCTGAAAACGCAGAAAGAACGCAACATGATGGGGCAATACTCAACGCCCTATCCACTTGCTCTTGACATGATGCAGTATATGCGGACGCTCATAGGCAACGATTCTGCATCGTTCATTGAGCCTGCCATTGGCACTGGTGTTTTCTATTCGGCCTATAGGGATGTGTTCAAGGAATCACAAAGTCAGGTCCTCGGTTTCGAAATAGACCCGCACTACTTCAACCCCACGAAAGACTTTTGGAAGGACACGCCATTGAAGCTGTGTTGCGCCGACTTCCTCTCTCAGAAACCTATTGACCAGTTCGATATGCTTGTGGCTAATCCGCCCTACGTCCGACACCACCACATCAACAACACCACGAAAGTACGGCTGCAAAATAACGTCCTGAGCACTACGGGTATCCGCATATCCGGTCTCGCCGGTCTCTACTGCTACTTTATGATGCTTTCCGCTGGATGGCTTCGTGATAGTGGTTTGTCATGCTGGCTTGTGCCGAGCGAATTCATGGATGTCAATTACGGAGAGGCAGTCAAGCGTTATCTCCTACAGAATGTAGAGCTCGTGCGCATCCACCGCTTCAATGCCAATGACGTCCAATTTACCGACGCACTTGTCAGTTCGTGCATCGTCGTGTTTCGCAACAATAAGCCCAAGACATCCCAATCGATAGAATTCTCATTAGGAGATACCATCAACAATCCTGAGTCTATAAAACTTATAGACCGCACAAGCTTGCTACCCACCGATAAGTGGACGAACCTTTTCACAGATGAACAGAAAACAGACGAGTCACAAACTACCCTCGGAGACTTCTTCAAAGTGAAGAGAGGCATCGCTACCGGAGGCAACGAATTCTTTATTATCGACCAGAAAATTATCGACCGCTACGAAATCCCGCAGGCTTTTCTAAAACCAGTCCTGCCAAGCCCTCGCTATATCAAGGGGAACCGCATTGACAGCATTGACGGAATTCCCGACGTAGAACACAAGCTGTTCTTGTTCAGCTGTAGTCTCCCGGAAAATGTAATTAAGGAACAATACCCTAAAGTTTGGCAATACATCAGTCTCGGACTTGAGCGCGGCGTGCAGAAAGGCTATATTTGCAGTCGCCGCAAGCCATGGTATTCCTGCGAAGAACGTGAACCTGCCGCCATTGTTGTCCCTTATATGGGGCGTTCAGAGAGCAGCAGTCGCATATTCCGTTTCATCCTAAACACTTCGTACGCCATCACCACAAACGTCTATTTGTTGCTCTATCCCAAGCCCGAATATGCCAACTGCATGAAAGACAAGGATATATTACTCGAAATATGGCGCACTCTGAACACTATACCTACTGATACCCTCTCACGCACAGGACGTTTCTACGGTGGTGGTCTTCGAAAGATGGAGCCGAATGAACTAATGCGAATTCCCGCCAACGGCATTGCCTCCCTTTTATCCTCCCGCTCCACTTGCCAACAGCTTGCCCTGTTTGGATAAAAGACAGTGGATAAGTTCTAAGTTCTCGAACCGATGTGGCTTCGCAAGGAAATTGCTGGGAAGATAAAGAGGATGTGGAAAAAATACAATAAGGAAGAACAGGTATGAAAGAGAATAGAATGATTGCGAATAACGGGTCGTCTATCGTGCTCTATACGACAGATGACGGCAACACCCAACTTGAAGTAAAGTTGGAGAAAGATACCGTATGGCTTACACAAAGCCAGATGGCAGAATTATTTGGAAGAGACAGATCTGTAATAACTCGCCATATAAGAAACATATTTAAAGAGGGTGAACTAGATGAAACCTTGGTATGTGCAAAAAATGCACAACCCAAGAAATATGGTCGTCGAGACGATCATATCCAGTTAGCCGAAACGACATTCTATAATCTTGATGTAATCATATCTGTAGGTTATAGGGTCAAGAGTATCAATGGTACGAAATTTAGGATTTGGGCTTCATCACTCATAAAACAATATCTCATCAACGGCTATGCCATAGACCAACGTCGCCTCGACCACTATGACGAATTGAAGGATGTGGTGAGGTTGATGTCGCGTGCTCTTACCCTCCAAGACAAGGTTTCAGAGGGAGAATATGCCGGACTGTTCAATGTCATCACAGATTATGTCTATGCCCTTGACACCCTCGACCGCTATGACTATCAGACATTGGGCATTGAGAAGACGACTAAAGAAGAACCATTCCGTGCCACTTACGAGAATGCCATGGATGCCATCAATGCCTTGAAGGTGAAGTTTAGTGGCAGCCAATGGTTTGCCAACGAGAAAGATGATTCCTTCAAAAGCAGCATTGGACAGATTTAACAGTTGTAGTGGGGATGAGTGAACAGCTGCCGAGGAACTGTCTGAACAGCTGTTGAGATACCATCTGAAGTTAACTTGACTAATAATCCCGATAAGCTATCGTTACGTTCGCAAAAGGCTTTGTACGTCCGTCCGAAAGCTTTGGACGGAGATTCAAAGGCTTTGTATCTCCGTCCGAAGCTTTTGTACGCAAGATATATTCATTGTTTAAGTTTCGCAAGTGGAAATACTCTTTGTATAAAGGTTTTATTATAACCACAGAGATAAAGAGTTAAAGAGATTTTGATGCCTTGGCATTCAATCTCTTTAATAATAACAATACTCTTAAACTCTGTAGTTCAAAATGCTTGCGAAAGTTGAGTAAGCTGTTCTTTTCTTGGAAAGATAAAAAACATTCTGAAATCCTTTGCCTAAAAGGGAATGAATACAATGCAAGCGCAACCGTAAACAGTTACATACCTATTTTGAAAGGGAATTGCATTGTTTTTGAAAAAACAACGTGAAAGCGTTGCGTTTATCAGATTATATGCTTATCTTTGCAAGAGAATTTGGAATAAATATATACAGGAGTCAGTTGGGAGAATGTTTTTTAGATACTTTTTCTTCTTTTCCTTCGCTAATTCATTATTTTGTATTATCTTTGCACCGTATTGCAGGCATATCTCTCCTGCATAGAACTTGAAAACTATGGGTATATATATAAACAGAGGCAACAGAGAGTTCCGCGACATCGTCGCTCACGAGTATGTTGACAAGTCGTCGCTGATACCGATTGTCAACGCTACGCTCAACTCAGAAAACCGCTATAGCTGCGTGA
>JAXEKN010000006.1:0-4365 GCA_034101015.1 Prevotella sp.
AATCTCCACATATATGAAGTCGAGCTTCTTATAGAACACCTTGTTGGTCTTGATGTCACAGAGCTTCACGGTGTGGGTTATCTCCTTCTTATCGAAGGCATCCTCCTTCATGTCAAAGTTCAAAAGAGCCACGGTATAAACGCGTGAAAGCTTAAAGTCCCAGTCGGCACTTTTCTTCGCCTGTTCGCGGATGGGAAATGTGGAATAAAACAGTGAGCGGTCCTTGAAGAAGTCCTGATAGGCATTCTGCATCTCGACGATAAACTTCTCACCATCATCGCCCTCACAATACACGTCGAAAATTGCCTTGCGTGCCGAGGCGTTGTCGCCGAAATGCTCCGTGTTGAGATACTTCACGTCCTTGATAACCTGCTTGCCGTCAAACAGGCTATTGAGGAAGTTGATCAGCAGTTCCTTGTTGGGAGCAGTGCCGAATATGCGCTTGAAACCGAAGTCGGTCAGCAGACTGATGTATCTTTCTTCTATTGTTGCCATATTGTATTCCATTATTTTGCTGCAAAAATACGAAGTTTTTTTGAAATCTGCAAGAAAACGACGGATTTTTTTATATGACAGGGATATTGTTTATGATAATCCGGCAAATCATGGAGTGAGACAGGCGCATTGACCCTCTATGGGGTGAATCAAGGTACCTGTCCCTGTGATCCTCAGGTCGCATTATTGGAGGGAAGGAGGCAAGAGGCGGGAAGGAGGCGGATGAAGGGCCCCGCAGCAAAACTGCGGGGAACGGCAGGCGTCACCCGTCACCTCGATGACGGCAATTTTTTCATGTCGGGAAGGAGAAACTGCCGTCAGCCGCCCTGTATCACTCTTTTTTTTTAGGGGGGCGGATGGGGCTTGGAGGGGATTGTCTTCTCTTCTTGCGTGCGTACCTTATTATATATAGATTAATAAAAGGGGTCGGTGGACATAAAAAAACATTTTTTTGAGGTGACGGGTGACGCTCAGGGAGGAAGAGGACACCGGCGGACGGAGCGACGGAGGGACTGATGGTAAACCGGACAGCACGAAGCCACGAGGCAGTCGGCTCAAACGACAGTCTGAGTCGAGAGAAAACGATGAATAATTCCCCTCCAAGCCCCTTCTGAGTCGGCTCAAACAGAGACAGGACGGGGGCGCGCGAAAGCGCGCATGAAAGAGAGAGAGGGGGGATATTCACGTACTGGCGGAAAATGGACGACGTACTGGCGGAAAAGTGGAGGACGAGGCGAAATTATTCGTACCTTTGCATCGTGAAAGAAAATGAGGCCCCAAACCTTTGTTAAACCACCAAGGCCGGCGCCTGCTGAAATGCCGAAGGGACGTCAGTCCCAAGGCCGGGGCCAACAGCAAGGCGAAACACCAAGTCCCATACCGGCAATGGGCAATGCCTATGGCACTCAACGTACAAATGGTTCTCTCGGAGAACAAGCTCATCGGGGAGAAGATCGTCACCCCGCGTATCGTCAACCAGCAGACGCTCGACTACGACACCTTCTGCGACTATCTCGCACAGGGCTCGACCGTGACCGCCGCCGACGTGTCGGCCGTGATGAAGCAGCTGGAGAAGAACATCCCGCTCATCCTGGGACTCAACGCAAAGATCGTGGCCTCGCCCGACGGACTGACGTTCCGACCCACCGTCAAGGGGTCCATCACCCAGAGCCAGCTCAAGGCGAAGCTCGCACAGCGCAAGGCTGACTATCTCGCCGCGGGCAACACGGCAGCCGCCGACAAAATCAACATCGACCGCGACCTCGCCGCAAGCGACCTCTCCGTATCTGACCTCACGGCATATATCGTCATCGACATGCCGAAGAAGTGGGACATCAGATTCCAGCAGTCGGTGGAGTTCAAGCGCATCGTCAAGGGCATCATCCTCGATGAGTCCGCCGCAGGCTCCGACCCCGACGACCCCAACGGCGCAGGCTCTGACCCCGACGACACCAACGGCGGAGGCAGCGGAGCTGACGGCGGAGGCGGCAGCGACAGCGGAGGCGGCAGCGGCTCTGACGGCGGAGGAGATGACGTCTTCGTGGATGGCGATGAGGACACTGGAGTATAAACCCTTAACACCTGAATCGCCATGACTAAGGAGAACAAAGCGAGGCTTGTGAAATTTCTGTGGAACCTGGCATCGGCCATCCTCGCGGCCGTAGGTACCGCACTCGGAGTCAGCTGCGCTGTAGCGTAAAAACAAAGAGCGTCACCCGTCACCCGGTGACGCTTTTTGTTTTTATAGCCTATGTTTATTCGGTGATGACCAATCCGCCGTTACATGGGATAGTCACCTGAATCTGCTGCTTCTTGGAGAGTTTCACGGTCTTCAGCGAGCCTTCGAGTTTATCCGTGTCAGAATAAAGATTCAACTGACTGCCGGCAGCGAACATCGGGAGCGTGAGCCTGAGCTTGACTGGAGCTTCCTGGGCGTTGATGCCCACCACATACCATTTGTCGCCACTTCGGCGGGCCAATATGCAGAATTTGCCGGGATAGCCGTCGATAAACTTCACGTCGTCCCATGTGGTGGGCACCTTCTTCATAAAGTCGATGGCCCAAGAGGGAGCGTCGGTAAGGTTGTTGGGGGCAAGGGCAAAGTGCTGCACAGGACTCTGAAACATAATGGCGGTGGCAAGGGCAAAGACATCTGAGGTCTTGCGCTGACTGCCGCTCTTGTTGTCGGCGTTGTAGAACTTGTTGAGCGTGGAACCGCCGAAGTCCATGGAGCCCACCGTGTTTCGGATGAAAGGATGGATGCAGGCATTCTTTGCCTCTGCGTCACACATGCCCTGGGAGAAGTGCAGGTTCTCGCTGGCGAGAACCGCCTCGGATGCAGCATAGGCTGGGAACATCCTCTCCCAACCGCGAGGCAGAGTACAGCCATGGAAGATGACGAGAAGTCCATAGTCATTGGCATCCGAGAGGATACCCTCATAGAGTTGCATCATCGGTTGCTTGTCGCCACCGAAGAAGTCCACCTTGATACCACGTATGCCTATGCTCTTCATCCATGCCATCTCGGCACGACGGGCATGCGACTTGTCCATGAGATGACGGGGACCCTGTGGGGCATCGTTCCACGAACCATTACTGTTGTACCACAGATAGAGAGCCACGCCCTTCGACTTGCCATAGCGGGCCAGTTCGGCTATTTTGTCGCGCCCTATCTGGGTGTCCCAAAGGGCATCAATGAGTACCGACTCATATCCCATGGCGGCCGAGAAGTCGATGTAGCGTTTCTGCTCGTTGAAGTTGCATGAGGGATCCATTCCGATAATCCAGCTCCACGAACCTCGACCGTACTGTGCGATGCCCTTGGCCTCATATTTGGGCTTTACGACATCGAATGGGATGGTGGTCTCGACGATGGGAGCCAATGACGAACCCACGGTGATGGTGCGCCAAGGGGTGTCGCCTGGCAGAGAGATGGCAGGAGACACATCCCCCACTCCGTTCATCTCGCCCTTTTGGGGCTGGCCTATGGCATACGAAGCACCTCCGCGGTTGAGCAAACGTCCGGCACAATAGGAGCCGTCAACACCAGTCTCGGAGATGAGCACCCATTTACTGCCCTTAAACAGGCATGGGAAGGAATATCCCTCATTCCATCCGTTCTTGCCCATCGTATCGTCGAGAGTGTAGTTGGTCTCATAACTGGGTGATGTGCGGGCAAAGCCATGCATGGGAGCACTCTGCGGACAGAGGAATGTGGTTGTGCCGGAGGGCATTACAAAGCCCGTCTTTTCCTCCTTGACAACAGCCACCTGTGTCTCTCCCTGAGGATAAATATGATACTTGAAAGCCACGTCATTGTCCGACACGTGCATCACGAGGTCGAAGACCTTCTTGCCGTCCTTGGTGAATGGGATGGTCATCTCCGAAGCCTTGTGGCAGACATGCGAGC
The DNA here is from genome assembly GCA_034101015.1 of Prevotella sp. GTDB lineage: Bacteria > Bacteroidota > Bacteroidia > Bacteroidales > Bacteroidaceae > Prevotella. Next base: position 3,905 of record JAXEKN010000006.1, read on the forward strand.
GCTTGATATTGCGGAGCGAATAATCCACATCCACTGTTTGTTGTGCCCCGCCTTGGGCCATCTTCAGACCGGAGGTATAGTCGGCGAAGTTGAGCACGATGCCAAGTGGCGAGGTCTCCACGCATGTCACACCATTATGCGTCACGCAATATGCAGCCTTGCCGCCATCGTCGCTGACCGTCACTTTCAATTCACCATTGGGACTTGTGATTTCCCTCGTTTCTGCCGTTGCCGCCATTGTTGAGGCTATGGCAAAGATTGTTAATAGTTGCCGTTTCATTTGATTATCTTGGATATTTTTTATGTTTTTGATATTCTGTATTACTTTAGTTTCGCATGTGCTCAACTTTTTGGAAGTTAAGGAGTTAAGGAGTTATCGCTCCCGTTGGTCGCTGGGAGTTAAGCCATTAGTTTGGAGCATTGGATATAAGCGCAACAACATTTGGCTTAACTCCTTAACT
>JAXEKN010000017.1:0-20183 GCA_034101015.1 Prevotella sp.
TTCTCCTTGCTGGAGGATGGTTATCTCGTCGAGAGGAACATCGGGAGTGAGTTCGTCTTGCAGGCCGTAGATGTCGATGAACTGGCGGTTGAGCTCTTCTTCGTTCTCGTGGAGCTGCATGAAGAGGTGCTCCCACTTCTGCTTGTATTGCTGCATGCGCCATTCCAAGCTGTCCAACTCGGGTGCGGCTGGGTCGATGCAGAGGTGCTCGCCTGTCTCCTTCTCATGTCGCTCTATCTCGTGGTGGATGTTGTCGATGTAGGTCTCCTCATCTACTGCCAGCAACGGATTCTCCTCGAAATCCCATGAGGTCTCGTGGGCATCCCAGTCTTGCTTGCTGATGGAGATGTTCATTTCTACCAAATCGGTGATAGTATTGTTGTTTTGTAAATTAATAGGTAACTTAGCTATTTGTCCTACCTCAAAATTAAGCGTAGGAGATAGTGTTGCCAACATATGTCTAGTCACCAGTGAATTAACAAAACCTAATACAAAAGGATTAAGAATCTCATCTGTCGAGAAGAGACTAGTTCCTGCAACATCATAGATAAAGCCAGAAGGAAACTTTCTAAAAGCGATATTTCCAGCTGATATCTTTGACCAACTGAAACATTCTCTAAAGTATGTATTAGGGTTACGTATAACAGAACCTTTAAAGTTCTTTATTTCAAAACCATCGTTTCCCCAATTAACAATAAATTCTTGATTTCCATACCATTTGCGAAAAGCTCCGCCCTTGTTATATGGGAACCATTTTTTTTGTGAGCGAGCCGCTGACGCGGCATCTGCAAAGCCGAATCCTATTCGGCTTTGGTCAACTTCCGACCACAGGCGGAGAAATCTCGCATTGTCAGCTGTTGCGAGTCCCTGTGTGGGACTGCAAACAGCTGACAATGCGAGATTTGAGGTAAATATCTCCTTTACCTTATCAGAGACCCAATACCCAATCGGGCATCCCGGAATCTTCTCAAAGTCCTGCTGAGAGACATTATTATAATTTACAATGTATAATTTAGAATTTACAATTGCCTTGCCTTCATTTTCCTTAGCTTCGAGGAACATACGTTCCTTATCTCCACAGTTCTTTCCCTCTATTAAACGATAGTAAGAGCCAGCGGCATGGGTTCCCTCGCAATTCGTAATCACGAAGGCAGTATTCTGAACCACTTCGCCCGAAAGTTCATCGAAGGTGCGAGGACCAAGATGGAGCATATTGTCAATGCGGTTCTCTGTGAGCAGACGAGTGCGGAGTTTTTCAAACGAAGAGAGGAACATCCAGCTCTGCATGTTGATCATGCCATACTTGCCGTTGGGAAGCAGGCGGTCGATGGCCAAGAGCATGAAGACAGAGAAGAGGTCTGCCTTCCCTTCCTCATACTCCCTCTTCACATACTTGGAGAGCGTAGCATTCATGTTTCCGCCTCCCATATAAGGTGGATTCATTACGAGGGCGTGATACTTCTCCGTGAGAGCAAGAATAAGTCGGAAGCCTTGAATTAACAAGCCAAACTGCTCAGTATGGGCAGGAGCATCTTCATAACATTGGATACAACGCTTCATATAGTTACGGGTATTATCATCGCTGATGTCGAACTTCATGATGCTGCCCAGATTCTCTGCTTGCTCTAACAATTGGAAGGCTTTATCCAGTTCTTCTCCATCAAAACGTTCCGATAGCTGATACCAACATGCAAAATGACCACTGGTATCACGCCAAGTATATCGGTTGCATTGGAGCATATCCAGAACATTGGGCAAGCAATGGGCATCGGCAAAGGCATTGTCCTTCTGGCAAGCCTTCAGCAGGAGGGCGAAGGTGGCGAGCTGCTTGGCACGGGTGTCGAGGTCAACACCTGTGAGGTTGTGACGGAAGATGTTCTCGATGGCTTCGCCGCGGCCATAGCCCTCGGCAATGTAGAGGTCGTAGAGCAGGTCGAAGCACTCGTTGAGGATATGACCAGAACCGCAGGCGAGGTCAGCTACTTTGAGGTCGGTCAGCTCATCATATTTCAAGATGGTGTCTGAAGATGGTTTTTCAGAAGGCTCAACAAGGTATTGCCATTTCTTTTGCAGTTGGGTCTCGTAGGGGTTGTTGTCGAGATAGATGCGACCCACTGTGTTCTGTACCATGTATTTCACAATCCAGTTGGGTGTGAAGATCTGAGTGGCGGCAGGTATCTCGTCTGCCTCAAACTTGCCCTTCTTTGCAAACACCTCGTCCTTGCGCTCGGAGATATAGAACTGGTAGAGCCAGCCGATAAGTTCGGGTGACTGATAGTCAGCATCGGTAATGAAGTCGGTATGGTTGAGCATATCGACAAAACCACACTCGGTGAGGATGTTTCCCGGAAGGAGCAACTCGGTATAGTCAGCCATCGCTCCGAAACAGCGGTGGATGATAGGATTGTCATGACACCAAGCGTTGATCAGTACGGCAAACTGCTCGGTGACCTTTGTGTCGTCATCAAGCAGGTCGCTCAGACGTGAGCGCATTTCGTCATTCATATTTGGGATGCGTCCCTGTCGTGCTTCATCCACGATGAAGGGCGTGCGTGCCGCATCGGTATAGTCGAGCACAGGAGCACAAAGGTTGTTCTTCTGAAGGATGCGGATGGCACAGAGTCGGTTGAACCAGGTGTAGGCAGCCTCCTCATACACCTCACTGATTCCCTTCTGCTGGATGCGGTTGAAGAGCGAAGTCCATTGATGGTAGAAGGTCTCGGGCAACAGTTGTCCGTTCCAGTGCGTACCGCCCTGCATGAGCTGCGGGCGATGCTCCTCGGCTACGTTGCCTTTCTTGTCGAAGCCAAGCGTGCGAATCTTGGCTGAGATTCCCTCTTTCAGTTTGTTGCGTGCCTCTGTGGCAAAACGCTTTATCCTATTCGTGTCCACTTTTGTTCAATTTATAATATTACAATATATAATTATTGGTCGGCTCTGATGATTTCGTCTGCCAGATACTGGTCGCTACGACAATGCATGTCTGCCACACCTTTGTCAATCAAATCAAACACAGGAGAGCTGTAGAAAAGTTCCATAGCCTGCTCTCGTGTGATGTTCTTACGTTGAGCAAGTATCTCGATGATACGTGCATATTTCATGTCCAAAATAATCCGACTCGCTTCCATACCATTTCTGTTAGAGTTGTATTGATTCAATGAAAGAGATTGAGCTATCAATAGCCGTTTGGTTTGTGAAACACAATTGTTGATTTGGTTTTTCAAAGATCAAACGCTTCAACGCCTCTTCCTTAGTCATCTGGTTAGAAAAATACAAGTCAAGGGTGTTGAACACACGGTCGTTTGCGATACCGCCACATATCACATCAAACTGTTTATATACATCTTCGCCCATACGGCAAGCGGCTACGAAATCAAGCCATTCACTGTCGTAAGACTCAAAACTCTTGATGTTCAGATTCTCATCAGGAGTATATTCATAGACATTGAGTATGCCTTTACGGTTTCGCAAGATGAACCTTTGAGCATATCGTTCTGCCTGCTCTTTAATAACAGTGGCATAGAATCCCTTGCCGAAATCCAGATTTGAGCGTGAGTGAACTGTATCAGGTTTATCCACAATCACATCCGAAGCATGATATATCAACATACAGTTACTCCTTTCTCTTGAATATAGTCTAACACATCGTCAACTAAATACTGACGTCCGAAGGTATGAAGCACATCGTATGCCGGTACTAAGTAGCCAGCAATAACATTAGTGTGCTTAAAAATCCTGTATATTTCAGCAGGACTCTTATGAAGCCTTTCTGCTACACTGCCTATGGCAAATGTTACAAATTCTAATATCTTCTTATCCATATAATATTTCTATTGTCAGTTACATATTCTTCTTTACTTTGTTATCATCACTCCGTCGTGGTCAACAAGCAGTTTAAGCAGTTGCTGACGCAAGCCTTCAAGATAGTGGTCTATGTCCTCGGCATTGGTGATAGGTAGCTTGGTCTTTGTCTGAAGCGATGCCTGACGGATGCGTTTGGTCGGTGTTGTGGGAGGCTGTGTGCCACTTCCACCGTCGCCTCCTCCAGATGGAGGTGTTGGCGGTATATAGGACATGATCTTCTCTATTTGTTCCTGGTAGAACGCATCAGTGTTGATGTTGTTCTGCAGTACAAGGATATTGCTCGGAGATGTCTTCAAGTGTATGGTTGCCTCGCGGTCTGCCAAAATAGTGGTCGGGACATGCTGTTTCTCAGCCACCTGACAGAGATAATCGAACTGCTCATTGTAGGCATTGCGTATCTTCTCACGCATGGCATTGCGCACCTCGTCAAGTGCGCCGGAGAGTTGACGCTGTAGCTTGATATAGCCACGCAAACCGGCAATAGGCCAAGGGTCATCCTTTATCTTGACGATTTCACCCACGGCATCTTGGATGTCCATAGGTACGAAAGCAAAGTTATATTGGTTGTCATCCACAAACTGACGGAGCGAGCGATAAGTGGGGAGCTGGTCGTGAGTGAACTGCACCACTTCCTTGCAGCGGTCTATCAGAGTATGGGCTGCTTCCCTGTCGCTTGTCACGGTTTGGAAGAACTTCAGCGGGTCACGCTCGGAAAGCCACTTCTCGAAGAGGTCGATGGCTTCACGGATGGGAGCGACAAAGGGATAAGCCAATATCTGCTGCTCGATGTCCTTAAATCCCTTGATCATGCGGGCAAGACTGCGCTCGCTCTCCTGGTCACGACACATACGGAAAAGCTGGGTGCTGTCGGTTGTGGCAGGTGCGGCAGAAAGGCCGAAGATGTCTTTCCATGCTGCGATGAACTCCTGTATGACCTGCGGTGAGATAACCTTGGCTTGGCGAAGCGTGAACTTGTTGTACTCGCTGACAATGCGGTTGGCAACAGTTGTTGTCTCCACGTTAGGATTGTTGGAATAGGAGTAGTCGCGGTTGTGGCGACGCACCAATTCGTTTATAATATATAAGGTACAGATATTGTCCCAACCGTATGGAGCCTTGGAGAACTTGGTGAGCACATCTGCCACATTCACCTCCATAAACTGCTTGTTGAGGTAAATCTCCACCTCATGTTCCGCATCGGTCAAGACGGCATTTGGACCATCATAGTCTCCTGGCTGTACAGGACGGAGGATGGCTTTCTTCAGCTGCTCCGTTGTGCGCGGAATAGTAGGACTGTCCACGAGGTTGGCCTTGGTGAAAATGTTTGATAGATGCTTGGCGATGGCAAGACGGTAACGGTCGTTACCTTTCTTCTGTCCAAGTTCGGTATCATCGATGACACTCAATCCTGCCACTACAGGACAGGTGTCAACAATCTTCTGCATTTCTGGAGCAATGACGTATGTATATAGTTCCTGTGCCCTCTTGGTGAACTCGGCATGTGTCTTGGCATCACCATTCTTGGCTGCCGGAGTAGCCATATAGAGGTTGGCCTGGCAATACCAGTAGAAGGCATTGTAGAGTCGTTTGTTGCTGCGGAACTGTGGCCCAAGATAATAGACCATACGGTTGGGCTGATTCTGCAGGGCTAAAGTATCAACATTGTCATAGTCGGCATCCATAGCAAACTCAACCACCACATCGGGGTTGTTGGTGTGGAGGAAGGAGCGTTGTTTGATATTCAGACCTACGGAGAAGGAGCGGGTCACATACTGTTCCTTATTCTTCAAGGCAGTGATGTACTTGCCGAATATCTCCTTCAGTTGTTCTGCCTGGGTGTTGTTGTCTGCCACCTGACTCTGGATGAGCTGGGCGACTTTCATCTCCTCCTCGCTGTAGAACGTATAGGTGTCGGGTGCACCTTGCTTGCCTTGTTCACGGCGGATGATGTTGTTGTCGCAAAGGAACTCCACAATCTTCTCCACCTCGTTCTTGATGGTAAGGCGAGGTGTTTCCATGTTGTTTACCAACAGGGATGTTACGTTGTCTATAGTAGCAGGGAAGATGAGCTTGTCGGTTTGCGAGATATTACAGATCATGAAGAGGACATTGACCACACGGGTAGCCAATTTCGGGTCACGCTCGTAGGTACGAGCCATACGCATGGCGTTATCGACAGCTTTCTGTCCACGAGCCTGCAAGCCTTCCTCGAACATATTGTTGTAGAGTTCGTCAAAAGAGATGAACTTGCCGAGTTCTGCATCGGCATTGGTCTTCGCCGTGGAGTGGATGACCTTGATGATGCTTCGCTCATTGCCCTTCACCTCCTTGGCTACATAGCCCAAGGCAAGGAAGGAGTTGAACACCTGCATGATGAGCTTGAACTGATAGGGCACAAAAGGATAGTAGGCCACGAAGTCTTCTTTGTTGTCGTAGCTGCTGTAGGAGTTGGGCAACTTGAACTGAAGGTCGAAAGCCGCTTTCTGCTTGTCATAGAGTTCCTCCAGGTCGGGCTTCACCTCCTCCTTCTTGTCGAGAATACGCTTCTGGGTGATGACCTCGGGCTGTGTGCCTTTGAGCGACACCTTCACCTCGAAGCGTCCCTTGATCTTTCCCTCTTTGTCTTTTTCCTCTGCTATGTTGCAGTCATCCATAATCTCGGAGAGGTCCTGTTGTGCGGTACAAGCCACCCAGACTTTGTTTTCACAAGACTCCGAGAGTTTGGTGATAATCTCCTGGAGGTTGAGGTAGCGGTCACGTTCCTTGTTGATGAACTGACTCACTTCATCGGCAAGTAGTATCAGGCGGTAGTCGTCACCCTTGTCTTTCAGATAGGATGCCAACTCCATGCCGAAGCGGTCGATGCTCAGAATGGTGTCACGCTTGATGATACGCTCACGAATGCTATCGACAGAGAGTGTCGGTGCCAGTTCCTTGGCAATACCCAGAACCCAGTCAAGTTCGTTATCAATCAGGTCGGCAGCCATTCCAGGGTCATTCCAGTCACCACCTTCCTCGGCGATACGTTCCTTAAATGCCTCAAATACACCTTTTTCCTGCAATGGCTTTTCAAGGTTTTGTGCCAAAGTGATATTGAACTTGTTGAAGCCTCGCTTGCCGTTGAACTCATTCCAGAACACATGCAAGAAAGCCTTCTTCTTGTCAGTGGAATTGTCATAACTCGTTTCGAGGTTGAAGATACAAGTATCAATAGTGGCACGTTTCAGCCAGTTGGCTATGGAAAGCAGCTGCTCATAGTCGAAGCCGAGGTTGTGTTTCTCGTCGAGCGGGTCAATGGCTTTTACCGCATCAAGCAGACGCTGCATGGCTGCATCACGTGTGTGCGGCGTTATGCAGTAGTCGAGATATTTCAGGAAGTGTGACTTACCTGAGCCATAGTAACCGTCAATCCATATACCCACATGGTCGTAGGGGCGGTTATTCTTGATGGCATCAAGTATGCGGAAGAGACCGTTGATGATTTCGTCCGTAAACACATACTCCTGTATTTCCACCCGTTCTGTCTCAGGGTCGAACTTGGTGGCACTAACGGCAGGATTGACTGCTCGGTTGATGGGTTTGCTGTATAATTCTTTTAGCTTCATGGCTGCAAATATTATTCATTGATTAGTAATGTTGCCCGATAGGTATGGTTATCGGGCAAAGTTCCGAACAGGCGGAACGAGTTCTGGTCACGATGTCCGGGATAGAATACGATAATCTTGTATTTTCCTGTTTCGTTGTAGTCCTCATACAAGGCAAGGAACTCGTTGACACGCAAATACGGAAACATCGAACCTATCCCATAAAGAAATACATAGGGGCGACGATATTGATCCTTGATGGTGATATGGTCGAGGATGCGCTGATGGATATACTGCATGAACTCTGGAGAGTGGGCGTTGCGGGTCAGCGTGTCCTGTGTGTTCTGTGACTTGGAAGGGTCAGCTTGTTCTTTCTCCAACTGGTATTTAAGCATAGATGGATGACGCAGGAACTTCTTTTGGTCAAGGAAGTTGCAGAACTCGTCAAATAGGTTAAGCGTAAGCACATCCACATAGTTGATGGGGCGAATGAGATTCGCCTTGAACTCATGTATCTGCTTACGTATATCATACTCCTTGTCTGCCGGGTACTGGTAGATGAAGAAGTTGTAGAACAGGTCGCCGTTCTCCGTGTCCTGGAAACCTGGACTGTTCAGTTTGTCATCAAGTTCTTTTATCGTCATATCATCCTTTGCTTTATATTGTCAATCTGATAGGGTTGCAAAAGACAGGCTTCAAGGAACCATGGCTCACCTATCTTTATATAATAGTCCATATTATTGGCTTCTATGCTATGAAGGACATTGTCATTGTCAAGCATACCGACCTTGCGAAGTATCGACAAGTAGGTGCTTGCCACCTTGCGCATGGTGTTCTCACTCCAAGAATCCACAAAATCATCCTTGGCGGCTATCTCGGAAAACTCCATCATCAGGTCATCGCGTGTCAATGACTTGGCGATTCCGTTCCATTTGCGCATGGTTACCCGTATCTGAAAATCAAAGCAAATCTTGTAGGTCTTCAGGATAACGAAGAACAAGGCTATCTTCTGCTCGTTCTCCTCCATCTGCTTGTAGTCTTCCCAGAAACTAACTTGCATCGTATCATAGCGACGTAAAATCTCACGGACGTTATTCTCACGTGATTTCTCTGCATTAATCTGTAGAATATGGTTGTTCACCACTTCTTCTTTCAGCAAGATGGTGCGGTTATCTGATTGGAGCAGGGGTAACAACAAGTTGGTCTCCTCGAAAAGGAAACCTCCGCCTGTTATGGCTGCTGTATATGGACTTTTATAATTCCTCATTATATTAATATTTCTATGTGCAAATTTATATATTCGATGTGCAGTCTATCTGCATTTCATCATAATTCTGTAAATTTCGCCTTATATGGCCTATTATTTCCTCTTTGTATGGCTCTGGTGAGAGCACTTTTACATCTGAACCGAACGAAAGAATCAGCTGTGTGAACTCGTAGGTCGGACGTACCTCTACCGCGATGATGCCGTTCTCGCTGTCTATGATTTCCTGAGAATGATGCAAAGGTTTTGAGGCAATATATGGGTATTGCTTCTTGGAGAATTGCAGTACCACTCTTATTTTCTCCACTTCTGCCGGTGGAATTGTGACACCGAATACATCGTCAAAGTAATGCTCAAAATCCACATCATTGTTAGGGATGAATGTTGTGCCTTCATCAACATGGAAATCTTGTATGCGATCAAGAGCAAAATTGGTAATGCGGTCGGTATCGGCATCGTAGGCCATCAAGAACCAACGGTTGTTATACTGCTTGATATACCAGGGATGCACAACAAGAGTACGTTCCTCTTCGCTGTTCTTGTAATTGCGGTAAGTGATACAGACAGCTTGGTGGTTCACTGTCGCATCAATGATTTCGGGCAGAAGGTTTAATCCTCTCAGGAATGGGTTCTGCTCAAAACCGATATTGTTTTCATTCTTTCCGCGCAGTCCAAATCTCCATTCGAGATTGGAGATTACCTCGTCAATCCAGGCATTGCAAGGCAGACCCCTGAAACGACTGAGCGTGATAACTACTGCCCGAAGCTGATTAGCCTCTTCTTCCGTCAAAGGCTGTGCGTTGATGGTAAAGTCAGGATCACTGTATCGATAATACACCCTTCTGCCGTCTTGGTGTCTTTCAAGGGGAATGCTCCAACCCGTCTCACTTTCCATGAACTTAATGTCCTCGAATATCTGACGACGGCTTACTCCTCCAATTCCATTGTAATAGTAGAGGGCCTCCTCGCACTTGTCGATGAGGTCTTCCAAATAGTACCTGTGCCGACGGTCTCGAAAACATTTGTCGAGCGTCTGGTAGCGGATTGCTGCATTCTTATTTGTTGGCATATCGGGTTTGTTTAACATTAACGGATTAAATCATTGACTGTGACTTCAAGACACTTGGCAATCTCAACAAGATTCTCCAAATTTGGCTGGGCACTGTTAGTACACCATTTGGAAATAGTTGCTGGATCTTTTCCCAGTTGCTCGGCAAGCCATTTGTTGGTTCTCTTCTTTTCAGCAAGAACAACCTTCAATCGATTCAAATCTTTATTCTCCATTTGTTTTCAAATTATTGAGTTATATAGGTGCAAAATTAATGTATTTTCTTGAAATATCATTCTAAAATTGGAAAAAAAGAGGTTTTTGACTCAAAAAAATGGCTAAAAAGTCAATTCTAAGATAATTTATGCGTATATTTGCACCTGTTTTTAGATAAATTTGTACCTAACGACATTGGTTAGAACATTTTATTTAGAATGCAGATAGGGTGCATAGGTAGTTTTTACCTTTGCTCGCAAAGAAGAAAAAGACCAAAGATATGACACGAATTCAAATTAGTGATAATCCAAATAGCATAAGCACTATTTGGGATGCCCATAGGTTGGTAAGAGAATATATAAACATCGCTTGGATGCTGAACTTTTCTGCCCAATTTGAAGACCTTCCATGGGATAATCAGGTAAAAGTGCGACGTGTGGCGGCAGTGCTTTGCGCTTGCCTCTCTTTGGATGCAATGAACAACAAACCTTATGATGTGATTGGTAGCGTATTCTCGAATTATGAGAATAAAGAGGTTTTAGAAAATTCAGAAATCAGCACGGAAGATGCTTCAAGAATAAAGGCGATGCTCTCACAAATGGCCAATGAATCTTGGAGAATAGAGCATCTATTGAAGAAATTCGACATCCAAACAGACAGGGAACAACTCCTTGGAGTGTTGTTACGATACCGAATAGCAACAGAAGAACTGGTCAATACTTTTTCTGGAGTACAAGAAGCCCGAACTGGGGCGTACATAGGGATAAACGCTCTGCAAAGCTTGTATCACCCTGTCCTTGAAGAGTGCAATGATAGAGTTGACGATTTGATCGTTTTATTATTAGGCAAAACGTTTAAGAAAACTTTTGCTGAGAGAGAACTAATAGAAAAATTCAATTATCCATCGGTTACTGATGAAGAACTGTTGGACTGGAGGATAAATAACTTATGATGAAAATCATTTGTTTTATCTTCTGAAACCAATATGTTTTTCTCTTTGTAGAAGGGTGTCGCTCATAGCGAATGATACGACAACGGCATTACCTAATGCTTTGACAGCTGCCTTCGCTGTGGTTCCTGTATCTACAACATTATCGATAAGGCAAGGGGTGCGGTTTGATGGGATTGGAGCAATCCTATAAAATCCCATTTTCTCTTCAGAGAGCATACGTCCTCTTAGCTTTGCTTCGTACTGTGATTCATGCTCTCTGCCTCGTAATGCTTCAACAAAAGGGAGACGAGTATAAGACGAGAGGACTTTTGCCAAACGAAGGGTATGGTCAGCCCTCCCATGATGACCGGGGATGGGGATGAGAACGGCGTTTGCAGGTATGATGGCAGCCATCTGCCTCGCTGCATAATCAATGGCATCATCATCGCCATCCTTAATCTTATGAGCTACCCACTGGTTGATACCTTCATAGTATCTACCAGCGGATAGGAATGTTATACCGTCTGATACGGCTTTGATTGGTTCATTCTCTGTCATGGCTTGAAAAGTAGCATGAGTTCAATTAAGCGTCGTCTTTCAATGGAAGGAATCCTTTTGCCATTCCAACGACAATACTTCACATAATCATCACGGATGTTCCGGTTGCCAGATTCCAACTTCTTCAAGACAACACTCTTCGGATATTTGCCCTTATGTCCAAGGACTTTATAAGGGCCGATATTGTAAGACAGTGCAGCAAGGAGAAGCGAATCTTGACCATAGGAGTGGAACAGGGCACAAAGTTCTCTGAGGTCTTTTCGCAACAGGTGTTCCGCTTCTTTTACTGACATATTGTAGGAGTAACTTTCTCCAGGACGTAGCTTGTGACCATATCCAACGTAAGGATAATCCTTCTTGCTGTGCATTCCTTCATAAAATCGGATGCAGCATATTGCTCGCTCAAAAGGAGGAAGGTCAAAAAGGGTCTCTGTCGCTGACTTCTGTTCCTCGGAGGGCAGACGGGGATAGGCATTGACTCCTATCCCCAATGCAATTATAATGGATAGTGCTATCTTTCTGAAAGTCATTTAATTTTGAATTTGTTTATCTCGTCAATCATATTCTTAACATCGAGGTTAACACTCACGAAATTCTGGTAGAGAATGCGCTCCTTGGCATCCTTGGAAGGGAAGGTGTAGAACTTTGGTATTTTGTAATTCTCATAGTCTGCCTCTTCCTTTGCTATCTCCGTCATGTCGAAATCGGTCTTGCAATAGAACTTGGAAGTCTGGAACTCGGCTGACTTCTGTATGTTCATACTGTCACCTCGTCCAGTCTTTGTCTTGATGAAGTCACGTGCAGACTGACCGCATATCCAACCTGTGGGCATATCAGAGATTTTGCTTGCAGGAACAAGACTGTCCATATTCTCATTGAGGTTGATGGAGGTTTTATCTCTGTCGATGGTAACACCCTTTTTGAGTTGAACCACCTTGCCAAAGATGTCGTTACTAAGCCATTCGAGTGTTTCCTTTGCTCTTGCTGAGCCACTCACCACATTACCTACTGTAGTGATGACCTTTTGCATACCCACCTTGCCGTAGTCAGATTCGAGCTGTGGCAGTTCCTGGAAACCTAACGCCACACTGACCTTGTTGCTTCGGGCAGTACCAATCAAACGGTCTATCTTATGGAAATATAAGGTAGGCAACTCATCGACGATGATGCTTACAGGTACGTTCTTGCCTTGACCGGTATTGACACGAGTGACAAGGCGGTTAAGAATCAACGCATTCAACGCACCGATGATACTTTCCATTTCGGGGTCATTGGCGATGAGAAGATAACTTGGGTTTTTCGGGTCGCTGACCTTCAGGTCGAAATCATCGCCATCCTTGTGGAATATCCAATATGATTCCTTAGTGGCAAGACGCGAGGTATAGACACGCAGTGTGCCAATCATACCTTCCAGCTGCTCCATGGCATTGTTCTTCATTGCCGTTTGGAACGGTCCAAGTAATGGGGCAACTTCCGGGTCTGTATCTAATACCTCAAAGATTATCTTGTAGTCTTGATTGAGAAATGAAAGAATATGAGGCATATCGCTGTACTTGCCTAACCAATATTCCGCTTCAACTTCCCTGCCTGTATGGTCAAAGACTCGTCCTGTCGGTTTTGGACGGTGAGTCTTCGGCTCTGTTGTCATTTCTGGAATGAGTGCATTGCCATTCTTGTCGTATGGTATTTTCTTGTAGTTTACAAAGAAATAGATGCACGCTGCCAGAAAGTTGACGGCTGAAGTTTGGAAGAACTGGTCGCTTCCGCCTCCGCCTTCTTTCTTTCCCTTTTGTAGTGATTCCAACAGGGTCTCAGCTGTTTCACTGGCGGCAGCGAGGTTGCCGATGTATTTCTGTTGGATAGGATTGACTCTTCTCGAATACTCCACATCCACGAAGTTGATGATGTTGAACTTACATCCATCAGGCAGGTTGCCAGCTTTCTGATTGATTTTGTAATGATAGTAGAGTTTCTGTGCGAGGGTAGGAAACTTGTAATCATATACTACCATAGCGAACCCCTTCTTGCTATGCTGACGGATGAACGGCTCAATGATTGAGAAAGTCTTACCAGAACCTGGAGTACCGACCACCCATGTGCCGCGGAATGGATTGACAATGTTTACCCATCCTTTGCTGAATTTACCTTTGTAGTAGTATCGCATCGGAATGTTCACACTGTACTTGTTCTCCTGTAACTCCTGACATTGCTCGAAGCTTTCGTTCTCAAAGTTGAAGCGGTCTTTAAGCAGTCCTTCTTTCAAAAACTTGGAGATATTGTCGAGAGCTACATGGATGCAGACAGTTCCAAGAATAGAGGCTGCCATATAGAGCCAGATGTTCAAGGTAATGCTGTAGAAGCGAATGTCCATACGATGTTTGAAAAGCCATATGGACAAGATGGTAACAAAGAGTCCTCCCACCAATGGATATAGCACTTGTCTGCGAGCATCGAACTCCAGATGTTTCTTGTTGCGTGTGCCTATACAGGTTATGCAGATAAGTACTATGGTGGCTATTTTACTCCAAATAAGGTTGCCGTCATGGTATATCATCCAACGCTTGATGCGCGAATGAATGTCAGTTACCAATCCACCAAGAAAGTCCAACTGCTCAGGTGCTAAGGCGTAAGCGAAAAACTCCATCAACAGGGAGATATACACAACAGCCCTGAATATCTTGTAAAATCCTTGTAACTCTTTGCTTTCTTCCATTATTTCTCAATGATGATGTTTAATGATGTTACGAGAAAGGATGAAGGATGTCACAAAGGACACCCTCCATTCCTCTTTCGAGATTTATTCGTAACCGTTGATAGTCGTCTCTGACTCAACTGTCCACGGAGTGATACTTGTGGACATAACCTCCAATTTGTTACGTACAGGTTTCAGTGAATAGGTGTAGGAGTGACCTGCTTTCCATGTGTCGTTGGTGAGGAATCCAAATACCTCACCATTGCTTAGTTCCAAAGACATGTCAGGCATAATCTGAGCAGGAACATAAAGTGTGTATTTCATGTGGTCGCTCATGGCTTCGCCGAAGTAATAGGTTACGACTGATTGGTCGCTGCATTCCACCTTACCCGTCTTGGTATTAAATGTTCCACTGTCAAAATAATCCTGGAAAGTGAGAATACATCCGTCAAATTCATTGGTAGTAAACCCGTACTCTGCCGATGTATATACCTTGATGATGACACGTGCCATCTGATGAGTGAAATTAAGTGTCAGGCTTGGATTACTGTATGAAGCCGTTCCACTGGCAAACAGGAAATCATTCTGCTTCTGCTCACTTTGTACGGCTGCCTCTGGCACTTGAAACTCAATGAGGTCGTTGGTCGGATTGGCTGTATAAGGATAGTAAGCGTTGAAGGTATGGGTGTTGATGTCCTTAAAGAACACATTGCTGGTTCCTACAAACTGATTGGTGCTGCCACTGCGGGTGAACTTCATGTTGTTGAACATCCCTGTGGAAGAGATACCAATCATGTCATTGGTTTCCCACTGGTTGTCAACGGCTCGTGTGGAAACGGCAGGTTGCAGCATTTCCAGATTGGTGAACACCTGCAACTGCTTGGACGATGTACTGTCGGTTACAACTACAGAACCACCGCCACCAGGCAGATAAATCTCATTTGTGATGTCTTGGTCACAGGACGTGAGCAGCATGGCTCCAAGTCCTAACATAAGAAATAAATTCTTCTTCATTTGTTTTGAATTTAGAAAGTTAAACAATAAAATTATATTTTGTGGTACCACTATCTGATAATCATTTATTTAATGTAATGATTGGCCGAACTTTATGAGGCTGGATTTTCGGTGTCTCCTGTATCGAGCCACTTCCAAGCGAGTAAAGCCATGCTTTGGCGGTTTCCTGTCCCTCCACCTCTGTGGATGTCCAATACCAGCATTCATCTGCTTCATCAGGAATAGGTGTTCCTCCACATCTTTTTATAAGTGGATTGATAGCCTGTTTGGCACTATGGAGCAAACGCATCTGCGCAACAGAGGGAATATAGGCACTCTGTCCATAAGCCCACATGTCAATGACCGTGTTAGCAGCTGGTGAAGTGCCAGTGGAATACATGGCATGGGTATTGCTGTTACCATCATAAGCTGTAAGGTCGGCAGACGTATTGTGCTTGATGCCGAGTGAATCAGAATAAGTACAAGGAGCGATGTCATCAAGAAAAACAGCATAGCCTGTTCCGTCAATATCCTCATTCTGGTTGATGTAAAACACAACAGCAATGGGTGTTTTGTGTAAGGAATCAACATCCTCGTATCTCACAACAGAACCGTCAGTGCAGACAATGTCACCTGTCTTCATCGCCGTATCAGGGAAGTCTCTGTGTTCGTCACAAGAGATAAATGCAACTGCCATGAGGGCAGCATATATGAAATGAGTAATCTTCATCGTTGTTAATGCTTTATGGTGGGTATCTTGAATCCTATCACAATGCCTGTCCTGAACAGGTCTTCATGCTTGGGAAGGGTAAGGTCACATTTGGCTTGGATAAACAATCCCCATCCATGACGAAGGGCAAAGTTGTGTTCATAACCTACATGAATACCTCCTATGAACTTGTCCGTATTGCTGCCGGCACTTGCTCCGATACGCAGATTACCGTAATTGTTCCTGCCTCTTGTGACACATGGCTTGTAGGCTGCTCCTATTCCCCATGTACGGTAGTTGTTCCAAAATGACTCAGGGCAGATGTGTCCGCAAGAGGAACACTCATCCCATTTCAGATAGGCATTGAAGAAATACTCCCAAGCGTTGTGATAACGGGTTTCGTGTTCCCATGAGAGAGTGGCATCCAAACCACGCTCATACAATGCTCCCACACCCAGACTGATGCGGTCGCTATGACTTTGAGCTAACGCTGAGACCGCAATGCAAAGTCCCATCATTAATGACATAATGTATCTTCTCATAGTCTCATTCCTCCATCAATAAACTTGCATTGAACGAGTCGGCATAGAGCACATCCTCATAGTCAATATCTAAGCAGATGGTGCGTCCGCTTATCTGCTTCTCGGAAATCTCAATGGTAAGAACCTTGTCGTTAGGGAAAGTCATCTTCTTCAGTACAATGACATTACGGTAGCCATACCTGAAACTCTTTGACTGGTCAAGCATCATGGCAGGTGTCAACTCCACCATCTGTGCGTTTGTGGCTTTCGACATTTTCTTGTCACTGAGTTTTACACGTATCTCATCTATATCAAAACGGATGTTGGTACGGTTGTCTATGCTGAAATCCAGGAAGAAGTACTCGCCAACAGAATAGATATTGTTGAGATGCATGGTCATGCGATGCTGTCTGGTGCTCACATTGCGTATTCTTGCAGGGGAATTCCATATCTTCCGGGCATACTTTGTCATATCTTCCGTACTCATGGAGACAGAAGGATTATGATAAGGAATTCTCTCACAAGGCAATATCTGTTTGTCTGTGACAGCCTCCTGCAGACGAGTGGTATAGATGAGCGCATACTGTGTGCGGTATCGCTCTGTCACTATGGTAACAATGGCAAGGATGTCACCGTCTGCATGCACATCGGCTCCTTCCTTGGGTTTGAGACGGATAGTGTTGTTGATGGGTTGGTCGCCAACGACAGCGTCCGTTGAGATGTCAACGAAGCGAACAGGTTCAGAGGCAGTAATCACCGTGGTGACATTCTCATTGATGGTGAGCTGCTCCATCTCCTGGTAGGTCTGCTGTGCCATAGAGGGGAGTGCTGCCAATGCGCATACGGCAAATGCGCCAATTCTTTTGATAGTCTTCATATTCATATTTCAGTTATTTTATGCTCGAAATTATTTATCCTTTTTGTTTGAACGAGAGTTGATCAGATAGACAAATGTGCCGTATTTCAGCTTGGCATTGTTCTTCTTGATGGCTTTGCTGATGGCATTGCTGGTCTTCTGCACGGCATTGGTAATTGCCTGTGCTCCCCATGTGGCAAGGTTATTGCCGGAGGTGGTGGAACTGTTGGTGAGAGTGGAAGTATTGCTCAAAGCACCACTGCCAACGTCTTTTGTGGTTTCACGGAACTGACTGCTCGGAACATAGAGACCTTCCAGTCCGTCGGTGTCATAAAGGGCAAGACTGACCTTGATAATCTCATCGTCAACCATGATGCTCTGGACGTTGCCCTTCACACGCTGTGAACCGAAACCGCTCATGGTGGCATAGAGATATGAGCCTTTATGTACTACAATGTCGTTAATCTCTATGTCATCGAGAAGGCGGAGTCTTACTCTCGATCCATCTACCGCCTTGATGTTCTCATCGATGATGGCTTTGATGAGATTTGGCTCCTTGTCATTGTCGCAGAGGGTGTTGAAATAGTCCGAGTTGACTTTTACCTTTTTCACTACCTCCTGTGGCTCGTCATCATCCTTCTTTTTGTCAGATGCTTCAACTTTACCTTCCTTTTGTTCTGAAGTACTGTCAGCAGGAACGGACATCATTGACTGCTGTGCTTGCAGTCTTGCCTGGGCTATAGCCCTGTTGAGCTCGTCCATGGCTTCCTGTTCACGTTGTTTGCTGCGTGCTATGCGGTCTTCCTCTGACAGGGATTCTCCTTGCGCGATTTCCTGACCTTTCTGTGCGCTCTCCTGTAGCTGTCTCTGCATCTCAGCGAGTTTCGCGGCTTCCTGTGCCTCGATTTGTTCACGTTCATCATCGGAGTACTTGGATTCGTACTCCTCACGAGTGTCTTCTTCATTGCGTTCAATGTTTCCTAATGCTGAATAATCATCTATCTTTCCGTATGATTTAAGCATACTCTCATACTTGCTGCCAATGCCGTCGCCTTTCATCTTGGCATCTGGCAGGTCGGGATTGAGGTACTCTGTCGTAGCAAGACCATCGGGAATCTCTGCCTTCTCTGTGTGAAAGAGGTCTATGACAAAGTAACCGACGAACAGCAAGGGGACGTATATGATGATAGGTATCATATACTTCGGCTGCTTCCAGTTAATCTTCTTCAGTGCATCCATTGTTTTCTGTATTTTGGTTATTATTCTTTTGATTACCTCTTATCATGACAGGGAGGACAGTGTGGGCATTGTTGATTGTGGTTTTGACCTTTTTATGCCTCTGACGCATCAGCTGCTCCTGCCGTTCTGTCGCACTCTGCGTGGATTGCTGATGATTGTACACCTTGACCATCCTGTATATGTTAAAGCTGAAGCTAAGGATGATGAATCCAAAGACGAGGGCAAGGAACAGTCTTTTATGTCCGTTCGCGAACTCTTGCACCTTAATGGCTAACACGTCAAGTTTGAGCGTTCTTGCAAACTTGCGACCTGCCTTGACCTCATTCTCGTAGCGTTGGCGATACTTAGGGTCATCCTTATCAGGCATTTTCTCACCGACGAGCATTTTCTTCCATCCCATATCAATATGTCAATTTGGTTTTCTGTTCTATATCCTTGTTGAGAAGCGTCCTCCAGTTGGTGATGAGAAGACCGTGAGGGTTGTTGTCTGTTCTTGGAACTCGCTTCAACCGACCTGCCGTTACAAGTTCACGGGTGAGAATGCTTGTGCGTCGCTCGATGCGCTGACGGCCATAGTAGGTGAACTCCATCTTCTCCTTGTCGAAATTGATACTGTCGCAGAAGATGCTGAAGACGGCACTTGTACCCATGATGTTGGAGTAGAAGCCTTTCTCTTTCAATGTGTTGTACTGTGCAAGCCCTGTCTCGTCAACCAGATACATGGCTTTGTCCATGGTGTATTTGATGTACTTGTCATCCGGTGCCAGGGTAAAGAAGAAATGGTGGAACATTTCCACATGACTCTTGGCTTCCACATCGAGGGTCTCTTCCATCGTACTACGCTGGACAAGGATAGGCACATTGCCATCCAACACATACACTTTCTGATGAGCATCGGACACCATTACCTTGGCAGTCCAAATGCTGGAGATACTGATAATGATACAGCCTGCAAGGAACAGGGAACAGATAATCAATACCAGCTTGATTTTGTTTTCGAGATTCTTAATAACCATATTTTCAGTATGTTTCTTGTTTATATCACTTTGCTAATCATTCCCTGAGTGGACATCTTTGCCTGTTGTGCCACGCCCTCGCCGAAATTTCGGGTGGAGAAGGCTGTATCACCCTCAGGTATCATCCAAGCTGCAAGGTCAGGAACGAGGTTCAGACATTTCAATGCCACAATGCTTGCCGCCATCAGATAACCTGCCGAGAAGAAGGAGTTCTGCAGATAGGCTGCCATGGTCTGTTCGCTCTCTGTGATTGCCGTCAGATTTTCCACTTGGATGCAGAGCACAATATCGAAGAGCAACAGCACATAGAAGCCCACGAAGTAAAGGCTAAAACGATTGATAACAAATCCAATAAAAAGAAACAAAAGTGAAGTAATATAATTGATATAGAGTGCGTTAAACTTATTTCT
Source organism: Prevotella sp. (assembly GCA_034101015.1). Taxonomy (GTDB): domain Bacteria; phylum Bacteroidota; class Bacteroidia; order Bacteroidales; family Bacteroidaceae; genus Prevotella. Next base: position 19,902 of record JAXEKN010000017.1, read on the forward strand.
TTCTTATTCTTTGATTTCCTTATATTTGATGTTTTAGGTGCAAATTTGTTGCAGATTTGTTGCGCGTTCTCAGAATTTTGATATAACTTTGCATCAAAATCAGATGCTTGAGGCATTGCCGAAAGCAAATCAAAACAAATAAAAACAAATAAAAACAGACAAATATGGGAAGACCCAAGAAAGCATTAAAAGTAAAAGAGCCGATAAGGCTCAGGGAGCGCAAGCTTGCTAACGGCAACCTTGGGCTCTATCTCGACATCTATGTAAAAGGTACGCGCAAGT
>JAXEKN010000032.1:0-47011 GCA_034101015.1 Prevotella sp.
TTAATTGATACTTTTAAAACAAAAAAAGGGGCTGACATCTTTTGATGCCAGCCCTTATTATTTCTATTTGTTTATTAATTACATTCCGAGTACTTGCTTGGCAACTGCATTCTCAGGATCAATCTGAATAAGTTTCTCTGAGAGAGTTTTTGCAGCAGCCATGTTGTCAGCGATACGTGCCTCATAAGAGATGAGGTAGAGGTAGGCCTCCTTAAGACGGCTCTTGTCCGAGTTGTTGAGTTCTGTGCGAGTGCTATAGAGCTCGATGAGCTTCTCATAGTGAGGCTTGGCATAACCATTCTTCTGGTCATCGTCCATTGCGTTGTTCACGCGTGCACGCCAGAATGTGGCATACTCTATTGCATCTGCATACTTCTCGCCAAGGTTCTTGTAGAGTTCATCAGACTTCTTAAGCGAAGCAACCATTTCGTCGCCTGTCAGCTTGCTTGCCTGGAAGTAGTAGAGCTGTGCAAGACCGGCGTGGTCGGTAGCGGTAGGAGTAGAATACTCTGCAAGATACTGCTCATAGTATTTGATGGCATTTGCATAGTCCTCTGTCTCACTGTATGTGTCTGACAAAGTCTTAATAACACCAGCCTTTTTGTCCTTTGAGTCGAACTCCTGCTCTATAGCCTTCTTGTAGCTCTCGATAGCCTCGTCATACTTCTTTACTCCTTTGAGGGCATTGCCATAGTAGGTATAGTCGAAATATGAGAACTTAGCACTGTCGCTCTTGTTAAAGAGGGCGTCAGCATACTGAAGAGCCTGCTCATACTGCTTGGTGTCTGTTGAGGTGAAGAATGCCAAACGGTTGAAGGCAGCATCACGTGGAGCTTTTGTCAATCCGAACTTTGCTACCTCAAGGGCGTTGGCAGCCTTACCGCTAAGATAGTATGCCATGGCGAAATCGCGGATGTCGCGCTCCTCCATCTTATCCTTGTCAGCCCATGCCTTGCTATAGCTGTCGATTGCATTGCCAAACTTATTTGAGGTGTAGTAGATACGACCTGCAAGTGCGTCAACAGCAATGTCGGGACGATGTGCACGGAGTTCCTCCAACTTGGCAACTGCCTCTGTTGGACTCACCTTCTTATATACGTTGGCATACTTGTAATAACCCTCTGGATCCTTCGGGTCGAAGTAGATAGCCTGCTGATACTGCTGGGCAGCAGCACCACCGTCGTCGCTCAATGCCTGGATGTCGCCGAGGATGATGAATGCCTTCGCACATTTCTTGTTGGCCTTGAGTGCATTCTCTGCCATAATGCGTGCATTGGCAGTATCCTTCACTTCGTAATAAGCCTTTGACATGGCTAGAAGCACGTCTGTGTTCTTCTTGTACTTCTTTGCATACTTCTTTGACTGCTCAGCCAGATCGCCAGCCTTGCTCTTAATCATCTTTGTGATAGCCTCAGTGTCTGCTTTCGGGTCGCCCGTCTGAGCGAACGCTGGAGTACCGATGCCTAGCATCAATGCTCCCATCATAACGTATTTAATTGCTTTCATAATCAATATTGAAAACTTTAATATTTTAATTATTCAACTTTCAATCTTCAATTTTTACTAACCACCACTTCTCTCACTGCCATATTGCCTCTTGCTGGCAAAAGACCTGCTTTGAATATTATCTTCTGACCGATAGGCGACTGTAAGAAATTGGAGAATCCCCATGGGAGTCCCTGCCGTGGGTCGGTGAGCAGTGCATAGATGGTGCGCACCAGCGGATAGTTTCCGTTGTATATATAATATTGGTAGGGCTTCCAGCTGTTCATAGGCGTTGCCTCGTCCAGTCTTGACACCGATACCACGCGTATATTCTTTTTGAATGTTACGTTCGTAGTGTCACGAGCGTCGTTGAGCCAGTTGCTGCCAATTATGCCGATAGCATCCTTGTGTGTCGATACATAATTGATTACTTCCTCGCTCTTTTTCACAGCCTCGATATTTGGACTGTTGATAGGTTTGCCGCCCAAGATACTGTCAACACAGAAGTGGACTGTACTCGACTTGGCATTGTCGAATACCACGTCAAATGTGCCGAGTTTGCTCTGCGGGAAAACCTCTTTCCATTTTGTCACCTCTCCACCCAATATTCTCTTTATATCCTTTATAGATATACAGGTGTCAGGATTTTCATTGTTGACGATGAGTGCCAGACCGTCGTATGCAATTGGGATACTGCGGGCAATGAGTTTGCGGTCGGCGAAGTTCTTAACTTCACTGTCTCTCAGTCGTCGGGCGGCAACAGTAAGCCACACCTTTGTCTGCATAAGCGAGTTGATTCCGTCAAGCTCGTTGGTGTAGATAGGCTTAATAGTCGCCTGTGGGTAGGTGTGTTCAAATACCTCTCTCATTTCTTCGATAATAGGACTGAAACTCTCATCAGAAGTAAATGACATCGTGCCTGATGAGTAGGTATCAGTTCTACCATTTTTAGGTTTGCTGTGGCATGACCACAACAAACCTAAAATGAGAGTTAATCCAACTAATATGTTGAATGTACGTTTTGTCATAAATTACTGAAGTCTAAATGTTACAGGTACGGTGAACTTCACACGTACTGCACTACCATTCTGCTTACCAGGAATCCAGTGGGGCATTGCCTTAACCACGCGTACAGCTTCCTTGTCGAGTGACGGGTCAACCGACTTAACAACCTGTACGTCGGTGATAGAACCGTTACGCTCTACCACGAAGGTCACGATAACACGTCCCTGTACTCCATTCTCCTCAGCTACAACAGGATACTTGATGTTCTTGCTAAGCCACTCGAAGAGTGCGGCCTGACCACCGGGGAACGATGGCATCACCTCTACCACGTCGAAGACTTTAGTCTCTTCTTCCTTTGGAGGCTCAGGCTGTGCAATTACTTCCTTGGCCTTGAGCACCTCACCGCCAGCCTCGTCGTTACCCTTTACGTCGAACGAACCGATGGCAGTCTTGGTCTTGTTGAGGTCTTCCTGGCTCTTGAGCTCCTCTTCGGGCTTAACCTCAGAGTCCTTCTTGATGACAGGCGGTGTGAACTTCACAGAGCTCTTCACCTTCTCAACAACTTTCTGCTCTTCAACCTTCACTGGGGCCTTCTTCTCTACCTTAGCTTCCTTCTTCTGGGCCAACTTAGAGAGCTCGACATCAGTTTCCATAGCTACCTTCTTGGGGAAAGCGTTCTCGATGGCTACCTTTGCTGCCACTGCTGCCATAATTGCAATGATTACTGCAAATACAATCAACATTGACTTAAGGTTACGTTTGCCAGTGTCCTTGCGGAGCACGTATGCACCGTATTCCTTGTTGCGGCCTTCGAATACGAGATCGACCCAATTATTATCTATAAGATCTACTTTTGACATTGTTCTTTACGTTTTTAATTGTTGTTACTTTACACCCTTCAAATTGAGCAGCTTCTGGTCGTCTTCACTGATCTTGTCGATCACGTAAGTACCGATACTGCAGATCTGCATTTCATCGAGAGCGTCAACCATGTTCTTATAAGAAGCAGTGTCAAGAGGCTTGATGATGATTGTAAGCTTGGGCACCTTCTCACCGTCCAGATTACCATTCTTGATCTCAGCGAGCTCCTTCTGGTAAAGACTGTCAGGCATATTGTACTTAATCTTCTTTTCATCCAGTTTCTGCTTTGCCAGCATGATCTTTGCTACCGGTGCAATGCCTTCCTCGGTCACGTGGCTCATCAGCACCTTGCGGATACCATCCTTGCCCCATGTCGTTTCCTTAAGGCATGTCGGGTCGTCATACTTTGGCAAACCATCGATGTGGTAAATCTTATCTTTGCCAGCAAGAATAAGCGTGATGGTGTGTGAAGCCTTTGTAGCAGACTTGTCCTGGTCCTGCACGTTCTTGTCATTGCTAGGCATCGTCAACTGCATAGCCTGAGGCTTGCTCAGAGTCGTACACAGCATGAAGAACGTGATAAGAAGCATCATCATGTCCACCATCGGCGTGAAGTCCACGCGGGTGTTCATCTTTTTCTGCTTGCTCGCTTTTTTCTTTGCCATGATTATTCCTCCGATGACGTTTTAAGATTTGTAATAAGCTGGTAGCGGTTCTGCTCCATGTCCTGCAACTCTGACATAACTGACTTCACAACCTTGTATGGAGTCTTTGAATCGCACTTGATGGCGATACGTATGTCGGGGTTGGCATCTACGGCAGCCTGCACCCACTCTTGGAATTCACTCTTACCTCCATCGATACTATCGGTGGGGACACCCAGCGTCTTGATCACTTCTGCCATCTTCTCCGGCTCGAGGTCAAGGTAGGCGGGCAACTTGGTCACGGGTACACCGATCATTGCCTCTTCCTTGTACTTCTTTACCTGTGCACCGTTCAGCGTGACGCCGAATTTGTCGGTCACAGTCTGCATAATGGCCAGCATGTCGTTCTTGTTGTCAGTGCCGACGAAGATCTTTCCGTCAGGGCCGATAAGAATGTTGAACACATTCTTCTCAGGCACCTTGACCTCCGACACTGAACTTGGCGTTGTGACCTGGATTGGCTCTGGCTGCAGGAATGTTGATGTCAACATAAAGAAGCACAGAAGCAAGGTCATAACGTCCGACATAGGAGTCATGTCGATCCAGACGTCTTTTTTCTGTATTTTTATTTTACCCATTATTATATGCTAATTAAAAGGTAAAACAATTAAGCCTCGTCTGTGTGGTTAACGTCGTATGTTGCTGCAATTGTGTAACCAACCTCATCGAGGGCGTATGTCAACTTGTCGATCTTGTTTGTGAAGAAGTTGTAGATAACAACGGCAAACCAAGATGTCAAAATACCGGATGCTGTGTTCACAAGGGCCTCAGAAATACCGGCAGACAGAGCCATAGAGTCAGCGCCACCACCTGCGGACAGAGCCTGGAACGAACGAATCATACCGAGCACAGTACCGAACAGAGCGGTAAGAGTACCGAGTGTAACGATTGTTGCCACGATGGGGAGGTTCATCTGGAGGGTAGGCATTTCAAGCTGAGTAGCCTCCTCGTGAGCCTGCTGGATCTTTGCGATCTTCTGGGCCTTCTTCAGTGTTGTGGTGTTCTCAGCGTCCTTGTATGCGTTGATTGAAGCGAGAACCACGTTGGCTACAGAACCCTTCATCTTGTTGCAGAGAGCAACAGCCTCGTCAAACTTGCCGGCCTTGATAAGTTCCTTAACCTGAGTGGTGAACTTGCCGAGGCTCATTGTACCGAATGCGCTCTTAAGAGCGAAGAAACGCTCCACACCGAGGCAGATTACAGAGAGAAGGAGAGTCAAGATAAGACCAACTACGAAACCTCCCTTATACACAGTACCCATAAGGTTTACTGGGTGACCTGTTGGGTCGCCGCCTGCGAAGTTGTCAGCGGCACCGAGTACCTGGAAATAGAATGTGTAAGCAGCTATACCGCAGATTACGAGAATCCAGATAGCGTTCTTCACTCCCTTAAAGCCCGATGATTTCTTAGCTGGGGCTGCAGCATTTGTTTTTGTTGCCATAATACTTTTAATTTTTTTTAGTTATTAATGAATTAATTGTTTTCTTTTCGCTTGATTTTCTCTATGATTATTCAACAAGTGTCAAAGAGCCATTACTGCTTTCGAGGGACAAAGTTAATAAATTAGAGTCAATTTTGCAATGAATTAATAAGTTTTAACTATGATTTTTTGATTTCTTCATTGAATTGTTACATATTTTGTCCAAATTCATGCCAATTTTGCCAATGATTCCTTTATGCGGCGCATTGCCTCGATGATATTTTCGTCACTTGTGGCATAGCTCATACGGAAGCAGTAAGGGTCGCCGAAGGCATCTCCACCTACGGTGGCCACGTGGGCATCCTCAAGTAGGTACATGGCGAAGTCGGTTGAGTTGTTGACCACCTTGTCGCCGCATCGCTTGCCGAAGAAGCTGCTGCATTTAGGGAAGAGGTAGAATGCTCCCTCTGGCTTGTTGACCTCCAGTCCGGGGATGTCCTTGGCCAGTCTCACTATCAGGTCGCGGCGGCGCTCGAAGGCCTGGCGCATCTGCTCCACGCAGTCCTGCGATGCCACGTAGGCGTATTCTGCGGCTTTCTGGCTCACTGAGCAGGGGCCGCTGGTGTATTGTCCCTGAAGCTTGTTGCATCCCTTGACAATCCATTCCGGAGCGGCGATATATCCGATTCGCCATCCTGTCATGGCGTATGCCTTTGACACGCCGTTGACGATGATGCTTCTCTCCTTCATTCCCTGAAACTGGGCGATGCTCTCGTGCTTGCCCACATAGTTGATGTGCTCATATATCTCGTCGGCCAGTACGAAGAGGTCGTCGTGGCTCTTGATGACTTCGGCGAGTGCGGCCAGCTCTTCCTTCGAATAGACGCTTCCCGTGGGGTTGCTTGGTGAGCAGAGAATGAGCATGCGTGTCTTGGGCGTAATGGCTGCCTCAAGCTGCTCCGCCGTCATCTTGAAGTTTTGCTCGAAGCCTGCCTCGACAATGACGGGCACACCGCCGGCGAGCTTCACCATCTGGGGGTACGACACCCAGTAGGGAGCGGGGATGATCACCTCGTCGCCGTCGTTGACCAAGGCCATGACGGTGTTGCACACGCTTTGCTTCGCGCCGTTCGACACCAGCACTTCATTCATGCTGTATTCCAGGCCGTTCTCGCTCTTGAGCTTCTCCACGATAGCCTTTCTTAGGTCGGGATAGCCCGGCACGGGGGAGTATCTTGAGAAGTTGTCGTCAACAGCCTTTTTGGCTGCTTCCTTGATATGGTCGGGGGTATTGAAGTCGGGTTCGCCCACGCTCATGTTGATTACGTCGATACCCTGTGCCTTCATCTCCGAACTTTTCTGCGACATAGCCAATGTGGCTGACGGCGCTAATCTCTGCAATCTGTCTGATAGTTGTGCCATATTTTTGTTATAGTATTTTTAATTTGGTGCAAAATTAATCATTTTATTCCTTAATCAAAAAGATTTTCCGCTTTTTTTTTATTTTTCTACATAAAATGATGCTAATTATTATTATTTAAGGTGCAAAGTGTGTCCCATACGTTCCTTTTTGGTTTTGAGATAGCGATAGTCGTGCTCGTTGGGCTGCACTTCGATGGCAACGTTTTCGACTATTTCCAGTCCGTAGGCCTCCAGTCCCACGCGCTTGGTGGGGTTGTTGGTCATCAGTCTCATCTTGTGCACTCCGAGGTGGCGCAACATCTGCGCCCCGCAGCCGTAGTCCCTCTCGTCGGGCTTGAAGCCGAGGTGGATGTTGGCGTCCACGGTGTCCATGCCTTCCTCCTGCAGCTTGTATGCGGCTATCTTGTTCATCAGTCCGATGCCCCTGCCTTCCTGTTGCATGTAGATGATGACACCCTTTCCCTCCTGCTCAATCATCTCCATGGCCTTGTGCAACTGTTCGCCGCAGTCGCATCTTTGGCTTCCGAGGATGTCTCCCGTGGCGCACGAGGAGTGCACCCTCACCAGTATTGGCTCGTCCTCCTTCCATTCTCCCTTGATGAGGGCCATGTGTTCGAGTCCCGTGGCTGTCTGCCTGAAGGGGATGAGCCGGAAGTGTCCGTATTTGGTGGGCATGTCGGCCTCGTTGCCCACCTCAATGAGCGACTCCTTTTTCAGTCTGTAGGCTATGAGATCCTTGATGGTGATGATGTGCATCTGGTGGGTCTCTGCGAAGGCCATGAGGTCGGGCATGCGGGCCATGGTGCCGTCGTCGTTCATGATTTCCATCAGTGCGCCGGCGGGGTACAGTCCAGCCAACTTGCACAGGTCAACAGCCGCCTCGGTGTGTCCTGAGCGCCGCAGCACTCCCATGTCCTGGGCATACAGCGGGTTGATGTGTCCGGGCCGCCCGAAGGTCTCGGGCGTTGAGGCAGGGTCGGCGAGGGCGCGTATGGTGGCGGCGCGGTCGTGGGCCGACACTCCTGTGGTGCATCCTTCGAGCTTGTCGATGGTGACGGTGAACGGTGTGCCGAGCATCGACGTGTTGTCGGCCACTTGGTGGGGCAGGTCGAGCTCTTCGCTTCGGCTCAGAGTGATGGGCGCGCAGAGCACTCCGCGCGCGTATTTGAGCATGAAGTTGACCTTCTCTGCCGTGATTTTCTCGGCGGCGATTATGAGGTCGCCTTCGTTTTCGCGGTCTTCGTCGTCCACCACGATTACAAACTTTCCCTCCTTGAAGTCCTCGAGGGCTTCTTCTATTGTGCTAAGTCCAAATCTTGCCATATCTTGTTATTACTTATTTTATTCAAGTTTCCAATGTTATCTTCTTTTGTTTCCCCTTATATATAATAAGGTGTAGTCTCGTCGATGGAGATTTTAACTTTCTTTCCCTCCTCGATGCGAGTCACTATCTTTTCGTTGACATCGACGATGGTTCTCAGGTCGCGCAGCAGTCTAAGCCTGTATCGCCACATTCTGAGATAGAAGAAGATGCCCAAGGGCAGCGTCAGGCCGGTGATGATGTTGAGCCATTTGCGCCTGAAGGGGCGTGTGTGGGCGTGTGTGGCGATGACGGGGTAGCGGTTGAGCTGGTTGAGCACTGTCTTGTCCTTCGTGTTCGACAGGTCCTCAATCACTGCCTCCATTCTCTCGTTGATATCCTTGATTACCTGGTCGTCGCCCTCCCTGAAGAACACCTTGACGGGGTTCGGGGCCTTTATCAGACTGTGCTCCTTGGAGTAGAACCTGATTTCTCGGCTTATGCCGAGCAGCTGTCTGGCGTCGCTGATATAGTCGGGGTCGGTGATGATCACCTCTTTCTTGTAGAGGTGTCTCTTAGTGCGTATGCCGAGCATACGGTATAGCAGGTTGCGATACATGTCGATGTTGAACACGGTGGAGTCGCGGTTGGCCTTGTAGGTGAAGAACACTGCCATTGGTGCCAGGACGGCCGTGGATATCAGTTTGCCGAACATCACCGTCCAGTTGCCGTCGCGAGCCATCTTCATGCCCGAGTTTTCGAAGATGTAATACACGATGAACACCAATACTGATATGATCACCGGCACGCCCAGTCCGCCCTTGCGGATGATGGCGCCTAATGGTGCGCCGATGAAGAAGAAGATTATGCAGGCCAATGACAAGGTGATCTTGCCGATGGCCTCTATCTGATGCGTGCGCAGGTTGCGGTTGAGGGCCTTGGTGTAGTCGGCTTTCATGCTGAGCATCATGCCCTGCGACTGTATGTAGTTCATTGCGCTTCGTGCCATCTCCTGCTTCTCCTTCATCGGGCGCTTGGCGAAGAGCGAGTCAAAGTCGGCGTCCTTCTCCATGGCCTGGTGTGTGGCCCGCAGCGAGTCCTCCTTGGTCAGCGACGGGAGGAAGAAGGTGGAGCTTTTCGCCTCCCGGTAGTTGGCGTGGGCCACCGAGTCGTTGAACTCCCTTATTGAGTCGAGGTCGTGGAATATCTTGCTCATGCTCTTCGACTTGGCGCTTGCCGATATTCCGGCCACGTCGGCCATGTTGAATCCGCCGTCGAAGTCGAGAACGATGCGCTTCGACGAGAAGGTCTCGCGGCGGTAGGGGATGCTTGCGCTGCCGCCGATGTCCTGCGAGCGCATGTTTTCAAACCATTCGCCGCTGTAGAGGTGGAGCAGGAGGTGTTTTTTCTCAGCTGTTGACTGGAGCATGCCCGAGTCGGCCAGTATGATGGCTGCGTCCTCATAGCCACCGTTCATCTTGTATATGGTGATGCCATAGAGCTTTCCGGTCTCGATGTCCTTCTTTTGGACGTAGAGGTTGCAGTTGGGGATGCCGTCGTAGAAGATGCCTTCGGGAATCTCCAGTTCCGGGTTGGTCTGCTTCATCGACAGCAGCAGTTGGCCGAACGACTTGTTGGCTTCGGGCCCCACCACGTCCTGGAAGTAGTATGACATGCCTGAGATCATGATGACGATGACGATGAGCGACCTGAATGCCTGCATCAGCGAGATGCCCGCCGCCTTGATGGCCGTCAGCTCGCTGCTTTCGCCAAGGTTGCCGAAGGTGATGAGCGAGGAGAGCAGTATGGCAAGGGGGAATGCCTGGGGCACGAGTATCAGTCCCATATACCAGAAGAACTGTGCGAGTATCTCCACGGAGAGACCCTTGCCGATGAGTTCATCGACATATCGCCACAGGAACTGCATCATCAGCACAAACTGGCAGATGAAGAACGTACCGACGAAGAGCAGGCAGAACTGCTTGGCTATGAATATGTCTAATTTCTTTATTCTTAACATCCTAATGTCATTATTCTGTGGTTCCGGCGCGTCCTTTTTAACCCCCGTCCGCATTGCGTGCGACGAGCGCCAGTGCGCGCCATATTCTCTAACAGCGTGCAAAGTTAGTAAAAAAAATCAGAAAACATAGCCTTTTTCCGCTTTTTTTATGATTTTTACAGTCCGCTAACCGCGTGAAGCCTGTCCATGGCCGCATTCCACACCTCTTTCATGTAGTCCACGTCGTCGTCATCGACATGGTCGGTGATGAGCAGTTCGAGCTGGCCGCTGAAGTCGCTCTTGCCGATACGAAGCTCCCAGTAGTCGTCGTCGCTTTCGTTGACATCCCATTTCAGACGCACGTATTGGTTTTCCTCCATGGCTATGACCTGTGAGGTGCGAACGTCCTGTTGGGTCCATATCTCGCCCCATTTGAACGTGAGCGTGCCGTCATGGTCTTCAACATAGTCAGCCATCCATTTCGACAGACCGTGTGCGTTTCCGATAAGTCCCCATACGATGCTGGGTGATTTTGTTGCCAAAGGATAGTCCAGGCAGATTTTGATTTTACTCATAATTTTATCGTATAATGATTGCTTTTTCAAGCAGCATGTCGTTTTTTCGGCACAAAAATACAAAAAAATATCGAATAATGAAAATTTTTCCCGAAAAAATTTGGTAGTTTCACAAAAATGTCGTACCTTTGCACCCGCAAACAAGCAAATGGCGGGATAGCTCAGCTGGTTAGAGCGTCGGATTCATAATCCGGAGGTCGTGGGTTCGGGTCCCACCCCCGCTACTTTTTTATTAAGCATCAGAGCCGCGATTTTCGCGGCTTTTTTCTTTTTGTCCCAATAGTCCTCCCCGCAATTATGTGTCGCCACTTTCCCGTTTTGCCATTTGTCTGCCCTTTTATGCGCAGCCAACCACCGTTTCCCGCAGCCAGCTACCGTTCCCCGCCGATGTCTTCAATGCTGGAGCCACCGTTCCCCGCAGTTTTGCTGCGGGGTCTTTACATGAATCGCCTCTTCGCTCTTCCTTCGCTCTTCCTTCGCTCCAAATTCGATGCAAATTCGATGCATCTTCGATCATTTGCCTAATAGGGAGAAGTGGTTACCAAAGGACCACCGAACCCAGGGCGAACTTCACTTTTCACTTGGAAATCGTCTCGTTTTCCAGTTCTCCCATGTCCTCCCAAGCCCGTCAGTCCGTCCTGTCTTCATGATGAAAAGTGTTCTTTTTCCTTGTTTTCCGAAATTCCTGAAAATCTCGATAGAAGACACTGGTATTGAATCCATTGAAGACCATGGCATCGCCATCCAGTCAGTAGGCGGATTCATCAATATCTCTGGTCTCGGCAACAGCGAGAAGGTTGATTTCTTCGGCATTGACGGCAACGCCCATGGCTCCGCAAGGTCAATCTACGGCAGTGTTTCATTTCCAGCCAGGCAAGGCACCGTCGTTGTCGCCAGGATTGGCAAGGAGAGCGTGAAGGTGGCAGTGGAATAACATTCCGAAAAATCGACTAAAATCCCCGCAAGCCCCCACGGCATTGCGGGATTTTATTTATTGCGAATCTTATTCCATTTATAAAACAGTAGACTTTGTCTTCGTTTTCTCGCCATGGAATAGCTCAAGCAAGCTCCAAGTAATGACAAGCTGGACATGATGCAGGCATTCTTCGCAGAATATCCCGAAGTTGACCTCATGCAAGTCTATTTGTCCCATCTGTATCAATAGGGTGTTCGGCGATGTGCTACCACAGATACGACGCACCGGGGATGATGCTCTTCGAAGGGCTGAAGCTATGGTTTCATTGTTAAAAAATATATTCTGATGACAATTATCAGGGCAAAAATGCGAAAATTAGCGGAAAAAACCGTAACTTTGCACCAAATAATGCCATATAAATAATAAGATACCATAAAAAATAAGGAGAAAACATGACGAGACGCGAACAAAAATGGAATGAATCATACAAGAGACTGAAGGCATATATCCAGGAACACAGGCAGTTACCCGCTAAGAGCAACCTTGAGGACAAGTGGATGCTCAACTGGTGGAAATACAACAAAAAGCTCATCAAGAACGGCACGCTGAGCGAGGAGCGCCAAGAGCTGCTCCGCGAACTGAGCCTCATGAGAAACGTACACAGATGAAAATGAACATATACAGCCGGCGGCTCTTCGACGACAAGACAATCCACGGGGAAGCCATTGAGAAAACCCTCGTGACGGACGACGCCCCGCGGCTCTATGCCCGATTGGAGGAAGCCTGCGGGGCAGACGTGAGCGACGAGGAGCGCATCGACATGGTGCGCAACGTGTTTGCCAGGGTGGTCGAACAGTCCATCCGCCACTGTCGCATCGCTTTCGTGGGCTTCTTCGCCAAACTCGACTTCTGCATCAAGGAGCATGGCATACCATACACCATAGCCCGACTGCTGCAGATGGCACGCAAAGACCTCTTCGACCGTGACTCCCGCCCGCAATACATTGACCACGACATCAAGGCCACGGCGCTGCTCGTGCACTGGCTCTGCGGACGTGTGGCCATACCAGAGAGCCTGAAGGCACACTTCCCCAAGGCCGACCGTAAGAACACATGGGGACGATATGAGCGCAACGTGCTCAGGGTCGTCGTGGAGAGATGGGACGACGAATATATCTGGGCGACAGAGGAGGAGACAAGTCAAACGATACAGATATGCTATGGCCCGAAAAACGATATGCTCACGCGAGGCGGCAAGGGCGACTGGTCGTATCTCGCCAAGGTGATGTGGGAGGGCGCACAGCTCAACCTCGTCAGACTGCGCCGACAGGAGAGGGAGGAGGCCGTATATCCAGAACTTATCATCCTCGAACCAGACTATCTCGTCAACATCACCACGATTGCCGCATGCTTTGAATCGTATGCGGAGTCGCCTTTTGTTAATCTTATTAACAAAATTAAACCGCCGCAGAACACTATGGCCATCCATTTGGGACAAATATCCGGACAACTCCTCGACGCCACCGTGCACGGACGACGTGTGACTGCCGATGACGCCATACGCGACTATGTGGGCCGACAGGCCATCAGCATGATAGCCTGCGAGGGAATGACAGACCCGGATAACTTCCGCCAATTCAGAGAGAACGTGGCCAAGCAGCGGCGGAATATCGAGAAGATGATAGGAGAGGACCTGCCGATGACCATCGGACATTTCGACAAGAGCAGCGTGGTGCTCGAACCATCATTCTTCAGTGAGGTGCTCGGAATACAGGGACGTATGGACTTCCTGTATGAGAAGGACGGCGACGTGACAATTATCGAACAAAAGTCGGGCAAGGGGGAATATGCGCCCATGAGATTGTCCGACCCCGACATACCGGAGCCCAAGGAGCAGCACGAGGTGCAGGCATTGCTCTACAGGGTCCTGTTTCAGTATGAATTCCAAAAACATTCGGAGAGTCTCAGGCATATCATGCTACTATACTCAAAATATGCCAAGGGACTGATACTCATCCAACAGATGCCGCGGCTCTTCCTGCGCGCCATCAAGATGCGTAACCTGCTGGCATGGAGCGAGATATACTATGCGCAGGAGGGTATGGACATACTTGCCACGCTGACCCCCGACAAGCTCAACATAAAGAAGACCGGAGGGAAGTTGTGGGAGATGTATGTGCGACCGCAGCTCGACTCGCTACTGCGCTCCATCCACACCGCCACGCCTATAGAGCAGGCCTACGTGTTGCGACTGTTGCGCTTCCTCGCACAGGAGCAGTTGCTCGCCAAGACTGGTAGCAAGATGAAGGCAGACAACGGATTCGCATCACTGTGGCAGGACACGCTCGAAAGCAAGAAGTCGGCAGGAAATATCTACGACCGCCTGCATATCGACTCCATTGAGGGCGACAAAGGCGAGGGAGTGAGCACCGTGAGACTGCGGTTTGACAATCTAAAGGACGCCGACACGTCAAACTTCCGACAAGGTGACATCGTCATACTGTATGACTATAAGGAAGGCTGCGTGCCCAATGCCTGCCAGCAGACCGTGTATCGCGCCACCATCGCCGACATCACCGCCAAGGGAGTGGAACTGCGGCTGCGCAATAGCCAGACCGACCGACGGGCGATAGAAGCCGACGGCGACGACGGCAAGAGGCTCTGGGCTGTGGAGCACGACCTAATGGAGTCGGCTTCGGGCGGTATGTACAGCGGCGTTTATTCGTTTCTCTCCGCCCCCAAACGGCGCCGCGACCTGGTGCTCTCAATGCGCCAGCCCGACATCGACCCGCAGCGCCGCCGCCGCGGCGACTACGGTCAGCACAACGGACTGATGGACAGGGCGGTGCAGGCGCGGGAGCTCTTCCTTATCATCGGTCCGCCCGGCACAGGAAAGACCTCCTTCGGCCTGGTCAACATGCTAAAGGAGGAGATGCTCGAAGAGGATAGCAGCATACTGCTTCTGTCATATACCAACAGGGCGGTCGATGAGATATGCGGCAAGCTCGTGGAGATGAGGAGCGAGAACCCCACGATAGGCTTCCTCCGTCTGGGTTCCGAACTGTCATGCGCGCCGGAATACCGCGACTACCTGCTCGTCAACAACCCCGCCACATCCACCGGCAAGGGAGCCATGGAGCTCTTGCGGCGCACCCGTATCTTCTGTGCCACCACGGCTGCCCTCAACGCCAACATGTCGCTGCTCAAGCTGAAACGCTTCTCATTGGCCATCATCGACGAGTCGTCGCAGATACTTGAGCCACATCTCCTCGGACTCTTGAGCCACCACATAGACGGGGTGGAGTCCATCAAGCGGGTGGTGATGATTGGCGACCACAAGCAGTTGCCCGCGGTGGTTATTCAGCCGCCTGAGGAGTCGGCTGTGACAGAACCCGCACTGCGCGCCATACATCTCACCGACTGCCGCCATTCGCTCTTTGAGCGACTGCTGCGACAGTTCAAGACCGCCGACGGCTATGACCCGCGGTATGTCTATATGCTCCGCAAACAAGGACGAATGCACCGCGACATCGCCGACTTCCCCAACCAGGCCTTCTATGGCGGAAAGCTTGACATCGTCCCCCTGCCACATCAGACACTCGGTAATGACGAGGCCACATCCGTCAATGGCATAGACAGGATGCTCCGAGACCACCGCATCGCCTTCGTGGCAGCCCCGCGGCCGCGTCTGACACCGTCGGCCAAGACCAATGTGATAGAGGCGGAGATGATAGCCGCCACAGTGTATAGGATATACCTTATGACACAGGGTGCAAGCGACGGACGGCTGAGGGCGGCATCAAGCCACTATGGGCAGTTCTCGGCGGAAAAGACTGTGGGAGTGATAGTGCCCTATCGCAACCAAATCTCCACTGTGCGCTCAGCCATAGACCGCTACGGGGTGGACCGGCTTCACGACATCACCATCGACACCGTAGAGCGATACCAGGGCAGCCAGCGCGACTACATCATATATGGATTTACCATCCACGAGACATATCAGCTGAACTTCCTCGCAGGCAACGTGTTTGAGGAGGCCGGCACCCTCATCGACCGCAAGCTCAACGTGGCTATGACCCGCGCCAGGCTCAATCTCGTCATCGTGGGGCATCCACCGATTCTTGAGGCCAATCCCATCTTCTCGCGTCTGGTCAGCTATGTAAAGGAAAAGGGTGGATACGTCAACGTGGACAAAGACCGATATTGCACAGGATGCTTTTAATTAATCAAGGTGAAAATGGCAAGAAAAGGGGGTATTGTCGGTTAAATCTTGTTAATATCGGGAAGTTTTGTATAGACAGTGCAGAATATGTGAGAAAAAAGTGCTAAATTTGCACGCAATAAAATTAAAAGTACAACAATATGTCATCATTTATTGCAGATAAAATCGTAATGGACGGACTGACATTCGACGACGTCCTCTTAATCCCAGCTTACTCTGAGGTACTACCAAGAACGGTAGAGTTGAAAACCATGTTCTCACGCAATATCGCGCTGAACATCCCATTCGTCACCGCGGCAATGGACACAGTCACAGAGTCACAGATGGCCATCGCCATCGCCCGTGAAGGCGGAATCGGAGTGATCCACAAGAACATGACCATCGAGGAGCAGGCCCGTCAGGTGGCTATCGTGAAGCGTGCGGAGAACGGTATGATATACGATCCCGTGACGATACGCCGCGGATCGACCGTGAAGGACGCCCTCGACATGATGGCCGAATATCATATCGGCGGTATCCCCGTGGTCGATGACGACAATCATCTCGTGGGCATCGTGACCAACCGCGACCTTCGCTTTGAGCGTCGTCTTGACAAGCAGGTTGACGAGATAATGTCCAAGGACAACCTGGTGACCACTCACCAGCAGACCGACCTGACCGCCGCAGCACAGATACTGCAGGAAAACAAGATTGAGAAGTTGCCAGTGGTGGACAAGGACAACCACCTCGTGGGACTGATTACATACAAGGACATCACCAAGGCCAAGGACAAGCCCATGGCATGCAAGGACGAGAAGGGCCGCCTGAGAGTGGCAGCCGGCGTGGGTGTGACAGTGGATACCCTTGACCGCATGCAGGCATTGGTTGACGCCGGTGCCGACGCCATCATCATCGACACTGCCCACGGCCATTCGAAGTCGGTCATCGAGAAGCTCGTCGAGGCCAAGAAGTCATTCCCGAAGGTTGACATCGTGGTGGGCAACGTGGCCACAGGCGAGGCTGCACGCATGCTGGTGGACAACGGTGCCGACGCAGTGAAGGTGGGTATCGGTCCGGGTTCTATCTGCACCACTCGTGTGGTGGCCGGCGTGGGTGTGCCACAGTTGAGTGCGGTATATGACGTTTACAGCGCACTGAAGGACACCGGAGTGCCATTGATCGCCGACGGCGGACTGCGCTATTCGGGCGACGTGGTGAAGGCACTTGCCGCCGGCGGAAGCTCGGTGATGATCGGTTCGCTTGTGGCAGGAACGGAGGAAAGTCCCGGAGAGACCATCATCTTCAACGGACGTAAGTTCAAGAGCTATCGCGGTATGGGTTCATTGGAGGCCATGGAGCAGAAGAACGGCTCGAAGGACCGCTACTTCCAGAGCGACACGAAGGACGTGAAGAAACTCGTGCCGGAGGGTATTGCCGGACGTGTGCCATACAAGGGCACGGTGCAGGAGGTGATCTATCAGCTCATCGGCGGTCTGCGCTCGGGTATGGGATATTGCGGAGCACAGGACATCGAGAAGCTTCATAATGCCAAGTTTACACGCATCACCAATGCCGGAGTGCTGGAGAGCCATCCACACGACATCTCCATCACAAGCGAGGCGCCCAACTATTCCCGTCCGAATGACTGATTAAGTTAATTACTTGACTTCCTTAACTTCAGAAAGTTGAGCAAATGCGAAACTTGAATTAAAATATAAATGAGAAAATCGCTGGTAAGTATATTTTGTGCCCTCGCCATCGGGGTGGGGGCACAAGTTTCCGACCCCGTTGTTATGACCATAAACGGTCAGAAGGTGACGAGGTCGGAATTTGAGTATTCATACAACAAGAACAATAGTGACGAGGTTATCGACAAAACCACGGTGGAGCAGTATGTGCCGCTGTTTGTCAACTATAAGCTGAAAGTGCAGGCAGCGCTCGACGCAAAGCTCGACACCATGGAGTCGTTCAGAAAGGAGTTCAGAAAATACCGCGACCAGCAGGTAAGGCCGACGATGGTCACTGCGGACGATGTGGAGCGCGAGGCACATGCCATCTATGACGAACGCAAGAAGCAGATAGGCGACAAGGGACTGGTGCGCCCCGCACATATACTGCTGAGACTGTCGCAGAAGGCCTCAAAGGGACAGCAGGACTCTGTGCACCAGCGCATTGACTCGATATACAACTGTGTGGTGAAGGGTCAGGACTTTGCCTTCTTGGCTGAGACGTTCTCGCAGGACCCCGGTTCGGCGAAGAAAGGCGGACAACTGCCATGGATATGCATCGGTCAGACACTCAAGGAGTTTGAGGATGTGGCATTCGCACTGAAGGACGGAGAGGTGAGCCAACCGGTGCTCTCGCCCGTGGGATGGCATATCATCAAGATGACAGGACACAAGCAGTTGGAACCCTTCGACTCATTGCGCGCGAACATTATAACATTTATAGAGCGGAGGAACTTACGCGACGCCATTGCCAGGCGCAAGATTGCCGACATTGTGAAGTCATCAGGCGGCAGAGTGACGGCTGACGACGTGATGCAGCAGAGGAGCGACTCCATCGCGCGCATCGACCAACAGATGAAATATCTCATACAGGAATACCACGACGGACTGTTGCTTTTTGAAATCAGTACGCGCGAGGTGTGGGACAAGGCATCAAAGGACACCGTCGGCATAGTCAAGTTCTACAAGAAAAACCGCAAGAAGCTATATAAGAAGAAAAAGCTCGAGGAGGTTATGGCGCAGGTGGTCACCGACTATCAGGACCAGATGGAGCGCCAATGGGTGGATGCCTTGCGCAGGAGATATGACGTGAGCATTGACGAAGAAGTGTTGAAAACAGTAAATAATCACAAATAATATTCATGAAAAAAGCAAGCAAGATTCGCATCGCAGCCATGGCCATGCTTTCGTTGGCCGGACTGTGCACCATGGCACAGGACGTGAAGAAGGCCGAGGAAAAGAAGGCTGAGGAGCCAAAGATAGTGGAGAAGAGTATCGTGGACGAGGTGATATGGGTAGTGGGCGACGAGGCCATACTCAAATCCGATGTCGAGGAGGCACGACTGCAGGCTGAACAAGAAGGACAGCGCTGGAACGGCGACCCCGACTGTGTCATCCCGGAACAGATAGCCGTGCAGAAACTCTTTCTGCACCAGGCCGCCATCGACAGTATCGAGGTGAGCGAAAACGACATTATGCAGGAGGTCGATATGCAGATTGACTATTGGATACAGATGGTCGGCTCGCGCGAGAAACTTGAGGAATACAAGAAGCAGACAGTCACACAGATGCGCAACCAGCTTCACGACACCATGCGCGACCGCAAGATGGCGGAGGAGATGCGCAAGGAACTGGTCAAAGACATACAGGTCACCCCATCCGAGGTGAGACGATTCTTCAAGGACCTCTCAGAGGACAGTATTCCATACGTCCCAACTGAGGTGGAGGTGCAGATCATCACACAGACTCCGAGGATTGCCACTGAGGAAATCAATCGCGTAAAGGACCAGCTGAGAGAGTTCACCGAACGTGTGACCAAGGGGGAGACATCATTCTCCACACTGGCACGACTGTATAGCGAGGACCCCGGAACGGCCCGCGTGGGCGGTGAACTGGACTATACCGGACGAGGCACACTCGACCCTGCGTTTGCCAATGTGGCGTTCAACCTCACCGACCCCAAGAAGGTGTCGAAGATAGTAGAGTCGGAGTTTGGATTCCATATCATCCAGCTCATCGACAAGCGCGGCGACAAGATTAAGTGCCGCCACATACTGCTCAAGCCACAGGTGGCCGACTCTGCTGTAACCAAGTCGATAGAGCGTCTCGACTCCATACGCGCCGACATCAATGAGGGAAAATTCACGTTCGACGAAGGAGCCACGTTTATATCTGACGACAAGGACACACGCAACAACAAGGGACTGATGGCAAATGTCACGGACATGTCGCGCACGTCGAAATTCAAGATGCAAGACCTTCCGCCTGAAGTGGCTCGTGCCATCGACACTCTCAAGATAGGCGAGATATCGGCTCCCTTCCAGATGATCAACAAGAGGGGAAAGACCGTTTGTGCCATCGCCAAGCTCAAAAACCGCGTTGAGGGACACAAGGCCACCATCACGGAGGACTTCCAGGTGATGAAGGCAGTGGTGGAAAACAAGAGGCGCATGGAGACACTGCACAAGTGGGTATGTGACAAGATCAAGGCTACATACGTACGCATCAACGACAGATACAAGGACTGTAAGTTCGAATACGAGGGATGGCTAAGATGATGAATAGGGCGGCGCTCTTTGCTATGTTCTGTCTCTTCGCGTTGAGCTTGCTGGCCCAGTCGGGACGGCGTGGCAAGACAAAGGCCAGGCAAAAGGCAAGGACGGAGAGAAAGGACGCCAAGAGGGTCTATCTGGTGCATGCCGACGTGCTCAGCTTTGACGAGTTTAAGAATCCCGACGCACAGATACTTCAGGGCAAGGTGCATTTCACACACAATGGGGCAAGGCTCTACTGTGACAGTGCCCATTTCTACGAGAAGACCAACTCATTCGAGGCTTTCGGCAACGTGAAGATGTATCAGGGCGACACACTCTCGCTCTTCAGCGACTATGCTTTCTACGACGGCGACATGGAGATGGCCATTGCCCGAAGGAATGTCATACTGAAGCACCGCAAGTCAACACTATACACCGACAGCCTAAACTTCGACCGCATCAATAATGTGGGATACTTCATGGAGGGAGGAAAACTCGTTGACAACACGTCAACGCTGACATCCGACTGGGGAGAATACCATACGGACAACCATGAGGCGGTCTTCAACTTCGACGTGCAGTTGAAAAACAAGAAGTTCTTCCTCACATCCGACACTCTCTATTATAACACCGACAGCCATCTGGCACATGTCGTAGGACCGTCGAATATCAAGTCGAAGACAAGCCGCATATACACCGAGGACGGATATTACAACACGCAGACGGAGAAGTCGGAGCTCTTCGGACGGTCGGTGATGAAGGACGAGGGAAAGACAATGGTGGGCGACAGCGTCTATTATGACAGCAAGACCGGCATCAGCGAGGCTTTCAACAATGTAGTATATGTCGATTCGGTCAACAAGAACAAGTTTACAGGCGACTATTGCTACTATGACGACGAGAAGGGATATGCCATGGCAACGAAGAAAGCGGTGGCTATCGACTATTCACAGAAAGACTCGCTGTTCATGCACGCCGACACATTCAAAATATTCACATTCAATATCAATACCGACTCGGTGTATCGCAAGATTCATGCCTACAACAAGGTCAGGGCATACAGGGTGGATGTGCAGGCAGTGTGCGACTCATTGGTATATAACTCGCTGGACTCATGCATGTCGATGTATAAGGACCCCATCGTATGGAACCAAAACCAGCAGTTGCTCGGAGAGGTCATCAACGTGTATATGAAGGACTCCACCATCAACAGAGCCCACGTCATCGGACAGGCTCTGTCGGTGCAGCAGATGCCCGACAGCATTCATTTCAACCAATGTGCGTCGAAGGAGATGTTCGCTTTCTTCGACAATGGCGAAATCAGGGAGGGAAGGGCAAAGGACAATGTGCTCATCGTGTATTATCCTGTCGATGACAAGGACTCTACACTCATCGGACTCAACTATACCGAGACAAGCGAGATGAGAATGTTTCTTGAAGACCGCAAGATGAAGAAGATATGGATGCCCAAGGCCGAGGGTGTGCTCTATCCTATGACGCAGATACCGCCCGATAAGTATTTCCTGCCGGGATATGCGTGGTTTGACTATATCAGGCCACTCAACAGGGACGACATCTTCAACTGGAGAGGTAAAAAGGAGGGCACCCAGCTCAAGGAGGAAAGAAAACGCGAGGCCCCAAAGAGAAAACTAAGATAAGATATGAGTGACATAATACAACTGTTGCCTGACTCCGTGGCCAACCAGATTGCCGCAGGAGAGGTGATTCAAAGACCTGCATCGGTCATCAAGGAACTTGTGGAGAATGCCGTCGATGCCGGTGCCAAGCGCATCGACGTGGTGGTGGTCGATGCGGGAAGGACGATGATACAGGTGATTGACGACGGAAATGGTATGTCGGAGACCGACGCCCGACTGGCGTTCGAGCGACACGCCACGTCGAAGATAAGAAAGGCGGGCGACCTCTTCGCACTGCATACCATGGGATTCCGGGGAGAGGCTCTGGCATCCATTGCCGCCGTGGCACAAGTGGAGCTGCGCACGAGGATGGCCGACATGGAGGTGGGTACACAACTGAATATATCAGGATGCAAGGTGACAGGACAGGAACCGGTGTCATGTCCTGTGGGAAGTAATTTCAAGATCGAAAACCTCTTCTTTAACGTACCTGCACGCCGGAAGTTCCTTAAGAGCAATGCCACGGAGCTTAATAACATCATGACGGCGTTTGAACGTATCGCGCTGGTTTATCCCGACATCACCTTCACCATCAACAGCAACGGCATGGAACTGATGCAACTGCGTGCGGCGACGCTTAGGCAGCGTATCGTGGATGTCTTCGGCAAGCGGCTCAACCAAGATCTGCTGCCTGTCGAGGTGGAGACGACGATGTGTAGGGTGAAGGGATTTGTCGGCAAACCGGAAAGCGCAAAGAAAAAGGGGGCACACCAGTATTTCTTCGTCAATGGAAGATATATGAAGCACCCGTATTTTCACAAGGCGGTGATGAATGCCTATGAGCGACTGGTAGCAGTTGGGATGCAGGTGCCATATTTCATCTATTTCGACGTGCCCGCCGAGGATATCGACGTCAATATCCATCCTACAAAGACCGAGATAAAATTTGAGAACGAACAACCTATATGGCAGATTCTCACTGCCGCAGTACATGACTCAATAGGAAAGTTTTGCGACATTCCTTCCATCGACTTCGACACGGAGGGACAACCGGAGATACCTGTATATGACCCTTCCGTCTCATTGTCGCCACCCCGACTGCAATATGATTCCACATATAATCCATTCGAATCATCCCGCCAACAGAAAGAGAGTGTGCCCGACAAGTGGGAGGAACTCTATCGCAACATGCACAACGGAGAGGTGCCGGAGATGACGATGGCGGTGGAGGGCGACATCTTTGAGTCGAAGGGGGATATGCTTGAACCCTCGGAGGATGGACTGCCGTCAGCGGAAGTGCTGCCCACGGCGGTGGGCGGAAACATTGCTGACGACCGTTCGCCGACCCACTATCAGTATAAGGGAAAATATATCATGACGGCGGTGAAGTCGGGACTGATGATTGTCGATCAGAACCGTGCCGACGTGCGCATACGATATGAGAGATATATGTCGCAGATGGAGCACAATCGCTCGCGAAGCCAGAAGCTTCTCTTTCCCGAGACAGTAGAGTTCACACCGTCGCAGTCCGTTGTTATGGATCAGTTCATGCCGTCGCTGTCGGCAATCGGCTTTGACCTTTCCAATCTTGGACACAACACATATTCCATCAATGGAGTGCCGGCGGAGATAGAGGGGCTCGGAAGCGTGGCATTGTTGCAGGAGATGGTGGCGGATGCGGTGGAGAAGGGCAGTGTGGATGTCAATGACATTCATCATGCCTTTGCCTTGACATTGGCCCGACGTTCGGCTGTAACATACGGAGAGGTCTTGTCGAACACTGAGATGGAGACGATAGTCAACAGTCTCTTTGCATGCTCTAATGTCAACTACACGCCCGACGGCAAGACAATACTTGCCATCTTGCCACAGCGAGACATAGAGCAACTATTGGGATAATTATAATAATGATAAAAGAATAAAAATTCACGATATGAAAAAGACATTGATGATATTGGTCATGACTGCCGCCACATTTGGCAGTGTGATGGCACAGGAAGAGGTTGGTTTGGGCGAGATAGCCGGAAAGAAATACACCGTGGTGACCAATAATTTCTGGCACAATTGGTTTGTGGAGGCTTCCGCCACCACATACAAGTGGGACAATGCTGGTATGTCGCTCGCATTAGGCAAGTGGTTTTCGCCTGAGATTGGAGTCCGCACACTGTTTAACATGTTTTCCGCCAAAAGGGTGGAGGAGCATGTGATGTTCAATCTCAGTAATATATGGTGCGGATATAATGCCAAGAGGGTGTATAATATTATTCCATACGTGGGAGCCGGAGCCGCATTGGGTAAAGCCAACGGACTGACCCTCACAGCGGGTGTAAACAACAGGTTCAGACTGTCGCCGCGACTTTCCATAGGTATCGACTTGTCTTACGGTGTGAGAGAGAGAGCCGGAGAAGTGGCATATAAGCATGACCATTCATTCAATGCCGCGATTGGATTGACACTTAACTTAGGCAAGAACAAATGGAAACATGAGCCAGATGTCCAGGGTATGCAGGAGATGTATCAGATGGAGATTGACGCCTTGAAAGCCACCATTCAGGATATGGAGGGAACTGAGTGACTCATTTCCATACGTGACCGAGGAATGCCGCCCCGCCGAAACCCAAGGAGGACAGAAGCTGAAGGCGTTCGGGTGTAACACCGCCAAGGGCGATGACCTGACTGTCGATTATACCCGCTTCAGCGGCATCTGCCAGTTCGCTGGGAGTAAAGGCTGAGGTGTATCCACTTTTGGATATACTGTCAAAGATGGGACTCAGAAAGACGTAGTCACATGTCTTCTTATGCTCAGCCACCTCGACAAGCGTGTGGCATGATGCGGAGAGTGTGGCCATGTGTATGAATGGTCGATGCGATGAGGACGACTGCCAAGTCAGGGGCGGTTCTGGGTGGCACGCGTTGAGATGAATGCCGCAGCCCAATTCCATGGCCAACTCGTGGTGGTCGTGAAAGGAGAGACGGGGATAATAGATTTCATCTATCTCAATGGCGAGTTGGCGGACAGCATCGAGCGATGCCGACGGCTTGCGGATATGCACACGGTCATATCCATTATTAAGCAGTTCAACAATACGAGAAGCCTCGCCGGGGATAAACTCCGGCGAGGTTATTGCTATATGTATCATATCTTATATGTGATTATTTCTCACAGTCCTTCAATGAGTGGCTGATGCGGGCTGCGCAGAAGTTGGGTCCGCACATGGTGCAAAACTCGCCCTCGGTCTTGTTGGATGTCTTATAGTATTCAAGTGCCTTCTCGGGGTCGAGGGCAAGGTTGAACTGGTCCTTCCAACGGAATTCGTAGCGAGCCTTGGAGAGCGCGTTGTCGCGCACTGTGGCACCGGGATGTCCTTTGGCGATGTCGGCGGCATGGGCGGCAATCTTATATGTGACAACACCCGCACGCACATCGTCCTTGTTGGGAAGGGCAAGATGTTCCTTGGGAGTGACATAGCAAAGCATGGCAGTGCCATACCAGCCTATCATGGCAGCGCCGATGGCGGAGGTGATATGGTCGTAGGCGGGAGCAATGTCGGTGACAAGCGGTCCGAGGGTGTAGAATGGTGCACCGTGGCACTTCTCAATCTGTCGGTCCATATTGGCGCGAATCTTCTGCATAGGCACATGGCCTGGACCCTCGATGAACGCCTGTACATTCTTTGCCCATGCGCGTTCGACAAGCTCACCCATAGTGTCGAGTTCGGCAAACTGTGCAGCGTCGTTGGCATCGTAGGTGGAGCCTGGACGCAGGCCGTCGCCGAGGGAGATTGCCACGTCATACTTGGCACAGATGTCGCAGATATCGTCGAAGTGGTCGTAGAGGAAGCTCTCCTGCTGATGCACCATACACCATTTGGATATGATGCTTCCGCCGCGACTCACCATACCAGTGAGGCGACCCTGTGAGAGTGGCACGTTTTTAAGGCGGATGCCGCAGTGGATGGTGAAGTAATCGACACCTTGTTCACACTGTTCGATAAGGGTGTCGCGGAAAATCTCCCATGTGAGGTCTTCGGCCTTGCCGTTGACCTTCTCGAATGCCTGATACATGGGCACTGTGCCAACGGGCACTGGACAATTGCGCAGAATCCACTCGCGTGTCTCATGGATGTTCTTGCCTGTGGAGAGATCCATGAGAGTGTCGCCGCCCCATTTGCAGCTCCACACGGCTTTTTCCACTTCCTCCTCAATACTGGAGTTGAGATGAGAGTTGCCTATGTTGGTGTTGATCTTCACGAGAAAGTCTGTGCCGATAATCATCGGTTCGGACTCAGGGTGATTGATGTTGGCGGGAATGACTGCGCGGCCATCTGCCACCTTCTGGCGTACAAACTCCGGGGTGATATGTGTGTCGATGCCCAGTTGGCGGCAGTTCATGTTTTCCCTGATGGCCACATATTCCATCTCCTCGGTGATGATGCCGCGCTTGGCGAGAGCCATCTGTGTCTCTCCCTTCTGGCGCTTTTCAATCCATGGTTTGCGCAGTTTTGGCAGACCCTTTTCGAGGTCGATGGCAATGTTGGGATCGGAGTATGGGCCGCTGGTGTCATAGACATATACGGGCGCATTCTCTTCGAAATGCTTCTCGCCATTGACGATTGTCACTGTGGGAGTAAGCGTCACTCGGCGCATTCCCACTTTCAGTTCGGGGTGAATCTCACCATTCATGTATATCTTCTCCGAACTGGGATAGGTGATTTTGATGTTGTTGTTCATTGTTATAATTGTTGTTTTATTATATTCATAAGTTGGCGGGTGGTGGCAGATGCGTCGGGAGAATTGAGGATGGTGCCGCTGACGGCTATGCCGTTGATGCCGGTGGAAAGGATGGCATGGATGTCTTCGGACGTGATGCCACCAATGGCGACGATGGGAAGGTGGATTCCGAGCTGTCGCATCCCGGCGATAATGTTGCGGTAGCCTTCAAGGCCGAGGGTGGGGGAAAGTTTCTCCTTGGTGGTGGTGAAACGGAATGGACCGCAACCGATATAGTCGGCTCCCTCATGAGCGATGCGCCTTATGTCGTTGATGGTGTTGGCTGTGCCGCCGATGATATATCTATCGCCCATCATACGTCTTGCCTCATGGATGGGCATGTCGTTTTTGCCGAGATGCACACCGTCGGCTCCTATCTCCATAGCCAGCTCTACACGGTCGTCGAGAAGGAATATGGCTTCGTGATGCCGGCATAGTGGAAGGATTTCTGCAGCTGTCCTACGTACCTCGTCGTCAGAAGCATTCTTCATGCGCAACTGAATCCACTTGCAACCGCCTTCGAGGGCGAGTCGTGCACCTTCAACATAGTCGCGGGATGGTGTGGAGTGGGTGATGAATTGCAAGGAGAAGGCATCTGTGGGCATGCTTTGACCATTCGGGCGACTGAATACTTTCTTTGTCAGAGTGGGGAAATGGCAAACTGGCCCATGCCCATGTCCTATCTCAACGTCTGCGCCGCAATGGAGAGCATGTGTGAGATAGGCCTTGGCCCGTGAGATAGCCTCTTCGATTGGAAGGGATTGAGCCATATAGGCTGTAATGGCAGACGAGAGAGTGCAGCCTGTGCCGTGGGTATTGGGGGTGGGAATGTCGTCGGTGGAATATTCGCGGCAGATGATATTGTAGTTGTCGCTTGCGTCCTTGACGATGTACAGACGGTCGGTCTTTCGGCCATCGAGGTGACCGCCCTTGATGAGTACCGCATTGCACCCGAGGGCGAGGATGCGCTTGGCTGCCTCGTCCATAGTGGACTTGTCCTTGACCATGATACCTGAGAGGACCTCTGCTTCCGGGATGTTGGGGGTGAGAAGTGTTGCAAGCGGAAGAAGTTCACGACAGAAGATGCCGAGTGCGTCGTCCTGCATCAGTCGCGAACCGCTTGTGGCCACCATCACCGGGTCAACCACGAGTGCCCGTGGATGATAATCACGAAGTGTGGATGATATGGCATGAATAGTGGCGGCATCATTTACCATTCCCACCTTGGCGGCTATAGGTACAATATCGTCCATCACTGCACGGATTTGTCCTTCGACTATCTGGGGTGGCACGGCGTGGACATCTGTGACTCCCAGTGTGTTCTGTACAGTGATGGCAGTAATGGCGGATGCTGCATAGCATCCCAATGCCGACATGGTCTTGATGTCAGCCTGAATGCCAGCGCCACCTGACGAATCGCTTCCTGCTATTGTCAGTACGGGAATATATCTCCTTTTATCTCCTCTTATCTCCATTTATTTCACAAAGTCAAAACTGCGGTCCCAGTTTTTCCAAACTGGTTCCATACCGAGTGCGCGAAGGTCGGCATCTACCTGATGAGCGGTTCGTGGGTCGCTCACTTCAAATTGTGCGAGTGAGTCGGGATGGCAGCAATAGCCTCCCGGGTCTGTATGGCTTTCGGCTGACATGGTAGTGACTCCGAGAGTGGCCATGTTGTTGCGCACTTCGGGTGTCTCGCGTGTCGAATATGAGATGTCCACGTCGTGGTCGAAGATGCGCATGGCGAATGTCACCTGAGCCAGTTCGCGATCGGTCATCTCGACATTGGGTTGGAATCCGCCATTTTCAGCTCTTCGCATTCGGGGAAAGTTGACCGAGTATTGTGTGCGCCAATAGGTCTTTTCGAGATAGCGCAGGTGGCGTGCGAGCATAACCACTTCCGTGCGCCAGTCTTCCAGTCCGATGAGTGCTCCCATACCAATCTTGTGTACACCGGCAAGACCCATGCGGTCGTAACCGTTGAGTCGCCATTCGTAGTTGGACTTGGGTCCACGTGGATGATATACCTTGTAGCGCTTCTCGTTGTATGTCTCTTGGAAACAGATCACACCATTTAGGCCATGACCGCGCAGCATGGAATATTCCTCGGATGAGAGCGGCATCACTTCAATCTGAAGGTTGTTGAAATATGGTTTTGCAAGATCGAGGGCACGGGCGATATAGTCCACTCCTGTGTGTACCTTGTCCTCACCGGTGAGCACGAGAAGATTGTCGAAAGGACCGAGTCGCTTGATTGCCTCGTATTCGCGTATTATCTCTTCGTCGGTGAGTATGGTGCGCTTCATCTTGTTTTGAACATGGAAGCCGCAATAGACGCATGAGTTGGAGCATGAGTTGGCTATATAAATAGGTATGAACATATTTATGGTGTTGCCAAAACGCTCACGGGTGATGCGTCGGCTCAGATGAGCCATGTGTTCGAGGTATTTGTCGGCAGCTGGTGACACGAGAGCCATGAAGTCGTCGATATTAAGATGAGACTTGGCAAGCGCCCGGCGCACGTCGGTGTCGGTCTTTGCCATGATTTGTTGGGTTGTCTCGTCCCAATCGTATTTTTGTATTTCTTCGTAAAACATGTTATCATTTTTTAAAATGAGAGTAAAGAATTAAAGTTTCGTACTTCCCTTCTTTAATAATTAATTTCGCATAGCGATTTAATTTTTTAATTTTTCAATATTTTAATTTCGAATAGCGACTTATCCACCGCAGAAAGCCTTGAGGATTACGATGTCGTCGCCTTCGGAAAGCTGTCGTCCCTCCCATTCAGTGCGCGGTACCATGTTATTGGCTATGGCTATTGCCACGCCCTTGTCAGGGAGACCTTGCTCTTTAGCCAGTTGGGCGAGGGTGTTCGCCGTTGTCTCCACTTTCTTATTGTTGATTATTATCTTCATATTATGATGTATATAGGATTGGGATTAATTGAGGAAGTCTGTGAGAGGTGAACTGGCCTCCGCTGTCATGTCGATAGCCTGAATGGCAAGGCCAGCCTCGTAGGCCATGCGACCACACTCTACAGCATGCTTGAAAGCGCGGGCCATGGCAATAGGGTCGCCGGCAACAGATATGGCGGTGTTGACGAGACAAGCGTCGGCACCAATCTCCATGGCTTTTGCCGCGTCACTGGGCGCTCCGATGCCGGCATCCACCACCACTGGCACAGATGCTTCTTCAATGATGATGTTGAGGAAGTCTATGGTTCGCAGCCCTTTGTTGGTGCCGATGGGAGCTGCGAGGGGCATGACAGTGGCAGCACCGGCTTCGGCAAGTCGTTTGCAGAGAACTGGGTCTGCCTGGCAATAAGGCAACACGACAAATCCCTCCTTGACGAGCAGCTCCGTGGCCTTGAGGGTTTCTATTGGGTCGGGCAGGAGATAGCGTGGGTCGGGGTGGATCTCGAGTTTGAGCCAGTTGGTGCCGAAAGCCTCCCTTGCCATCTTGGCGGCGAAGACTGCTTCTTCGGCATTTCGTGTGCCGGAAGTGTTGGGCAGCAGTTGGATACCCGGTTTGGCGATATGTTTGAGCATGTCGTCGTTGTCATCGTTGAGGTCAATGCGTTTCATTGCCATGGTGACCATCTCCGTCTCTGATGCGGCGATGGCATCAGCCATAATGTCATTTGATGCAAACTTACCTGTTCCGAGGAACAGTCGAGAAGTGAATTCCTTCCCTGCGATAATCAGTTTTTCCATTGTCTTGTATTTAATTTTAAATCCTTGTTTCTGAAGAACATACCATGTGTTATCGTAAAGATACCATCTATTTTCATATAGATACCTTTTATTCCAAACAAGGAGTGGGCGACAATAGAGTGTGTCTTGTAAATGGTGAACCAGTTCCCTGCGCCGGCATTATCCGTATCAGGTTCGATGGGTATAATCTCAGCCTGAACACTTGTTCAAGCACCCCTTGTTGGATTTTGCGGGCAAAGATACGCAAAAAACGGCAGATGCCAAAACATTTGCCGTTTTTTTTGCATTATTTATATTTTTATGAGTATAATTCCCGATAATGTTATTTACTTGTGGCGAGTCCGCTGCGCTTGGGTCTTTTATATGACCTGTAGTCATCGAGAGGGATTTCGATGTCTGGTTCGGTGAGTTTACCGTGGCGAGGCAGTCGGTATTTCATGTATTTGATGTTCAGTCCTCGTTCTATCCATTGGGCTTCATAATATGTCTGTATGCTAAGGATGGTGAGGGTCTGTTGGTCAAATCCGTCGGTGTGGTATAGGTCTTCCGTACGGAAAACGACCGGAAGTTGGTTTTTCTCAACCATATATTTGGTATATGTGAAGAGAAAGTTGGAGTCGGTCTTGACGTGTATGATACCACCGTCGCACAAGAATCGTCGGTATCTCTCCATGAAGAAGGAGCTTGTGAGGCGTTTACGTGGGTTTTTCATCTGTGGGTCGCTGAAGGTGAGCCATATCTCCTGCACCTCATCCTCCGCAAAGAAACGGTCGATGACCTCAATGTTGGTACGCAGAAAAGCCACGTTGGTGAGATTCTCGTTGAGAGCCTGTTTGGCTCCTGTGTATATACGTGCCCCCTTGATATCCACTCCGATGAAGTTGACGTCGGGGAAGAGCTTTGCCAGCCCGACGGTGTATTCACCCTTGCCGCATCCGAGTTCAAGAACGATAGGATTGTCATTGTGGAAATACTCCTCCCGCCAATGTCCACGCATGGCGAAAGGAGTATTGTCGATTACAGAGTAAGGATATTGGAATACGTTGCTGAACGTTTCCATCTCCGCGAATTTTTGTAGTTTGCCTTTAGACATTCAATAATTTTTTGTTGACGAGTTTACAAGTTGACGAGTAAACAAGTTGATAGTTGAATAGCCAATTACTCGTAATGGTAATAACTCGTCAACTTGTCAACTTGTTTACTCGTTAACTAAAATTATTTTCCTGCCAGAGGTGAAGCCTGTGTATAGGTGCGTGCTCCAAGCTCCTTATCGAGCATGTAGAGTCCGTAGCCGTTGTCCTTGATCATCTTGAGGTTGTCGATGATGTTTTGGGCGTTTTCCTCTTCCTCTACCTGCTCATCGATAAACCACTTGAGCATGCTTGTTGTGGCATAGTCCTTCTCCTCTTCTGAGATGGCATAGAGGTTGTTGATGAGTCCGGTCACTTTCTGCTCGTGGGCGAGAGTGCTTTCAAGCACGTCAAGGAGCGTAGTCCACTGTGTAGGTACCTCCTCGATAGCCTTGAGTTCCACCTTTCCGGCTCTTGATATGACATAGTTGAACAAGATCTTGGCATGATCCTGCTCCTCTTGGAACTGAACCTCAAACCACTTGCCGAAGCCTGGGTTGCCATTGGCATGACACCATGCAGCCATCGACAGATAAAGATATGCCGACCACATTTCGGCATTGATCTGGGCATTGATAGCCTCTTCTACTCTTTTGTTTAACATAAGCTTGATATTTTAAATTTTTAAATTTTTAAATTTTTAAATTCTTTAATTCTTTAATTTCGTCATCGAATTTTATTCGATGACGACCGTCGTCCATCCGTGCTTGTCCTCCTCAGTACCATATTGGATGCCGCGAAGCAGGTTGAACAGTCTTTCACTGATAGGTCCGGGCTTGTCGCCGAAGATATAGCTCTTGCCAGTCTCGATGTCATCGATGCGTGAGATTGGCGAGATGACAGCGGCCGTGCCGCATGCTCCAGCCTCCTCGAAGGTCTCGAGTTCTTCCTCGGGGATGTGTCTGCGCTCCACCTTCATGCCGATGTCTTCTGCGAGTTGCATGAGCGACTTGTTGGTGATGGAAGGCAAGATGGATGTTGACTCCGGAGTGATATATGTATTGTTTTTGATGCCGAAGAAGTTGGCGGCGCCAGCCTCGTCGATATATTTCTTTTCCTTGGCGTCAAGATAAAACTCGCATGCATAGCCCAAGTCATGAGCTTTCTTGTTGGCGAGCAGGGAGGCTGCATAGTTTCCGCCGACCTTATAGATACCAGTGCCGAGAGGTGCAGAGCGGTCATGGTCACGTATGATGACGTATGGGTTGGCAAAGAATCCGCCTTTGAAGTATGGTCCTACAGGGGTGACGAAGATAAGGAAGAGATATTCGTTGGCGGGGTGCACTCCCACCTGTGCTCCTGTGCCGATAAGCAGTGGTCGGATGTATAGTGTGGCACCGCTTTCGTAGGTTGGTATCCATTCCTGATTGAGTCTGACGACCTTCTTGACCATTTCCTCAAAGAGCTCAGTAGGCAGCTCAGGCATGAGAATGCCTCGGCAAGTGCTTTGGAGTCGCTTGGCGTTTTCATCCATACGGAACACCCTGACCTTGCCGTCGGGACATCTGTATGCCTTCAGTCCCTCGAAAGCCTCCTGTCCGTAGTGGAGACAAGTGGCAGCCATGTGCATATTGATGTATTCGTCGGAGCAAACTTCTATTTCGCCCCATTTGCCGTCACGATAGTAGCATCTGACGTTGTAGTCTGTTCGTCTGTATCCAAACGACAGACTGGCCCAATCCAAATCTTTCATTGTAATATATATATTGTTTATACCTTATTATTATATTCTAATTTTTCTCTTTTCAGAGGGCAAAGTTACATATAATAATTGTATTATGCAACTTTTTCTTTGGTTTTTTCAGAAAAAACGTGTATTTTGCCTCTTGTCGGTGACAAGTTTATTGCCCTTGGGCGAGAATAGCCTTTATCTCTTCGTCGGTTTTGGTGAGTTTGTCCCGACAGGCCTTGATGAGCGATTGAGCCCTTTTAAGTTGTTGGCTGAGTGTGTCTATGTCGAGTTCTCCAGCTTCCATTTTGCTTACGATAGACTCGAGTTCTTTCATTGCTTCTTCGTATTTCATTGTATTTCCTTTTTTTAATGATTCAAGTTATCTTCCTACGTAATGGTTAATCCTTTTCTGAAGGATGGATTGTCTGACTGCTGCTGTCGGTGATGACGGATGTGACAGAGCCGTTGGCGAGCCGTGTGGTGATGATGTCACCATGTTTGACTTGGGAAGGCGAGCGAAGTGTCTTCCCATTGACAAGAGTTATGGAGTATCCTCTCTTGAGCAGTATGTCAGGGTCGAGCGATTGCGTCCTTTGGGCAATAAGGTCTATGCGGTGGCGCTGTCGGTCGAGATGCGATGCGATGGCATGGGATATGGAGGTTGATATGGACTCGAGCCTGTTTTCCTGTCTGCTTCTGACGAGTGAGAAGAGGATGGGTATTCTCTCGGCAGCATTGGCGAGTCGGAGTCGTTCAGTATCCATTCGTCGTGACATATAGTTGTTTATACGTTCCGCAGCATTGTCTATTCTGTCCGCCACACCAGAGAGTCTGTCGATCAACAAGGCTGCTGCTGCTGTGGGAGTCTTTACCCTGGTGTGTGAGATCATGTCGAGAACGCATTCGTCTCGTTCATGTCCGATGCCGGTGATGACTGGCAGTGGAAAGTTGGCCACGTTTTCAGCAAGGGCAAGGGAGTCAAATCCCGCCATGTCGCTTGTTGCTCCGCCACCTCTAATAATGACTACACAGTCGAAGTCGTCAATACGTGAATATATTGCATTGAGAGCCTCGATGACACTTCTTTCTATGGTCTCTCCCTGCATAGTGGCCTCGAAGAGTGTGGCGTGGAAGATAAAATGTCGCGGGTTGTCGTGCAGTTGCTTGGAGAAGTCTCCATATCCGGCGGCGGTGCTACTTGAAATGACGGCGATGCGTTGGCAGAAAAGCGGGAGGGAGAGTTGTCTGTTGAGGTCGAACACTCCCTGTCGCTTCA
Source organism: Prevotella sp. (assembly GCA_034101015.1). Taxonomy (GTDB): domain Bacteria; phylum Bacteroidota; class Bacteroidia; order Bacteroidales; family Bacteroidaceae; genus Prevotella. Next base: position 34,348 of record JAXEKN010000032.1, read on the forward strand.
GTCTTTCAATGATTTCCATCCTTTTTCGGGCCATGTCGCCGAGAGTGTATTGTGGATCGATGTCATCTACTATCCATGCGAATCCATAGTTTTCATGGAAGTCAGGATGGACGAGAGCGAGAATCTTCATTCCCGCCTTGAGGGTCTGTCCTGTGGTATGTTCGAAATATGGTCGGATGGCTCCCCATTGTGTGCGCCAGCATTTTGCGGATGCCCTTGCCACGGGAGTGTTCATACCTTCGTCGCGCTGGATAAACTCCATGTAGCAGTGTCCACGGTTTTCCCCGATTTGTCCTATTTCCGCCTCTACCCAGTAATGGTCGTTGAGGCAAGTGTCAATCACTTCCCTTACGATACTGTTGAGCTGGAGGAGCGAGAATCTCTGCTTGTTCATAGTCTGTCTCCTTTCATGCCAGATGATTTTCTTGCCATTGTGAGTGCTTTGGCGAAGTTGGGCATGCCATATCCGAAGATATTGTCTGGATGCTCCTTGTTGTCTCCGCTTGCCTTGACGAGTTCGATGATTTCCTTTGGGTTCAAGTCTGGAAGGGCTTGCCATAGACAAGCCACGAGCCCACATACGAGAGGTGTCGAAAACGACGTGCCCATATCCTCGATGATAGTGCCTCGTGAACCGACGAGCACTGTGGGGCTTCCCAATGCCACCACGTCAGGCTTTATTCTCCCGTCGGCAGTGTTGCCCACACCGCAGAATGGGGCATTGGTGCCGTCGGCAGTGACAGCTCCGACGGTGATGATGTTGTGGGCATCAGCGGGGAATGTGATTTTCTTCCATGGTCCCATACCGTTGTTGCCGGCGCTGTTGACCAGTATGATACCCTTGTCGGCAAGCATGGATGCTGTATGTGAAATGAGTGTGGATTGCCCGTCGAGCATCCATCTCCGGTGGTCTCCATAGTGATTGTCGTATTCATAGTATCCTAATGAACTGTTGATGATATCCACTCCGGCAGAGTCGGCAAATTCAGCCGCCATTGCCCAGTAGTCTTCCTCGACAGGTTGCTCCGACTGTTGGTCCTCGCATCTGAGTAGCCAATAGGAAGAGGCGGGAGCGGTGCCGATATAGACATTAGGGGCATCCACTGCCATTGCCGAGACAACCTTTGTGCCATGGTCTGTCTCATTGAAGAAGTAGGGAGAGTTGGGGAAGACAAAATCCTTTACACCTAATATCTTGATTTTCCGAAACACCTCTTTCCTGTCCATCTCTGCAAACCCTCCGTCAAGTACGGCGATGGTCATGCCTTCTCCGCGGTAGCCCTGTTGATGGAGTGCTATGCCGCCAAGGGCATTGACCTGTTGCTCTGCCTGGCCATAGCGTGATGTCATCACCGAGTCCCAAGAGTTGAACCCGTCGCGGCTTTTCTTTCTTTTCACTATTGCCGTGATACTGTCAGGCGAAGTCCATACCCTTATAGCCGACTTGACACATCCCATCTTGCGTATGCGCTGAATAGCGGATGTGTCCGGACAGTTGACAAGTATGGTATTGTTCCATTTGCTGGTGCCGATGAGTTTCATTTGTCCTTCCTCTGCGGCATCCATTATCTGCCTGATATACTGTCTTGACACTGGCAGGTCGGTCGAGTCAATCTGTATGTTGAATCTTTGACGTCTTTCTATCGCTTTGGGGGATAGGAAATGTCGTGGCCGGTCTATGCTGCAAGTGCCGCCGCGTTTGTCCTTTAGATAGATACGGAATGAATAACATTTCTTGCCGGGAAACTTTATTCTCGGTGATGAACCCTGCGTGTGAGCTTGAACAGCAAGACAAATGCAGAGCAATGCAAAAGAGAAGAAAACCAGTCGTTTCATTTGCCAATAATCAATAAATTGGATGCAAACTTACATTAAAAAACCCGAAAAACCAAATTTTTTGTAGAAAAAGTTGCTCCACTGAATAAAACTTGCTAACTTTGCACTAAAAAAGAATAGATTGTATATGGAAAAAAACAAAGCAACCCTGGAATTAGGCACAAAACCCGTGGGCAGACTGCTTATGCAATATGCCCTCCCTGCCATCATTGCGATGACAGCCTCGTCGCTATACAATATGGTTGACAGCATCTTCATCGGTCAGGGAGTTGGTGCTCTTGCCATATCGGGTTTGGCGGTTACTTTCCCGTTTATGAATCTCTCTGCCGCCTTTGGCGCAGGAGTTGGAATAGGAAGTTCCTCCTATCTGTCAGTGAAACTTGGACAGAAGGACTATTCCACCGCCCTGCGTATTTTGGGCAACAATGTGACTCTGAACGTGATAGTGGGAATATTGTTTTCCGTGATTTCATTGGTTTTTCTCGACCCCATATTGTATTTCTTCGGAGCAAGCGACCAAACCATTCCTTATGCCCGTGAGTATATGATAATCATCCTCTTGGGAAATATCGTGACACATCTCTACTTTGGAATGAATGCGGTGCTAAGGGCTGCGAGCAAACCACGTCAGGCTATGTACACCACAATCTTCACAGTGGTGTTCAATTCTCTTCTTGACCCATTGTTTATCTATACCTTCGACATGGGCATCCGCGGTGCCGCCGTGGCGACCATCCTGTCACAGGCAGTCGCCTTGGCGTGGCAGGTGCGCCTTTTTAGCCATAAGGACGAGATGCTCCATTTTTGCAAAGGCATATATGGTCTTGACAAGACCATCGTGAAGAATATCCTTGGCATAGGCGTGTCGCCGTTTGCGATGAACGCCACTGCCTGTCTTGTCGCCATCTTTGTCAACCAACGCCTGTTGGAGTACGGCGGTGACTTGGCCGTAGGTGCCTACGGCATAGCCAATCGCGTGGCATTCATATTCATTATGATTAATTTCGGAGTGAACCAAGGTATGCAGCCCATTGCCGGATATAACTATGGAGCACAGAAATATGACCGCCTGATGCGTGTCCTGACATTGGCAATGATAGCCGGAACATGCATCACCACAACAGGCTTTCTTGTCGCTGAGTTCATTCCGCATATTTGTGTGGGACTGTTTACCTCCGACGCGGCATTGCTCGACCGCTCGGTACATGGCATACGCATCATGATGGCGGCAATGCCCATTGTGGGATACCAGATGATAGTCACCAACTTCTTCCAGAGCATAGGCAAGGCAAAGATAAGCATATTCCTCTCGCTTTCTCGCCAGCTTCTGTTTCTCCTGCCCCTTTTGGTGGTGTTGCCCCCGATGGTAGGCATTGACGGTGTATGGATGTCGATGCCAATCAGCGACACGGTGTCAGCCTTGTTTGCCTTGGTGATGATGGTGAGATATATGAAAAAGTTCAAACAACAACATAAAGCAATGATAGCCCATGGATAGAGAGATAATCATTTGTGTGGGCCGCCAAATAGGAAGTGGCGGTCGCGATGTGGCCCGCCTTTTGGCGGAGATGTTCGGATGCAAACTGTATGACCGTGAGTTGCTCAACCTTGCAGCTCGTGAGAGTGGTTTCTCTGAAAAGTTTTTCGAACAAAACGATGAGCACAAAGGCTTCTTCAAGTCCATCTTCCAGATGCATGGAAGTTTTGGCAACGGAGCGTTCTATCGCAACGAGTTCTCTCAGGAAAGCCTGTTTAAGTTTCAGAGCGATGCCATTATTAAGGCTGCCCGTGAGTCATCGTGTGTCTTTGTGGGCAGATGTGCCGACTATGTCCTTCGCGATATGCCCAACAAGGTTGATGTCTTCATCACTGCCGATCTCACCGACCGCATACGCAGGGTGATGGAGCGTGGCGGTTGTGACGAGCAGCATGCCCGCAAGTTTATCGAGAATGGAGAAAGCGACCGTTCGTCTTACTATAACTATTATACTGGCAAACAGTGGGGCAGTGCGGGGGCGTACGATATTTGTGTCAACACGTCGCGCCTTGGAGTTGAGGGTACGGCTGCCTTTATCCGTGATTTCGTCTTGAGGCAGTGTGAACTTGATGAAGAGTATTTGAAAAAAGAATAATGAAGAAGATAGGCATAATAAGCGATACCCATTCATATTGGGACGACAAGTACTTGAAATATTTTGAGCCATGCGATGAGATATGGCATGCTGGCGACATTGGCAGTGTGGAAGTGGCGGAGCGTTTGGCGGCATTTCGTCCGCTGCGTGCAGTGTGTGGCAATTGCGATGGCGGCGACCTTCGCCTGATGTATCCGGAAGTGCTGCGGTTTAAGTGTGAGGACGTGGATGTTCTGATGAAGCATATCGGCGGTTATCCTGGCAACTATGACCGTTCGATTGTCTCCCGTTTATATGCCTCCCCGCCCGGTCTGTTTATCGCTGGTCATTCACATATCCTTAAGGTGAAGTACGACAAGACACTTGGCCTGTTGCACATCAATCCCGGAGCGGCGGGTCAACAGGGATGGCACAAGGAGCGCACCATTGTCCGACTGACTATTGATGGTGATAAGTTCACCGATTGTGAGGTCATCACCCTTTCCGACAATACCCGTCGGGCTGATATATTCTGATTATCATCACTTTTTCGGCAAAAGATTTGGCGAATTGGAAAATATATCGTATCTTTGCACGCAATATTATAAATCATTTGGGAAATAAAAAACAATAATAGTAATATGAAGACAATAGTAATCACCGGCGGTGCAGGCTTCATTGGCTCGCATGTTGTACGCCTTTTCGTGAACAAGTATCCCGACTATCGTATCATCAATCTCGACAAACTGACCTATGCTGGCAACCTCGCCAACCTCAAGGATATCGAGGACAGACCCAACTATAAGTTTGTCAAGATGGATATCTGTGACTTCGACGCATTCTATCAGCTGATGCAGGACGAGCATGTTGACGGCATCATCCACCTAGCAGCCGAGAGCCATGTCGATCGCTCCATAAAGGATCCTTTCACCTTTGCCCGCACCAATGTGATGGGTACACTGTCGCTGCTTCAGGCCGCAAAGCTCTATTGGGAGTCATTGCCCGAGAAGTATGAGGGCAAGCGATTCTATCATATCTCCACCGACGAGGTCTATGGCGCTCTATCCATGACCCATCCAGAAGGCATAGAGCCTCCCTTCACTACCAAGGCATCTTCGTCGCAGCATCATGAGGCCTATGGTGAGGACTTCTTCTATGAGACGACAAAATACAATCCTCACTCACCTTATTCCGCCTCAAAGGCTGGTTCTGACCATTTCGTCCGCGCATATCACGACACCTATGGTATGCCGACCATCGTCACCAACTGTTCCAACAACTACGGACCTTACCAGTTCCCCGAGAAGCTCATACCGCTCTTCATCAACAATATCCGCCACCGCAAGCCCCTTCCTGTATATGGCAAGGGTGAGAACGTGCGCGACTGGCTTTATGTCGTTGACCATGCCCGCGCCATCGACGTCATCTTCCATGAGGGCAAGATAGCCGAAACTTATAATATCGGAGGATTCAACGAGTGGAAAAACATCGACATCATCAAGGTGGTCATCAACACCGTTGACCGTCTGCTCGGGCGCAAAGAAGGCGAGGACATGGACCTCATCACCTATGTCACTGACCGACTTGGCCATGATGCCCGCTATGCCATCGACTCAACAAAACTCCAAAAGGAATTGGGATGGGAACCATCGCTCCAGTTTGAGGAAGGCATCGAGAAGACGGTTCGTTGGTATCTCGACAACCAGGAATGGCTTGACAATGTGACGAGTGGAGACTATCAGAAGTATTACGATAATATGTATCAGGGCAGATAATTCCGAAATATGAAGAAGATATTGCTTTTGGGTTCAGGTGAGTTAGGCAAGGAATTTGTCATCGCGGCAAAGCGAGCTGGTCAGTATGTCATTGCTTGCGACAGATACGACAATGCCCCGGCCATGCAGGTGGCCGACGAGCGTGAGGTGTTCTCTATGCTCGACGGTGACGCTCTTGACGCTGCAGTGAAGAAGCATCGTCCCGATATTATCGTCCCCGAGATAGAGGCCATACGTGTGGAAAAGCTCTTCGAATATGAGGAGCAGGGCGTGCAGGTGGTGCCAAGTGCGCGTGCTGTCAACTTCACAATGAACCGCCGAGCCATCCGCGACCTTGCATCCCGTGTGCTTGGTCTGCGCACCGCCAAGTACTTTTATGCCAAGACATACGAGGAATTCAGGAAGGCCGCCGACGAGATAGGTTTCCCGTGTGTTGTCAAGCCTCTTATGTCGTCGTCAGGTCACGGACAGAGCTATGTTCATAGTGATGATGAGCTGGAGGCAGCATTTCGCAATGCCATGGAAGGCAGCCGCGGCGATGTCAAGGAAGTCATTATTGAGGAGTTCATCGACTTCGACTCAGAGTTTACCCTTCTTACCGTCACTCAGAAGAATGGGGAGACACTTTTCTGCCCTCCCATAGGACATGTGCAGAAAGCCGGCGACTATCGTGAGTCTTGGCAACCATACAAGATTAGCGATGAGGCTCTCGCCCAGGCCCAGAAGATGGCGGCAGCCGTCACAAAGGCCCTTACCGGAGCCGGTATATGGGGCGTGGAGTTTTTCCTTACCAAGCAGGGTGAGGTGATATTCAGCGAACTGTCGCCTCGTCCTCACGATACAGGTATGGTGACTCTCGGACATACCACCAACCTCAGCGAGTTTGAACTTCATTTCCGCGCTGTGATGGGATTGCCCATCGCCGGCATTCATCTTGAGCATGCCGGAGCCTCGGCGGTTGTACTCTCGCCGATAGAGAGCGACAAACCTCTCGACTATAATCTTGACGAGGCCCTGAAGCAGGACCGCACCCGCATCCGCATCTTCGGCAAACCCGAAGCTCATGTGGGTCGCCGTATGGGAGTGGTGCTCTGCTATGGTGAAGTGGCCGACGGCACTGACGTTCTCCGTGAGAAAGCGAAGGCTGCCGCCAAGACCATCCTAGGCACCGACCCATATACGGTATTCTGATTATTATAATATGATTATTATAAAGTAATAATTCGTAGATGTTAGGAGAAATACTCGATTTACCGAAGATATGTGACCCGCGCGGTAATTTGACGGTTGCCGAACAGATGCGCAATGTGCCCTTTGAAGTTAAAAGGGTTTATTGGACTTATGACGTGCCCTCAGGGGAAAGCCGTGGGGGGCATGCCCATAAGGAGTGTATGGAGTTTATCATCGCCGTGAGCGGGTCGTTCACTGTGACATTGGATGATGGCAAGGGCAAACGTAAGGACTATCATCTTAATCATCCTTGGCAAGGACTGCTTGTGCCTACGGGTATATGGCGCACTCTTGAGGATTTCTCCTCGGGATCCGTGTGTCTGGTGCTTGCCTCGGAGTTATATGACGAGGACGACTATATATACGATTATGAAGATTTTTTAAAATATGCGGAATGTTTGAAATAAAGCGATATACTTCAGATTGCCAGAGGACCTGGAATGAATATGTGGCGAAAGCGAGAAATGCCACATTTCTGTTTATGAGGGAGTATATGGATTATCACTCAGACAGGTTTTGTGACCATTCATTGATGTTTTTCAAAGATGGGAAACTGTATGCTCTATTGCCTGCTCATGTCTCTGGTGATGTATTGTGTTCGCACTTAGGTTTGACTTATGGTGGATTGATTATGGGTATGAATGTCACTATAGTTGAAACGTGTGAACTGTTTGCTGAGCTTAATGATTATCTTCGTGCCATTGGCATACACAAGGTGGTATATCGTCCTGTGCCATGGATTTATCATGTTCATCCATCTGAGGAGGACCTCTATGCCATATTTTGGAAATGCGGTGCCCGTCTGGCATTGCGCAATATTGGAACCACCATCATCATGAGCAACAACCCCAAATGGCGTAAGGACCATATCAGGCGGCTACGCAAAGCCCATCAGGGTGGAGTCACCGTAAAAAGAGACTCTGACATAACCGAGTTTTGGGGAGTTTTGGAGGACAACCTTAATAAAAGATTTGGTGCGTCCCCTGTGCATTCTTTGTCGGAGATGTTGTTATTGAAAGAAAGGTTTCCTGACAATATCATCCAGTATAATGCATACAGGGAAGGCCGTATCATTGGTGGGTTGACTGTTTATGTCAGCCAGCAAGTCATACATGGACAATATAGCTCGACCAATGATGAGGGCAAGGAATATGGAGCGATGGAGGCAATTTATGAGCAATTGATGTATAAGGACTATCCTGACTATCCATATCTCGATTTCGGCAGTAGTACAGAAAATCAGTGCAGCGTGATTAATAAAGGTCTGATTTCTCACAAGGAAGGCTATGGCGGTCGGGGTGTTTGTTATGACACATACGAATGGACACTATGAACATCAAATATCTTGAACTGAAGAGAATCACCGGGATGCATGCCGACGAGATACATGAGGCTGTACGTGAAGTGGTGGACGGAGGATGGTATCTGCAAGGAGAGGCAAACCGTAAGTTTGAGCGTCATTATGCCGAGTATTGCCATGCCAAGTATTGCGTGGGATGCGCCAACGGACTTGATACCCTCACGCTCACCCTTCGTGCGTATATCGAGATGGGGGTGATGCAGCCAGGCGACGAGGTCATCGTGCCGGCAAATACATATATCGCCACGATATTGGCAATCACAGAGAATGGTCTTAGGGCTGTGCTTGTTGAGCCGCGAATGGACACACTGCAGATTGACGATTCTCTGATTGAGCCAGCCATAACATCAAGAACACGCTGCATCATGCTCGTCAATCTTTATGGCAAGAATGCATATACTCCGAAAATCAGCGAGCTCTGTGAGAAATATTACTTGAGGTTGGTCATCGACAATGCTCAGGGTCATGGCCTTATCAATCACTCGTCATTCATATATCACCACACCTCACCAGTGGTTTGCCATAGCTTTTATCCTGGCAAGAATCTCGGTGCACTTGGCGACGGAGGAGCTATAACCACCGACGACAACACCTTGGCAGATACTTTCCGCACGCTTGCCAACTATGGTTCGTCGCGCAAGTATGTCTTTGACTATTGCGGTCGCAACAGTCGCCTTGATGAGATTCAGGCCGCAGTTCTCGACGTGAAGCTCCGCTATCTTGATGCCGACAACACCCGCCGCCGCGAGATAGCCTTTAGGTATATAAAAGAGGTGAAGAACTCACTGCTGACTATGCCAACCGAGGATTATTGGCGTGACAATGTGTTCCATATCTTTCCCGCGATGTCATCTGAGAGAGATAGAATGCAGTCAGCTCTCGCCTGCCGGGGTATTCAGACGGTCATTCACTATCCCATACCGCCACATCTCCAGCGCTGCTATGCCTCCTCGCCACAGCTTGTCCTGCCGGATGGCGGACTGCCATTGACCGAGCGCATCCACCGCGAGGAAATCAGTCTGCCTTGCCATCCCGCCCTGACAGATGATGAAGTGCGGTATATCATAGACGTCATTAATGGAATAGGGTAGTACTCCATGACTTATACATAATGATAAAGCCCCTTCTATGTATTTGATAGAAGGGGCTTTATTATGCGCATTATTATATGCGTTTGGCAGTGTCTCTTAACTGTTATTCCGCCGGTTCGAGCAGGATGTAGAAGAGGTTGCAAGTGTCAGCCTTTGTGAGAGTGTGACTTCCGGCTTCGAGTTCTGTGGTGAGTGTCTTGGTATTTGTATCACCGCTGACCTTGGTGCCGTCAACCTTGATGTTCACCTTCGAGTCGCCGCTGCCGAAGTAGAGTGTCATCTTCATCTTCACCGTGGTGGTGAAGGTGATGGATGTCGAGGATTCTATCTTGAGGCATACCTTATATTCCACGCCATTCACTGTGGCAGTGCCCTTGGAGTCGCTGTAGTTTCCTGAGATGTTGAAGAAACTGTTTGACGGAGTCTTGCCGCTGAAATTGCATGTGATTTCACCTACAGGCTCACCAGTATTGCCAGAGTCTCCTGAACCAGAGTCTCCTGAACCAGAGTCTCCCGAACCAGAGTCTCCCGAACCAGAGTCACCCGACCCGGAATCACCTGAGCCGGTGTTGTCCTCTTCGTCGCCGAATATCTTCACAAACTTCGACTTGTAGTTTTGCAGTGCGGTTTTCAGTGTAGAGTCCACACTATAGTCAGCGTCCTTGCCTGTGAAGTCCCAAGCGAAGTCGCCGTGGTTCAGACGTCCGGCTCCGTAATATCCTGTCACGTTGGCAGGCACGTCGATGGCATTGGCGGGAGTGTATTCATACATCAGCGAGGCGTCAGTGTCGAAGTTGTCATATCCTGTGCCGCCCTTCTTTGCTTTCACCTCCGAAGGTACGGTCTCATTGCGCTCCGAGGCCTCGTATGCGTCAAACTCCACGTTGTCCTGTTGCCACGTCACGTATTTGAAGTTGCTTGATTTTTCTGCGAATACATTAGCATACGACTTAATGATACCTCCGTCCTCACTTGAGAATGTGCCTTTGTGCTCAGAGTTGTTGATGTCAGAACCCTGCATGGAGATAAGCATGGGCTTGTTGCAGTTGCGGAAGTAGTTGGCCTCGACGAATGCACTTGCGCCTGTAGTCGCTCCCACTCCGTATTTTGCCACGCCGTCGTAGTAGTTGTTCCATATATGCACGCTCATGCAGCGTATGCGTGGATGGCGTGAGTCACTATGGTCAAACCAGTTGTTTTGGTATGTGATATAGTTGGCTTCGTCGCCTCCCATACCGCAGAGCGACGATTTGCCGCAGTCCCAGTATCTGTTGCCGCTGATGGTGACATATTTCGTGCCTCCCTTGAGGTCGATAGTTCCGTCGCCTTTTGCCTGGTCGGCATCACCTCCAGTCTGTCCGTAGAAGAGGTCGATGTTGTGCAGCCAGATGTTGGAGTTGCCTGTGTCGAGTGAGATGCAGTCGTCCATGCAGAGCATGATGGCGAAGTTGCGCATCTCGAGACCTTTACAGTTGCGCACGAGTATGCCGAATCCGCTGATGGTGGCATCCTCGCCGATACCCTCGATGGTGATGGGCATTAGAGAGTATTCATTGCGTCCCTTGACCTGTAGTCCTTCGGCCGACGATGAAATCTTGTCGAGGTCGTCCTTGGTCACCTTTCCGATGATACGTATGGCGAGTGGAGTGGTGTCTGTGCCTTTCTGATATGCGTCGATGATGTCCTGTATGCCGGTGCGTGTCTCCAGTTTCTTGTCCACGAGCACTTCCGTCGTCACTGTCTTTGCATTTTTAGCAGTGACGTAAAGCACCTTTGCACCGTTTTTCAGCGTACCGTCGTCGTTGTATGCTCCCACGCCGCTGTAGTTGAGATGTGCAAATCCCTCGCGGCTGTAGTTCACCACCTTGATGCCGTAGGCCTTGGTGGCGGCGTCAGTCATTTCGCCGCTTTCTCCCACCGGCACCACCTTGACCTCATAGCCCTCTCCTGCCTTCAGTCCGGGCACGTCAGCCCTTCCGTATGCACCATAGTCTCTCACCAGTTCGCGGTCGATGCGTGTGAAGTCGGAGTGTTGTCCACCTTTTATATATACATTATATGAAGAGGCACCGGCGAATGGTGTCCATTCCACGTAGAGGCATTCCTGCCATCCCTTGGCCTGGGTCACCACAACGTGTCCTGCGGCGTTGTCGATGATGCCGTTTTCCGTCTGCTCTTGCTTCTTGACAAATGATATTTCGCTCACTGTGCGGTCATATACGTCGCCCGTGGTTGCCCCGTAAGGCATGATGATGGTCTTGTCCGCGTCGAAGCTCACATTTTCCACAGCGTCGATGTTATAGTATCTCACGTTGTTGTCAGTGGTTTTTACCGACATTTGTGTCTTCGTCACGTCCCTCTTCACTGAGTTGTCAGTGCCTTGTGCCAATGACGGCATAGTGTTTATGCCGGCCATAAAGGCTATAGCGTAAAGAATATTTCTCATGATTCCTGCCTCCTTTTAGTTTATTTCTTGTTTACTTTTACGATAGTCTTTCCCGCCTTCACCATATATATGCCTGAGGCAAGTTTGCTCATGTCGATGTTCACACCGTCATTTCCTGCTTTGGCGTGTGCCTTGGCTCTTCCTGCAGCGTCATACACGCTGACAGTCTCTCCCTCGGCAATACCTTTGATGGACAGACGGTCAGTTACCACACCATTGTAGGCGAACATCATGTTGGCGGTGCCCTTGATAGCAGTGGCATTGTAGTTGATCATGATTTTCACTTGTTCCACTGGAGCCGTGTCCGTGGAGTTGTCTGAATAGGTGATGATGGCATTTTCGTCGTTGTCGAATGTCATCTTCACGACGCTCTTTCCCGTCACCTGTGTTCCGTTGACCATGATGGTTTGTTGTGTCTCCGCGAATGACGCGAGCCATATTCCGCATACCATCATGACAGTTGAGATTAGTCTTTTCATTGCTTAATATATTACTTTTATTTAGAATTTGGTGCAAAGATACTAATTATAATCTGAAAGACAATGCCTATTAACCATTATTTCCACGTAAACGTTTACTGACTCAAACTAATCAATAGTTTGTTAATTGTCATCCGTAATATAGCGAAACGCAAGTTTTTCTCCCTTTTTCTTTGTCCTTTCGATTTTTATTTGTAACTTTAGTTTCGCATGTGCTCAACTTTTTGGAAGTTAAGGAGTTAAGGAGTTATCGCTCCCGTTGGTCGCTGGGAGTTAAGCCATTAGTTTGGAGCATTGGATATAAGCGCAACAACATTTGGCTTAACTCCTTAACTC
>JAXEKN010000019.1:0-21365 GCA_034101015.1 Prevotella sp.
GGTTTCATAGATGGATGATGATGTCGTTTTCTTTGCCATGGTGCAAAGGTACAACATTTATTTCAAATATGTATCATTGCACCATGATATTTTAGGTAGTCATGGTGCTAAGTCATCCACGGAAAATATCTACTGGGCCGAAAAATGCGTTGTTTTTTCGCCAATTTGATGGTTTGACATTAAATTAACATAAAAAACAGGCGGTTTTTTGAATGAATATCGCCTGTTTGAATCAACTTGTCAACTGAATAGGGCAAAAAAGGTTAATAAAAGATAATTATTTGACCAAATCCTTGGATATTTGATTCTTTTATACTACCTTTGTAACGGCTATTAATTTAATGGCCGTTAAATTAATGACAATTAAATAATTTGAACATGGAATTCTATGACCGTGAATATGAGCTGAATACGCTTAACAAAAACTGGGAGCAATCAGCATCACACTCTATGATGACCACGATGATTGGTCGCCGGCGCATCGGCAAGACTTCCCTTCTTCTGAAAAGTGCGGAAGGACAGAAATCATTATATCTATATGTGTCCAAGGACAATGAGCAGATGCTTTGCAAGAAGTTTCAGCAGCAAGCCGAGAGGCAATTGGGAATGCACATACACGGCACGGTCAATTCCTTTGGCACATTGTTTGAGGAACTCATGATGTATGGGCGCAACAACCACTACACCCTGATTATCGATGAATTCCAGAACGTACTCAGTATCAACAAGGCAATACCAAGCGAGATACAGGATATATGGGACCGACATAAGGACTCGACGACTGTCAACCTTATTCTTTGCGGTTCAATCTATTCGATGATGAAACGGATATTCGAGAACGGTGACGAGCCTCTGTATGGGCGTCGCGATTCCGCAATACGTCTGAACCCGTTCCAAACGGATGTGCTCCGTCTCATACTGCAAGACCATAATCAGAATTTCAAGCCCGACGATTTGCTGTGCCTATATATGCTGACAGGAGGGGTGGCAAAGTATGTGGCACTACTGATGGACGCCAAGGCAACGACATGCGCGAAAATGCTGAAATATGCCACCACTCCGGATTCTCCGTTCATTACGGAAGGCATAGAACTGCTGGTGTCTGAATTCGGACGCGACTATGGCACATACTTCAGCATTCTGCAACTCATTGCGGCGGGTATGACAACGCAAAGTGAGATAGACAGTGTGATTGGCAAGAATTCAGGTGCCTATCTTAGCAACCTATGCGACGATTATTCATTCATATCCAAAAATACCCCTTTATTCAGCAAACTGGGGGCAAGAAACATAAGATGGAGCATCGACGACTGCTTCCTGCGCTTCTGGTTTAGGTTCATCTATCCGCATCAGGATTTGATTGAGTCAGGACAGACAGCATTGCTCCAACAGTATGTCACGGAAAACTATGAGCAGTTTACTGGCCGCACCCTCGAACGCTGGTTTCAGACCAAGGTCATGGAGAGCGGCAAATACACCCGTGTTGGCAACTGGTGGGACAAGCGTGGAGAGAACGAGCTTGACCTCATAGCCGTCAATGAGTTCAACAACACTGGCATGATTGCAGAGGTAAAACGTAATGACAGAAAAATCAGTATGGCTATTTTGGAAAACAAGGTAGCAGCCCTTCCACAAAAGGACTTCGCGAAATATAAAATTCAGTTGAATGCCTTGTCATTGAAGGACATCTAATGATTCCACAATTCTTTCTATCTGCGTCCTTCCGCATTTTTCCGATACTCCGTCGGAGACATTTGCATTGCAGTCTTGAATTGGGTGCAGAAATGGGGATAGCTGTTGAAGCCCGATGAATAGGCTATTTGTGCTATGTCCATATCTGTATTCAAGAGAAGACTGCAGGCATACTCGATACGCAGACGTGTGCAAAACTGCCCGATGGTATAGCCGCTTGATTTCTTGAATGCGCGGCAAAGGGCTGACGGATTTTGCCCTGAATAGGCGGCAATGTCGGCTAAAGACAACTGCTCACGGAAATGCCCGTACAGATAATCGTATGCCCTGTCAACAGCCGACTCCTGTTTATTCGGTATATGTTGACTATACTGTTCCGACCGCAGTGTAGAAGTGGGTGAAACAGTGCTAAGTATATGCAACATACGCATCAACAGCGACATCCGCAGGAAACCATCGGCAGTGGCAATCTTTCCGGCAAGCCTGACAATCCTGTCGGCAAATCCCGCCTCGTCAAAAACCATACCGTTTCTGCTTCGACGAAGGAAATCTATTCCATGGCTCAGTTCGGGAAAACGCGTTTCGTCCCATTTCAGCAACTCAGAGGGAACGTGTACAAGTATCGCCTTGCAGTCAGTGGAAGCACTGAGAACGCAATGCGGCAGGTCTTTCCCGATAACCAACACCGTGCCGCAACGGATTTTGCCCACTATCTCCCCAACAATACCTTCAACTCACCCTTGCTTTATCACAATCACTTCGAGTGTGTTGTGATAATGATAGGTTTGTGAAAAACCCTCGTGAGGATCTCCCGTTTGATGCAGTGAAGCATCACCCAACCTGGTCATTCGCTCCACTATCTGATGTCTGACAGCTTTTTTTATCATAAGTGCAAATATTCTGAAATCATCTGCAAAGATACATAATGTTTGTCTAACAAAAAAGCGATACCTTTGCAGCCGCATTAAAAAAACAAAAAAAGCTTATGAAAAAGAGACAATTATTGATTTGCAACAAGAGTTTGTTGTGGGTTTCGCCAATAGTATTGGCAAGTGGTATAATGTTGGAGCATTTGCACGGAGCGCCATTCCGTGGCATCGGCAATGCCGTATTCACATGGCTGCATATCATTGCGTCCACGATTATGACGGGTTTAGTCGTCTGGCACCTTTGGCTGAATTGGCATGGCATAAGTAAGTGGTACGACCGTTTTAAAAGACATCACTCAAAGGCCGTAAAGTCTATGGCAATGTTTTTCACACTTACAGTTGCAACAGGCCTGATAGCCGTTCCGTTATGGCTGACGCATGGGCATTGCGGCATAGGAGGCCTGCATGGGAAGTTTGGCTACATTGCAGCCGTCTTCACATTTCTGCACATCGTCAAGCATTGGAAATGGTATTCACGCAATTAAGAATCAAGAAGAATAAAAAGTGAAATCGGAATGGTCAACGTCCCTCTGTATGCCATTAAAAGCTATTGGGAGGCTAGAAAAATATGATGTGAATGTTCTACATCGAAAGACTATGAAACTTTAACGAAATGAGTTTGCCACGAGGTATGCCTATGAAGTTTATCATCGTCTCAAACTGCTTCCACTCATTCTTTGTTATGCCATCATTTGCAGCGATACAAGCAATGTCAATAATGCAGTTGCAATTGTTTTCATTTTTTTATAATACCATTATTTGGTGTTATACTGTTTTTCTCATCTCTAAATCATCACTCCTCCCTCAGCCAAATCTCCATAAAGCGGTCATACACTGAATAGCCTTCCTGAGAGCGATATACGAGTTCCTTGTCAACAAGTGACGTCAGGGCACTGCTCACGGAGCTTGCAGCCTTCAGACTGTATTTCTGGATGAAAGAGCCTTTGTTGGGAGTGGCGGTCTTGCCCTCCTTGGCAAGGGCTTTCAACACTTGCAGTTGCTTGTCGGGCAACATGGCGATGGTGTTCTGATAAACCATGGTGTTTTCCCTTACGATAGTCCGTATGGCATCAGTCACCTGTTCTCTTTCTGTGACATCACCGCCGCTTTCATACAGTCTGTTGAGAATGGTCTGCACATACCAAGTATGTCCCTCGAAACTTTCATAGATGAACTTGAATTGCGACATATCTATCGTCCTTCCTCCTTCGGCAAACAGGCTTTCGGCAAACTTATAGTAGCTCTCCAAAGGAATGGTGGTGAGAGTCATAATCTGTGTGCTGTTGTAGAACGGACGCTTCGCCGAGAGGAACATCTCGTAGATAAGATGCTGCTGGCTGCCAGAAAAGATAAAGTGGACATTATGCATAAACTGGATGCGCGACCGCAACATGGCCTCCGTTCCTGACTCGGGATAGTATGCCACCTGCTGGAACTCATCGATGGCGATATAGACAGGAGTGTCAGACTTCTCAAGACAATCGAATATGTCAGACAACGTCTTTTCCTCCATCGACGGAGCAATATCTATTGAAAAGTTAGGTGAACCAGTCAACGGGTCTATACTAATAGCTGGTCGGCAACTGCCAAGCAATGTCATAACCTTTGAAAGCAGTCGTTCGCCTTGGCTTTGAACTGCCTCAAAGACTGCCTTACCCAAAAGATGCACAAAATCTGCAAGACATCTTGTGGGGAAAATATCCACGTAAATACAGATTATGTCGTCTCCGCTGTTTCTGACCTGATGAAACACGTTATGTATAAGTCCCGTCTTGCCTATACGCCTCGGGGCTGCGAGAGTTACGTTTCTCCCGTTTTCCAAGGCAGACACCAACTTGCGGGTTTCTTCCTCCCTGTCACAGAAATAATGCGGTCCTTCATATCCATATACGAGGAACGGATTGGCTATTCTTCTCCACCTTTTGTCCATATTAATCTAATTACGCAATTATCGTTACGAACTTTTCGTAATGCAAATATCCGAATAATTTTCCGATTATGCAAGCATTGGGCATAAATATTATCTTTAATTAACCTTTAATATGAATCGCGATGAATTTTGTCGTCAACCCTTCACCCTACACAAAATGAATATAACTCGCTAATATACGACGCATTACCCCAATGTAGGGTAAAGGGTTAGCGGCCAAATTCACCCGCGCTCAAGATTCCACTGCTCTCTTGTCTTCCTCGGCAGTTTCTTCACCACGAGGTCATAGCTATGGCGGATGAGTTTCTGGATAAGCTCGTCGGGCAAGAGGCCTTCGAGGTCAATTTGGTTCCAGTGCTTTTTGTTCATGTGCCATGCCCCGGTGATTTCGGGATGGCGGTCGCGCAGTTCGAGGGCATAGTCGGGGTCGCACTTCAAGACGAACCAATGCGTGTCCTCGAGGTCGATCATTGCAAATATCTTGTCAACAACCCTAAAGGCAAGCGTTGTCTCGTCAAAGGGGAAATACTCCGTTGCCGCTGGCAGCGACAGACAATAGTCACGTATAGATTCTACATTCATAATATCATTATTGATTTAATTTGGTGCAAAGGTAATGTAAATCGGAAGAAATACCAAACAACGAATGAATTATCTCGCTAAATAATTTATTTCTTGGCTAAATCTCTTAAATAATCATAAGATTTAGCCGAATAATAATTTATTTCTTGGCTAAATCTTAACTTTTTCATAACTTTGCGCCAGAAAATAACATAAGTCATCATGGAAAAAGCAATAATTGGTCGCAAGAACGAAATCACCCGTCTGAAGAAATACATTGCCTCAGACAGGTCGGAATTCATAGCTATATATGGCAGGAGACGTGTGGGGAAAACTTTCCTTGTCAAGGAACTTCTGGAGGGACAGTTTACCTTCAGAATGACAGGAAAGGAAAATTGCCGTATGGCAGACCAACTATTGAACTTTTCTTATGCCATGGCTGACTACTTTGGTGAGGAACGGGTGCCAAAGGATTGGACGGAGGCATTTCGGATGCTGTCCAAAGCAATTGAAAGACTGAAAGACGGCACTAAGATTATCTTTATAGACGAATTGCCTTGGCTCGACACACAGAAGTCAAAATTCATCAATGCACTTGAATATTTCTGGAACAATTGGGCATACTATCGCTCGGACATTAAACTGATAATATGCGGTTCTGCCACATCATGGATGCTGAATAAGATTATCAATGCCCGGGGTGGTTTGCACAACCGTGTCACACACAAGATTCTGGTGTCCCCATTTACCTTGCATGAAACGGAATTGTATTTCAATGCCGGAGGATTTGATTACGAACGTACAGAAATCATCGACTGCTACATGGCTGTCGGCGGTGTGGCATATTATCTTTCCTTATTTGAAAACGACAAGAGCGTGGCAGAGAACATCAATGCCCTCTGCTTCACCAAGGGAGGTGAACTATGTGATGAGTTTGACAAACTATTCAAGTCACTGTTCAAGAAGGCTGACAATTACATAACGGTTATTAATGCCCTGAGCACAGTAGGCAAAGGCATGACCCGAAATGAAATCATTGAGAAAACCAAGTTGACAAACAATGGCAACCTTACCACTCTGCTCAATGAACTGGAGCAATGTGAGTTCATACGTTCTTTCGTACCATTCAGGAAAGAAAAGAAGGACACGCTCTATCAACTGGTTGACCAATTCTCCCTGTTTCATTTCCATTTCATCAAGGGTCAAGGCATTTTCACCAAGGATTATTGGATGAAAAAGATAGGTACTGCTTCATACAACGCATGGAGTGGCTATGCCTTCGAAACCGTATGCCTGCATCACATAGACCAGATAGTGGAGGGATTAGGCATCAGCGGCACTATCAACCGCCCCTGTTCATGGGCTTACCGCCCGTCAAAAGCAGTAAAAGAGAATGACGACATTGACGACAACTTGAAGGTAGGAGGACAGATAGACCTCCTCATCGACCGTAGCGACAAGACAATAACCGTCTGCGAGATGAAATATTCAGATGGGGAATATGAGATAGACAAAGCCTACGACAAGCATGTGCAAGACCGCCTGCGTCTGTTCAGGGATGTGGAGAAGACGACAAAAACGCTGCAAGTGGCATACGTCACCCCTCACGGACTTTACAACAACCAGTATGCACGCAAGGTGAAGAAGCAAATAACGGCAGAGCATCTGTTCAGACAAATTTAAATTCTGGATAAAAAAGAAATAACGACTGCTTGTCATTCATACCAAATCTTAGCTTTCTATACCAAAATGCAAGAAATATCGAGAGAAACGCTCGATGAATCGGGGAATTTTCGTATAGTTCGCCGCGTAATCAACGCCCAAGGCAAGACAGAGACATTCTATAACATCATCCCCTCATATTGCCTGCTGCATCTGACGTGGAGAATAAAGTAACTTTCGCCTCTTTTGTCAAGAATAATATGCTTGAGTGTATCTCAATACTTCGTTTTCAGCCAATACGCGAACACTGGGTCCTGAATTACAGTTGAGTCAGGAAGGATGTCTATCAAATCCTTGTCCTGAAGAGCTTTCCTCAGGTTCTTGATATTGGCTGAGGTACCGAGATCGTATCTTGCCAAGACTTCGCGCGACGAGAAGTTTTTCTCGCCATTCGCAACTGCCTGAAGAAAACTTATCTGCTTGGCAGTCAGGTTGTCGATGATATTGCTGAACAAGAGGCTAAGCTGGTTGACGAGCGAATCAAATGCCGACTTTACGATAGCCGTGTCGCAAGTCTCCATGGTGTGAAGCCATGTCAACTGAGCGAGTTGCTGTACGTAATAAGGGTGACATTCCACCAGCTGGGCAATGAGCAACGCGTCATCATCAGAGATGTGCTTCCCTGTGTCATCGAATCTTCGTGTGATGTATCTCACCCATTCCTCCTGACAGATTTTGTCCAAGAACATCATGTCGCCGAATTTATAGAACGGCATCTCATAGTTGCTGAAGATGTCGAGAAGCATGTGGCGCTTGCTTCCAAACATACAATACCCCACCCTGTTGTGCATCTGCCAATGCGAGCGCAATTTACGTTGGAATCCCAAAGAATCGTCATACGAGTTGACATTCTGGAATTCATCAATACACACAATGAATTTCTTTCCCTTTTCCTCTGCTATCTTTTGCGGCAGGTCGAGAATCTCGTCTAACGAATACTGCTTATCCTTGAAATCAATGCCAAACGCCAATTCATATTTCATACTGCTGTCGCTAAGAGATAGTTTAGGTCCGAAGGTGCCAACATATTTCTTTGCAGCAATTATAAACTCATCCATCTTTGTGAAAGATGCTGAAAGTATGGCATTTACGTAGGTCTGATAAAACTGCCCCTCCGTGCGGCAGTTGAATATGTCAACCTTGCATATAAGGTAGTCCCTGTCGTGCTTGATATCCTCAAGCACATGGCAAACCAATGATGTCTTTCCCCATCTGCGCGGAGAGATTATTATAGTATTGACAAGTCCAAGAAGGTTGTTCTTCAACTTCTTGGAATCCTCCTCGCGGTCGGTGAAATTCATGCCGTCGGCAATCTTTCCATATACAAAAGGTATATCCATAATGGTCTTATTTCAAATTCGAATGCAAATATAATCAAACGGTTTGAAATAAATTCATTTCAAATCATCTTATTACATCGATTTAAATGGTTTTAACTGCATTCATATTCTTTCAGAGGAAAATTAAAAATTATTAAGATTTACATCTCGCTCAGTAGGAATGCCATATACATCGGCAATGTGCCTCAGTTTAAAAATAACTTCGAGGATAACGTGGCAAAACTATGTGAGGTGAACTAAGTAATCCAATTGGGGATTAAAAAAGTGGTTGAAATATTTAGTGGTTTCAGAAATAATGTATACTTTTACCGTCCGTTAAGAACCAAAGCATACGTTTCATAGAAATGAAGGAAACAGTGAAGAAGGTGTATTTCGAAAAAATGCAAGCTGTAGTCAAACTGTTTCATGCTGTAGGAGGTGGGGAATAAACATCTGGCATATATTCAGTTTTGGCCTTATTTACCCTAAGCAGTCGGTAACTAAGGCCAAAACTTATCAAGTATTATCCTCGTCTTATTTTCTGTTTATACAATGGATTTTATTTCATTACATCGTCACTGACGCTGACGTTCCGTCATAACTGATTGTCTTAATGGCCGATGAGCCTGCGGTGCGAACGTTGAAGGTGCGCTTCTGGAGCATACCGGGGAAACTGCCCTTGCGGGAGTCTATCGTGAGTGTGCGCTTCTTGTCGTTCCATTTTATTGTGATGGTGGAGTAGGCACCTTTCTCGTAGTTGTAGTTGTCGCCCTCGTCCTCATAGAGAGTGAAGGTGGTGTCGGCTCCAGGATAAACCACGAGGTCGAGATTGTCCCACTTGCTCTGCTGGGCATATTGCATCACGGGGGCAAGAGGAAGGATAGTGCCGGCCTTGACGAACATCACGGCACGGTTGAGGGGCGAAGGAACCGTGACATCGCGACCGCCCGCATATTTCTTTTCAGTGTGGAAATCATACCACACCACGCCCTTGGGCAGATACTTTGTGGTTGTCTTATCTGTAGAGAAATCGATTTTTTCATTGTTCAATTTTTTATTTTTTTCATCTTTCTTGTCCCAACCACTCATGGCATCCTCCTTGAATATCTTTTCCTCTGTATATTGGGCAGACAGTACAGGAGCGGCAAGAATAGAACGGCCGAACATGAATTCCTCGGCATTGTTCCATGTTTTCTTGTCGGCAGCGAAATCATAATGCAAGGCACGAAGATAGCTCTCTCCGGCTGAGGTCACTTGCCATGCAGTGCTGTAGATATAGGGCAAGAGTCGATAGCGCAGGCGTATAGTATGCTCGATGGCATCATAAACAGGTTCACCCTTCTTGCCAAACTGGTATATCTCGCGCGGAGCGTCGGCACCATGACTGCGGAAGACGGGGCAGAACAATCCATACTGCATCCAGCGCACATAGAGTTCCTGATACTGTGGATTGCGAGGAGCCGAACCAGGCCCTTGGGTGTTGTATGAGCCACAGAAGAAACCGCCGATGTCGGTATTGAAATTAGGACAGCCTGTCATGGTGTAGTTCAATCCAGCTGGCACCTGCTTGCGAAGCATGTCCCAAGTGGAGGCGATATCACCCGACCATAGTCCGGAACCATAATGCTGCTGTCCGGCAAATGCAGAGCGTGTCATGATGAAAACGCGCTTGTCATTGGACACCTTGCGCTGGTTGGCATAGATACCCTTGACGGTGGCTAGCGGGAAGAGGTTGCGCACGCTGCGCCATGAACCCATGGTGGTCTTGTGGTCGTAGTGGCGGTCGCAAGGGTCGAAGAAGTCGGGATCAGTTGAGTCCATCCACCAGGCATCCATACCATAGTCAAAGAGTTTTTTCAGATGATCCCAATAAATCTGGCGAGCCACAGGACTATATGCGTCATATACCTTCACGCCCGAGGGATATTCCTCTTTCATAGGAGGCCAAACATGCGAGATACCGCTCTGCGGCCATGTCTCGAAGTCGAAAAGCAGGCCTTTCTCATTCAGTTTGCGATACTGCTGTGTTTGCGGACCAAAACTTGCCCAAATGGAGATCATGATATGTGCGTTCTGCTCATGCACACGGTCAATCATCTGCTTACCGTTGGGGAATGTCTCACCGATGAAATCCATGGCATTCCATGTATAATTGCTGCCCCAATACTGCCAATCTTGTATGATTCCATCGAGAGGAACCTGCAATTTGCGGTATTTGTCAACCACCTCAAGCAGTTCCTGCTGCGACTTATAGCGTTCGCGGCACTGCCAATAGCCAAAGGTCCAAAGAGGGAACATCGGCACATTGCCCGACAACTCGCGCATACATCTGTTCACCCCGTCGGCATTCCTGCCATACATGAAATAATAGTCGGCACAATCGCCCACCTCGGCACGGAAGGTCATGCCCTGGGCATTGTCCTCAAAATGGGCACGGCTGTAGTTGTCCCAATAGATACCCCAGCCCTTAACCGACTGGACTACATTCTGGAAGTCCTCGAGATTCGACTGCTCAACATGTTTCGATAGACCGCGTCGGTTGAGTCGTCCGTCCTGCACGGTGCCAAGGCCATAGATGGCTTCGTCCTTGTCGAGAGTGTATGTCTGACTGACCACAAAGCGCCCTTTGTCTGTGCCCTCCGTGCGTGGTTCAAATGAGATGGCCTTTTCCTTGAGGAGCTGCTTGCCGTTGGAAGAGGAGAAAGAGAGGAGACCGGTGCGGCGGTCGATGGTGACGACAAGGGAGGAGGACTTCAACCTGACGACCGAAGCATTAGCGCTGACGGAGATGGGGAGAGAGGTTTGTGGGGAAAGAGTCACAACTTCGCTCTTTTGTTCATTGTACTCATAGCCTACTGGAACTTTCGTCACCCGCACGATGTCGGGAGTATAGAAAGTGACGCTGACTGTCTGGTTGGCGGCAGTGATGTTGTAAGGGTTGCCCTCTTGTGCCCTAATCGTGAGAACTGCCATCACGACGAGCAGGGCGGTGAATAGTCTTTTCATATCAAAAGTTATTTGTCTTATTGTTTTCGGCTGCAAAGGTAGTGTATTTTGGGCAAAGGGGCGTAACACTGAGGTTGATTTTGATGACAATTATGTTGATAATCGCCCTTTTTCGGCATATTCTGTCGGTCGGCAATGGTATTCTTCATGAAAACATTTGCCAAGATAGCTTGCAGATGAGAAGCCTGTGCGCTCTGCAATCTCCGATAGAGTCATTCCGCCTTGTGCTATCATCTGTGCTGCATGGCGCAGTCTGACGCTTCGCATAAACAGGCTTGGCGACTTGTCGAGCAACGCGGAAAGTCGTTTGTAGAGACCTGTGCGTTCCATGCATAGGTCACGACTCAACTGCTCCACGGAATAGGGTTGACCGAGATGTTTTTCCACCAACTCTATCGCTTTCTGAATGAACTCGGCATCTGCTTCGCTATGACAAGATGAATCCTTATCTTCCACACATGCGGCTACATCACGTTCCGTCTCAAGTTGGTTGCAATGCTCGATAAGACTCTCTATCCTCGCCAACAGCCTTTCTTCCTTCAGCCTGTTGCGTGTCTCGCTTTTGACGTGTTGCAGATAAGCGACCACAAATCCTGCCACCACTGCCAAGGCACACAATATATATAATGTATAAGCCCACAACGTCAGCCACCAAGGAGGCAGAATTTCAAAACCGACAGTACACACTCCCCCATCCCACACGTCGGGCGAGAGCGAAGCCCACACATCGAGGGTGTATTTGCCTGGCGTCATATTGATAAACGACAATCTGAGCATTCCTTTCTCGTCAACGAGTGATGATCCTATGGCATTGCCCACTACAGCAGTCACAGTGTCGCTTCCTGAGACGAGGCGATATTTATATTTGGTGTGTTGGGGGAAGGCATAGTTCATTGAGGCAAAGGAAAGGGAAATGGTATTTTCATTGTAGGGCAAAGAGATTGTATCAGAATAAACCCTGTCCTTACCATTGACCGTCATTCCCGCAAGAATAGGAGTCAAGGGCATTGAGTTTGTCGGTTGCGCCATTCGGGGATGGAACAAAGTTACTCCCCCTACTCCCTCCATTGCAATACTGCCATCGGGGAGCCGCATCGCCTTTCCGTCGAAATATTCCCCACTCTGCACTCCATCATGAACGCGGAAACTCTCAAGTCGCACATTGCCTTGTCTGTCAACCACAGCACGTGAGATACCATTGGACGTGGCTATCCATATATTGCCATCGTTGTCCTCGACAAGGGAATGGACATAGTCGTTGGCAAGTCCCTGTTCGGAATAAAGCCATTCGGTTTTGTCCTTACGTTCCATTTTCAGGCCGTCGCTCGTGGCGGTCCATACCCATCCGCGCCTGTCGGTTATGCGTCGGGCATCAGCCTGCCATTCCAAAGCCAAGTCATTTCTCAATTCAAACGGGAATCTTCGTGGATGGGCATAGAGCAGTCCGCTACTATATGTGCCAATCCATATTCCACCATGCCGGTCGCGGAATATCGTGTTCGCAGCAGCATCGACCTCTTTGCCGTCGGCAAGCCTCAGCTTTTCAATCATAACGCCTTTGAGCGTCTTCAGGTCAAAGTGCCAAAGTCCTTTTTGGCAGATGATGTATGCATCGCCGCCATCCAACATCAGAGTATGCAGCACATAGTCGGTTTGCAGCAATTGCCGCCATTGTCTTGTCTTGGGATTAAACGAGAAGAAGCCTCCCTTACTGCCATTGCGCAGTTGATAGAACAAGCCGTCAATGCCTCTCGCCACGAGCGAAGTTGAAGCATACAGACTTCGGTCAGCCTCACCGTATGCGGCACTTACGAATGCGGGAGCCATGGTCTTTCGCAAAACGCCAACTACCACTCCTGTATTAAAGAAAAGGTATGCCATATCCTTCGCACAATCCACATCCTGAAGCTCGCCCCATTCCTGTTTTAGAGTTATTCGTCCATTAGTTCCACTTGTACACAGTTTTCCTCCCGTCACTATCCACATATTGCCTTCAGAATCAACAAACAAATCTTCCACCTTGGCTTTCGCCCCGATCTCTTCATTCAACAGTTCCGCCACATCATCAACAAACTTCTTGCCGTTCAAGTCATAGCACACCACCCGCTGATAATCCTTTATCCACACCCTGTCCTGTTGATCCACATAAACATGATAAGCTCCACGATAGCCCTCAATATGATATGCCACACGCTGGCTACGGTGGATATGCATAAACTGCGATCCGTCGTAGATGTTCATATTCCCAAGTGTAGTGAACACCATTCGGTTGTCAGGCAGCTGAAGAATATGCTGCACCATATTGTCGCACAGTCCGTCCTCAGCTGTCAGTCGGGTGAATTTCATATTCCCGATGCCTTCAGCCTTACACTGTGTCGCCAAGGACATTATGGCGATGATTATGAGTGTTATAGTCTTTTTCATTTTAACAAAAAAGCCATATACAAAGGTAATGTGGTAACTTAAATATTTCCTAATATTCCCCTCAGCAGATAAGTGGCATTCTGATTGCGCGCCACTCCTGATGTTATTTTGTAGCTATATGTCACGTTGTCCGTGAGTTCTATCTCAAAGCAGTTGTTATGGAAGCGGTCGGGATACTCTGCGGACATCTTTGAGAGTTCAAGGTCGTGGGTGGCAATGATTCCCGTAACGGGAAGTTTCGCTATGGACTCAAGGAACATTCTCGAACCACTCAACTTGTCGGCAGAATTTGTTCCCTTAAGTATTTCATCGAGAATTATCAGCGTATGGCGGTTTTCCTTACATTCACTGATAAGCTGTTTCAGACGCAACAGTTCCGCATTGAAATAGCTTATGCCATGAGCAAGGTCATCGGTTGTGCGCATACTACTAAACAGAGAGAAGACGCTCACCCTCAACCGCTTGGCGAAAATCGGCATACCACACATCGCGAGAATGTAGTTGACGCCAATAGCACGGAGGAAAGTGCTTTTGCCTGCCATATTGGCACCAGTCACAATATAATAATGCGAATCGCTGATGCTGAAATCATTTGGCACAGCCTTCTCTCCTAAAAAAGGATGATATAGCCCTTCCGCGCTATAGACCACCTTGTCACTGTCGTCTATTTCCACATCCTTGGCATAAGGCTCATTGTAGCGGAATGTTGCCATTGACACGAGAGCGTCAAATTTGCTTACGGCTTCTATCCACTCACCCATCCTTGCCAAATAGCAGGTTTTCCACTTGGAGAACCGTCTGATAAGAAAGAAATCGTTAAGAAAGAATGTATTGCAGAATATGCGATAAAGGATATTGCCGTTGCGGTCGAGACTGTCCATAAGCCTCTTTAGCTCAGTGAAAGAGCTGAGGGCATTGCCTTCACCGAGAGACAGACGCGAGAGTATGTCAACATTAACCTTGGAGGAATAATGTCCTTGTGAGATAATCTCCATCAGAGATACATACATGTTCATCTGCCTGCTTACCGCCCCGACAGTCTTGTTTATACTCCTTAAAGGACGTGAACACAAGATAATCATTAACAACAGATGCAGTAATCCCCATAGAAACGGTACATTCGACGGGACAGCATTCATCAAGGCTGCCACAAAAGAAAAGAGAAACCCTACTACCGAGGCTACAGCAACTACCATTGCTGCGGAAGAAGATGCAAACAAAGGCAAGGATATTGACTTTGCCTTTTCAACAACTCCCTTTACCTCGTCCGTATTGATGATGTCTCCCCTTAGCTGTCCCACTGCAATAAACGAAATTCTTAAACTTACATCATCGGCAAGTTCGTTGATTGCATTTCTTTGGTCTTCTATTTCTAGCCTTGTTCTTGTTGCCGTAAAACTTAGCTGTGCCGCAATGTAGTCGCTTCCGCCCGATGTAACAGTACGGTTAATCCGCTGGAACAACGACTGCTCTCCAAACACATCCATATCGAAGGAATAGGCATGACACGGATTGATATACTGTCTGCCATTGCGGAAAGCCTTGAAATCGCCATGGAGATATGCCATCTCGTTTGCATACACACTGCGAACTGCCTTCAGCCTCTCCATCTTGTCTCCATTGGCAACATCCATTCTGCGTAATGTAATATATGCTAAAACAAATAATATGGCCAAAACAATGACAACAGTCTCACCATAATACATGGCATATATGGCAATACATGATATTGCAAGAATAAAAGCAGCCAACTGACCTATGACAAACCATTTTGCCTTCTTTTCACATCGGCTAATTTCATCAGTATGGACATTAACGTTATCTTCATATTGCTGATATATAGAATTCTTCAGAGGATGAAGTTCAGCCATTTCAATTTCAGGATTTTGTGATTTCATAATAATTAGGATGACTATACAAAATCATACTTTGGGTCATAACAACGACGTCATATAAATCGGAAGATAGACTATGCCGTTGCCGATTTTCATATCCATGCCATGGATAATGTATGTATAGCTTTTACCCACTCGTCTGGCATCTTCAATCAAGAGGGCAACCCTTCCGTTCTCGGTGTTTTTCCACCTCCAAAGCGTGTCAAGTATTTTTCTTCTCATAGCAGCAAATATGAATTTCGGTGCAAAGTTACTGATTTATATTGGTTTAACCAAACATTTCACCAACTTTTTGCACCCAAACACGATTTTTGAGGCAAAAGTAGAAATCTTACTTTCCTCCATTTATTCCCCAATCTGCTTCAGCAAGAACTCCTCAAGGGTCTTCTTGTCGGGAAGCTGAAGCATATAGGTGGAGACAAACTGCTGGTTGTCCATTCCGGCAAGGGCATACTCCACCATCTTCTTTCCCTTTCGTGTACAGAGCAGAATACCTATAGGAGGGTTGTCCCCGGGTTGCATTTCATTCTCCTTGTAGTGGGATACATACGACTTGAATAATGTCATTCCTACAGGTAAGACCTATCCCTATGATTCTATCGACAACGCCATTTCGTTAAAAAACCTTCAACCTTCACCTTTGGGGTCGAAAGGCCTGTGTTTATCGGGATTTCAGAAGGTGAAGGTTGAAGGAAAAATGCTGTAATTCATTTTTTGAGCAGCCTAATATTCTATTTTTCCTATTCGCAGGTCTTAAGCAGGTAGGGAGTGGCTCCGCTGTAAGTCCGTTGTGACTCCGCTGTGACTCCGCTTTCTTATTATTTGATCAGCAATGTCCAATTATTCCAAGTGCGAACTCAGATCTTGCCCATATAACTATGCCGATTGGAATCAAGTTGTCAGAGTCTCATGAAAGCCGGCACCAACAGCGTACTGCCATCCTTTCGCAAGTCTTTCGTATATATTGAAAATAGCCTTTGCCTATTCTCTCAGAATATTTCCGCAAGAAAGCATCAAAGGGTAAACCTTATATTAAAAAACATTAATACCGAACAGAAATAAATGACTTTTCTTGGATAGAACATAGAAAAGCTGTAACTTTGCAACTGACAATATCTTATTTGTTTCTTATAAATATTGAATGATATGGACAATATGTTATCAGTTTTGGAAAGCTATATGCTCAAAAGTACGCCCTTATTTTCATTCTTAGGATACCAACCAGCCCTGAATTCTTGTATTGTATATTTCACATGACCTTTGATGGGATCAGATACCCAGACATGCTTTTTATCTGCATGATAAACCACAACGAAGTGGTCTATACAAATACAAAAAATACTATTGCATATACAATTCCATATAATAGAACAGATAAACTCCATGTGATAACAGACTTTCTTCCTTTTTTCTCAAATTTCTTGTAATAATCTAGGAAGCGATCATTTTTCCAAACAAACCGATAAGAAAGAACAAAAAAGAATGCCATTACTACTATTACTATTATTCCTAAATTTTGAAAAACGAAATCACGAAAACTTTGACCGATTAATATTTGTAAAATGATAATAAAAATAAAAACAGGACTAGTTACAATATAAGCTAATAGGAAACCCAATAACCAATTTAATAGTCCATATCGTGGATTATCAAGTTGTGAATGAGACTCATTCGTCCATGCATTATAATCCATTCCATTCTTTTCAAGACGTTGTCTAACCCATGGAATTGAATATAAAGGACGTGACTATTCTTTTCATATTTTAATTATTTATAGGATTATACGAATTCAACAAACAAGTACAAAATTATAATAGTAATTGAAAAAATCCTCAACTGGAGTTGAATAATTGCTTCAATGCGGAGAAAGGACTCTTTCCCTAAGCCATAGCGACAGAATGGGGTCGCACATCTCTATTCTCTTGGCAGCTACCGTCATGATTAAGTCCTTATCTGTCAGGGATTTCTTTAATCTTGTGATATTGGCAGCAGTGCCAAGGTGATATTTGCTGAGGACTGCGGATTGTGTAAATCCCGTGTTGACGCCATCTATTATCGCCCTTAGGAAATTCATTTGGTAAGAAGATAAATCCTCTGTTTGCTGGATAAACAACGGTTCGCACGAGTCGAGTAGTTTATTTACTGCATATCTGAGGTCTTCCTCTGTCGCCGTATCATTTGTTTTCAGCCAAACAAACCACGACAGTTGTTGAACGTATGAGGAGTATCTGTCAGTAAGTGTGCATATCTCCTTTGCTATTTCTTCTGAAATATGCTTGCCCGTAGCCTCAAACCTTGTACATATAAACTTCACCCAATCCTCTTCTGATATTTTCTGTAGATAAACGATATCGCCAAATCGGTAGAAAGGATAGCTGTGGTTCTGGAACATTGTCTCCATGATGTGTTTCTTGCTTCCATAAAGACAATAGGACACTCGTTTTTGAAGTTGCCATACACTGCGGAGTTTCTTTTGGAATGTCAATGAGTCCTGAAAGTCGCCTAGCTGCTGAAACTCGTCGATACAAACAACTATCCTATAACCTTTCTCTTCAGCTATCTTTTCCGGCAGAGCCAATACGTCTTCTTTTGTTGTATTTGAGGCATTATATTCCAATGAAACAGAGAAGTCGTTAAGAGGGTCTTGACCGAAACTAATCTTTGGGACGAAACGGCTTAAAAAGACTTTGGCATTCTCAATCCATTCCTCCCAACGATTGGATGTGGCACGGACAACGGCTGTGGCAAATGAGTTGATGAAATCATACTCCGAACGGCAACCAAAAGCATCAATGCGGGCAATCCTGACTTCTGGGCCTTCAACCAATGAGCACACTTTGTCAACCAAAGATGTTTTTCCCATACGGCGTGGGGAAATAAGAATTGTATTCACGCCATATATGAAATTCATCTTCAGCCTTTCTGTTTCGTCTCTACGGTCGGTGAAAGTTTCACCTTCTACTCTTACTCCAAATACGAATGGAGCATCATCATTGCTTTTCATTGCCATAATATCAATATTTGGCTGCAAAGTTACGTCTTTTCTCTGAATTAAACAAGGTTGTTTAAAACAAAGTTGTTTAAAATATATAATTTGACGTTTTTTGACCGATTGAAATCAAACTATCAGAGTTTCATGTTGAAGGCAAGGGACACTAATTGAATTAATAAATTATCTTAAAATAACGACAAAACATATCATAACATATCATTAAATGAAGATTATATCGTAATTTTGCAAACGTAAATGAAGATTATCATATTATGAGCAAAACTACAATGGGGACAAAACTTCCCCGAAAGTTAGAGGATAAGATGAAGGTTGTGGGCGGTCGGACTTGGACATTTTGTTAGACTCGTGCGAGGAGTACATGATTAATCACAAAGATGCTGAAATGATCATCTCCGAAGTAAAATCCGCCGTTGCCAAATGGCGGGAGGTTGCCATTAGTCTTGGTATAGCAAAGAGAGAGATTGACATGTTTGAGCAGATATATCGGGCATATTGGTTATATTATGACTTGGGTTCAACATACTACAGGATAGAGTTGTTCTCATCTGTTGTTTACGTAGAGAATAATACGGTATTGTCAATCTTTCTTTGCAGTGCTGCCATTTTTTCAAAGGACTTTTGTTTAACACGAACCACTTTTTCAAGCGACTTTTCTTGGATAGAATGCAAGCTGTGGTTAAACTGTTTCATGCTGCAGGAGGTGGGGAATAAGAAAAAATGTGCTGAAATGGTGCGCTAAGTAGGAAAAAAATCGACTTAGCGCACCATTTCAGCACATTTTTCTTTGTGGTTATAATTATTTTTATTAACTTTGCAGCGTTTTAAATCAAGGAGTTATGAGATAATTGGGCGCAAGCAAGAACAGCGCGACATTGGATTGTGGCGTGATTCCGGTAAGCCGGAATTCATCGCCGTGTATGGCAGAAGACGCATCGGAAAGACTTTTCTTGTCAAGCAATTCTTTAAGAACAAGTTTGACTTCTATATCACCGGGGCGTATAATGCCAGCAAGAAGGACCAGCTGTTCAACTTCAAGATGACACTGCAGCAGTTTTCAGGCAAAAGCCGGAAGACACCATCCACGTGGCTTGAGGCTTTCTTCCAGCTTCGGGAGTATTTAGAGTCCTTGGGCCACAGGCGCAAAATGGTGTTCATTGATGAATTGCCGTGGTTTGACACCCCGAGGTCGAATTTTATCAGTGCAATATAGCTTTTTTGGAACCAATGGGCATCCGACCAGAATATAATGCTCATAGTATGTGGATCTGCAACATCATGGATGGTCAACAAACTGCTTGGCGACAAGGGAGGACTGCACAACCGAGTGACTCACAGCATGTATCTTGCTCCTTTTACCCTTGGTGAGACAGAGGAATTCCTGAAATACAATGGTGTTGTCTTCAATCGCCATCAGGTGGTTGAATGTTATATGATGCTTGGCGGCACCCCTTATTATCTCAATATGTTGCGTCCTGACCAGAGTCTTCCACAGAATATCAACAGGCTCTTTTTCGGAGAGACAGCAGAACTTCGGCGCGAGTTTGATTTCTTGTTTCGCTCTTTGTTCAGGGACAGCGAAGTTTACAGGAAAGTGGTTGAAATCTTGTCGAAGAACTCCGTCGGTATGACACGTAAACAGATAGTAGAGGCTGGGAAACTCAATGACGGAGGAAAATTGTCGGAAGTTATAGATGACCTATGCAACTGTGATTTTATCAAGCGTTTCCGTTCGTTTGAAAAGAAGCAACGTGAGGTGGTCTATCAGTTGACAGACTTGTTCTCCCTTTTCTATATAAAGTACGTGAAAGATGCAAATGATATGGATGAATCATTGTGGACGGACATAATCGATTCTCCTTCACACAGGACATGGACAGGATATGCCTTCGAACAAGTGTGTCTTCATCATATCCGCCAAATCAAACAAGCTCTTGGCATCAGCGGAATACAATGCAGTATATGTTCATGGCAGACTGCTTCGAGGGTGGATTCGGATGGAAACAGACATGAGGGAGGACAGATAGACCTTGTGATAGACCGCAGGGACCAAACAATTAATCTCTGCGAAATGAAGTTCTCGATGGGCAAATACGAAATCACCCCGCAATACCTTCGGCATCTGACGGACAGACGCGAACTTTTCCGCCGTACGACTGGCTCGTCAAAGGCATTGCATCTTACGATGGTCACCACCTACGGCATAGCGCATAATGCACAATCAGGCATGATACAGAGCGAAGTGACGATGGATGACTTGTTTAAGGCAACGGTGAAGGGCTGACGAATTTGCAGTGTAGCTGGGTAGTGGACTTGTATGGACGGAAGTAATTTTATTTATATCAGAGGGCAGAATATAAGAAGCCATACGCTTCTTTAATATGAACAACCTGAAAGGTGAATTCGTAACAGCAGACATTTTAAATAACAAAGATTCTTAAACAAAAACAAAATATAAATATGAAAGCAACAGTCATTAGTATTTTTATCCTGTTTGTATCGCAGGTTTATGGAAGAGATTATCAGCCATTGCTGTCAAATGGAAAGTCATGGACAATGGTTCAGAGGAACACGAGTCCTGTGCATGATCATGATGCCATCTACACGTGTACAGTGGACAGGGACACTATGATTAACGGTCAAGCGTGTAAGGTCGTCATGCGCTGCAATGAAGGTAATTGCGACAAGGTAGTAATGATGGAAAAGGAAGAAAAGGTGTTTTATTATGATCCGAATATGGTCCAGTAGATATTCTCCGTGGATGACTTAGCACCATGACTATCCAAATATCATGGTGCAACGATACATAAAGAAAGGCATATCTCGTACCCCTCTCAGTTCAGAACGGAATCCCTTCATCTTTGAATTTAACGATTC
>JAXEKN010000022.1:0-15688 GCA_034101015.1 Prevotella sp.
GCAAGATTTGCACTCTAGAGGGTGGAGTAGGGGCGATGCTCACCTCATCGGGTCAGGCAGCCAACTTCTATGCAGTGTTTAATATATGCGAGTCGGGCGACCATATCGTAGCTTCTACAGAGATATATGGCGGTACGTTCAATCTCTTCGGAGTAACGATGAAGAAACTCGGCATCGACTGCACCTTTGTCAACCAGGATGCCTCAGAGGAGGAAATCCAGAAGGCATTCCGTCCCAACACCAAGGCCCTCTTCGGCGAGACCATTTCCAATCCCGGATGCAAGGTGCTCGACATCGAGAAGTTTGCCCGTATTGCCCATCGCAACGGAGTGCCACTTATTGTGGATAACACCTTCGCCACTCCCATCAACTGCCGTCCGTTTGAGTGGGGATGTGACATTGTCACTCATTCCACCACCAAGTATATGGACGGGCATGCCACACAGGTGGGAGGCTGCGTGGTGGATAGCGGTAATTTCGATTGGATGGCCCATGCCGACAAGTTCCCTGGGCTTTGTACTCCTGATGAGTCATATCACGGTCTCACCTATGCCAAGGCATTCGGCAAAATGGGTTACACCACCAAACTCGTTGCCCAGCTCATGCGTGACCTTGGTTCCATTCCCGGACCTCAGAATGCCTTCCTTCTCAATCTCGGTCTTGAGACCCTCGCCGTGCGCATGGAGCGCCATTGCCGCAATGCCGAAAAGGTGGCGCAGTTCCTCCACGACGACCCGCGTGTGGCATGGATTGACTATCCAGGTCTTGCAGATGACAAGAGTCATGCCCTTGCCGAAAAATACCTTCCCAATGGCAGTTGTGGAGTTATGGCATTTGGCCTCAAGGGCGACCGCGAGACAGCCATCAAGTTTATGGACTCACTTGAGATGATTAATATCGTCACCCATGTGGCCGATGTCCGCACCTGTGTGCTCCATCCAGCCAGCCACACCCACCGCCAACTCTCCGAGGAGCAGCTTAAGGCCGCAGGCATAGCGCCCGACCTCATCCGTCTTTCTGTAGGTATTGAGGATGTAGATGACATCATTGCCGACATCCGTCAGGCTATGGACAAATGTTTTTGAATAGTCAACTCGTCAACTTAATATTATTTAATTATATGGTAAAGCACATTATTCTCTGGAAACTCATGCCAGACCTTACTGCCGAGGAAAAGGCAGAGGTGAAGAGAGGTATCAAGGCCGGTCTTGAAGGCTTGATGGGCAAGGTGCCCGGACTTCTCAGTGTTAAGGTAAATGTTGACGGTCGTCTCGACTCGTCCAATTGTGATGTAATGCTCGACTGCACCCTCGAGAGTCCCGAGGCTCTCCAGGCCTATGCCACTCATCCCGCTCATGTCGAGGTGGCCGATACCAAGGTGCGTCCCTACACCGTGCAGCGTGTTTGTCTCGACTTTGAGGAGTAGAAGCGTGTGATTTCAAAAATAAGGGCAGACATGGTCAACCAGTCTGCCTTTTTTTATGTCATTAAGAATTATTAAGTGCCAAAAAGATACAACATATTGAAATAATTCCTATATTTGCAGCAGTTTTATAACGGAAGGATTTTTGTTTTATAACGGAAGGATTTTATTTTTTTAGAAAAGGAGGATTTTATGAAAAGAATGTTTCTTATGGCAGTTTTTGCCATCGTATTGTCGTTCTCGCAGAATGCTGAGGCTTGTACTGGTATTACGCTGAGAACAATCAGTGGCTCTACAGTTACTGCCCGCACCATTGAGTGGGCGGGAAATGACTTGGAGAGCAAGTATTCAATCGTGCCACGCGGCTACTCGCAACGCTCGTTTACTCCTGATGGAAAGAAGGACGGAATGATGTTCACTGCAAAGTATGGATATGTCGGACTTGCCGTCGAACAGGCTGAGTTTGTCGTTGAAGGTATCAACGAAGCAGGGTTGGCTGCTGGTCTCTTCTATTTCCCAGGGTATGGGGAATACGAGACCTACAATGATGCCAATAAGGAGAAGACGGTGAGCGACCTGCAGTTGGTGTCGTGGATACTTAGTAACTTCAAGTCAATTAATGAAGTGAAAAATGCCATCTATGGTATTCATGTGGTGACAATCGACCCACGTGGCTCCACCGTGCATTGGCGTATTACCGAACCAGGAGGCCGACAGGTGGTGCTGGAGATTGTGGACAAGCAGGTGAGATTCTATGAGAACAAGTTGGGCGTGCTTACCAACTCGCCTGGATTTGACTGGCATCTCACCAATCTCAACAACTACACAAATCTCTTTGCCGGGCCTATCTACACGCGTGAGGTGGGCGACTTGACACTCACTGCATTTGGAGGTGGCGGTGGTCTGCATGGTATTCCTGGCGACATGACGCCTCCGTCGCGATTCGTGCGTGCAGCCTTCTTCCAAGCCACAGCCCCCAAACTCGCCACTACCGAGAAAACCGTCATGCAGGCATTTCACATCCTCAACAACTTCGACATTCCCACGGGAATACAGTTCTCCGAGGTGCAAAAGGTGCCAGACATCCCGAGTGCCACACAATGGACGGTGGCAACAGATATTGTCAACCGCCGCATTTACTATCGCACCATGCACAACAGCACCATCCGTTGTTTCGACCTCAAGGCGATAAATTTTGCCAAGGTGAAATACCAGTCGGCACCATTGGATGAACAGAAAGTACAACCAGTGGAGATGATAAAGGTAAAGTGAAGTGATTTTTAGAAAAATTAAGCAAGAACATTTTGCGGTATTAGGTTTTTTGTCTATTTTTGCACACAAAAAGAAATATTGCGATGAGAAACAGATTGTCTATTATCCTCTTAATGTTCTTGTTTGCCCTGACTCTGTCGGCACAAGGCAAGGCCAAGTATGTGTTCTATTTCATCGGTGATGGAATGGGTGTAAATCAGGTTAATGCAGCTGAGACTTATCTCGGTGCATTGCAGGGACGCATAGGTATAGAACCGTTATGCTTTCCGTCGTTCCCGTATTCGGCATTCGTCAACACACAGAGTGCAACTAATGGAGTGACCGACTCTGCAGCTGGTGGAACAGCACTCGCTTGCGGACAAAAGACCAAGAATGGTACGTTGGGTATGCTGAAGGACTTGACGACATCAGTGTCGAGTATTGCCGACTGGGCACGCCAATCCGGAGCTGCTGTGGGCATCACCACCAGTGTGGCTATCGACCATGCCACTCCGGCAGCCTTCTATGCACATGTGAAGGAGCGCAACGAGCAATACACCATAGGCAAGCAACTTGTTGAGAGCGCCAATGACTTCTATGCCGGTTCTGATTTCACCATCCCCACTGATCCCGAATATCCTAATGGCAATACCCTGTATGAAGAGGCTAACAGCAAGGGTTTTACCATTGCCCGTGGCTATGCCGACTATCAGAATAAGGCTGCGAATGCTAAAAAGATGATTCTGTTGCAAAGCGAAGAGGCAAGTAAGGCCGACCGCTATAGCATACCTTATGCCCTCGACCGTAAGGATGGAGATCTCACGCTTACTGACATCACTCGTGCGGGTATTGACTTCATGATGAAGAAGCAGGGAGAGAAGAACGGATTCTTTATGATGATTGAGGGAGGAAAGATCGACTGGGCATGCCATGCCAACGACCTTGCATTTATCCCCGAACTGATTGACATGGACAATGCCGTGAAGGTGGCATACGATTTCTATAAGCAGCATCCCGACGAAACTCTCATCATCGTCACCGCCGACCATGAGACGGGTGGTATAGTGTTATCGAGGGGACTGTATGAAATCAACCTCGCCGCAGTGGGCAATCAGCGTATCACTATTGAGAAACTTGGCAAGGAACTTCACAAAATGCATGATGTTAAAGGCGACAAATTAGTGTGGGATGATGTAAAGACATTCCTCGCTGAGAACTTCGGCTTTTGGGATAAGATATCTCTCACTGACGAACAAACACAACGATTGGAGTCGTCTTTCAAGAAGATAAAGGATGGAACATCCAAAGATCAGCGTACGCTATATCAAAATGATGACGAGTTGGCTGTCACTGTGCGCAGCATTATGTCGGAATGTGCCCAGGTGGGATGGCATGTCACGAGTCACAGCAATGGCTATGTCCCCTGCTTTGCCATAGGAGTCGGTGCCGAGCAGATTCACGGACGTATCGACAACACCGAGATTCCCAAGATTGTTGCCAAGGCTGCGGGATGGAAATCCCCATTCTAATTTAGCATGTTTTGCCCTCAAGTTGGGAATATTGTCGAAGGGCTTGCGACAGTCGGCTTTTTATTGTGTCTCTTAATTCCATGGGGCTAATTACCTCGGCTTTTTCTCCCATTGCAAGCAGATGGGTGGTCAGTTCCGGGGTTAGGCACAGGTAAT
Organism: Prevotella sp.; assembly: GCA_034101015.1. GTDB lineage: Bacteria > Bacteroidota > Bacteroidia > Bacteroidales > Bacteroidaceae > Prevotella. The sequence continues at coordinate 4,360 of JAXEKN010000022.1, forward strand.
ATTCAAAGTCACTGTATTCTGCCGTAGTTGCAATCTCCCTTTGAGAACTATGAAGAGGCAAGGAACGTATATATTCCACATGCAATCCATAGGCTCTGACAACTACTTTTCGTGGCTTTAATTGGTTGTTGACGAAAATGCCTACCGTATGGGCATAGTATTCACTCGCATAAAAGTCCTTTGGCATAGTGAAGTTTGCGTCGGTTATTTCCATGTCGATAGTACGGTCAAGAGCGATGTTTCTGATGCCCTCATGTTCGTGAAGATACCCCAAGACATACCACCTTTGGCGATATACCTTCATGGCATAGGGATTGAAACGATATGTGGCAATGGGACTGCCGAATGGTTGGTAGTCTATCTGCAACACTCTTCCTCTTTGCATAGCGTCAATGACAGTTTGTATGTATTCCGTTCCTGCGGGAATATCCTCAAAAAGGATTCTGTCTTTCATGTTATGACCAGCTTTTATAATGTTTGTCACCGTAAATGAATTGAGTAGCCACTGACGAGTAGTGTCATTTCTCAAGGAGTCGGGTGATGAGATATAATACTCATAAGTGGAGGAGTCGCATTTCACTTCCACTCCAAAAAGCTCAGCAATAGCTTCCCTGTGCATATGGAAAGTGCGCAGGGCAAGCGGTTTGCCATCTCCAAGGTAACTGTCCCTCCATCTGTTGCTTATTTCATCAAATGTTAATCTGCGTTGTTGTAGCAACGTGTTTAGAAGCCAAATGTAACGGTTGAACGTCTTGCTAATCATCTTTTTGTTTTATGATAATGTCAGAAATACAGTGCAAAAGTAATAAATGTATCTGCAAAAACGTTGCATATATGAAAAAAACAGGTAAAGTTTTGTTTTTTTTATCATATATGCAGCGTTTTTGCATATCTATGGTGTTGTTTTGCATCAAAAATATTATTAACAACAAAATAAAGGAGATTGATATGAGCAAGAGATTATTCGTGATGATGTCGATGTGCATCATGGGATTGTTTACTACAAATTCGTTATTCGCAGAAGATGTGACAGTGGATGGGGTTAATTACACGATAGTCAAGAAGACCAAAACGGCAGAAGTTAAAGGGACTACAAATACGGGTAAGATAGTTATTCCGTCGGAGTTGTTAGTGGATGATGTGACGTATATTGTGACAAGTATTGCCGATGAAGCATTCTATTATAATACACAAATAAAAGATATTACATTACCATCCTCAATTCAAAAAATTGGCAATAAGGCATTTTGCCATTGTAGTCATTTATCAAATATTGATATTCCCCAAACGGTGAATTATATTGGGTTTAATGCTTTTGAGTTCTGCCAGAGTCTAAGATCCATTGAGTTTCCCGACTCGATGCAATATGTTCCATACATGGCATTTTATGGTTGTATGAGTTTGCGGGAAGTGAAGTTGCCCAATACATTGATATCAATAGGTAGTGGGGCTTTTAGAGATTGTGAGTCATTAACTGAAATTGTGATACCCGACTCAGTGACTACCTTTGGAGATGGCGTCTTTTTGGATTGCCCGAATTTGAAATCAGTGAATATCCCTTCAAGAGTGAAAAAACTGTCGAATAGTCTGTTCGGGCGATGCAGTTCGCTTAAGGAAATAGAGATACCAGATTCTTTGGCCATCATTGATGATTGTGCGTTTTATGAATGTACGAGTTTGGATTCAATCAGTACCAACAAGGTAAGCATGATTAATCAATATGCATTCTATGGTTGCAGTGGTCTGTCTTCTGTTAGATTTGGAGAGCCATTGGAAAATTTGGATTATATGAGTTTTGCCAGTTGTGTGGATTTGAGTGATGTTTATTCCTGCTCACATAAAGTGCCGAAGATATTGAGAGGTACTAATCATAATCCATTCCAGGACTCGATGATTGAAGAAGCCATACTGCATGTACCAGGATCGCTTATTGAAGAATACAAAGCCACGTTTCCGTTGAATCAATTTGGCAGTATTGTTGTATTGGAGGGAACAGATGGTATAGAGGCTATACATAAGCCGAATTTGGTTATACAGTCAGTTGGTGGTATTATCAATATCGCTGGTATAGACGGTAAAGAAAAGGTGAATTTCTATTCCCTCAACGGAAAGGCAGTTGGTAAGTCTTTTGTCATAAATGGCAACGTGTCTTTCGCTTCCACCCCAGGTACAGTGGTTATTGCAAGGATTGGTCGGGAATCCATAAAGATTGCCGTAAAATAATTCATAGTACTTGTAGAATTAAATATTGTTAATGCGAAATAAATATATATCGTATTGCTTGCATCTTATATGAATCCTTTGTATATTTGCAGTGCAAATCAATCTTTTTGATTGAAACTAAAAATAATTAGTAACCAAAGGAAGTCCTTTTTCCCTTACTGGTGAGGGATGGAATATTAAAAAACATTCTATTATGGCAAAAAGGTTATGCGACATAAGTTCATAATAATAAAGAAGTTTATCGCAGTCTAAATGAAAAAGATAAGTCTGACATATCAGCAAAGACAATGGATAGAAGACGTATATCAAACTGTTGTCGATAATCCAGAGGCATTGGGGTATGATAGTATTGACGGGCACTTGGACGAGATTGTCAATGATATTAAGGAAGACTTGGATAATATATTTACTTGTGATATAGAAAAAACTACAATTATAAAAATCATACAAAATGGAAAAGAGAAGCATTTCTGATGGATTAATGGAAATCCTGAAAAAGGATTATTTGAAGATTACAGAGTATGTAAGGGTTTCTCCATATCTTGATATGGAGATGCGTGGTAATTGTGTAATTGTGTATTATAGAGGAGGTAAAATCCTAACCATTTTTGAAGACAAAATAATGGAAGGACTTGCTGAAGAATACTATAATAAAAAAGATGAAAACACAAAGTTTCTTGTGCCTCAAATTGACACGATAGAGGATTATTTTGCCAAAGCAATGCATATTATTGATATGCACGAATTTACAAAAAGTAGATTAGGAGAAAAGGAAATACAGCAACGAGTGATTTATGAGAATAATTTATCAGTAAATGCATGTAAAACTGATTATTTTGTTGCAGATATTGAATGGGCCGACAATGATACGTTAGGCGGCAGAGCAGATATCATTGCTTTTAGATGGAATCATATGGAACATAAAAAACGTCTGTTACAGCTAACGATTATTGAAGTTAAACAAGGAGAAGAGTCAATAGTTACTTCTGTAGATAACAACGGAAAGATTAGTCCAGGACTTTCAAAACATTATGATGATTTTGAAAAACTACGTCAAGATAAAGATGGTGTTAAATCTCTTGCTGAAGATATGCTTGTTGTCTTAAAGCAGAAGATGGATTTGGGACTGGTCAAAGGATTGGAGAAGTTGTTTGAAGATAGCCGAGGCAAAAAGAAGACACCAGAAATCTTGCCAGAATTAGATTTCTTGTTCCTTCTTTCTAACTACCATCATTACAGTGATAATTTGAAAAATGAACTTGAAAAACTCCCAGATGATGCAAAATTCATATCATCTTCTTTCATGGGCTATGGTCTTTATAAAGACTTAATACGTTCAAAAAAAGATTTAAATCTCACAAAATCATGAATATCACAATCCACCGCGGCACAGACCAGATAGGCGGTTGTGTTACGGAGTATGAGCATGAAGGCTGGAAGTTGTTCGTCGATTACGGGGAACAACTTCCAGGTTTCCCGAAGTCAAAGCCTTTGATGGTAGAGGGCTTAAACAAAGGCGACCTCACAAAGAGTGCGCTACTTATCACACACTATCATGGAGACCATATAGGATGTATCAAGGATTTGCCCAAGGAACTTGCTGTATATATAGGTGAACTTGGAAGAGACATTCAACTGGTTCTTTCTAAGCATCTGTCTTATAAGGATAAAGACCAACATCTGGTTATAGAAAGGCTTAATGCCGCAAAAGTATTTCACCCCGGAAATCCTTTTCGAATAGGTCCGTTCAAGATTATGCCAGTTAATGTTGACCATTCCGCTTTTGATGCCTATGCTTTCAAGATTGAGGCAAATAATGTAACGGCATTCCACACAGGCGATTTCCGCACTCATGGTTTCAGAAGCGGAAAATTGGAGAAGATGCTGGATATTTATATAGGTAAGGTAGATTATGTTGTTTGCGAGGGAACAAATGTGGCACGTCCTGATTCAACATCGCGTAGCGAAAGAGAACTTCAGGGTGATTTCAGAAAAGTACTTAGGCAGAAGGTTGGTCATATAGTATATCTCTCTTCAACAAATATCGACCGCTTGTTTTCATTATATCACGTTGCATTAGAGGCTCGTATGCCTTTCTTTGTGGATGCCTATCAGAAGCAGATTATGGAAAAAGTGGCAAAAAGCAATTCGCTGTGGAGTAAATCCGAGCTATATCAATATGATGTTAATTATCCGCCAAAAGTACTTTTCAGAGATGGAGATGATTTTACCTTCAACGACACGTTTGTCGAGACAATTAAGAATAGAGGCTATGTGCTGATAGCGCGTGCCAATGAAAAGTTTGATAAACTAATCGAGAAGCTTCCTGGAGAGAAGAAGAAATATCTTTCTATGTGGAAAGGGTATGTTGACGAGAAGTCTGGAGCCTATAGTAAGGATTTGGCAAAGTCGTTAGGGAGTGATTATGAATATCTCCATACTAGTGGACATTGCGATATGAATAGCATGCGTGAGATATTGCGTCAGCTTAAGCCGAAGGCTATCATTCCCATTCATACGGACAACCCCGACAAGTTTGTAGAACTGTTCTGCAACGAATGGCATATTATTAGGCTTTATGATGGTCAGTCAATACAACTGCCAATAAATATCTGAACAACAAAGATGAAAATTATACATATATCTGACACTCATGGACTGCACCGTCAGCTTCATGACTTACCTGAAGCTGAAGTCATCGTTCATAGCGGTGACATAAGCAATAACGGTGAGGAGGGCGAGGTGCTCGACTTCCTAAATTGGTATATGGAGTTGCCCTACAGGCATAAGGTATTTGTAATAGGCAATCACGACATTTGCCTTTGGGATGCCGACGATATAAAGGACTTGCCCAATAATGTCCATTTCCTTCAAGATAAGGAATGCGTGATTGACGGTGTGAAATTCTACGGCTTGGCATACGATCATGCCGAGAATATGATACCTAACGATGTAGATGTGCTTATTACTCACGAACCGCCAGTGATGATTCTTGATGAATCGGATGGTACGCATTGGGGAAACGCTCCGTTGAGAACACGGGTATTTCAAGTAAAACCACAACTTCATCTCTTTGGACATACCCATAGGGCTAATGGTATCACTAAGGAGGATGGAATAATATTCTCTAATGCAGCCATGCAAGATACATGTTATTTCCATTCGTTTGTTATTAATTAGCCATCTATTTTTGTGAAAATATGTATTTTGTTGATAGGTAAATGATAAATAATCTTAATTTGAGACTTATAAAAACGCTTGTGTCCGAGCACAGAAGGTTTGTTAAGAATAGTTTTTCGTATATATAAATCACAGTTAAACGAAAAACAAAGTAACGTAGAATGAAGAAAAGAAACAGCAAGAAGAGTGAAGTGATGGTAGGACGCGCCAAGTGTGAATCCCTCCAGTTCCAGGCAGAGTGGGGAGCAAAAAAGTTAGGAGTGGAGGTTAGCGATGTGGTGCGCCAGCGTATCGCCGAGGAGATTATGGTGCTGGGCAATATGGGGTTGGTTGAGGCTGTTCTTGCCCTAAAGGACGCTATCGAAGGAATCAAGGGGCAGTTCTCGCTCAATCCCGAGAGTGTCAGCGGCGCACTTGAGGGTAGTGTGGTGGCTTTTTGCGTTGGCATATTGGACAAGAATCCGATGGATAGCGACGAGGTGATCAACCCGAATGTTCTGAACGCTCCATGTATGGTGAAGCTGAAGTTTGACAACGATGTGCGAAATCAGGTCGTGGAGTGGGTGCGGGAGAAGAACTATGGCGAGGTGAAGACTATGCTCGGTAAGCCTGTGCTCAAAATGAAGAATATGATTGTGGAGTTTGGACGAGTGATGAGGGAGTAAATCAATGAAAGGTAGCAAGAGGCATAATAGGCACAGAATTCCGAAAGTCATCAACAAGGGGCTCGATTATGAGCTCCTTGCCAATAATGTATTCCTGATTCAAAAGAATAAGGATATTATACTCTCACATGAGGATATGAGGAATTGCGTGCTGAATGTCAAAAATTTCGTTTGCATTAATAATTGTGATTTGAATTATATGCCATTAAGCGGATATTTTGAATGGTGGGATAAGGCTCAGGAGGTAATGCACGCCAATGAAGATAACCTAAAGGGTGTTGTCATCCGTTGGGCTTGCAGTCCGATGAGCGGAATCAACAACTGCGACATGGCTTTTGAGGATGGACATATAGAGAAATGGCGCATAAGAGCGTTCAGGCCTGATGTAAACTTGTGGTTGGATATAAGGAAACAATACGACAATGTATTGGATTACCCCTCAAAGCTGACCTTACGTGATGTGATAGACAAAATAAAAAAATAGGAATTATATGATCAAGAAACATAGAACTTGTAGTAAAGTGAACACTTTTGCCGAATTATCTCAATTTGGCAGATTGGCAGAAGAATGGTGCATAGCCTACGGAGAGGATATCTTTGACCTCTATACTGACGGTGGCAGGAAGACACTCTTTGTCATACAGACTGACGATGCCTTGTCGGTGGAGCGCAAGATGGGAGCGAACTTCCCCAAGGACGATTACGGACTCTCGTTTATTGCCGTATATGTTGATAGGGGCGGAAGGGTAGTGTCGGTTACGTCGAGATGGAACACCATCGCCGAAGACGACCAACTGCTTACTGAAGACGAGCTCCTGCGTCTGATAGGTAAGGACAAGAATTTTTTCATTCAGCAGTTATAGCAACATATTATGTGGACAGACAGGTGGGGAGTTACATATAATGACAACAGAACAGCGCTTATTCATATTGACAATGAGTGCTTCTGTTGTGAGGAATATACAATACCAGAGGGTGTAAGGTCTATCGAGGAAAATTTTATGTTGATTGATAACAAGCGTCTTCGCAAGATAAACCTCCCAAGCACACTAAGATACATGGTTGACAATACGTTTATCGAATGTCCGCTCGAAGAACTTGTGCTACCCGAAGGATTAACTGAGATACCTGGTTGCATGTGTGAGTCGTGTCTTGAACTAAAGCGTGTGGTATTGCCTTCAACGCTGAGGGTTATTGGCAATGCAGCGTTCTGTCACTGCAAAATACTGTCGAATATAGTCTTGCCAGATGGTTTGGAGATAATCCATGCTGATGCTTTTGCATGTTGCGTGTCATTGAATAATATCAAATTACCATCAAGTGTTAAATACATTGGTGATGATGCTTTTTATGGACTATTAAGAACGTAGTAATCACAGCCCCCATAAATACTACTAAAATTATGCGATGTCGATCTGACGCTGTATCTTCTTGACTTCGTCCTTAGTGACCTTCGGCATGGTGATGGTCAGCACGCCGTTGTCAACCTTGGCTGCTATCTTGTCCTTGACGACATCCTAAGAGCCAAGAACATCCCCGCATGGATAGACTACTGGGGCTACGACTCAGCCCACGACTGGGAGTGGTGGCGCCGGCAGATAGTATATTTCATGGGCAAGATAGTCGAAAAGAAATACGTCTTGGACTACGTGATATAGCGTGGGAACGTGTGTTATTTGTCTTCCAGAAAATTGCAGTTCTATGTTGAACTTGCGAGTCAATATGATAATTAATCATAAATGTTTGGCATCTCTTGCACATTATTAGAAAAAATATTGTACTTTTGCAGCAAATAAGGATGTCAATATGAGAAGACCGGAAATTGTCAAGGAAATACGTGACACAATATTCAAGTCCGCTCCAAAGGCAACTGCCATTTTGTATGGATCGGAAGCTCGAGGCGATGCCCGTCCCGAGAGTGATATTGATGTGCTTATACTTTTAGATGGGGATAAGCGCGACCTTAAACGAGAAGATGAAATCTCTGGAGCTCTTTATGAGATTGAACTCAGCCACGGCGTAATAATCAGCCCAATGATAATGCTCAAAAAGCAATGGGAAAACCACCCGTTCAAGACTCCTTTTTATATTAATGTTACTAACGAAGGAATAAGACTATGAAAGGGAAATTGGACGAAGAGAGCAGAAACGCTTTGATTAAATATCGTTTGCAAAGGGCGGAACAAACATTAGATGAGGCAAAGGTCATGTCTGATGCATCTTATTATAATGCCGCTATCAATAGGTTGTATTATGCTTGCTATTATGCTGTAGTTGCGGCTTTGCTATCAAGAGAATTATCAGCCACAACCCATGCAGGAGTTAAGACAATGTTCAGTTTACATTTTATAGCATCTGGAATTTTGCCAAAAGATTATGGCAAGACTTTCAGCCGTTTGTTTGAAATGAGACATAGTAGTGATTACGATGATTTTATCTACTGCGACAAAGATATGGTAGATGAATATACCCCCAAAGCACAGGAGTTGGTAGATGGGATTAGACGTCTGATTTCATGATATATCTTCGATAGACTTTCCATCGAATATGCATCGAGTGTCTATACTGTTTCAATAGACACTTTTTCAAACCAAGGCAATTCATCAAAATCTCCGTTTCCATTCGTCTTCCGATTATTCTCTGCGACATATCACTATTGTCTTTGGTTTAACATCTTCAATATTCAAAGTTTTTGCAAATATAGTGCTTTTTTCTTTAAAAGTGCAATAGTGGTGCGAAATTTATGTTTTTTTTACACATTCCGCACCACTATCGCATATTTCCTTCTCTATTTCTTGGTGATAAAGAACGTAGTGGTGGTCAACCTTCAGAGTGAACAATGACAAGTAGAGTCAACGAGTATTATAAATAATAAATTAACTTGTCAACCTGTTTTATGAATAAGACGATAAGTAGTCAACAAAAATTGTTAAACTACACATGTTACGCCCAACAGAAACGGCATCTCAGCCATTGGCTCATTACGGGGTCGGCAATGAAAATGCCTTCTTTTCGGATTTCAATAAGCTCCTTCTCTACTAATGCAGTCTTTATACGCACGATATTGGAATGCGAGCCCAAGTTATATTCTTCCCTGACATCAGCTTTGCCGAAATCGTCGTGTATGCCAGATATTACTGCTTTCAGGAAATTCAGCTGATAACCCGTCAAGTTCTCAGTCTTATCCTGAAACAACGTGGTGTTTTCGTCAAGAAGATTCTCGTATGCTTGCGCCAATCCATCGTCGGTGGCTTTGCCACTTGCGGGTGTGCAGACGAGTAGGTTGAACGCCAGCTGCTGAACGTATGATGAATGTAGCTCCACCTTATTGCATATCTTTTCAGCCAAAGACTCAGACAACTCCCTTCCTTCCGCTTCAAACTGGCGACGCAGATAAGGAATCCAGTCTTTTGCGGGGATGGTGCCAAGCTCCATTGTCGCCCCAAACTTGTAGAAAGGCTTGCTGCGCTGTTGGAAAAGGGTTATCATCATGTTTTTCTTGCTGCCATAAAGGCAATACGACACGTTGACTTGATGCTGCCAAACGGATCGCATCCTTTTCTGCACGTAGAGTGAATCGGGAAACTCGCCAACCTGTTGAAATTCATCTATACACATAATGATATGTATTCCTTTTTTACGTGCAATCTGTTCAGGAAGATTTAGTACATCCTCTGGCTGGTGTGTACGCGGGGTTATCCCGAGGGATAAACTGTAGTCTTGAGTCGGATCTGGCGAGAAATTCACCTTCGGCACTATCCTCGTGAGGAAATCACGTGCATCCTGCATTAATTCCTCAAAGTGTGAAGAAGTCTGTTTGAGAACAGCTGAAGCGAACATGTTAAGGAAGTCATACTCGTTACGGCATGAGAAAATGTCGAGATGCACAATACGTATTTCATCCGACTGCACATCCTTTGCGACACGTTTCACCAATGATGTTTTCCCCATACGACGTGGAGCTAACAGTATGGTGTTCGCTCCATACTTGAAATTGTTGGAAAGCACTGTGATTTCCTCGCTTCTGCCTACGAAATTCTCCTCTTCCACGGCTACGCCAAATACGAATGGTTTCTTCATAATCTTCTCATATAATGCAATTTGAGTGCAAAGGTATATAAAAAACACGAATCACACAAGTTTGTGTGACACAAGTTTGTGTGACACAAGCTTGTTTTATGTATTATTAACACGTTCCATATCTATTGTAACTACTCGTCATCCCTGTTTGCTGGATGAACATCACTCACTTTGCGAACAAGCCATCCAATGTCACTTCGCTGTTTACTACACCAGTGTGACTGCCGTTGGCTATACCGAACGATGTGACGAAGGTGTTGACCAATGACTTGCGGTTGCGGGTGCGCTCGCGAAATAGCTCCATACGGTTCCTCAGCTTCATCTCATAGTCGGCGGTTATTCTGTATTGTCCGAGGCAGAACTTCATCTCGCACAGGTGTATGATACGGTCAGCCCTTTCTATTATCAGGTCTATTTGGGAGCCACGGGACGAAGTGTTGCGGTCGCCCTTGTCAAACCATGCCGACACGTCGGTAGCTACAGCGCCGATGTTCAGGGCTGCCTTGATTTGGCGAATGTGCATAAGCCCGAGAAGTTCAAATGTCAGACCTTGCCATGCCTCGACACTGTGGGAGTTGCAGTGGTTCGACCACCACTGTTCGTCGTAAGCATCCTTGTTTGGCTCTATGTATCGTAGATAAAATAAGGTATAGAAATCGGTAAGGCGTATGATGGTGTCCTGGGATTTCTTTCCGTAATACTTGAATTTCATCACGAAGTCACAGCGTTCAAGATTGCTTAGTATCTTTGTCAGCTTGCTTCCTGAGATACCCGAGGCATCGGCAATTTCCGAATATGTCATGCCATTTGTTTTTGTGGCAAGGATTCTCACGACGGAGATGTAATCGTCGGCATTGGCAAACAGGGCATTGTAGAGTTCAAAGAACTCAGATGAAAGTGCTCCCGACTTATTGAAACAGAGGGAGTCGATGTTTTGAGCCACGCTCATATTGACATCAAGCAGGCTTAGATAAAATGGTATGCCACCCAAGGCCATGTAGCATTGGGCAATCTGGAATCTGTCCCAAGGGCATCCCTCGCTCTGCAGATATTGTTCCACCTCATACAACGAGAATGGACGCAGGTATATGCGGCACGTGATGCGGGCATGCAGTCCACCCTGGTTATCCACCAGGTTGTCTATCATCCATGATGTGGCGGAGCCGCTTGCCACGAACACG
>JAXEKN010000027.1:0-26221 GCA_034101015.1 Prevotella sp.
TAAGGAGTTAAGCCAAATGTTGTTGCGCTTATATCCAATGCTCCAAACTAATGGCTTAACTCCCAGCGACCAACGGGAGCGATAACTCCTTAACTCCTTAACTTCCAAAAAGTTGAGCACATGCGAAACTAAAGTAATTTAAAATTGAATTTGAAAAATAAAATTTTGATATATATGGAATTAGAATTGGAAAAATTGACGTTGCCAAGTGACAACGAACGTCCTTTTGTGATAGCAGGACCATGCTCCGCAGAGACAGAGGAGCAAGTGATGTGTACAGCAAAACAGTTGGCAGACAAAGGATGCCACATGTTTCGCGCAGGTGTGTGGAAACCCAGGACCAAGCCAGGAGGCTTCGAGGGTAATGGAGAGACAGCACTGCCATGGATGGCCCAGGTGAAGAAAGAGACCGGTATGCTGGTGGCTACGGAAGTGGCAACCCCGGAGCATGTCGAACTGGCACTGAAGTATGGTATCGACATCCTATGGATTGGAGCCCGTACAACCGCAAACCCCTTTGCCATGCAGGCACTTGCAGACTCACTCAAGGGAGTCGATGTGCCAGTGTTGGTTAAGAACCCCGTCAACCCCGACCTTGAACTGTGGATAGGAGCCATGGAACGAATCAACCAGGCCGGAGTGAAGAAGATGGCTGCCATACACCGCGGCTTCTCAAGCTACGACAAAAAGATTTACCGCAACCTGCCGATGTGGCAGATACCCATTGAGCTGCACAGGCGCATACCCGAACTGCCAATCATCTGCGACCCCAGCCACATCGGCGGACGACGCGAACTGGTGGCACCGCTATGTCAGCAGGCCATGGACCTTGGCTTTGACGGACTTATCGTGGAGAGCCACTGCAATCCCGACTGTGCATGGAGCGACGCCAAGCAGCAGGTGACACCCGATGTGCTCGACTACATACTCTCGCTGCTTGTGGTGCGCGACGAGAAAACCACAACAGAGGGAATCGTGCAGTTGCGCCATCAGATCGATGAACTCGACAATGAACTGATGGAGCTCTTGGCAAAGCGTATGCGTGTATGCCGCGAAATAGGACAATACAAAAAAGAGCACAACATGACCATCCTTCAGGCAGCACGATATAACGAGATACTTGAGAAAAGAGGTGCACAGGGAGTACTCTGTGGCATGGACAGCGAATTTGTGGCCCATGTCTTCGAGAAAATCCACGAAGAGAGCGTGCGCCAGCAAATGGAGATTATCAACAAATGACGCTGGGCGTCATTTGTTGAAATTAAAGAATTAAAGAATTAAAAAATTAAAGTTCGTTGGCGGGGTAAAGAACTAAAGAGTTAAAGAATTAAAAAATTAAAGAATTAAAGAATTAAAGTTATTTTGCTTAATATGGGTAAGGATAATTTGGTTGCTAATTTGAGTTTGGATTTTGCAATTCGCATTGTAAATCTTTACAAGTTCCTATGTACACAAAAAAAGGAATACGTATTGTCAAATCAAGTATTGCGCAGCGGAACAAGCATTGGGGCTAATCTTGCAGAAAGTGAGATGAGCCAAAGCTCCGCTGACTTTATCGCCAAATTACATATTGCCCTAAAAGAAGCCAATGAAACAAAATATTGGATGACCCTATTACAAAAAACGGGCTATATCACAAAAGAACAATTTGACTCGATGAATTATGATTTGAGAGTAATTATCGGGATTCTTGTTAATGGAGTAAAAAAAATAAAAGAAAAGCAGTGAAAATCCATAAACGAACATAAATGGAATACGAACATAAATGGAATACGAACATTAGCGGAATACGAACTTTAATATTTTAATTTTTTAATATTTAAATTTTAAAATTTGAATGAAATGAAAATTTTGATAATGGGTGCTGGGAAAATGGGAAGTTTCTTCCTTGACCTGCTCAGTTTTGAACATGAGACGGCTGTGTATGAGAAAGACCCGAAGAGAATGCGGTTTACATACAACTGCCAAAGGCTGACCACGCTGGAAGAGGTGAAGGCGTTTGAACCGCAGCTGGTGATTAATGCAGTGACAGTGAAATACACCATACCGGCATTCAAGGAGGTATTGCCCTACTTGCCGGCAGATTGCATCATCAGCGACATATCATCGGTGAAGACCAATCTCAAGGAGTATTACGACCAGACAGGTCATCCATATGTTAGTACGCACCCTATGTTTGGCCCAACATTCGCCAATCTCAACCAGTTGAGCGAGGAGAACGCCATCATCATCAGCGAGGGTGACTATATAGGACGCATCTTCTTCAAGGACCTTTACAGCCGTTTGGGTCTGAACATATATGAATACACCTTCGAGGAGCACGACAAGACCGTGGCATACTCACTGAGTATCCCCTTTGTCTCCACCTTCGTCTTTGCAGCGGTGATGAAGCATCAGGATGCCCCCGGCACCACCTTCAAGCGCCACATGCAGATAGCCAAGGGAGTGCTCAACGAGGATGACTATCTCCTTCAGGAAATACTCTTCAATCCATATACCAGCGACCAGGTAGCCCAGATACGCGACGAACTTAAGGAACTGCTGCATATCATCGACGAAAAGGACGGTGACGGCATGAAGAACTATCTCAAACGAATCAGAGATCATGTCAGGGGCGACATTGAGATATCTCGCTAACGTAGTTGCACTGTTGACCGTGGCAGTGTGGGGCACCACCTTTGTGTGGACAAAGCTGTTGATAAACAATGGATTGTCGCCCGCACAGATCTTCACACTGCGATTTGTCATCGCCTACGTGATGCTCACCACCTATTCTTTAGCGAGCGGAAAGCACAAGTGGATGAGCCACAACTGGCGCGACGAGTTGACCATGGTGGCATTGGGCGTGACAGGCGGTTCGATGTATTTCCTTACAGAGAATGAGTCGCTCCGCTTCACCACAGCCACCAACACGTCGCTCATCGTCTGTTCGTGTCCACTCTTCGCCACACTCATCATAGGACTGTTCTACAAGACCGACCGCTTCACGCCACGACAAGTGGCAGGGTCGGTGACAGCACTTGTGGGTATGGCCATCGTGGTGCTCAACGGACATTTCGTGTTGCGTCTGTCGCCTATGGGAGATGCCCTGGCCTTCGGGGCATGTATGTGCTGGGCAGTCTATTCGCTGCTGATGAAACCTGTCATGACGCGCTATCCGGCATTGTTCATCACGCGCAAGGTGTTCTTCTATGGCATACTGACCATCCTGCCATATTATCTCGTAGTGCCAGGATGGCCGAGCTGGGATGTGGTGATGAAGCCAGAGGTGGCAGTCAACCTGCTGTTTTTGGGATGTGTGGCTTCAGGGCTGTGTTATCTCTCGTGGAGCTGGTGCATGGCAAGGTTGGGAGCCGTGAGCTGTACCAACTGGGTGTATTTCAACCCAATAACAACGATAATGGCAGCGTGGGTGATACTCGACGAACAAATCACGGCTTACTTTCTTATTGGAGCTGTGGCAATCATAGCGGGACTGGCAATGATGGAAATAAAAAACTTCAAAATAAAACAACAATGTCAAAAGGTAAATGGATAGGCGGCATACTCGGATTTATAACCGCCGGACCACTCGGCGCATTGGCAGGAGTGGTACTTGGTTCGCTCTTTGAAAGCGGACTCGACGCAGTGAACAATCCCGACAATGCTGGCACGTACAGCTCAGGCGGGTCGGCGTATGACGAGGAACAGCGCAACAGTTTTCTGTTTGCGCTGATGGTATTGTCATCATATATCATCAAGGCCGACGGCAAGGTGATGCACTCTGAGATGGAAATGGTGAGAAACTTCCTTCGCCAGAGTTTCGGTGAAAGTGCCAAGCAACAGGGAGAGCAAATCATGTTGCGGCTCTTCGAGGAACAGAAGCGCCAGGGTACATACCAGTTTAAGAATACCGTGGCGCAATGTTGCGAACAGATAGCCATGAACATGGAGTATTCCCACAGGCTACAACTGTTGAGCTATTTGTTTGGCATAGCACAGGCCGACGGCAGGGTGGATCAGGCAGAAGTGATGGCGATACGTGAGTGTGCGCAGTGGATGAGGATGCAACCGACAGACGTTGACTCACTCTTTAACCTCAGGGGCGACACCCTCGAAGACGCATACAAGGTGTTGGGAATCAGTCCTACAGCCACCGACGACGAGGTGCGCAAGGCATACCGCCGTCTGGCATTGGAGCATCATCCCGACCGTGTGGCAGCCCTTGGTGAGGACGTGCGCAAGGCCGCGGAGAAGAAGTTTCAGGAAATCAACGAAGCCAAGGACCGAATATACAAGTCGAGGGGACTATAGCTTGGCTTGAGAGGAAGACTTGCAGCATTCGGAGAAAGGACACTTGCCGCATTTGGGCGAGCGCGCTGTGCAGACATACCTGCCATGAAGGAGTAGCCAATGATGGGCACGTCCGAGGAGATGGTTGGGGATATGTCTGCACAGCTTTTTTTCAACCTTCAACGGAGTGTCGTCACTGTCGGCCACAAGGCCGAGGCGATGGCTCACCCGGAAGACATGAGTGTCAACAGGCATCGCATTCTCGCCGAATGCCACGGAGAGCATGACATTGGCAGTCTTCCTGCCCACACCCGGAAGTGAGGTCAGTTCATCAAGGGTATGTGGCACCTCGCCGCCAAAGCGGTCCATAAGCATGCGAGCCATGTCAATGAGATGTCGCGACTTGGCATTGGGATAAGACACCGACGACACCAAGTCAAGGACATCGCCAAAGTCAGCACAGGCAAGGGACGGGGCATCGGGGAAACGCTCAAAGAGCCGTGGGGTGACCATATTCACACGCTTGTCGGTACACTGTGCGGAGAGCATCACCGCCACAAGGAGTTGAAACGTCGTGGAGTAGTTGAGCTCCGTGGTCACTTCGGGCATCTCCTTTTCGAAATGACCAATAACAGTCTGGAATATCTTTTTCATGAAGTTAAAGAAGTTAAAGAAGTTAAGGAAGTTAAAGAATATTATCCAAACAAGGCCCTGAGAGCCTCCTCCACCTTGCGCACGGGAACAATGTCGATATTATATTGCTTGCCCTTTAGAGCCGCAAGATTATACTTGGGAATGATGATATGGGCAAAGCCCAACTTCTCCGCCTCCGAGATACGCTGTTCGATACGGTTGACAGGGCGCACCTCTCCGCTCAGTCCTACTTCGCCCGCCATGCACCATCCCTGCTCGATGGGAGTGTCAACATTACTGGACAGGACGGCTGCAATCACGCTGAGGTCCATGGCAAGGTCAGTGACACGTAGTCCGCCGGCGATATTCAGAAAGACATCCTTTTGCATCAGTTTAAATCCCACACGCTTCTCCAATACAGCAAGCAACATATTGAGACGCCGCTGGTCAAATCCCGTGGCAGTGCGCTGAGGTGTGCCATAGGCAGCCGACGACACCAAGGCCTGTGTCTCGACGAGGAAGGGACGCACCCCCTCCACCGCCGACGAGATGGCAATGCCGCTCAGTCCCTCATGGTCTTGGGTGAGAAGCAGTTCGGAAGGATTGCTCACCTGGCGCAGTCCAGACTGCTGCATCTCATAGATGCCCAGTTCGGAGGTAGAGCCAAAGCGGTTTTTGATGCTTCGCAGTATGCGATACATATAATGCTGGTCGCCCTCAAACTGAATGACCGTATCGACGATATGTTCGAGAATCTTCGGACCGGCAAGAGTACCCTCCTTGTTGATATGTCCAATGAGGATCACGGGCACACCGCTCGTCTTGGCAAAACGTAGCAAGGCAGAGGCACACTCCCTGACCTGGGTGACCGAACCTGGCGACGTATCGACATCCTCCGTGGAGATGGTCTGGATAGAGTCGATGACCACCAGTTCGGGATGCAACTCCTTGATATCATCAAAGATGGATTCAAGGGAAGTCTCACATAGAATATGGATATTGTCGGAGTCAGTGTGGGGAATGCGCTCGGCCCTCATCTTCAGTTGGTGGGCACTCTCCTCGCCGCTGACATACAGTATGCGGCGCTCAGGCATCTGGAGAATGGTCTGGAGAGTGAGGGTGCTCTTGCCAATGCCAGGCTCGCCGCCCAAGAGGACGATGGAGCCAGGCACCAGACCACCGCCCAGTACACGGTTGAGCTCCATGTCGTGCATGTCGATACGTGGTTCCGTCTTGCTACTGATTTCGCGGAGTAACATAGGGCGCGACGTGGAGCGGAGGCCATGCCCCACATTGGCTGCACGGGAGGATGCCGTGGCAGCATTGCGTGCCATGGACGATGCCGACTCGGCAGCCACACGAATTTCCTTGAACGTGTTCCACTGTCCGCAACCGGGACATTTTCCAATCCATTTCTGCGATTCCTGGCCGCAGTTGCTGCATACGTAAGCTATCTTGTCTTTTGCCATTGTTTTTTGTCACTAATTATACTTTATGGCACAAAAGTACGTATTTTTTTTGTAATTACAAAATTTATTTGTACTTTTGCAACGATAAATAAAAAAAAACATAGAAAGAGATGACAAAAATGAAATATTTCATGTGGATATGGGTGGCAGCCGCCACACTGTGGGCATGCGGAGACTCATACCAAGAACAGAAGAGACTGTCGAGAATAGAAAGGCAACGATTAGCACGTGAGGACTCCGCAGCTCTGAAGATAGCGGTGATGTCAACAATAGACTGCCTGCCATTGTATGTGGCAAGGGAAAACAAATGGTTTTGCGACGGAAAGACAGACATTAGACTCAAATACTATACATCACAGATAGACTGCGACACGGCACTCATCAACAGTAGGGTGGAGGGGGCCGTGTCGGACCTTGTCAGGGTGCAGCGCATGAACGACAAGGGAACGAAGCTAAGGGCGCAGATAGCAACGGGCACATACTGGCAGCTCATCACCAACCGCAACTCGCGCATCAGGGAACTGAAACAACTCGACGACAAGATGATGGCAATGACCAGATACTCAGTCACTGACATGCTGTCGGACCATGTCGTGGACAGTGCCAAACTAAAGGCAGAGCGAGTATTCAAGGTACAGGTGAACGACGTGAACGTGAGGCTGCAGATGCTTCAGAACAATGAGATAGACGCTATATGGACAGCCGAGCCACAAGCCACCGTGGCACGAATGGGCAAGCACAAGGTGGTGATGGACACACGGAGCATGGGATGGAACATGGGAGTGATAGCCTTCAGGGACAAACCGATGAAGGATGTGGACAGAAAACGCCAGTATGACGTGTTTGTCAAAGCCTACAACCAGGCATGCGACTCCATCAATACGCGCGGACTGAAGCACTACGGATATCTGATAGAGAAATACTGTCATATACATCCATCCATAGTCGATTCGCTGCCCAACATGCACTTCGAGCATGCAAAAGGACCGAAACAGACCGACATGGCAAGAGCCGAGAGATATATGAAGACAATCAAGTAAAGGATCCGTGAGCCAAACATTCGTTATACCATTATTAATACAATATGAGCAGTATGAACATTTCAAAGCCATATGACGTGACCAACCGCTTCAGGCAAGACCGAGACTTCTATGGAGCATGTCATTACATGGAGGAATACATCAAAAAAAACGGTGACAAGAATGACACACTGTCGCAACTTTATCAGTTGCGCGTGGAATATGACATGTCAGTCAGTTGGTGGAGAGAAGGCAAACAGCAGCCGGAAGATGACGACATGCTGGACAACTACTTCATGCCCCAGCTCTATATGGTTTGGGACAACTACATGATGCTTGACCAAATGACATCGTCGAACAATTATCTTATAGGACTGAGAAACAAAGTGAGAGGCAGCGGCAAGGACTGGACATGGCAGGAGGTGAAAAAGACACTTGAGAACTTCTCTGCAAATATCACCGTGGCAGCACTGCAAGAAGATATGGAGAGAGGACCGGAAAAGACCAATACCATACGCGACGAACAATACAGGTATAGATGCCAGCTGTTTCACTACACACTCACGTCATTGATGCTCGCAAAAACCGACAAGGAGAAACTTCTCGACATACTCCTCACTCCAACTATAGACAGAATTGACCAACTGCTCATAGTGGCGGCACTGACGCTCAATGGATGTATCATAGCCGACCCCGTGAAGGCTGAACTGATGATGGACGTGTATAAACTCAGTGGCAACACGATGGTAAGCCAGTATGCCCTGGTAGGAATAGTGATGATGTACAAGCCATTGGTGTCGTTTGCCAACGTGGACAGCCAGTTGCACCAACTCATAGACACGGAAACCCGGGTGTGTGAGGACATATCGCAATTGCTGATGCAGATAAGCTATTGCAGGTCGGCGGAGAAAGACTCCAAAGAGTTTACGGACAAGGTGATGCCGCAGATGATGGCAACAAGCGACATAGAATACAGGGACGGTAAGATACAGATGAAGGAGGAAGACCCGATGGACGACATCCTCGGACGTGGCGGTGAGCAGGAACGCAGAATGGAGGAGCTCGAGAAGACGATGAACAGCCTGATCAGCAAGCGCAGTCAGGGCGTTGACTTCTTCTTCGAGGGCTTTAAGAGAATGAAGAACTATCCCGTCTTTAATGATATCACCAACTGGCTCATGCCTTTTTATATGGAGCATCCCATGATAAGGACACAGATGGAGAAACTCAAAAAGGTGGGGACATTAGCATCCACCATGCTGAACAGCCCGGTGTGTGACAACGACAAGTATTCATTCGTATATGCCTTTGCAAATATAGCGGGCAGTTTGCCAGAAGAGTTATTGGACAATCTGAAGATAAACAATATGACAAATGACGACATGGATATGATGAGTAAATGGAATAATGACGGCAGGGTGGTGCGCAGGAGTTATGTGCAGTCGCTCTACCGCTTCTACCGGCTCTTTGCCTACCGTGAGAGCTTTGGCGACCCCTTTGATTCGAATGCCGATTTCATGACCGCCCTCGCCAATACCCGATTTGTCGAATATATCCCAGACCTGCTCCGCTTCTATCTGAGAAGGGACGACATGCCCCATGCCAACAAGTTGGTTGACATATATAATGAGAGTCATGGGGAGATGACATTTGACATTGCATATCTCAAAGCCATCATCAACATGAAGACGAGCGACGATGTCAGCATGGTGGCAAACTGTTTTGAAAGGTGTATCGCCATGGCACCGGAAAACATACTGGCGCGCAAGACCTATGCACGCTACCTGTTTAGCGAGAAGAGATACATAGAGGCCGCGGAACAATATGACAGGCTTATGGCAGAGCAACAGGACGAGAAGAAATGGATGCTCTATTACTCCATCTGCCGTGTGAATATATGTATGGCTGACAAGGCACTGCCCATACTCTTCAGGCTCGACTATGAATATCCCAATGACCCGACTGTCATCCTCGCATTGTCGAAGGCACTGCTATATGAAGGCAGGGCGGAGGAGGCTGAGAAAAAACTGCTTACCGCCTACGATGAAACGGATGTACAGATGGTGCTCACGATGGGACTGGTGCTATGGGCCCAGGGCAAGCGTCTTGAGGCGGCTGAAACCTTTTCACGTGCAGGAGCTGACATCGGCAAGTTGCTGAAAGATGAACTCAACGGTTATATTATGAAAAAAATGTCGTTGTCGAATCTCGAAGTGATGATAATGATGAACGAGATAAGAAAACGCCAACAGCGGTGACGTGACTAAAGCACAGGGGACAACAGATGGGCAAACCATCCCACAAACTTTTTCCATGGTGAGCGCCAACGGTCCCAATAGGCTTCGGTGAGATAGTCGCTGTCGAGTTTGTCGCGTTCGAAAATCTGTTCAAGCTGGCGGGTGACGTATGGGTCGAGGATGACGGCATTCTCCTCGAAGTCAAACCGCAGGCTCCGGGAGTTGAGGTTGGCACTGCCCACAGTGCAGAATTTTCCGTCAACCATAATCACCTTGGTGTGGTGGAATCCAGGTTTGTAGAGATAGATATGGCAACCATGTCGCATCAGTTGGTGAACATTATAGAATGCGCAATCGGGAGTGAGAGGAATGTCGCTCTTCACCGACACCATAATCTCCACCTTCACACCTCTTTGGGCAGCTCGGCGCAGTGCCTTTTTGATAGATGGAGTGAGCGTGAGGTAGGGGTTGACCAGTTTGATGCTGTCCTTGGCAGAATTGATAGCCTCGACATAGAACTTGCGTATGATGGCATTGGAGGTCTTCGGTTCGCGGTTGATGATGCCTACGACCTGATGGCCACGTGAGGGAGTGGTGTCTGGTTTTAGTCCGACCATCTCCTTCTTCTCGTAAGCACGGAAATATTTAGTGCCATGGATATTCTGTCCCGTGGTCCTGTTCCATATCCTCAGGAAAATCATCTGCAGATGGCTTACAGCCCCACCTTCCACACGGCAGTGCATATCACGCCATGAACCCACCTGCTCCGTACCTTTAATATAATAGTCAGCCACATTCATGCCTCCGGTATATGCCACATTACCGTCGATGACCACAATCTTTCGGTGGTCGCGTGTGAAGACATGGTTGACCCAAGGAAACCGAAGCGGGTCATATTCGTAGATTTCCACACCGTCATTACGCAGTGCCTCTATATGACGCTTTTTCAGCGGGCGGTTGTTGGAATCGTTGCCAAATCCGTCAAATAGTGCACGCACCTCAACACCCTCCTTTGCCTTTTGTCGGAGGATGTCAAACAATTCAGACGCAATAGAGTCATTGCGGAAGTTGAAATATTCCAGATGGACACTGCTTTTGGCTTGACGTATGGCATGAAACATGTCGTCAAACTTCTCCTGTCCGCTGGTCAACAGTGTGACGCTGTTGTTGTGAGTGAAGTTCACACCCTCCTTTTCAAGTACATTCCTAATCACCATGTCGCTGCTTTGGAGCATAAGCGACATGATGATGAGTAGGGTTATCCTAATTTTCATTACCTTTTTCTATGAATCAGTCTGTATTCGAGAGGAGACATGCCAAAACGGTCCTTGAAGATATTAATAAAGTTTTCAGCCGTGATGAATCCTACGTTGATGGCAAGTTCCGAGAGGTTGATGTCCGTTTTTTCGAGCAGGGTGCAGGCATGACGTAGTTTGAGGTCGCGCACCAGTTCGGCTGGTGTCTTCTGTGTGATAGCCTTGATGCGATGGAAAAACGGTACTCGTCCCATGCCCATTGCCGATGACATCTCTTCGAGGTTGATCTGTCCGCGGCTCATGTTTTGCAGCACGTATTGCTCCACATTTCTCATCAGTTGCTGATCCATGGCATTGTTCATGGAGTAATCGCCAATAGTCGTGTTATTCTCATAGTATTCCATGCCGGGTACAGCCACCTGCTGCGGACCTTCAGCATCCTGTTCAGCCTGCTGTTGCTTCTTTTCCTCCTCACTGGGCTCAGGCTTGATACCTTCAGGCAGAGCCTTCACAATGTCAGAAGTCTCGGTGGCCATCTGGTCGTAGCTGACAGTGGCGGTGGTCATGCTACTGCTGTATCCTTCGAGACGTCTTGTCTCCTGTCCCTCGATAACCCCACTAATGTCTATGTTCATCTGCAGGCCCAGCAGACGGTTGAATCTCATTGCCGCCTCCTGCATATTGAACGGCTTGGCGAGATAGTCGTCGGCCGACACTGTGATATTCCTCTCAGCCATCTCCGCCGCACTGAGCACACCATTTGTCATGAGAACAAACTTGATATTGTGAGTATTGGCATTTGTCTTCACCTTATTGCACAGTTCGCTACCAGTCATCTTAGGCATGACCTGTTTGCACACGACGATATCAGGTTGGAGCACTTCCATATCGGAATATGCAAGCAGGGTGTCGTCATAGGTGTGTATGTTGTAGATCTGTCCGAGATGAGCCGTGATGAAGTTGAGGAAATCCTTGTTGTCGTCGATGATGGCGACAATATATTTCTGAGTCTCGAGCTTTTCCTTCGGTGGACGGATATTGGCCGTGAGTTCGGTGTCGATATTCTCCAAGAGGTGAACCTCACCGCGGTCGTTGAGCTGCAGACGGTCGGCAGCGGCCGTGAGAGCCTTTGTCTCCGGGTCGTCAAGAGCCATCTGCATCTCAGAAATGCGCGTGATAATCTGAAGCATCTGGAAATGCAGTGAGTTGACCTGCTCCTTGGCTTCGAGCGTGGTGGCAGTCTCGGTAAGGTTGCCGATAATGGTGGTCATTCTTGCCATCGGCTGTCTAAGGTCGTCACTTGCCGCCTTCAGCTCCTCCTTCTGGCGGGTCAGTTCCATAATGACGGCCTTCTTCTTTGACCAAATATACTTGATGCGTCTGCTGATGGTGCGATATAAATAAACGACGATAACGATGACGATGACATAAACGATAATCATCCACCATTGCTGCCACCACGGGCGCAAAATGGAAATCTCAAGTACACGTTCCTGACGGCTCACAGCACCGTCGGCACTCATAGCCTTCACATGGAGCCGATACTTGCCTGGGGCGAGGTCTTTGAAATGCACACCATGCGAGAGCGGGTCGCAGTTTCTCCAAATGTCGTCCTTTCCCTCCATCCAGTACATGAACTGCAGTCTTTCACCCTGATTATAGTTGCCTGCGGCAAACTTGATTGCGAACGTGTTATGGTCGCTCATCAGTTCGAGGCGGTTGCTTTCGTTGAGTGCTTGTGGCAATGGCACGACACCGTTATATTCATGTCCCGTCAGTATCTCCGTTTCGCCGATGAAAAGCTGTGTGAGCATCACCCTTGGCAGAGAGTTGGTCTCGTCCTTACCCTTGGGGCTGACCCAGTTGACACCATATAATCCGCCGAAAATCACATTGCCGTCGTTCTTTCTGAGAATAGCGCCAGGATTGAACTCATTGTTCTGAAGTCCGTCTGAGATGTCATAGTTGTAAAGACCATAACTGAAGATGTCGCCGATATGGTCGCTTTGTATCACCACCCTGCATACGCCATTAGTGGTGGTAATCCAAATATTATGGTTCTTGTCCTCTTCAATACCCGTGATGCAGTTATTACACAGGCCGTCGTTTTCAGTGATATAGTTGAGACTGTCATTCTTCAGGTTAAGAATGTTGACACCCTCTCTTGTTCCCACCCAGAGCATCCCCCTTGAGTCCTCCAACACTTGAGTGACATAGTCATTGGTGAATTTCTTGAGATTGGTGGAGTTGCCAGTGAACACAGAGTGTTCCATGGTGGAAAGGTTGAGTTTCATAACACCTTCGTTGGTTCCGACAAACATAGTGTTGTTGTTGCCATAATAGAGAGAAGTCACGGTGTTAGTTGGCAGTTTCCCGTTTTCTTTCGTATAAGTGGAGAAGCTGCCCATACGTGGGTTGAATACCTGGAGACCGCCGTTAGTGGCAATCCAGAGGCTGCCGGTCTTGTCGCTACACAAGGCATTGATATGGTCGTCAATAAGAATGTTGGTGTTCAGACTGTCCCTCTTGGCTGAAAAGATGGTCGTATTGCCATTGAGAATACGTGTGAGACCGTTTTGTGGTGAGCCAACCCACATGCTGCCATCTTTGGTGAAAGTCAGCGCACTCACCTTTTGGCTTGCCAATGGTCCGGAGTAGTCAATAATGCCATTGTCCCCCGTGCCATACCACACCTTACCGTTGGCATCCTGTGCCATGGCCGTAATATCCCCAATCAATGCCGACTGGAACTTATAGATGTTGCTGCCATAGTAAGCCACACCGGCTTTTTCAGTACCCACCCAAAGCAAGTCAGTGTCATCGACATACACACAGAGCATGCTCGACAATGCAGCTGACTGTCGGTGGTCGTTGATGCTGTGAGGTTCCACCGGCTCCATTTCCCTGGTGTTGACATTCATGCGGATAAGGCCACTGCGGTCAGTGGTTATCCATATATTGCCGCTTCTGTCTCCCGCCATGCCTGTCACCGACCTGTCAACGTTATTGCCGGTGAGGCCCAGTTGGTTGCCGATGGTGGTGTCCCATATATTGGTGCTTTTGTTGTAAACCATAAGAGTGCCGTGACCATATATCCATATATTGTCCATTTGGTCGGCAAATCCCTTGAGACTGTTGGACAGCCTCAGGCCTTGTCTGGCTATTTCATGGTTCACCCATAAAGTCTGTTGTTGGTGTGTGATGTCGCAGCAAGCCACGGTGCCGTTTTCATATATGATAAGAGTACCCTCCCTGCAGTCGCTTATATCCGTGACCTTGCCTTCAGGAATACCTTTAATGTCGGCAGTGTAACTGAACAGGTACAATAGCTGTTGCTGTGTGTTGAAGGCATATACCCCCTTATTGGGAACATAGGCCCATAGATTCTTCTTTTGGTCAATATACAGTATGTCCGGGCGCTCGTTGAAGCCCATCTTGCTGAACACCTGTTTCATGTCGCGCTCAAAACTCTCGCTTTGCGGGTGGTAGATACACAGACCCGTAGGAGTCTCAATCCACAGGTTGCCGTCAAGAGATTCCTGTATGCTCTCGATATAGCTGTCGGGGAGCGACGAACCGTCCTGTGAGTTGCATTGGAAGTTTTTGAATGTATATCCGTCATAGCGATACAGGCCGGCAGGAGTGCCAAACCATACATATCCTCTTGAGTCCTTAAGGATACAGTTAATCTGGCTACTGTTCAGACGGTTTCTTGAGTCAAGAGTCTTAAACAGATATACAGCTGCCATTGTCATCGGCAATATCAGCAAAGTCAGTAAAAACAACTTCCTTGTCTTCTTCATTGTAATCAATCTTTGTGATGTTTAATAATGAATGGAAATTAAAACATACATGAGTAATGGTCAACGACACCCAATAAGTGGTTGGCCTCGTCGGTGACGAGAACAGAGTGAACCTTATATCTGTTCATGATGGCCTGTACCTCGGAAATCTTGGTGTTTGGCGTTACCGACTTTGGTCGGGTGGTCATGATGTCAGCCACCGTCTTGTCGAAAAATTCCGCCTTCCATTTCTCCATGGCACGTCGGATGTCACCATCGGTGATGAGCCCAGCTATCCTGTCGTCCTGAATGGCTATGCCAAGACCCAGTTTACCCTTGCTGACGAGGATGATGGCCTCGCCAAGATGCATCTTGGGCGAGAGCACGGGCATCTCTTCCGTGCGCATCACGTCGCCGGCGGTGGTGAGCAGTCTCTTGCCCAGTTCCCCGCCGGGGTGAAACTGTGCAAAGTCCTGGGGTCGGAATTTTCTCTTTTCCATAAGGGCCACGGCGAGGGCGTCGCCCATGGCAAGAGTGGCGGTGGTGCTGCTTGTCGGTGCAAGGTTGAGTGGGCATGCCTCCTTATCTACACTCACATTGAGATGGTATGTGCTGTATTTAGCGAGCAACGACATTGGATTGCCGCTCATTCCGATGATAGGAATGTCCTTGTGGAGCACCATGGGAATAAATCTCAGCAGTTCGTCCGTTTGTCCGGAATTGGATATTGCGAGGACCACATCGTCCTTGGTCATCACACCGAGGTCGCCGTGGAATACGTCGAGCGGGTTGATAAAGAAGGATGGTGTGCCGGTGCTGGACAGTGTGGCGGCAATTTTCGCACCTATGTGTCCGCTTTTTCCCACTCCGGTCACTATGACCTTTCCGTGGCATCTGAATATCAGTTCTACAGCATTGTCAAAGTTGTCGTCAATTTTGGGAATGAGAGCCATGATGGCTTCAGCCTCGTCCTTGAGACACTGTATAGCGTATTCTCTTGTCTTCATGAATATAAACAGTATTATCCTATTTTGTATGATTATATCAGTTGACCAATCAGATTGCCGAGTTGGTCGAGCCGCAGCATATTGGCTGCGTCGCTAAGACCATTGTCAGGGTCGGGATGAACCTCGAAAAACCATCCGTTGGCTCCAAAGGCCTTGGCCGCCAGTGCCATGGCAGGTACATATTCGCGGTTGCCGCCCGTTTTACCGCCTGCGCCGCCAGGACGCTGCACGCTGTGAGTGCAGTCCATGACCACGGTAGGAGTGTATTGCATCATGTCAGGTATGTTTCTGAAGTCAACGATAAGGTTGTTGTAGCCAAACATGTTTCCGCGTTCGGTGAGCCATACGTCCTTGGCACCGGCCTCACGTGCTTTCTCCACTGGATATCTCATGTCATTACCACTCAGGAACTGTGCCTTTTTGATGTTCACCGTCTTGCCTGTCTTGGCGGCAGCCACCAACAGGTCAGTCTGTCGGCACAGAAAGGCCGGAATCTGGATTACGTCAACCACCTCGCCAACGGGAGCAGCCTGATAGCTCTCGTGGATGTCGGTGAGTAGGCGTAGCCCATACTTGCTCTTGATGTCGGAAAGCATCTGTAAGCCCTTGTCCATTCCTGGACCTCGGAATGAGTGTATGGAGGTACGGTTGGCTTTGTCGAATGATGCCTTGAATATGATGTCGGTGCCAAATTCGTGGTTGATTCTCACGAGTTCTTGTGCTACGGTGTCGAGCAGTTGCTCTGATTCAATCACGCATGGGCCTGCTATGAATGTAAGTTGTTTGTTCATTGCCTTGTAATTATATTAATTGGTTGCAAAGATACAAAAATAATATGGATAAATTCGCCGATTAACCACTTTTAACGCTGTATTGTGAGATTTTTTAGAAAAAAGCAGTAATTTTGCAGCTATGACAAATGATTATCAGATTAGGGTGTTGCCGAACGTTGCATCGTCGGCATCATTATTGCGTGAATACATATCACGTGAGAAGGGCATTGACGCCCGTACAGTAAATGGTGTGCGGATACTGAAGAAGAGTATAGACGCACGCCATAATCCTGTTTATATCAACTTGACGGTTAGGGTGTTTGTTAATGAGCAGCTGCCTGAGGTCGAATATGTGCCCACGTCCTACCCAGATGTGTCGTCGTCGAGGAGAGTTATCGTAGTGGGCGAGGGCCCTGGCGGACTGTTTGCCGCCCTCCGGTTGGTGGAGTTGGGACTTCGTCCAATAGTGATAGAGCGTGGAAAGAATGTACATGAACGCAAGCGCGATTTGTCAAAGATAGCCAAGACCCAGAAGATTGACTCTGAAAGTAATTATTGCTTTGGTGAGGGTGGGGCGGGAGCCTATTCCGACGGTAAGTTGTACACCCGTAGCAAGAAACGCGGTAATGTAGAGAAAATTCTTAATGTGTTCTGTCAGCATGGCGCTTCGGTTGACATCTTGAGTGATGCCCATCCTCATATAGGTACCGACCGTCTGCCCCGTGTGATAGAGAATATGCGCAACACGATACTGAAGAGTGGCGGTGAGGTTTATCACCAGACGCGTATGACCCGTCTGCTTCTTGAGGCCGACACAGTAGTGGGTGTGGAGGCGGTTGGTCAGGAGTCGGGAGAACAACGTGTGTTCCGCGGACCTGTCATTCTTGCCACAGGTCATTCCGCCCGTGATGTATATCGTTATCTTGCCACAAGCGGTATAGAGATTGAGGCAAAGGGGTTGGCTGTGGGGGTGCGTCTTGAGCATCCGTCAGAGCTGATAGACCGAATACAATATCACAACAAGGCGGGAAGGGGCAAGTATCTTCCGGCAGCAGAGTATTCGTTTGTCACTCAGGTTGAGGGCAGAGGAGTGTATTCCTTCTGTATGTGTCCTGGCGGATTCATTATCCCGGCTGCCACAGGTCAGCGCCAGTTGGTAGTCAATGGTATGAGTCCGAGCAACAGAGGCGGCAAATGGTCAAATAGCGGCATGGTTGTTGAGTTGCGTCCTGAGGATGTGGAGGGCGACGGACCCTTGAAGATGATGGATTATCAAGAGAGTGTGGAGGCTTTATGTTGGCAACAGGCCAACATGAGGCAGACGGCTCCTGCACAACGTATGTCCGACTTTGTCAATGGCAAGTTGAGCTATGACCTGCCACGTAGTTCGTATGCCCCGGGGCTGATATCATCCCCATTGCATTTCTGGATGCCGGAGCATGTGTCAAAGCGTCTGCGTCAAGGCTTCAAGTATTTTGGTGAAAAGAGTCGCGGATTCCTTACTAATGAGGCGGTTGTCATAGCTATGGAGACACGTACATCGTCTCCGGTGAGGATTAATAGAACCCCCGACAGCCTCATGCATATTCGACTCAAGGGTCTCTTCCCTTGTGGCGAAGGTGCCGGGTATGCCGGGGGTATAGTATCTGCAGGTGTAGATGGTGAACGATGTGCAGAGATGTGTGCTGCGTATTTGGATGCTATTGATGCGTAGGAACGTTTACAGTTCTCTTAGCGCAGCCAATAACTCCGCGTTTTCGCTCTTAGTACCGATAGTGATGCGAAGGCATCCTTGGCATAGGTTCACCTTGTTCCTGTTGCGCACGATAATACCTTTGTTGACGAGATAGTCGTATATCCCTTGGGCGTCGTTGACCTCCACAAGGAGGAAGTTGGCGTCGGAGGGATATATCTTTTTTGTGATGGGCAGCAGTTTGAATGCATCCACCATCCGTCCGCGTTCTTGCAGAATGATTCTCACCCACTTGTCCACCTCGTATGGGTCTTGAAGTACTTCAAGTGCTTCCTTTTGGGCCATAAGGTTGATATTGTATGGATATTTCACCTTATTCATAATGTCGATGATGTCCTTTGATGCGAAAGCCATCCCCATACGTATGGCTGCGCATCCCCATGCCTTGCTCATCGTGTTGAGCACCACCATATTATCAAACTTATTGAGCATGTGTCTGAACGGGTGGTGTGAGGAAAAGTCGCTATATGCCTCGTCGATGATGACAAGTCCGTTGAATCCGTTGATGACCTTGACAATCTCTTCTGTATTGAATGCATTGCCAGTGGGGTTGTTGGGCGAACAGATCCATATCAGCTTGGTATGCTGGTCAGTAGCTGCTAACAGTTTGTCTGCATTCAATTGGAAGTTGTCATCGAGCAATACTGGTCTGTACTCCACATCATTGACATCGGCGCAAACCTTATACATGCCGTAGGTCGGTTCGATGGCCACCACATTGTCCACCTTTGGTTCGCAGAAGCAGCGATACATGAGGTCGATGGCCTCGTCGCTGCCATTGCCGAGGAAAATCTGTTGGGGAGGGATGCCCTTCACCTTGGCCAACTTGTCCTTGAGTTCAAGTTGAAGAGGGTCGGGATAGCGGTTGTAGGGTGAATGGTAAGGATTCTCGTTGGCATCGAGATACACGCTTGCGTTTCTGCCGCAAAACTCGTTTCTGGCGCAGCTATAAGGTGCCAGTTCCCATATATTCTTTCTTGTTAATTCTTGAAGGGTCTTCATAATGGAAATCTTTCAGTCATTTTTTAATTTGCTGATTCTTATCGTCATCGCATTCCTGTGGGCATCAAGTCCCTCAGCGGCAGCCATGGTTTCGACAGCGTGTCCGATGTTGCGTATGCCTGTCTCGGAGAGGTGCTGGAAGGTGATCTTGCGGCAGTAGCTGTCGAGGTTGACACCATTGTATGCAGTGGCATATCCATGGGTTGGCAAGGTGTGGTTTGTGCCACTGGCATAGTCTCCAGCACTCTCGCATGCATACTTGCCGAGAAAGACACTTCCGGCATTGACCACCTTTTCGGCCATGGCCTCATAGTCGTCGGTTTGTATTATGAGATGCTCCGGGGCGTAGGTGTTGGCAAGGTCGATAGCCTCGTCATTATCCTTGACCACGATGATCTTGCTATTGTCAAGAGCTTTTGCCGCCAACTGTCTGCGAGGCAGTAAGGCGAGTTGATTGTTTACTTCGTCTTCCACCTCTTTTGCTTTTGATTCAGAGGTGGTTATCATAACGGCTTGCGAGTCGATACCATGCTCCGCCTGCGACAACATGTCGGCAGCGATGAATGAGGCGTCGGCATTGTTGTCGGCTATTACGCATACCTCCGATGGCCCGGCGGGCATGTCGATAGCCACGTCGTGAAGGCTTACTTCCTGTTTGGCTGCCATCACATATTGGTTGCCAGGTCCGAAGATCTTATAAACCTTGGGAACGGATTCCGTGCCATAAGCCATGGCTGCTATGGCCTGTACGCCACCAGCCTTGAATATCCTGCTCACTCCGGCAATTCGTGCAGCCACCAAGATGGCCGGGTTCACCTTGCCCTCGCTGTTGGGTGGTGTGCAGAGTACAATCTCCTTGCATCCTGCTATTTTGGCGGGTGTGGCAAGCATGAGAACAGTACTGAACAGGGGTGCGGTGCCGCCAGGAATGTAGAGACCTACTTTCTCGATAGCAACGCTTTTCTGCCAGCAAACCACTCCAGGCTGTGTTTCCACTTTGTGACCCGTGAATCGTTCCGACTTGTGGAATGTCCTGATATTATGGTGTGCCAGTCGGATGGCATCCTTAAGGTTTTCATCGACAAGCGATTCGGCCTCGTCAATCTCAGCCTCAGACACGGCGAGAGTGTCAAGCGTCGCATGGTCGAACTTCATTTCGTATTCCTTCACGGCGTCATCGCCTCTTTTCTTGACATCATCGAGCACCGACTTCACTATAGAGGTAAGTTGGGACACGTCAAGATGAGGGCGTTGCACTATGCCTGCCCATTCTTCCCTTGGGGGATATAATATTGTCTGCATAATTTATTTTTTAGAGAATCATTTTCTCAATAGGAGTGACGAGAATACCCTGTGCACCCATTTCCTTTAATTTGCCAATAATCTCCCAAAACCGCTTTTGGTCGAGTACTGTGTGCACAGAGCACCAGTCCTTGTCGGCAAGAGGGATGATAGTAGGACTCTTAAGTCCGGGAAGTACATCTATGATTTCCTGAAGCCTGGCTTTGGGCGCGTTCATTCTGACATATTTCTTGTCCTCAGCACTTCTTACGGCGGCGAATCTGAACAGCATCTCCTGAAGAGTCTTTTTCTTTTCCTCGTCCATCTCCTTGTTGCCAATGAGAAGAGCCTCGCTCTGCATCACCACCTCAACCTCCTTGAGATTGTTGCTCACGAGTGTGGAACCGCTGCTGACGATATCGAATATGCCGTCGGCCAGACCAATGCCCGGAGAAATCTCCACGCTACCCGTGATGACGTGAATATCTGTTTGAATGCCATGCTTTTCCATGAAATGTCGCAGTATTCCTGGGTATGAAGTGGCAATCTTCTTGCCGTTAAACCACTCAACACCAGGATAGTCAATGTCCTTAGGTATAGCCAACGATAGCCGGCACTTGCTGAATCCGAGACGCTCGATAATGTCTGCGTTCTCGCCACGTTCGACAAATTCGTTTTCACCCACCACGCCAAGGTCGGCGACACCGCTTGCCACGCTTTGTGGTATGTCGTCGTCACGAAGGTATAGGACCTCCAATGGGAAGTTGGATGACTGCACCAGCAGGGTGCGTTTGCTTGCGCTGACCTTGATGTCAGCTTCGGCGAGAAGATTCATTGTATCGTCGAAAAGACGACCTTTTGACTGTACTGCAATTCTTAACATTTCTTGTCTTTTTTGTTTAATTCTCAAAATTCCGATGCAAAATTAATGAAAAATATGGTAATATGCAAGAATTTTTGTACTTTTGCACTCAAAATATAATAAAATTGAGACATATTGGTATAAATATCGTATTTTTTTGCCTCTTTTTGTGCCTTTCCATTGTATTGTTGGGAGGATGTAACTCACAAAGACGGCAGTCGGCAGCTCAATGGACGGATATGTCCGACAGTGTTGCCACTGAGGCATTCGACCTTGGTCAGATACAAGCAAACGGTGAACTTATCATGCTCACTGTGAGTGGTCCGCAAACCTACTACGACTACCATGGGCATGAGATGGGGCGTGAGTATATGCTTTGTCAGAGATTCGCCGAGCGGATTGGAGTCCGCCTGCGTGTTGAGGTATGCCGCGACACCATGGAGATGGTAAGGCGTCTGCTTGGTGGCGACGGTGATGTGGTGGCATGCCCACTTCGTCGCGGTGACTTGCATCTTGCCGGCGATTCAATCAAAGAGGTGGAGTTTACAAAGGTGGGCACAGACTCTACGGGGCATTGGCTAATCAGTCATGTCAACAGTCAACTGTCCGATGCCCTCGACGAGTGGTTCAGGCCAAGCATGCTGGATGATGTGGTGAAGGAAGAACATTCCCTGCTGACCACACGTAGGGTGACTCGTCACGTCTATTCGCCGATGCTCGACCGCTCAGCAGGTGTCATATCGCGCTATGACCGTCTCTTTATGACCTATAGTCGCACGATACGCTGGGACTGGCGCTTGATGGCTGCCCAGTGTTATCAAGAGTCAACCTTCGACCCCGAAGCGCGTTCATGGGCAGGAGCGCTCGGTCTGATGCAGATTATGCCTTCCACCGCCCAGCAACTTGGATTGCCAATGGAGAAGATCCATGACCCGGAGAGCAATATTGCAGCGGCGGCAAGGTATCTCGGACAATTGGAGGCAAAGTTTTCCGACATTCCCTCGCGCTATGAGAGGCAGAACTTTGCATTAGCATGCTATAATGGCGGCTACCATCATATCCGTGATGCCATGGCATTGGCTGCGCGTGACGGTCTCAACTCCAAGTCATGGAACGTAGTGTCAAGGTATGTCCTTATGCTTAGCCAACCACGCTATTACCGCGACCCGATTGTGAAATACGGTTATATGCGTGGCAGTGAAACTGTCGATTATGTCTATCGGATACGTCAGCGCTGGCAAGGATATAGCGGGGTGAAGGGCGCATCGTCGGGTCTTCCCCCGTCGGCATCGGCTATTTCGGAATCGCCCGTGCCGTCATCTTCCAACCAGCCACACCGGGCGAAGCACCGTAAGAAGAAATACATACTCACTCCGGAAGAATAAGATAACAAAAATAAAACAACGATATGAACGAACAGGAAAGAATAAGGCAACTGAGACAAGAGTTGCACGACCACAACAGGAGATACTATGTCGATAATGCCCCGGTGATAACCGATGAGGCATTTGACCGACTTATGCGTGAACTTCAAGACCTGGAGTCGCGCCATCCGGAACTATATGATGCCAATTCCCCCACGCAGCGAGTGGGCAGTGACCTTGCAGGAGAGTTTCAACAAGTGACACACCGCTATCCGATGCTCTCGCTGTCAAATACATACAATAGGCAGGAAGTGGCGGATTGGTATGACAGTGTTAGCCGTGGTCTCCATGGTGCCGCCTTTGAGGTCTGCTGCGAGATGAAATACGACGGCCTGTCCATCAGTCTTACCTATGAGCATGGTGAATTGGTGCGTGGTGTGACGCGCGGAGATGGTGTGCATGGTGATGATGTGACAGCTAATGTGCGTACCATACGCAGCATACCGCTTGTCCTTGACGGAATAGACTATCCGGACGATTTCGAGATAAGGGGAGAGATACTTATGCCATGGAAGGTGTTTGAACACCTCAATGAGGAGAGGGAGAAAGCGGAAGAACCTCTGTTTGCCAATCCACGTAATGCCGCGAGCGGCACATTGAAGAGCCAGTCGTCGGCATTAGTTGCCTCACGTCACCTCGACGCGTACCTATATTATATATTAGGTCCCAAGGTGGAAGGAGACGGGCATTATGAGAATCTCCAGCATGCACGTCAGTGGGGATTCAAGATCAGCGACGGCATGAAGAAAGTGGAAAGCCTCGAAGAGATATATTCCTTTATCGACTATTGGGACAAGGAGCGTAAGAATCTGCCCGTAGCCACGGATGGTATCGTATTGAAGGTCAACTCACTTCAGCAGCAGCGACAGTTGGGATTCACTGCCAAGAGTCCGCGATGGGCCATAGCATATAAGTTCAAGGCCGAGCGCGAGCGTACCCGTCTGCGAGAGGTTACGTTCCAGGTGGGACGCACCGGTGCCATTACCCCCGTGGCAAACATGGAACCCGTGCAGCTTGCCGGTACCATTGTCAAGCGAGCCACGCTCAACAATGAAGACTTTATCCGCTCCTTCGACCTTCATATCGGAGACTATGTGTATGTAGAGAAGGGTGGGGAGATAATACCCAAGATAGTGGGTGTGGATACCGAGAGCCGGGAGTCGGGCGCCCTCCCGGTGATGTTTATTGACCATTGTCCGGAATGTGGAACGCCATTGGTGAGATATGAGGGAGAGGCCGTGCATTATTGTCCCAATGACGCACATTGCCCACCTCAGATAAAGGGCAGGATAGAGCATTTCATCTCAAGGAAGGCAATGAATATCGACAGTCTTGGTCCGGAAACAGTCGATGAATACTATCGTCGCCATCTGATCAGTAATGTTGCAGATCTTTATGACATTGATGTCCAGGATATCAATGGCGACGGAAGCCGTGAGCGTTCGGCACGCAAGATAGTGGAAGGCATAAAGGCCAGTTGTTACGTACCATTTGAGCGAGTGGTCTTTGCCCTTGGCATACGTCTTGTCGGTGAGACATCCGCCAAGATCCTTGCCCGTCATTTCAAGAATATTGATGCCTTAAAGTCAGCCACACTCGAACAGCTCACACAGATTGACGGTATAGGCGAGGTGATGGCAAAAAGCGTCATCGCATATTTTCATAATCCGACAAATCTTGAGATAGTAGAGCGACTGCGCAGTTACGGGCTCCAAATGAGTCTGAGCAAAGAGGAAATGGCATCCCATACCGACCTGCTGCAAGGCAAGACCATAGTGATAAGTGGTGTTTTTCAGAAACATTCACGGGATGAGTATAAACAGCTTATAGAAAAGCATGGAGGCAAGAATACAGGTTCAATCAGTGCCAAGACATCCTATCTGTTGGCAGGTGAAAATATGGGACCCGCCAAACTGCAAAAGGCTGAAAAACTCGCAGTTAAGATAATTTCAGAGGATGAATTTCTTGAAATGATAGGCGAAAAGTCGTAAAAAAAGTTAAAAGTAAGGCTTAAAGGGAAAAAAACTTATTACAGAATACCAAAATCTTAAATATTATTAGTACCTTTGCACCCGATTTTCAAAAATAGTTGAATAAAATAGTTGAATGAAGAATGACAATATAAAGAATCAGTATCGTATCAACGAACAGATACGTGCGAGAGAGGTCCGCATCGTCAGTGATGGTGGATCGACGGTAGTTCCTACCCGCCAGGCATTGGACATGGCAAGAGAACAAGGTGTTGACTTGGTTGAGATATCACCAAACGCAGCCCCGCCGGTATGTCGTCTTATCGACTATTCCAAATTCCTCTATCAGCAGAAGAAGCGAGCCAAGGAGATGAAGGCCAAGCAGGTTAAGGTGGAGGTCAAGGAAATTCGTTTCGGTCCCCAAACAGATGAGCATGACTATCAGTTCAAGTTGAAGCATGCCAAGGAATTCCTTGAGGAAGGCAATAAGGTGCGTGCATACGTATTCTTCCGTGGCCGCTCCATCCTGTTCAAGGAGCAGGGTGAGGTGTTGCTCCTGCGTTTTGCCAATGACCTTGAAGAATATGGCAAGGTAGAGCATATGCCATCATTGGAAGGCAAGAAAATGTTTCTATATCTCGCTCCCAAGAAGGCCGGTGTGGCAAAGAAAAGCCAGCAGGCATTGGATCGCGAGAAGAAGGCTTCAGAGCAGAAGTCCGTTGAACAGAAACCGTCAACCAAGGCTTTTGTGGCAGATGATGTTGAGAAGCTTGTCCTTCCTGCCAATGGCGGACTCTTCGCAAATGCCAAGATGAGCAAGGATGCCAAGGCAAAGCTTGAGGGCATCAAGGACTAAAGCAAACGAAGTGAAAAGGGCAAAGTGAATGAAAGAGAAAGTGCGTAACGCCCGGTATATGCGTTGCCACTGTATAATAAATAACAATTAATTAAAAATTTAAAAAAATGCCAAAAGTAAAGACAAATTCCGGAGCTAAGAAGAGATTCAGCTTCACCGGTACAGGTAAGGTTAAGAGAGCACGTGCTTACCACAGTCACATTCTGACGAAGAAGACAAAGAAGCAAAAGCGTAATCTTGTTCACGACACTATCGTTGACAAGAGCAACATGAAGCAGGTTCGTGACCTGTTGTGTCTCCGTTAATCCCTATTGTCTAACATTTTAAAAGTAAGAAAACTATGCCAAGATCAGTTAATCACGTTGCTTCAAGAGCAAAGAGAAAGAGAATTTTGAAGCTTACTCGCGGCTACTTCGGTGCCCGCAAGAATGTTTGGACCGTTGCCAAGAACACATGGGAGAAGGGTCTCACCTACGCTTATCGTGACCGTCGCAACAAGAAGCGCAACTTCCGCGCTTTGTGGATTCAGCGTATCAACGCCGCTGCTCGTCTCGAAGGTATGAGCTACTCAGTACTTATGGGTGCTCTCAACAAGGCTGGTATTGAAATCAACCGCAAGGTGCTT
>JAXEKN010000034.1:0-44256 GCA_034101015.1 Prevotella sp.
ATTTATGACGGGGTTGTTAAGAGATGTCCCGTCATCTTCCTCCACCTTTTATAAAAACGTAAAAGATAAGTAAAATATTTTGTGGAAGGTTATAAGCCGCAGGACTTTAGCTTTTTCACCGCAGTGAAATTTAGTACAACAAGTTCATTGAATTCCGCCCCCCAACAATTAACTTCCTAAAAAAGTATGGAAAAACACAAATTGTTTATTTTCATGCAATCAAATTAAGAATAGGGAATCTGTACAGAAAAATAAAGCATGCACTTAAAGAATAAAATCAAAATGCCAAAACTTCTACAAATAAACGTATGTTTAAATCTTTCTACGGGAAAGATTGCTCAGCAAATAGGTGAAATGGCAATCTCAAATAGATGGGAGAGCTGGATTGCATACTCGGGACGAATGAACACTGTTCCTTCCAAGTCTAATCTCATTAGGGTGGGGAGCTTTGTTGACTCGTGTATTCACTATGCGGGGCACATGCTCTTTGATAATGAGGGGTTGTCTTCCCGACGTGAAACCAAAATACTTCTAAGAAAGATCGATGAGATTAAACCAGATGTTGTGCATCTGCATAACATTCATGATCATTGGCTGAATTATCGTATGTTGTTTAGATACTTGGCCGAGAAGAATATTCCTGTGGTGTGGACGCAACATGACCAGTGGGCAACAACGGGGCATTGCTGCTATAATCTTGAAGGTTGCGAACGATGGAAGGGGGAATGTCATGACTGTCCATTGTCTAAATGGTATGCACTTGACCGTTCACGCAGGAATTTCAGGTTGAAAAGAAGGTTATTGGCTGAAATACCATCGCTTACCATTGTTCCTGTGTCGGAATGGTTAGGTGATAACATTCGTCAGTCGCATTTGAAAGACAGACCTATTCGGGTGATTCATAATGGTATTGACATTAGGACGTTTTCCCCCCAACCAGTAAATGCCCATGAAAGATATGGTATTGACCGTAACAAGAAGATTGTTCTTGGTGTGGCGTCCGTATGGGACAAACGAAAGGGAGTGGATGACTTCTACGAGCTTGCAAGAAGACTTCCTGCTGATGAATACTCCATTGTTATTGTCGGTAAACAGACGGAAGATGTAAAACACATTGAAGATGGATGCCAAATGGTGTTTGTGGATAGGACTCACAATGCCCTTGAATTGGCTCAACTATATTCTTCTGCTGCTGTCTTCGTCAATCCTACCTATCAAGACAACTATCCTACTACAAATCTTGAGGCCATGGCTTGTGGTACTCCAGTTATTACTTATCGAACAGGAGGAAGTCCCGAGGCAGTGGATGAAAAGACAGGACTGGTCGTAGAACAAGGGAATGTGGAGGCTCTTGCTGATGCCATACGTAAGATGAAACAAAATCCGTTGTCGTCACAGGATTGCCGCAAACGCGCAGAGGAGCATTTCGACAAGGACAAGTGTTTTGAGAAATATATTGAGTTGTATGAGAGTTTGATAAATAAAATATAGATTTAAGATATGAAAGATTTTAATGACTTGAAAATTGCCGTAGCCGGCACGGGCTACGTGGGCCTGTCTATGGCCACATTGCTGTCGCAGCACCATGAGGTGGTGGCTGTGGATGTGATACCTGAAAAGGTGGAGAAGATAAATAACCGTGTGTCGCCGATACAGGACGAGTATATCGAGAAATACTTCGCCGAGAAGGACTTGCATTTGTCGGCTACGCTCGACGGTAGGGCTGCATACAAGAATGCGGACTATGTCATCATAGCAGCACCGACAAACTATGACCCTGTGAAGAACTTCTTCGACACCCACCATATTGAGGACGTGATAGACCTCGTGTTGGAGGTGAATCCCGACGCCGTGATGGTAATCAAATCTACCATCCCCGTGGGCTATACCCGCAGCCTCTATGTGAAGTATGCCGCCAAGGGCGTGAAGCAGTTCAACCTACTCTTCTCGCCGGAATTCCTCCGCGAGAGCAGGGCGTTATACGATAATCTCTATCCGAGTCGTATCATCGTGGGTTATCCAAAGATCATCAACCGCGAGGACTTCAAGGAGGAGAACGACGCCATCCTCAAAGTGACGGATGTGGTGAAGATGGAGGAAGCTGCAAAGACATTCGCAGCACTCTTGCAGGAAGGCGCGATAAAGGAGGACATCGACACTCTGTTTATGGGAATGAAGGAGGCAGAGGCAGTGAAGCTCTTCGCCAATACATACCTCGCCCTGCGTGTGAGCTATTTCAACGAACTTGACACATACGCCGAGATGAAAGGTCTGGACACGCAGAGCATCATCCGCGGCATCAGTCTCGACCCTCGCATTGGCGACTACTACAACAACCCCAGCTTCGGATACGGCGGCTATTGTCTG
This sequence comes from Prevotella sp., assembly GCA_034101015.1. Lineage (GTDB taxonomy): Bacteria > Bacteroidota > Bacteroidia > Bacteroidales > Bacteroidaceae > Prevotella. The sequence goes on from JAXEKN010000034.1 coordinate 2,368, forward strand.
CCAAAGGACACCAAGCAGCTCCTTGCCAACTATAAGGACGTGCCCGAAAACCTCATCGAGGCCATCGTGGAGAGCAACCGCACCCGCAAGGACTATATCGCCGACGCTGTCCTCCGCAAGGCGGGATGGTATGGCTACAGCGAAAACTGCGAATTTGCTCGCTCCCCCCAGGGAGAGAAGGAGGGGGGCTGCACCATCGGTGTCTTCCGTCTGACGATGAAGTCGAACTCTGACAACTTCCGCCAGTCGTCCATTCAGGGCATTATGAAGCGCATCAAGGCGAAAGGCGCTGAGGTCATCATATACGAGCCGACACTCGAAGACGGCAGTACCTTCTTCGGTAGCCGTGTCGTCAACGACCTCGATAGCTTCAAGGCCCGGAGCCAGGCCATCATCGCCAACCGATATGACAAGTGCCTTGAAGACGTGGCGGAGAAGGTATATACGAGGGATATTTTCCGGAGGGACTGAGGTCGCTTCGCAAAATTAAAGAATTAAAAAATTAAAAAATTAAAGTTTGGGCGGCATATTTATGGACTACAATACACTATGAGGATCTATTATTATCATTTGAATAATGGATTAGTCTGTTTTAATAATATTTACAATGAATAAAACGAATCTTAGTAGATACGATAATTCGTGGTATAATACCGGAGGGGGCGCTTTAAAGCGCCTGATGTGGTATTTCTGTAACGTGATGATCATGAAGAACGGGTGGATCCCTTCGCCTGCCATCAAGGCGATGGCTCTGAAAGCCTTCGGGGCGAGATTAGGAAAAGGGGTGGTGGTGAAGCCGTGCGTGAACATCAAATACCCATGGAACCTTGAAGTGGGGGACTATACATGGATTGGCGAGAATGTGTGGATAGACAATCTCGTGAAAGTGAAAATCGGATGTAATGCCTGCCTGAGCCAAGGGGCTATGCTCTTGTGTGGTAACCATAACTTCAAAAAGGAGACGTTCGACCTTATTGTGGGGGAGATCACCTTGGAGGACGGTTGCTGGATAGGAGCCCAAAGCACGGTGTGCCCTGGAGTGACATGTCATGAGCACAGCGTGCTGGCGGTCAACTCGGTGGCTTCGAAGGATATGGAGGCCTATGGCATATACAGGGGGAATCCTGCGGTGAAGGTGGGTGAAAGGAAAATCCAAGAATAAATCAGATATCGAAATGGTAAAAATATCTATTGTGACCGCTACTTATAATAGTGGACGGACGGTGCGTGACACATTGGAGAGTGTGTTGCGACAGACTTACGGGAACTATGAGCTGATAGTAAAGGACGGGGGAAGCAAGGACAATACGCTCGACATCTGCCGGGAGTATATGCAGCGGTTTGACGGACGGATGAGGATATTGTCGGAGCCGGACCGGGGAATATACGACGCGATGAACCAGGGCATCGCCGCAGCCACGGGTGACGTGGTGGGACTGCTCAACTCGGACGACTTCTACACATCGGATGACATTCTCGCCACCATAGCGGAGTGCTTCTCGGTGCATCCCGACATCGACGGGCTTTACGGCGACGTTCACTACGTGGATGAGCATGACCTGAAGAAGACGGTGAGATACTACAGCAGCAGGATGTTCCGAAGGTGGTGGATGAGGATGGGATTCATGCCGGCTCACCCGTCGTTCTACTGCAAGAAGGCGGTGTACGAGCGGTATAAGCTCAATGCCGAGGGCATCGAGGGCTTCAAGGGCAAGAAGGAGTGCGCCTACTTCAACACGTCGTACAAGATAGCGGCGGACTTCGAGATGATGCTGCGATTGGTGTTTGTCCACAGGATAAGGACGATATACGTGGGGAGGGACTTCGTGACGATGCGCACGGGCGGTGCATCGTCGTCGGGGGCGGCGTCGCACCGACAGATCAACCGCGACCACCGTAGGGCATTCCGGGAAAACGGGGTGTATAGCAACTACTTCCTTATCTCGCTAAGGTATTTGTATAAGATTGGGGAGATCGCTTTGTCCTTCGGAAAGAGATTCCGAAGGAAATAACAGCCCCCCTTAATCCACCAAGGGGGAGATGGCTGCGCATAATGGATGACGAAGCTGGATTTAATTGACATAAGGAATTGAAAATAAAAGTTAATTCTTTATGATATATATATAGATTTTCAGTGATTTATTTGGGAAAATGGAAATAATAGTGTATCTTTGCCACAATATATTCATAAAATGTAATCGGATTATGAAACTGAAGACAACGCTAATCACTATCGTAGCCGGAGCTACACTCGCAGCATCGGCTCAAACGGCACCACAACTCAGTGCCAACAACATCGATGAGGTAATCAAGGCTATGACGCTCGAAGAGAAGGCTACTCTGCTCGTGGGCGCCACTAACCAAAGCGACGCAGGAAGCGGCGCTATGGTGGGACAAACAAAAAAACTCGTGCCGGGTGCAGCGGGTGTGACTGCCGCCATACCAAGATTAGGAATACCTATGCTCGTGCTCGCCGACGGACCTGCCGGTGTGCGTATTGACCCTAAGCGCGAGGGAGACTCGCAAACCTACTATGCCACGGGATTCCCAGTGGGCTCAACGCTCGCATCGACATGGAACACGCAACTCGTGGAACAGGTGGGACAGGCCATCGGCAATGAGACAAAGGAATATGGAGTGGATGTCATTCTCGGACCGGGTGTCAACCTGCACCGCAACCCGCTATGCGGACGAAACTTCGAATACTACTCGGAGGACCCTCTCCTCACTGGACGTATTGCAGCTGCCTATATCTGCGGTGTGCAAAGCCAAGGGGTGGGAACAAGTATCAAACACTTCGCCGTCAACTCGCAGGAGACGGACAGAACACGCGTGGATGAGAGACTCTCGAAAAGGGCTCTGAGAGAACTGTATCTCAGGGGATTCGAGATTGCAATCAGGGAAAGTGACCCTTGGACGGTCATGTCGTCATACAACAAGATTAACGGGGAATTTGCACAGGAGAGCTACTCGCTGCTCACTGACATACTGCGCAATGACTGGGGATTCAGGGGTATGGTGATGACGGACTGGACAGGACTGCGCAACACTGCCGCCCAGGTGCATGCCGGCAACGACCTCATGGAACCGGGATATGACTCGCAGATCGAGGATATCATCAACAGCGTCAAGACGGGAAAGCTCAAAGAGAGCGACATGGACATCTGCGTGAGAAGAATACTCGAACTGTGTGTGCGCTCGCCGAAGATGAACGGCGTGGCTTTCACCAACAAGCCGGACCTCAATGCCCATGCCCAAGTGACAAGACAGTCGGCTGCCGAGGGTATGGTGCTGCTAAAGAACACCGGTGTGCTGCCTATGCATAATATTAATAAGGTGGCGCTATTCGGTGTCAACTCATACGACTTTCTCCACTGCGGATGCGGATCGGGAAATGTCAACGTGCCTTACGTCATCGACATGGTGCAGGGACTGAAGAATGCCGGTATCTCAACAACTAAGACGCTCACGGACATATACCAGAAATACGTGGAATACGCACGCGTGAAGTTTGAGGCGGACAGAGAGACAACAAAGTGGTTCCAGATGCCTATGTTCGGCAAGGTGAAACTGCCGGAAATCGAGGTATCACAGAGATGTATCAACGAGACTTGCCCTGAGGCCGACGCTGCCATCATCACCATAGGCCGACAGGCCGGTGAGGGTATGGACCGCGACATCAAGACGGAGTTTAACCTCACAGACCTGGAGCGCGACATGATATTCCGCGTCAGCGACGCATTCCGACTCGCTGGAAAGCCGGTCATCGTGGTCATCAACTCCGGATCGGTGGTCGAGACGGTGTCGTGGCGAGACAGAGTGGATGCCATCCTCGTGGCATGGCAACCGGGTGAGGAAGGCGGCAACACCGTGGCGGACATCCTCACTGGAAAGGTGTGCCCGTCGGGAAAGCTCACCATGACATGGCCCGTCACCGCATCGGACCATCCATCCACCGCCAACTTCCCGCAGGATGAACTGTCGCTGTATTCATATCGAGAGATGAAGGGATGGGGAGCACCCATGAAGGGATTTGACTTCTCCAACCACGAAGAGGACATATATGTGGGATACCGCTATTTTGACACATTCAACAAACCGGTGGCATACCCCTTCGGATTTGGAATGAGCTACACGACTTTCGCATACAGCCGTCCGTCGGTGAAGGTCAACGGAAACACGGTGGAGGTGAGCGTGAGCGTGAGAAACACGGGCAAGGTGGAAGGCAAGGAAGCGGTGCAGGTATATGTATCGGCTCCTGAGTCGAAAATACAGGTGCCCGCAAAGGAACTGAAATCATTCGCCAAGACAAAATCGCTGAAACCGGGTGAAAGCCAGACGCTGAAGATGGTCATCCCTGTGCGCGACTTGGCTTCATACGACGAGAAAAACAGCCAGTGGCTCGCTCCGGCGGGCATCTACACCTTCTATGTGGCTGCAAACATTAATGACACACGTGCCACTGCCACTGCATCCATCAAGCAATATACTGAGAAGACATCGGACGTGCTGGCTCCACAACAGCCGCTGAACCTACTCAAACAGTAAGAAAGGAGACTACAATGACCCTGACAACATACGGGCTGCCAAGCGTTGTGCTTCTGCACGCGCCGGCTTGCCTGTGGGGGTGAGGGGAAGCGAAGGGACAAAAAGGACGTGACGGGGCTTCCAATGCTTGGGCAGGACTGCCTGACACAGGGAAGACAAAGATACCGGCTCGGACTCTAACATCAGAACAACTGACTCACCAAGACGTTCGTCAGACACCTTGGTGATCATATACGGGCAGGAGAGATGAGGGCGCAAAAGGCGCTCCACCTCTTCTGCCTGTATTTTTATGCCTCCACTGTCGATGATATTGTCGCGGCGACCGAGAACGCGAAACAGTTTCCCGCCGGTGGTATTGTCGTGACGCATCTCGACAATGTCATTGGTGAACAGCTCCGAGGGATTGACAGCAGGGGCATGGACTATCAGACAACCGTCGGCATCCTGAGAGAGACTGACTCCATCAAAGGGACGATACCATAAGGTCCGTCCAGGACCTGAAACACGGCGAAGGGCGATATGGGAGAGGGTCTCTGTCATGCCATACGTGCTCCACACGGCATTGGGAAAGGATGACAGTTGGCGCTCCAAGGCTTCGTCGATGGCTCCACCGCCAATGATGAGATGGCGGATGGCACGCAAACGGGAGGCTTCATCGGGGACGCGCAAGGACTCATACACCTGCATGGGCACCATGGCTGCGAAGTCGATGGAGCCGTCTATGTCGCGCAGAGGATGACTTGAGGGAGGAACACTGACGAGGTGCATGTCGCGCTCGACACTTCTCACCACCATCATCTTGCCGGCGATATAGTCGAGGGGCAGGCAGAGCAGTGAGGTGTCGCCACGGTGAAGTCCGAGGAAGTCGCACGTCATACGGGCGGAGGCAAGCATGCGCCGCTTCTCTACAAGCATCCGCTTGGGGGTGCCCGTCGAACCACTCGTCTGCACTTCCACGACCTCAGCGGGTGAGTGCCATTCATCCAAGAAATCATCTAAAGTCATATTCGCACATTGTCTCCGTCAGGATGCAGAGTAATACAGTTTCTCGCCCATGACCTTCAAGGGCATCGGTATATTGTCGGTGAAGAGTTGGCCTGTGCCGAGTCCCTGGGGCATGACATCATCGCCGCAGCCATAGATGTCGGCGGCGAGTTGGGCGATGGCATTGAGTCCGACATTGCTCTCCAAGGCGGACGTAATCCAAGAACCCACCCCATGGTCGCGGGCTATGTCAACCCATTCGCGGGTGCCCTGCATACCGCCATGAAGCGACGGTTTGATGACGATATAAGCCGGTTTGATGATATTGAGCACCTGGGCCTTCATCTCGGGCATGTTGACACCTATGAGTTCTTCGTCGAGGGCTATGGGCAATGGGGAGTCGCGGCAGAGCTGTGCCATCATGCCCCACTGGCGGGCACGTATGGGCTGCTCGATGGAGTGGATGGCATATTGCGACAGAAGCTCCATCTTATACAGGGCCTCGTCGGGGCGGAAGGCTCCATTGGCATCCACCCTTATCTCTATCTCCCGACGGGAGAAGCGGTCGCGTATGCCCTTGACCATGGCGAGTTCGAGCTCGAAGTCGATGGCCCCAATCTTCAGTTTGATGCAATGACATCCCTGATTGAGCTTTTCCTCTATGCGCCGCAGCATCTCATCGTGGCTTCCCATCCACACAAGGCCGTTGATGGTGATGCCTGCCTCGCCACGGGTGAAAGCGGTGTCGAAGAGGACATCACCATACTGGAGATTTCTCAAGGCGGTCTCAAGTCCAAAGAGCATGGAGGGATAGGGGCGCATCATCTGATAGTTGATGACTCCTTCCTCGCAAAACCGCTGACACACGGCATTGAGGGTCTTCTCATATTCGGGACGGGCGTCGTAACTGAGGTCGGGCAAGGGAGCGCACTCCCCCACTCCAACCCTTCCGGGATATTCATCCGACGTGAGATGGAGCAACCATGACTTGCGCTCGGTATATATGCCGCGCGACGTGCCGGCGGGCTGCTTGAAATGGAATGTTCGAGGTTCTATTACTATATGGTACATCTTTATTAAAGAAGTTAAAGAAGTTAAAGAAGTTAGGGCATCTTCGGATATTTGCTGAAGTCGGGCTTGCGCTTCTCAAGAAACGCCTTGCCACCCTCCTGAGCCTCATCGAGGAAGTAATAGAGCATGGTGGCATCACCAGCCAACTCCTGTATGCCCGCCTGGCCGTCGAGTTCGGCATTGAGTCCCGCCTTGATCATCCTGAGGGCAAGGGGCGACCTCTCCATCATGGTCTCTGCCCATTCCACACACTCGTCCTCAAGGCGATCCAAGGGCACCACCTTGTTGACCATTCCCATCTGCTCTGCCTCGCGGGCGGAATACTGGCGACAGAGGAACCATATCTCACGCGCCTTCTTCTGACCTACGATACGGGCAAGGTAACTGGCTCCGAATCCGGCATCGAAGGAGCCTACCTTCGGACCGGTCTGTCCGAAGATGGCATTCTCGGACGCTATGGTGAGGTCGCAGACGAGATGGAGGACATGGCCGCCACCGATGGCATAACCGTTGACCATGGCGATGACGGGCTTGGGCAGACGGCGTATCTGCATCTGCACATCGAGCACAGAGAGACGGGGCACTCCTTCGTCATCGACATATCCGCCACGTCCCTTGACGTGCATATCTCCACCGGCACAAAAGGCCTTGTCGCCAGCTCCCGTGAGCAAAACAACACTGATGCGGGATGCCTCACGACACCATGCAAAGGCCTGGCTCAACTCCAAGGTGGTCTTGGGGGTGAAGGCATTGCGATAACGTGGACGGTTGATCGTTATCTTCGCTATTCCATTATACTCTTCCAACAGGATTTCCTCGAAATCCCTGACTTTTTTCCATTCTCTGTTTGTTGACATAATGATTTAGAAGTTAAAGAAGTTAAAGAAGTTAAAGAAGTTAAGGACAAAACACTTCAAGCACCATGGGCCTTGACGACTCTTCGGTCAGCAGGCGCACAATGCCAAGATGCATCTCGTCGATGGTCTTTGCCGAGAGATAGCCAATATCGTTTTGGGTACATATACCACGGGCGTCGGCCTCATGCCGACCCGCCACATATCGGTCGCGCGACGTGCAATGCTCCAGACCTGCCACACAGTCAAAGATGGAGCCATGGCGGTCGTTGATCAGTATGACGCGCAGATTGCCACGGAGGTTTTGGTTCCAGAGGGCATTCTGGTCATAGAAGAAACTGAGGTCGCCAATGACACAGAAGATCATCTCGCTGGAATCCACCGCAGCAGCAAATCCTGCCGCCGTGGAGAGGGTGCCCTCGATGCCGTTGACTCCCCTGTTGCAATAGACCACATGACCCGAGGCATAGCGGCAGGCAAGGCGCACGGCACTACTGTTGGCATAGTGTACATGGAAGTCATAGTCCATATCATCCAACTGTTCCTCGAAATACTTCACGACGGAAGCGGCTGTCAACTGCATCTCATCGAAGGTGGCGGCAAGGCGCGACTCCTCGACATCGAAGGCTTCCATCCATGAATCATAAAACGCTGACGGGGCAAGACCATTGCCATGCTCACCCTCAGGTGTATGTTCAAGGGCATCGGCAAGGGCTCTGAGGAAAGCCAACGGCTCGGCACGAACCACGCGGTCGAGACAACCAAAGGGAGAGACGAACGCGCCCGTGGGGTCTATGCGCCATACCCTCAAGCCATCTATGGCAGCAAAGCGTCCGAGAATGGCACGACATACATTGGAACCGCCGACATAGAGGAGAAGGTCGGGGGCAAGCGACTCTGGCATTGACTGGATGATGCCGTCGAAAGGACGGGCATGGGCGTCGGTAAGCGGTTCACTGAGCACCACTATATGACGACGCAATGCGGCAACCACCTCGGGATGGAGACGCAGGACATGGTCCTCGCCTACAAGAAGCACAGGACGGCTTGCGCCACGAAGCTCATCAAGCAGCGACCGGTCGATACATCCCACACCAAAGGGACTGTCGATCAATGGTATTCTCTCCATACGGGGAATATCTTCAATGTCGGAGACGGGACAGTCGGCAGGAGCCGCCAACGGTACGTTGACATGTATAGGCATGGAGTCACGGAGCATCATGGCGAGAGCCTCCGAGACGAGTCGGCGGTGATACCATGGCGTGGACTTCTCTGCGGGGACGAGATTGACCGAGCGGACGCAAAACTGCTGTATCACGCCAGGCTGGACAATAGTCTGGCCCACGTTCATGCCTATATCCTCATGCGGACGGTCAGCAGATATGACGCAAAGGGGAATGCGCTGATGGCATGCCTCCGCCACTGCCGGCATAAGATTGAGCAGGGCGGAACCAGAGGTCACCACCACTGCCGCCGGGGAACCCTTCATGGATATGCCTAAGGCGAAGAAGCCCGCCGAACGCTCGTCGGTGACGGGATAGCAGCGGAAGGCGTCGCCACACGTGAGTATATTATTGACGATGACGGCATTGCGGCTGCCCGGACATAGCACCACGTAACGTATGCCATAGCCACGGAGCAATGCTATGATTAGGTTTACTTTATCTTCCTTGTATAACATCTTCTGATTGTTTGCATTTTTGATTCTGTCTCATTCCATTCCATCCCTTCCTCACTGTCGGCAAGAAGTCCGCCACCGGCATATTGACGGTATTCACCATCCGACACACTCATGCAGCGCAACGAGACAAAGAGATGAAGACTGTCGGGGATGATATCCACAGGACCCATGAATCCGCTATAGTAGCGGCGAGGCATCGTCTCATGGTTGACGATAAACTGCATAGCCTCATGCTTGGGCAGTCCGCACACGGCGGGTGTGGGATGAAGGGCGGCGACAAACTCACCGAGACGCCGCCGGTCGGAAAGGCGGAAGGTGAAGTCGGTGCGCAGATGGCAGATGTCGCCCGCTGCCACGGTATATGGACCCGACTGACTAAAGTCATCGGCATAATGGCGTATGCTCTCGGCGATATACGAGGCCACGTATTGCTGTTCATGGCGGTTTTTCTCGCTCCATGGCGTGTTGCCCCAAAGTCCCATGGTGCCAGCGAGGGCTATGGTGTGATATTCGCCGCCACTGCCCTCAAGGAGCGTCTCGGGGGTGGCAGTGAGCCACATTCCACACTGCGGAGCAACGATAAGGGCAACGAACATTTTGGGGTAAAGACGGCATGCACGCTCAAAGAGCTGCAGGGGCGGTTCCTGACATTCCACACTGTCCACGGACTGACGGGCAAGCACCAGCTTCTGGAACTCGCCGCTGACGATATGACTATGGAAGAGACGGAAGTCATTGGCATACACCTCACGGCAACTCTCACGCGAGACGACATTACCCGTGGGCATGTCGCCATCCTTTGGGTGCATCGGCATATCATGACGTGCCACATGGTCGGGACGTATCATAAGTATGGGACTGTCACTGGAAGGGACAAAAGGAGCCACGACAAATCCACTCTTCGTCCCCACCTCCTCATAGGAGCCGAGGATATCGGGCAAGTCATCAGACTGTCGGATTTCCATATAGTGACTCTCGCCAGGCAGACGGTAAAGTGCATAGCAACTCATTCTCACTTATTCTTTTTGTCAATGATATAATTGGTGACATGAGCCGTGGAGATGAGTTGTCCGGAGGTGTCGGTGATATCCACATTCCACACATGGAGGGTCGAGCCGCAATGGACAATGCGCGCCAAGGCCGTCACCACGTCGCCTTCGGGCACAGCCTTGACATGTGTACCGCTGACATTGATGCCAACACACACCTTGTCGGGACACAATGCCGACGAACCGGCACCGGCAAGTGTCTCGGCAAGCGCCAACGACGCGCCACCACTGAGATAACCCATCGGTTGGCGACTGTTTTCATCAACTCTCATACGCGCCATACAGGTGTCGGGCTCCGGGGTGGAGAAAAACTCCATTCCCATCACTGTAGCCATATTGCGCTCTTTATTTATCTTTTCTATTATATTGTCTAAATCCATGTCAAATTTAAATAAAAAGGGACAGACACCTTCACAGGCCCCTGCCCCCACTACAAAATTTATGTTGAAACATTATTTATAATCGAGTTATTTAAACAGAGAATACTCTTCCACCTCCCATGCCAGCACGCTCGCGCCAAGGATGTCGCGCTCACGGTCGTTGATGGATGACACAAGGATCTTCACCTTGCCGCGGATGTTGTGGAAGACATGCTCCTCAAATGACTTCTGGGCCGGCTCAAAGAGCCACTTGCCAGCATGAGCGATACCACCGGCAAAGATGATGGCCTCGGGGTCGGTGAAGGTGGCGGCATTGGCCATACCGATACCAAGGATATGTCCTGTGCGGCGATATACCTCAATGGACAATTCATCACCCTGGTCACAAAACTCCGTGATCATCTTCGGTGTGAGCTTCTCCACGCCGCGCATCAGTGACGGTTTGTCGCTCTCTTCAAGCACCTCGCAAGCTGTGCGCAGGATACCCTTCTCCGCACAATATGCCTCCAAGCATCCACGAAGTCCGCATCCGCACTCCCTGCCATTGTCAACGACACAAGAATGTCCGAACTCACCGGCAAAGCCGTTGGCACCGAGATGAGCCTTGTTGCGGGTGAAGATACATGCACCAAAGCCGTGTCCCAAACCGAAGAGGACGAAGTTGTTCATGCCATGCGCACATCCAAAGGCATGCTCACCCAACGCCATGACATAACAGTCATTGCCCACCGCAACGGCCAGTCCAAGACGGTCGCGCAGCAAGGCTGCCAGGGGGATGACTCCCTTCCAAGGCATATTAGGAGAATTTTCGATGCACCCTGTCTTGAAATTACCGCTTGGCGAGCTTATGCCTACGGAGCGGATAGTATCATATCCGCCATTAGCCTCAGCCAAAAGCATCACGCTCTCGGCCAGCTTGCTGACAAACCCACTTATCTGTGGATAGTCCTCCGTGGGGAAACTGTCCTTGGCGATTATCTTGCCTCTCAAATCGACAATGGCATAAGTAGTTTGCGCCAAACTTATATCCACGCCCACGACGCGTTCTTTCATTTTTGTTGTGTACATATCTCTCTTCATTTTGGTAATAACACAACAAAAGTAGTGTTTTTGCGGAAAACCACCAAATATTTCCGCCAAAAAATTATGATTTCGGTCAATTTTTAACGTTTTTGAATATTATAATAGCTTTCTTAGGTATAAAAATGCAAAAAAGTGAATGATTTCTCAATTTTAATTAGTAACTTTGCACCCACATAACGTTAAGCAAAAAATTACATATAGAATATATTCGAAAACGACATGAATGTTTTAGAACTTAGTGAACAGGAAATAGGCAGACGACAGAGTCTGCAGGAATTGAGAGACATGGGCATCAACCCATATCCCGCGGCCGAGTACCCAACAAATGCGTTCTCCACTGACATACGCGAACAGTTTAAGGACGAGGAAGAACCACGCCAGGTGTGCATCGCCGGACGAATGATGAGCCGGAGAGTGATGGGAAAGGCCAGTTTTGTGGAGCTTCAGGACTCAAAGGGCAGAATACAGGTGTATGTCACACGCGACGACATCTGCCCCGGCGAGGACAAGGATATGTACAACAAGGTGTTCAAGCGTCTGCTCGACATCGGTGACTTCATCGGTGTGAAGGGATTTGTATTCCGCACGCAGACAGGCGAGATTTCCGTGCATGCACAAGAGCTCACGCTGCTATCCAAGAGCCTCAAGCCCCTGCCTATCGTGAAATACAAGGACGGTGTGGCATATGACAAGTTTGACGACCCGGAACTAAGATACCGCCAGAGATATGTCGATCTCGTGGTCAACGACGGTGTGAAGGACACATTCCTCCAGCGTGCCACAGTGATACGCACCATACGCCGTGTGCTCGACGAGGCGGGCTACACCGAGGTTGAGACCCCCACGCTGCAGAGCATTGCGGGAGGTGCGTCGGCACGTCCGTTCATTACCCATTTCAATGCCCTCAATGTTGACATGTATATGCGTATCGCCACCGAGCTTTATCTGAAGCGACTCATCGTGGGCGGTTTTGAGGGTGTATATGAGATAGGCAAGAACTTCCGCAATGAAGGAATGGACCGCAACCACAACCCCGAGTTCACTTGTATGGAGCTGTATGTGCAATATAAGGACTACAACTGGATGATGTCGTTCACGGAGAAACTCCTTGAGACCGTCTGCATCGCAGTCAACGGCAAGCCAGAGCGCGAGGTGGATGGACAGATTATATCCTTCAAGGCGCCATACCGCCGACTGCCCATCCTCGACGCCATCAAGGAAAAGACCGGATTTGACTGTAATGGCAAGAGCGAGGAGGAGATACGCGCCTTCTGCAAGGAAAAGGGTATGGACGTGGATGAGACTATGGGCAAGGGCAAGCTCATCGACGAACTCTTTGGAGAGTTCTGCGAAGGCACCTTCATCCAGCCCACCTTCATCACTGACTATCCCGTGGAGATGTCACCACTGACCAAGATGCACCGCTCAAAACCAGGACTCACCGAGCGCTTCGAACTGATGGTCAACGGCAAGGAGCTGGCAAATGCCTACTCAGAGCTCAACGACCCCATCGACCAGGAGGAGAGATTCATCGACCAGATGAAGCTCGCCGACAAGGGCGACGACGAGGCAATGATAATCGACCAGGATTTCCTTCGCGCACTGCAATACGGTATGCCGCCGACAAGCGGTATAGGTATCGGTATCGACCGACTCGTCATGCTCATGACGGGACGCACCTATATACAGGAGGTGCTCTTCTTCCCGCAGATGAAACCAGAAAAGAAAGCGCCCCGCAGCACCAATGCCGAATGGGCTGCCATCGGCGTGGAGGAGAAATGGGTGGCCGTGTTCAACAAGTGCGGCTACTATCTCGTCAGTGACATACGCGACGTCAATCCCCAGAAGTTGCAGCAGGACGTGTGTGGAGTCAACAAGAAATACAAGTTGGGCTACGACAATCCCAAGGTGGAGGAGTTTGCCGCCTGGATTGAGGAAGCAAAGAAATGAGAAGTTATAATGGGAAGTTATAACAAATTTCATATATATATATAATAAGGTATATAGAAAATATGTTCGATTGCGGTAAGATAGCCATTATCGGCGGGGGAAGCTGGGCGACGGCAATAGCAAAGATAGTGGTGGGGCACACCCACCACATCGGATGGTATATGCGTCGCGACGACCGTATAGAGGAATTCCGCCGCATGGGCCACAACCCCGCCTATCTGACAAGCGTGCACTTCAACACCCAGGAGATATGCTTCTCAAGCGATATCAACCGTATCGTCCAGGATTATGACACGCTCGTGTTTGTCACTCCATCACCTTATCTGAAGAATCATCTCAAGAAGTTGAGGACACGCATCAGGGACAAGTTTGTCATCACTGCCATCAAGGGCATCGTGCCCGACGAGAACCTGGTGTGCTCGGAATATTTCCATCAGGTGTATGACGTGCCCTACGACAACCTCGCATGCATCGGCGGTCCCTCGCATGCCGAGGAGGTGGCATTGGAAAGGCTGTCTTATCTCACAGTGGGATGTTCGGACCGCGACAAGGCCCAGGCCTTCTGCGATGTCATGACGAGCGAGTTTATCAAGACGAAGACGTCGAGCGACGTCATCGGTATCGAGTATTCCTCCGTGCTGAAAAACGTGTATGCCATCGCGGCGGGAATATGCAGCGGACTGAAGTTTGGCGACAACTTCCAGGCGGTGCTCATGTCAAATGCCGTGCAGGAGATGTCGAGGTTTCTCACTGCCGTACACCCGATAGAGAGAAGCGTGTATGACTCCGTATATCTCGGCGACCTGCTTGTCACCGGTTACAGCAACTTCTCGCGCAACCGTACCTTCGGCACGATGATTGGCAAGGGATATAGCGTGAAGAGCGCACAGATAGAGATGGAGATGATAGCTGAGGGATTCTTTGGCACCAAGTGCATGAAGGAGATCAACCGCCACCTGCATGTCAATATGCCGATACTCGACGCCGTATATAATATTCTCTATGAGCGCATCAGTCCACAGATTGAAATCAAGCTGCTGACAGACTCTTTCAGATAAAGAGACAGAAGGACTAATATCAACAAAGCAGGCGGACTCATTTAGACTAATAGATATTTTGATAATAATTATCATACAGAAATTATGAAGAATATAACACTTGACATCACAAAGGCTGCACAGTTTCTGAAAGCTGGAGCAGTAGAGGCTTTCGAGCCTCAGGTGAAGGCCGCTCAGGAGGCCCTCGAAAACGGCACATGCCCTGGTAATGACTTCTTGGGATGGCTTCATCTGCCATCATCCATTTCTGCCAGTTTCATCAAGCAGTTGCAAGACTGCGCCGACGTGCTCCGCAAAAACTGCGAAGTGGTTGTCGTGGCTGGTATCGGAGGCAGTTATCTTGGAGCAAGGGCTGTCATCGAGGCACTCAGCAACTCGTTTGCATGGCTTGTGGGCGACCAGACCAACCCCACCATCCTTTTTGCCGGCAACAACATCGGCGAGGACTATCTCTCTGAGCTCACAGCCTACCTCAAGGACAAGAAGTTCGGTGTGATCAACATCTCAAAGTCGGGCACAACCACCGAGACCGCCCTCACCTTCCGCCTGCTGAAGAAGCAGTGTGAGGAGCAGCGCGGCAAGGACGAGGCCAAGAAGGTCATCGTGGCTGTCACCGACGCAAAGAAGGGAGCAGCGCGTACATGCGCCGACAAGGAGGGATACACATCATTCATCATTCCCGACAATGTGGGAGGACGATTCTCAGTGCTCACCCCCGTGGGACTGCTGCCCATCGCATGTGCCGGCTTTGACATCGCAAAACTCGTTGAGGGTGCCCAGTCGATGGAGAAGGCATGCGGCAAGGATGTGCCTTTCGCCGAGAACATCGCTGCACAATATGCTGCCACACGCAATGCCCTCTATGCCGAGGCTGGCAAGAAGATAGAGATTCTCGTCAACTATCAGCCCAAGCTCCACTTCATGAGTGAGTGGTGGAAGCAGCTCTACGGCGAGAGCGAAGGCAAGGACGGCAAGGGTATCTTCCCAGCATCATGTGACTTCACCACCGACCTCCACTCCATGGGTCAGTGGATTCAGGAAGGCGAGCGCACCATCTTCGAGACTGTCATCAGCGTGGAGACACCCAACCATACCCTGCTCTTCCCCAATGACGACGAAAACCTCGACGGTCTGAACTTCCTTGCAGGAAAGCGTGTGGACGACGTCAACAAGATGGCGGAGCTTGGCACACGGTTAGCTCACGTGGACGGTGGCGTGCCCAACATGCGCGTGGTGATGCCCGAACTCAATGAGTATTATCTCGGACAGGTCATCTACTTCTTTGAGATAGCATGCGGAATCAGTGGAAATCTTCTCGGTGTCAACCCGTTCAACCAGCCTGGTGTGGAGGCATACAAGAAGAATATGTTTGCACTTCTCGGCAAGCCAGGATATGAGGCTGAGACCAAGGCTATCAACGAAAGACTTGAAAATGAATAAAAGATAGAGAAGTTAAAGAAGTTAAAGAAGTTAAGGAAGTTAAAGAAGTTAAAGACATGTGTCTGAGCCTAACAAACTTCTTTGACTTCCTTAACTTCAAAAAGTTGAGTATAAAAGATATGGAAACAATAGACTTCTCCCTCCACCATTCAGTAGTCAACACCTATATGGCGGAACTTCGCGACAAGGATTATCAGAAGAATCCCCAGCTCTTCCGCAACAACATCCGGCGCATTGGACAGTTTATCGCATACGAGATAAGCCGCAGGCTCGACTATCATGACATTGACGTGGAGACACCCCTCGGCATTGCCCACACCACAATACCGACGGACAGGATTGTCGTAGCCACTGTGCTTCGTGCCGGACTGCCCATGCACGACGGCATACTGAGCGTGTTTGACAAGGCGGAAAACGCATTTGCCAGCGCCTACCGCACATACGAGGACGAAGAGCACACCAAGGTGGGCATCCACGTGGAATACCTGGCCGCTCCATCCCTTGACGGAAAGACCCTTATCATTGCCGACCCGATGCTCGCCACTGGCGGCTCGATGGAACTCGCCTACGAGGCTCTCCTGTCCCACGGCACACCCAAGCATATACATATAGCCAGCGTCATTGCCGCCAAGGAAGGCATAGACCATATACGTGCCACCTTCCCCGATGAAAAGACCACAATATGGTGCGGTGCCATCGACCCGGAGCTCAACGAGCACAAATATATAGTGCCAGGACTCGGCGATGCCGGCGACCTGTGCTTCGGCGACAAGCTATAAGCATACGGCTGAATAAGACAAGTGGACTCAGTCGAGAGACTCATACACGGAGTTCTTGCTCAGGAATTCCGGCACCATCTCCTTCATCATCTTCACCACCTGCATGTCCGTTGACTCATCACACTGGCGTGCAAGGTTCTCTATCTGTCTGTTGACAGAGGCATAGTCATACTCCCTGACCTTTGCTATTCGGATCTTGTCATGGAAGGAAGGAAGAGTGGCCTCCTCCGAACTCAGCACCTCCTCATAGAGTTTCTCGCCCGGACGAAGTCCCGTGTATTTGATTTCGATATCCTTCGCACCGCTCAGTTTGATCATTCTCTTGGCAAGGTCGGCGATTTTCACCGACTCACCCATGTCAAAGACAAAGATCTCGCCGCCATTACCCTTCACGCCAGCCTCAAGCACGAGCCTGCAAGCCTCGGGAATAAGCATGAAGAAACGCGTTATCTCGGGGTGAGTCACCGTGACCGGTCCGCCCCTTCTTATCTGTTCGCGGAAGAGCGGGATGACAGAGCCGTTAGAACCCAATACATTGCCGAATCGTGTGGTGACAAACTGGGTCACGCCCCTGGTTGCGCCGCTCTTGACGGAAGCGTCAAGGCTCTGCACATAAATCTCGCATATACGCTTGGAGCACCCCATGACATTGGTGGGGTTGACAGCCTTGTCGGTGGAAATCATCACAAACTTACGTGTGCCATACTTCACCGCCAAGTCGGCCACGACCTTTGTCCCCACCACATTATTACTGATACTCTCGCCAGGGTTGTCCTCCATCATAGGCACATGCTTATATGCGGCGGCATGAAAGACATAGTCGGGACGATAAGCGGCAAACAGGCGTTGCATAGCCTTCTCGTTGCAGATACTTCCGACAATGGTGTGGCATTCCACATCCGGCCATTTCTCAGCCATCATCAGACGTATGTCATGCTGAGGAGTCTCAGCCTGGTCGATGAGCACCAACCGCCGAGGGTTGAACGATGCAATCTGACGAACCAGTTCCGAGCCGATACTGCCCGCCGAACCAGTGATGAAAATCGTTTTCCACTCCAATTCCCGCGCCACTGCCTTGATGTCTATCATTATCTGCTTGCGCGGCAACAGTTCCTCAACGCTCACCTCATGGAGCACATTGTTTTGGTCGATAGGCGACACACCGTCCCACTCAAATTCCTCTGTCATCATAAACATCTTCATGCCATTGTCGGTAAGGAGGTCTATGAAGCGCTGGTCGGCGCAAAACTCCACATTCAACTGCGGGGATACTATGACTCCCTCTATGTCATCACGCTTCATCCTGTGTATCAGTTCTTCGCCGACATCATAGATGGGCATACCCGAGAGATACTTAAGGTTATGACCAGACTGCGGGGATATAAACCCCTTGACGATATAGCGCGAGGGATGCTGGCTTCGCACGCTCTTGGCAATGGACACACTCTGCGACAGGGTGCCGTAAATATACACGCATCGTGCATTGACGCTGACATCAACCACGTCGAAGAGGGTCTTAACCAACACCCTGACCGCCCACATCGTCAACGTGCCGAAGCAGAAGGCAAAGAGAGTGATTCGCAGTCCGGGGAATATGGTGTTGTCATAATCCACAAACAGCAACCTTATGGCAAGCACACACGCTGTGCCGATGACATTGGCACAAGCCAACTGGCACAGGTCAACAAACGATGAATACCTGATGACATTGGAATATGTGTGAAGCAAGCGGAAGCCCACCATATAGAAAAGCAGGCAAAACAAGACCATGGCCGACTTATGCCAGAAATAGTCCACTATGCCGTCGCCACCGATGAAACAGTAATAGCCGAACATATAAAACACGTATATTATTAGGCTGTCGGCAGCAAGAATACACCAGTAAGGCAGGGCGTTACGACTGAAATACCATGTGAAGAACTTATGAAGTATCTGCATTGAAAAGAATAATTTATTTGAATATTTTAAACAATGTCATGAGAATAATCCGTATGTCGCCAATAAAACTGTGATGACGGACATAGTCCAGGTTGATGGACAGTTTGTCGGGCATAATCACCGAGACATAATATGCCTCCGGGTCATCCACAGTGCCGAGAATCTCATTTTCGTCCCTGTACTTTATGGAGGCAAGGTCGGTGATGCCCGGACGCACCCTCAACACCTCCCTCTGCTCCTCACTGTACATATCCACATAGTGAGGCACCTCAGGCCGCGGACCCACAAACGACATGTCGCCGAGGAAGACATTGATCAACTGCGGCAACTCGTCGATCTTGAACCGCCGGATGAACACGCCCGACCGGGTGATTCGGGAGTCGTGACCACCGATGGTTATCTGACTGCCCTTGTCGCTTCCCACACGCATGGAGCGGAACTTGTATATGCGGAAGACCCGTCCGCCCCGCCCCGCCCTCGCCTGACGAAAGAACACCGGTCCGGGAGAGTCAGCCTTGATCCATAATGCCACGAGGATGAACACCGGTGCGAGACACAACAGTCCGACGCCACTCGCGATGATGTCAAACAGTCTCTTAGCCATTGTTCATGATGTCAGTAAACCGACTTATGATATAATCCACATCATCATCCGAGAGACGCGTGTGAAGCGGCAGGGTCATGGCATTGTGATACATGTCAAAGGCATTGGGATAGTCAGCAATGTCAAATCCGAGATTGCGATAAGCCGTCAGCAAGGGCAATGGCTTATAGTGAACATTGCAGGCAATGCCCTCCTCCGCCATGCGCACGATGACCCTGTTGCGGAAGTCTGAGTCGTGTCCGAGCAGCCTGACGATATACAGATGTCCGCTCGACGTGGAGTCGTCAGTATAATGCTGCAGCGTCTGGACATTCAGTCGGGCGAAAGCCTCGTCATATCTCCTGATAATTTCACGCCTGCGCGCAAGCAATGCGGGATAGCGTTCGAACTGAGCCAGTCCGATGGCAGCCATGATGTCAGTCATGTTGCACTTATAGAGTGGAGCCACCACATCATATTCCCATGCCCCAAGGCGGGTCTTGGCGAGAGCGTCCTTGCTCTGTCCGTGAAGCGAGAGGAGCATGAACTGCCTGTATATATCGTCGTTGTCCACCCCGTCGATGTCCCTCCATGTGAGAGCCCCACCCTCCGCCGTGGTGAAGTTCTTGACGGCATGGAAGGAGAAAGAAGTGAAGTCGGCAATCTCGCCGCACATCCTTCCGCCACGCATCGCCCCAAGGGCATGAGCGGCGTCGGCCATTACGACTACACGTCCGATGGCCTTCTGAATGTCATTGGCGGGCGAGAAGAGCGCGCGCTTGTTTTCCACTGCCCTGAACACCCGTTCGTAGTCACAGACCACACCGCCGAGGTCAACGGGTATCACCACCTTCGTCCTCTCGTTGATAGTCTCCTCCATCTTGTCGTAGTCCATCTCGAACGAACCAGGCTTGGTGTCGATAATCCTCAGCGTGGCCCCCACATGCGCCACCACACTTGCCGTGGCGGTATAGGTATATGCCGTGGTGATAACCTCGTCGCCCGCTCCCACACCAAGAATGCGGAGTATGCTCTCCATACATGCAGTGGCGGAGTTGAGACACACGGCACGGCTCGTATGGCATAGTCCTGCTATCTTACTCTCCAGCAGCTTGGTTCTCGGTCCGGTGGTAATCCACCCTGAGCGAAGCGCATCGGCCACCTGCTCTATCTCCGCTTCCGTGATGTCGGGAGGTGAAAATGGTATGTTTCTTTTCTGATTCATTCTGGTTATGATTTTTATTTGGAATAACTAATTATAATGTTGGATACTTATTTGGTCTTTTTCACGTAGAACATCTTCTTGTATATGCTGCACACAGTGTTGATGCCAACCATCACCGCCGCCATCACGGGCGACATCCCCTCGCCTTTGCGGAAGAGAGGATAATGCCACAGCACCTTCATCCATGGAGTGGTGGGAGTGATCGACCCCGTCCTGCGCCTGTATGTGGCGAGGTTCTCGTCGAGCAAGAGACACGGGCATTTCCTGATGACCTTCAGCCAGATGGCAGTGTCATTGTTGCGGCGTATGCTTGCCACCTGCACCAGTCCAACATAGTCCCTGTCGTACATCACAGTGAGACATCCTGGCCAGCAGCAAGTGAACATACCTGCCACTCCGACCTTTCGCCTGCCGCTGACGATGATGCCGAGGGAGGAACCGTCCTCACTGATCATCGAATAGTTATGATAGCTGAAATGGCAGTTGTTGGCATTCATGAATGCTATCTGCCTTTCCAGTTTCCCGGGCAACCACATGTCGTCGCTGTCCAAGAAGGCAATCCAGTGTCCCTTGGCCATGCGGAGTGCCAGGTTACGGCTTTCCGCAGCTCCCATTTGCCTATCATTCCGTATATACTTTATGCGTGTGTCGTCAGCCATCAATTGTCTGACGATACATTCAGTATTGTCTGTCGAACAGTCGTCAACAACAATCAGTTCCCATGCCCGATAAGTCTGCATCCTCACAGACTTGATTGCTTCTCCGATAAAAGCTCCACAATTGAAAGTGGGCATTATTATCGAAACCATATTGTCATTCATTAGAAATTCACTTTATATATATAACGTGCAAAATTACGAAAAATTGTTCAAACGAACAAATATATCGGTGTTTTTCTTGTATTTGCTATTAAATATTCAATTATCTTTCATTTTTTTAAGTGGTTGACCAATGTCATGATGACCTCATGAGGCTGATAACGCCTTGCCTCCTCCGTACATGCGCGGCGCATTCTCTCCACATCATCCCGGCCATTATGTATGTCAAGCAATATGCGGGCCAATGCCTCCGTGTCATTGACGGGATAGACATATCCTGTCTGTCCGTGGCGAATGATGTCGGCATTGTCATGCCAGTCGGTCGCTATGACGGGCAATCCTGCCGCAAAGGCGTCAATGACTGTCCCGGCAAATCCCTCACCCTGATAGTGTGTGGGAAACAGCAGTGCATAATACCCTGCCAGCACCTCCACGCTCTTGTCGAAAGCCACGCATCCCCTATAGCGTATGTATTCCGGTTGTCCGTTCATCAGCCCACTGAACCATTCTTCCTGTCCCTTTTCCACCTGTCCGTAGATGTCAAGGCTATAGACGTCTTCACCGATGGCATCATTGGCTTTCTTCACTGCATCGACCGCCTCGGCGATACCCTTTTCTTCCATTACCCGCGAGAATGTGCACAGGGGCAACCTGTCGGCCTGATTCCAGCGGGGTGTCTCCTTTAGGATGTCCAGTTTCTTGCAGTTGGGCATGACATATACATTCCCCATACCAATGCTTTCCAATCTCCGCTTCATCGACACAGTCTCCACGAAGACACCATTAATTCTCCTTATCACCTTGCGGAGCCATCCGTTGGCCTGAAGCATCGCCGGAAGCCATCCTCCGATGACGACATAGAGGATATTCCTTCGCCACAGCATATTATACAGGCAAAGCAGCGGCAACATGGTGCGCACCCCATTATGTGCGGGCATCACCACCACATTCTCGCTTGTCCTTACCACATCCCATAGCACGAAAGGCATCTTCAACAGAAACAGTGCTCCTCCATGTGTGTCAACTCTTCTGACATCATAGCCATGGTATTGTTGTTCCAAAGCCTCTGCTACAACCTTTGTCTTTATGGTTTGGCCATTTAGCAGTAGCTTCCCAAAGGCGAAATGCCCGATAACAGATAGTCTTTTCATAGTTAGCAAATAATAGTTTGACCACTTATTCTTTCACAGCATTCCGTATGGCGTCGAGCCATCCGTGTCCGAAGGTCAAGTCGGGTTCGACATAGTTGCCCTCGCCCCACTCGTTCCATGCCTTGAGGAAGAGTATGCGGTGCTCCGGGGCCTTATGCCTGATTCTCTCCACCGCCTCCTCTATCGACTTTTGGAATTTATCCGGGGTGGCATTGGTCAAGGGGTCGGTGCGCAGTCCGGCTCTCGGTGTCCTGTCCCATTGTGGTAGGAGCGTGGGATAGACATTCTCCCATGAGTCCTCATCGACATAATAGTGCTTCATCACCTTGGCATAATCCGCCCTGCATGTCGTGGGGAGGAAGGTTTGTCCGAGGAGATAATAGGTGAGCATCTTCAGTCTGCCGCGGCTCAATGTCTGTCCACGGGCGAGTCCCGACGACATCACGGCGTCGAATCCCTTCTCCAATACGGCGTTGTAGTGGTCGGCAGCCTCATCGGCAGCCCATAGGGATAGTTTTCCGCCTTTGGCCGACTTGCCGGATGTATTGACAGTATATCCCACGAAGTGTATTCCAGGCAGTCCGTTTTCCCTTGCCAAGGTCTGCCATAAGTCTATGAAGCCGGCGACATCCGGAAACGAATGCGGTGCCCAGATGGCAAAGAGTGGTTTTCCGTCCACCGTGATATAGCGCTTGTCGCGGAATGCGGGAAGCAGTGCATTGAAATGGTTGACATGGTCGTCACGTGAATATTCCATCTTCATTATCATGGAGTCCTTCCTGTAGCTCTTTCCCTTTGTCCATGTCTTGTTGGTCCAGTCGTGATTGGCCCAACACAGGCAGAAGGGGAAGTCGGGTTTGCCCGATGCGAGCACCTCGTTGAAGGGTCGCTCCAGCAACTGTTTTCCATTGCCAAACCAATAGTGATAATAGCAGAATCCCTCCACTCCGGCTTCGCGCGCGAGGTCGGCCTGCTGCTGTCTTACTTCAGGAACACGCAGGTCATAAAAACCCAAATCCGCAGGTATGCGCGGTTGGTCATGTCCACGGAAGAGCGGCTTTGCCTTTGCCACATTGGTCCATTCTGTAAATCCCTTTCCCCACCACTCGTCATTCTCGGGTATGGGATGGTATTGCGGGAGATATAATGCTATTACTCTTGCTTTCATATAACCTTATTATATATACTTGTCAACTGATAGATACAATTTGAGAACTTCCCTGACATTGTTTTCCACGGAATAGAGATCAGTCACCGCCTTATGTGCGTCACTTGTGATTTGAGCCATTTGTGACGCTGACATGCCGTCCACCTCCTTCATGCGTTGGGCCAGTTGGTTCACGTCAGAGAATCTCAGCCCTATTTCCCTTCCCACATGAAGCATGCCATTGTCATATTGCTCACGTGTGCCACCGGTGTTTCTGCCGATGGTCAGGCATCCGTTAAACATTGCCTCGGCCAGGCATCTTCCGAAGGCCTCATGATAAGACGGTATCACGATGGCGGTGGCCTCTTGCATCAGCGATGTCATGTCATCCCGATAACCTAAGAAGACGACCTTGTCCTCCATCCCGGCATCCCTGACCATATTCATCATTATCGTCTTGTCCTCGCTGTCCGTGTCGCCCGCGATGTGGAGATGCAAAGGGCGTGACGCACCGGAAGCGTAAATCGTGTAGGCCTTTATCAAGTCGAACACTCCCTTGCCCCTGTCCAGTCGGCCGGCATAGAGAAGATAGGGCTTCTTCTCTTTGTTTTTCGCTTGATGGCTTTCGGGATAAATGGGATTATATATCACCCTTGCCCTTGGGTTGGTGTCCATCTCATAATAGGACTTCAGGGCCTTGGTGATAAAGACACTCCAAGAACTATCACTCTTTAGTCGTCGCAAGTAAATCCTTCGAGATGGAAACTGATGATAGCCGAAGTCCTTGTCGCCATATTCCCTGATGTGATAGACATGCGGCACGTGCAATGCCTTGGCCAACCTCATCCCGATGTCAATCACACTGACGTTGGAATGAACGATGTCCACCCCGTCATCCTTGAATATCCTTTTGAGCTTGCCCACCGCCAGGGTGTTGAGCGACAGTCGCCCAATGAGCCGCGGCAGGAAGAGCATCCAGTCCTTGGGCATATCAAGCGGCGGATAGGCATTAAGCCGGAACGACTGGATGACCACCCTCACGCCCATGTCCTTCAGTGTGACAGCCACTCCCCCGCCATCGGGCACCACCACGACGGGCACCACGCCATGCGCCATCAGTCCCCGGAGCATCAGTAGGAATGACTTCGTCGCTCCACTGTATGCCAAGGTGGAGTTCATGACATACACCACCCTTATGGTCTTGTAGTCACTCACGTTCATATTGCCTTTATTGGTCGTCATGCTTGTTTCCTCCACTTCTTGGGTTATTGTCATATATCTTCGCACAACAATGCAGCGGAGCAAAGAAACCACACCACAGCAATGCATCGCGCACTATGAACAGTAGTAACGCCATGGCAACGGTAGAGAAGAAGACACGCTGGTCCTTGGCACATCTCAATGAGAAATAGACAAACAGGGCCATGAACATCACACCAAAGAGCCCGTAGTCATAGAGATAAACCTTATATCCCGTGCTTCCCCACTCTCTCTCCATGTCGCGCCCGAACAAGACATCGGGGGAGGTAAGAAACGACTCATAGTCCCTCTGGAAATCATCCGTCACACGGTTGTCACCCGATAGTTTTCCGTCGTCCACCTCCAAGCGCATCACAATGAGTTGGTTGACCATATTCATTCCGTCATTATAGAAGAAAGAACCCACGACAACCGCACCGCTCAGCGAGATGACGGCAATGGCCTTACGGATAACTGCCTTGCGCTGAATCCATAGGTTGAAGAACACGGCAAAGGCAAACAGGACATACCCTGCCAAGGAGAATGTCAGCAGTGTAGCCGCGATGAGCGCAATGCAATACCACCTGCGCCAATGTCCCGTATGTGTCACCAAAAGCATGGTGGTCAGAGTGCCGAGATGTCCGGGTTCGAGAAAGACTGCGTGGAATCTTGGCACTATGGTAAACAGGCTGCGGTCGTCGAGGAGAAAGAGATAATAATTGCTGTAGCTATACAAATTGTCGCCATAGACGGCATTGGTGGAGGGCAAGGGAAATCCGACAATATACATCATATACCCTGTCATCGACACTATGAGCAACACCGCCAAGGCCTTGGTGATGACATTCACGAACCTCTTCGTCGTCGCCTCGTCGATCCTGAACAGGCAGAAAAACACATAGACATATAACAGTCCCACGGCGTATGACATCATGTTCTGCATATTCACCATCTGCTGGTAATAATACACCATCACATAGCCCAAGGTGGGATAAAAAAAATGCTTGTAGCTGAAAGACCTTTGACTTAATGACCTGTCAACGAGGAATGACAGGAAAAGGAAAGCACAACTGACCACTATATAGAAGGGGCCCAGCACCCACATGAACCATGGATGCAAAGAACCGAAGAAGGCAATGGCCATACCTGCTGTGTACAACCAAAACACAAGTTCCTTCTTGTCAACCACCATATACCTGGCTATGTCCACCTTTCTCATCTCTTCACATGCCTCCTCAATAAGTTAATGACATATTCGCGCTCGCCATCCTTCAATACGAAAAACCACAATGCCGGGATGTCCAGTGCCACCGACAATATGCCGGTGAGCAGGAAACGCAACTCAAAATCACACATCCAGCATACCAACAGGCTTGCCGATACCGACGTCAGAATGAGCGGCAATAACGGACGTGCCACCTCGACAAAATACTGGCCATAGCCCAGTCCCTCCCGTTTGTTCATATATGGTATGCGGATAAAGGCCACGAGAGCCTCCGTGGCCACGTATATCGTCATCACAGGCATGATGCCCCACCCATTGTCGAGCATTAACCATATCAGCGGTATGTACAGAAGCTTTGGCATATACACAAGCAGCGTATATGTCCTGATGTTTCCGAGAGCCTGCACCGATGCCTGCAGTCCGACTGACATCTGGTCGAAGATGAAGGCAATGAGAATGGCACGGCAACACAATACAGTGTATTGCGGCACTTCCACAAGCCAAAACGACAATATCCGTGGCATTTCCACAATCACAGGTATTATAAATACCGACAACAGCATCACGGTGTATTTGCATTCTGCCAGCGACAGTTGTATCATTCTATCCTTGTCGTGATTTCCAGCAGCCTGCATAATCTGCGGGTTGATGGCATTGATGATGGAAGTGACCAAGACGGCTATTGCACCGTATATCTGAAAGGCCAGTCCGTATGCAGCATTGACCACTGTGCCGAGGAAATGATTCAGTATAACAGCTGTGCCCTGTACTCTTCCAGCAACTACCCCCATGCCAAACGTGGTCCACCCGGCAAATGCCACCAACTGTCGCATAATACCCCTCTCTAACTTCCCGGCTATCCTCACCACCACACATTCCTCGTATCTCAGTTTTGCATACACCATCGTGATGACAAAGTTCATCGACGTGATGAACAACATGAGCAAGGCATAGGCCAGGAGTTTGTCGTAGGTGATCCAATGCAGGCAGAGGGCAATAGCAAGTTTGACCACGGCATCAAGAATATCGACGAACGAGAGAAACACGAAGTTCTCATGCGATATAAACAGCGCCTTGAATGGTGTGGTAAGTATGGTCAGCACCATCATCAACACTGAGATGACATATACCTTTCCCGCCACATGCAGTCGTTCCGCGGGCAGCCTTAGTATGTCATATACCACATTGTCCTTGATGACACCGAGCACTATCAAGAGCATTGCCCCGAGACAGAGGTGTATGGCAAGACTATTGGCGAAGTACTTCTTCAGAAGTGTGGCATCCCCCCTTCCCTGATAGTATGACAGGTATCTCTGTGTGGTGATGACCAGGGCATTGGTGATGAATCCCATCATCACGATAAATCCTGCTATGACACTGTATATGCCAAAGTCCGACACTGTCAACACGTCAAGCACTATGCGTGTGGTGTAAAGTGCGAGCAAGGTGTTGACAATAGCTTTGAAATACTGTACCAGCGTATTGATGACAATTCTATTTGTGGGATTCATTATCTGCCTTAGTGAATATTTCGTCCTTGACTATGGTCAGTGATGTGATAAAAAAAGCCAGTATGCACATTCCCGCCACGAAGATCATCCTCTTCGGCCCAGTGGGCTTGATGGGCACCGCAGCCCCCTGTATGAGGGTGAATGCGGGTGTGCGTTCCTGCACCTTTGCCTTGGCCATCTGGTATTGTGTCATCAGCGTGGTATAGGTGTTGTATTTCAATTGCATATCGTTTTCAAGGTCGTTTTGCTTTGCCCTGAAACTCTCAAGCACCATGTCCATATTGGAGTCGGCATAACTTGCGTAGAGCCTTCTGGCCTTCTCATAGTCTGCCTTTGCCTCATCCTTGAGTTTCTTGTAGTATTGTTCGTCAATACGTGCCTTGTTAGTGCGATAGTCGGTGATGAAAGCCTGAAGTCGTTCCTTCACCGAGTCAGCGAGGGTCTTGCATATCAGCGGATCCTGTGCTTCCACGGCAATGGATATGACGGCGGTCTTCTTATCGACCGTGATGTTTATTTTATCCCGAATGGAATTGCATACGTCATCCTGTTTCTTTGAGATAATGTACGGGTTGAGCTTTCCGCCTGTATTGGACTTTATCCCCTCGTCTTGGGGAAGAAACTTTTTGACCCATCCGATGGCATGTTTCCAAAAGGGCTTTTTCTGATGTTTTGCGAGATAGTCATAGTAGTTGCAGTCTATTTCGCCGTCACAGCTCTTCACCCTAATGTCGAAGAGCCCCACAACGAATCCATTGTCCTCCATGAGGTCAGGATAGAGCATAGGATTGATGGCATCTGTGGTCTCCATCGAGCCAAGGTCAATGCCAAATGACGAGGCTAACGAGCCAAGTGTTCCTCCTATTCCTGTCGAGCCCCCTATTTCTGGTGCGAGACTCAGGCTTGACTTGTAATACCTTGGCAGACAGAGGACGTATGCACATGACAGTACAAACACCACAGGCAGAACCTTATAGAACAGCTTGCGCTTCTGGTATATCTTTTTTGCCATTACCCTGAGGTCAATGACTTCCATATTGTCTTTCTTCTCTTCCATACTATTATAGTTTACTTGAGGATGTTGGCTATAGTGGCTATCATGGCGGCGATGGATGCCGACCCAGATGCTATTGACACAATCTCACCGGTGGTCATCTTGCGGCCCTCGGGCTTTGTTGGCACTACGATTTCGCATCCCGGCTCAGGGGTGACACCGTGTCCCACCTGTGCCACTGTGCCGTTCATATACACGATGTAAGTGCGGTTTTTCTTGGCTCTGTTGCCCCATCCGCCGGCTTTATCCACATAGTATTTCACACCCTTTCCCTTTCTGAATGTGACGGTGTTGGGGTACATCACGTCGCCGCTGATCTTCACCGTGTTGGTGTATTCCGGGATATAGATCTTGTCGCCCTCGCGCAGCACGATGTCATAGTTGCTTCCCGGCTCTGCCATGGCCTTGTCAAGCTGTATTCCAACACTGTAGGAGTCGCGGATGTCGAGCTTTCTGATGTCGAGAGTGTCACCGCCACCCGACTGCGCCTTGACCATCCTGAGTATGGTCTCCATCCTGGCCTTCTCCTCGGGAGTGAGCTTGCGCTCGAGTCGTGCACCCTTGGCATATGCCGTGGTGGTCAGTCCTCCGGCGTCCTTGATGATTTCGCTGAGGGTCTGGTTTTTCTTTGCCAAGGTGTATGTGCCTCCAAACATTATCTCTCCCTCGATGGTGACGTTTTTCTGTTCGGAGAATCCCGGACTGGTCCTGACATATACCTCGTCATAGGGTTTGAGCACGAATCCTGGTGTGCCGTCGATGATGAATCCCTCCTTTATTCTGAATGAATATGTGCGTGCGATGGTGTCGGTCATCTCCGTGGCATGGGCGTCGGCGATGCGGCGCGCCACGTCAACCTTCATCACCGAGGCGGCATCAGTGAGTCCTCCCGCCTGAATAATGAGATCCTCAACGGTGGTGTTGTCGGCAAAGGCGTATGTGCCGGGATAGAGCACTTCGCCGTGTATGGTGAGGATCTGCTGTTCCAGCAGGTCTTTCTTACTTGGAATGTATAGCACGTCCTCGTTATTAAGGGGTATGTCGGCCACTTTTCCAGAGAGTATTCCCTCGACATCGACCTGAATGACCTCAAGCGTGCGGTCGGCCTTCATCCTGTGCAGCACGGCATGCTGCATAAATGCATCCTCGGTCACACCGTCGGCATGCTCCAAAAGGCTTCTCACTCCCGTGATTTCGCCTCCCACCTGATACATACCGGGGCGGAACACGGCTCCCTTGATCTCCACCATGTTGGAGTATCTTGGTATGACGGAATCGACGGCTATGGAGTCCTCGTCCTCGACCTTGAATTGGTTCAAGTCAAACTCGCCTATGTTGAATATCGAGTATTTTGAGCCAGCCTTTCTGATTACCTTGACCGACTTGCGATAGGCGTCGCCGGTGAATCCACCGGCATATTTCATCACCGTTCCCACACTCTCGTTCTTTTTCATCTCATAATACATCGGTCGCTTCACCTTTCCCGTGACGTTGACGAGACAGTCGTATGGTCCGACGACGATGACATCGTTGTCGGCGAGCCTTACGTTACCGGTCATCTTTCCGTTGAGGATATAGTCGTAGATATCGACGTTGCTGACGAGCTTGTTGTTGCGATACACCTTGATGTCCCTGAGCGTTCCGATGTCGTTGGTGCCTCCGGCCATATAGAGGGCATGGAAAACGGTGGCGAAGGCCGAGAGCGTATATGTTCCGGGGGCGGCCACCTCACCCATCACGTTGACCATGATGGTCTTGGTCTGTCCCACGGTGAGCTTCACCTTCGAACTGGAGTATCGTGAGCCGAGCGTGGCCTTGAGGCGTGCGTTGGCCTGTTCCACAGTCAGTCCTCCTACGTTGACAGGGCCGTATCCCTCAATGACGATGGTGCCGTCGGGTGTCACCGTGCATTGCATGGACTTCTGTGACGCCCCGTAGATATCTACATATACAGCGTCGCCCGGTCCGAGCCTGTAGTTTTGTGGCGTGGCGATATTCATATTAGGCTCAAAGGTGAGGTCTTTATTGTTGAAGATGTCACGTCCGAACACCCTTTTGGCCGGTTTTATTTCCGCCACTGCCATGGAGTCGGGGAAAAGTGCCGCCATCTCCTGCTGCATCATCATGAACTCGGGGTTCATCTCTGTATATTTGTCCTGGGCTTGCACTTTGGTCTCGGTGCTTTTCTGCATCTGTCCCGTCTTTCCGTCCTTATCCTGCCCGTTGTTTTGTCGAAGCCGGCTCTCGTTGGTTTTCTCTCCGGTAATGTCCTTGGTGCCGAGTCCACCATTGCTCATCTGCCTCTCATATTTGGTTCTCACACGCCGGATTTGGTTGATATCAACACCTCGCTGCATGAGTTTTGTGACAATCTGAGCCTGGGAAGTACCTTTCTGATACTCCTGCATGGCATACTGCATCACCTGTTCGTCGCTCATCGACTGTGCCATGGCTTGCTGCCCCCCGAGGGTGCAGAATATTAACATGGCCACTATCCATTTTATGCTAATCTTATGTTTCATCTGTCCTTTTATTTATCTATTTAAACGCTATCTGCCGTCAAATATTGTGCAAAGATAGCAAATATAATCCAAACAAAAGGTCTTTTTTGAATATTTTAGCAAATATATGCGAAAAAATTTGGAATTAAAGTGGGAAATGTGTATCTTTGCACCCGAAATTACGTGCTCGACACGGGGCTGTTTGGATTTGACAGCGGGTTGAGATGGTACGTAAGCATGCGGAGTCTCGTCGGCTACCTCCATAATCAGAGTGGACAAAAATTTAATTGGCGAAACAAGATACGCTCTCGCTGCCTAATCGAAGAACAGTAGATTACTGGCTTTATCCCGTCACAAGGTGATGGGACGAGACATCGCTCAACAGGATGTGGTTCCGAATCCGGTTGGTACAGCGGTGCAGGTAAATCGGAAATAGCCTGAGGCAGCCTCGTGCCGATGGTGAATTTTTTTGAGGATAAGGCGTCAGTTGGTGGTCCAGGTCTTGCTGCCGCACGAAAACCGCAGTCTGGAATAAGCATGTAGAAAGCGTATGGTTTCCTTGTTTGGACGAGGGTTCGACTCCCTCCAGCTCCACAATTTCGTCCGGTTTTTCCGGTTAGAGGTTATTTGTTATTGATAATCCCGGTCTTATTGGTCGGGATTTTTCGTTATTGGCTGTCCCGACATTATTGGTCGGGATTATCCATATATCCTTGGTATTTCTCTTCCAATGCGGACATCACCGAGTCATAGCTCTGGCTCATCACGGCCTGTATGTTTTGCGGTCCCTGGCCAACAGGATAGATGGGCTGGTGGATGGTGAGCCTAAGGGGATGCCAGTTGACGAAGTGCCAGTCCTTGGTGCGTGGCATAATGTCAAACGAGCCGTTGATGGTGAGCGGCACTACGGGCAACTGCAATTCATCGGCAAGCAGGAACGCCCCTTTCTTGAACTTACCCATGTGACCGGTGAACGTCCTTGCCCCTTCGGGAAACACGGTGAGACTAATACCGTCCTTGAGAGTATGGCGGGCCTCGTCGATGGTCTTCTTCACCTTGTTCGGACTTCTTCTGTCCACAAAGATCTGGTGACTCTTTGCGCAGGCATATCCCACGAAAGGCATCTTGCGCAACTGGTACTTCATCATCCACTTGAAGTTGCGGTTAAGAAATCCGTAGATGAGGAAGATGTCAAACTGTCCCTGATGGTTTGCCACAAAGACGTAGGAGTGTCCCTGTTCGATGTTTTCCCGTCCCTCCACCTTCACCGGCAGGAGGAAGATGCGGGCTATGACCCATGCCCATACATGTCCGGGCCAATATCCCCAGAAATGTCCGTTGCCTATGGAACATCCTATTCCGGTGACTGCCGCCGTGAGTATTGTGGCGATGATGGTCACCGGTACCGCCACACACAATTGATATAACCAATAAATATATTTCATATCTTTGTTTTTTATTATATTTTAACAACCAACCTCACCTCCACCACTTCTCCAGGCACACCGAATCTGAAAGGGATGAGTGCGCCCACACCCGTGGAGACATATATAGAGCGGTCGCCCTCAGAATACATACCTCCCCATTCGTCGTAGAGCAACGAAGCCGGCGACCATCCCATCACCTCAAACTGCATGGCGTGTGTATGTCCGCTGAGCGTGAGTTGGGCATTGGTGTGGGGCAATATCTTGCGCCGCCATGCAGAGGGGTCGTGTTCGAGCATCACGATGAAGGCCTTGTCGCCCACTCCCCTGAGTGTCTTTCCGACATCTCCCCTTTGCGGGAATTTCCTGCCGTTGCCGTCGTTGTCCATACCCGCGATGACAATGGAGTCGTTGCAGCGGCGAATGACGGCATTGTCATTGACGAGCAGGTGCCACCCCAAGCTTCTTATAATGCTCATGGTCTCGTTGAGATATGCCCTCTTCTGTTCTGGTGTGACGTCCCTGACATACATGGGATAGTCATGATTGCCCATCACTGCATAGATGCCGTCCTTAGCCTTAATCCCGCGGAGCGTGGGGATGTGTTCATAGAGTTCGTTCGGGCGTCTGTTTTGCAGGTCACCGGTGAAGACCACCATGTCGGGATGCAAAGCGTTGACCGAATCGACGAATGCTTTCAGCAGGGCTTTTCTCGCACCGGTGAATGTTCCGAGATGTGCGTCTGTCATCTGCACTATCCTGTATCCATCGAATGCCCTGGGCAGTTGTACAGACTCGTATGTGACATGCTTCACCCGGACTTTGTCGATATCGACATATAGTCCTATGAGGATGACATAACTCAGCATTGCAAGTATTGTGGTAAAGATTATCTTCTTTTTCATTGCTTCAGCTTTCTCCAATAAATCTCCTCATCAAGTCGGCTGGAATTCCTCGCCGCCGGGCATAGTCGCGTAGTTGGTCGTCGCCCACCCTTCCCACGGCAAAGTATCTTGCCTTGGGATGCGCCATCATGAGTCCACTGACACTGGCATGCGGTTTCATCGCCCCACTCCCGGTGAGTCTGATGCCCACGTCGGCGAAGTGGAGTATGGAGTCGATGACGAAATTCAGACTGGTGTCGGGCAGCGAGGGATATCCCACTGCAGGCCTGATGCCCTGAAATCTCTCGGCATGGATTTCCTGCATCGTGAGGTTCTCGTGGGGAACATATCCCCACATTCTTTTTCTGACATCCTCATGTAGTTTCTCGGCGGTGGCCTCTGCGAGTCTGTCTGCAATGAGCTGCATAAGCATCTTCTCGTAGTCATCGGAGTCGAAGTCCTTTTCTATACCCATATCGACAGTGGTACAGAAGAGTCCCATACGGTCCTCCACCCCTCCCTCGACGGGTCGGATGAAGTCGGCCAGGCAGAGGTTGGGTTCTCCGGGCTGTGTGGGTTTCTGCTGTCGGAGCATGGGCAAGCGAGTGCCTTCGAAGATGATGTCGTCGCCGTCGGCATTGGCTCGTCCTATACTGACAATGGCATGGGTGTGGTATTTGCCCTCCATTCTGTCGAGAGCGTCTATGGCCTCGTGGCGAATCTTTTCCTGTGCATCCTTGTCGCGCAGTTGCCAGGCATGATAGAAGTATGCCCAGTTGATGTATTCCCTGACGTCGGAGATATTATATTTTATGATGTTGTTCATAGCGGGGCGAGTTGGAAAATCAGTATGCGTGGGTGTGGCGGAACTGTCAATCATGTTGGTCGCCAAATTCAAGGGCCTCGCCCCTGACGTCGTCCATCACCCTGCCGTCGGAATATACGGTCAGTCCGTTGCATATCGTCCGCTCCACGGTCCATGTCATCCTTTCACCCTCCATGGGGCTCCATCCGCACTTGCTGAGCACGTCATTGCGCTCGATGGTCCATGGCTCTGCACGCCTGACGATGACCAGGTCGGCCTTATAGCCTTGGCGAATGAACCCTCTTCGACTTATGCGGAATATCCTTGCGGGATTGTGAGCCATGAGTTCCACGAGACGCTCTATGGTGATGACACCCTCATCAACAAGCCTAAGCATGGCCACGAGCGAGAACTGTACCATGGGCATTCCAGACGTGGCCTTGGCGGCACCTCCCTGTTTTTGACTGATGAGATGAGGGGCATGGTCGGTGCCCACCACCTTGATTCTTCCGTCGGCCATGGCATTGCGGATGGCATCGCGGTCGGCACGGGTCTTGACGGCTGGATTGACCTTGATGAGAGCGCCCTTGCTGCTGTAGTCGGAATCATCAAACAGGATATGCGCGCTTGTTGCCTCGGCGGTGATTGTCCAGTCGGCGGGGTCGAAGAGTTGCAGTTCGCGTGCAGTCGAGATGTGTGCCACGTGGAGTCTTGTCCCATGTCGTTGCGCCATCTCCACAGCGGTCGATGTAGATAGCCAGCAAGCCTCTTCGCTTCTTATTGCGGGGTGGAACGTGATGTCAGGGTCGTCACCGTGCATCCGTTTTGCCACTGCCATATTCTGGTTGATGACCTGTGTGTCCTCGCAGTGGGTCATAATGGGCAGTGGAGCTTCAGCGAATATTCTCTCCAATGCATCCTTTTTATCTACAAGCATATTCCCCGTTGACGAACCCATGAAGAGCTTTATCCCCGGTGTGTGGAGCGTGTCGATACGATGGAAGGAGTCGGCATTGTCGTTGGTGGCACCGAAGAAGAAGGCATAGTTGACCCGGCTCTCACTACGCGCCCTGTCCATCTTGTCAAGCCATGCCTCCATTGTGGTGGTCTGAGGTATGGTGTTGGGCATGTCCATATATGATGTCACTCCACCGGCGGCAGCAGCCCTGCTCTCGGATGCAATGTCGGCCTTGTCGGTCATGCCAGGTTCACGGAAGTGAACGTGGTCGTCAATCACTCCAGGCAAGAGCCATGCACCCGCAGCGTCGATGACGTTGTCTATCGGTGCTGCGGGTGTAGCCCCACTCTCCGCTATCTCGCGGATGAGGTCGTCCTCAATGAGGATGTCGGCATGGAATGTGCGCCCCTCGTTTACCACGGTGGCGTTCTTGATGAGTGTCGTCATTTCTTTAGTCCCTGCATCTTGTCCATGTTTTCGGATGCCACCTGATAGTATTCCTTGACGTATGGGTCGTTCTTGAAATTGTCGGTGGCCTTGCTCATAATCTGCTCGATCTGCGGTGTGAGCACCGGCACCTGGTATGCACTTGTGATCATCATGAACACTCCAGGTCCGAGCACGTTGTCGAAGTTGTCGGATATGAACGTGGTGACAAGCTGGTCTTCCTCAGCGGCAATCTTCTCAGCCTCAGCGTTAAGCTGTTCGTTGATGGTGAGCTCGTCGATGCCCTCAAGCATCATCTGGCTCTGCTTGTGGCTCAGTTCGCTCATGCGGTTGTCGAGCTGCCTGTGCTTGTCGATAAACTGGTAAAGTTTGTCGTTGAGTGGTGTGCCTCCCACGCTCTGTGTGGAATTGTCGAGCTTGACGGTTATTTCGCCCTCTTCAAGCACGATGGGCATGAGGCTCTCGTCGTCCATGAAGATATTGGCCATCCTCACCGTGTCGAGTACTCCGGTGAAATGGAATTGTCCGTGCACGACATCACATGAGTCGATACTCTTCAACTCATTGTTTTTTATTGCCTTAAGATACAACTTACTTCCGTCGAGCTGTGATACCGACGACTGTCCGTTGATATTGTATGACTTGGCACATGATGCCATAAGTGCCGCAATGGCAAGTGTGAGTAGAATTTTGTTCATATACGAACCTATTATTATAATTTATTGTTCTGTTGTCATGTGTACATCTAATCTGCGCTCCGCGATGCGATTCTGTGGCTCGTGTAGAGTTGGAGCATTGCGGCTATGAGCAGCGTGACCACCCAGTTGTTGTGTACATATTTAATATATGTGAGGGCATCGAGACCCAGCATATTGTCTATATTGGCCAACATGAGCACTGCCGACACCACAAGCAGCAAGTCGCTAATGATGACCATCCGCCTGAGTCGCCTGAGCGTCACGTCGCTACCCTCGTATCTCTGGCGAAGCTGCATAGCCACAAATCCAGCCACTCCTATGGCAAAGATATATGGGGCCCATGTCTGTGCGAAGATGTTTGCTCCGCTGCCCACCACCATCAGCACGGCACCGATGACGAATACGGCATTCTCCGTCTTGTTCAGTTGCTTCATTCCTTTTTCTCGTTTTCTATTTGTTCGATTACCTCGCCCTCCTCGGCAAAGACGAAGATGTCCTCGTCGTCGCGCTTCATGAAATAGTGCTCACGGGCTATCTCCTCAATGGCTCTTGGGTCGCGGTTCAGGCGGTCGAGCTTGTCGTAGTCGCGCTGATATTTCTTGCGGTACTTGTCGATTTCGCTCTGCAGCTCATTGATGCGCTTCTTGTTTTGCACGTGGCTCAACATGCTGTTTTCACCCACAAATCCCACAAGAACCACACCCCCAGCCACCACCAAGGTGTATTTCAACACCTGAGAGCGCCAGATAATCTCTGCCGACTTCTTTAGTATGTTCATTGCAGTCAAAATTGTTTTTTCTGATGCAAAGGTAACACTTTTCGCCCATATTCCAAGCATTAATGCCTCATATTTTATATTTTTTTCGTCCTTACAAGAAAATATAACATTCATTATGCTATTTTTTACGCAAGTTTGATTACCTTTGCACCCAATAACAAGAAATCACAATATGGAAGAATACATTGTTTCGGCAAGAAAATACCGCCCCACCTCATTCGACACCGTGGTGGGACAATCCGCGCTGACCACGACGCTCAAGAATGCCGTACATAGCGGGAAACTCGCCCACGCCTATCTCTTCTGCGGACCGAGGGGTGTGGGCAAGACCACATGCGCACGTATCTTTGCCAAGGCCATCAACTGCATGCACCCCACCCCGGAGGGCGAGGCATGCAATGAATGTGAGAGCTGCCGCTCATTCAACGAGCAGCGCTCGCTTAACATCTTCGAACTGGACGCGGCGAGCAACAACTCCGTGGAGCATATCAAGAAGATTATGGACCAGACCCGCGTGCCGCCGCAACTCGGACGCTACAAGGTATTTATCATCGACGAGGTTCACATGCTCTCATCATCAGCTTTCAACGCCTTTCTCAAAACCCTTGAGGAACCGCCCTCGTATGTTATCTTCATCCTCGCCACAACCGAGAAGCAGAAGATTCTGCCCACCATACTCTCAAGATGCCAGATATATGATTTCGAGAGGATGTCAGTGGCCGACACCATAGCACATCTAAAGAAAGTGGCTGAGCGAGAGGGAATCCAGTTTGAGGAACAGGCTCTCAGCGTCATCGCCGAAAAAGCTGACGGCGGCATGCGCGACGCCCTCTCGATCTTTGACCAGGCTGCGTCGTTCTGCCAGGGCAACATAACATACGCCAAAGTCATCGAAGACCTCAACGTGCTCGACTCCGAATATTATTTCAGCATCGTCGATCTGAGTATGAGCAACAAGGTGGCCGACATCATGCTCAAGCTCAACGACATCATATCCAAGGGATTCGACCCCGGACAGTGTATCAACGGGCTGGCCCGCCACATACGCAATGTACTCATGGCCAAGGATCCGTCCACACTGCCGCTGCTTGAGGCCAGCGAACAGACTCGCCAGCGATTCAAGGAGCAGGCCGCCACGTGCGACATGCAGTTTCTATACAAGGCACTGCGCATACTCAATCAATGTGACGTTCAATACCGACAGGCGGCCAACAAGCGACTGCTCTGTGAGCTTACACTCATCGAGGTGGCACAGATCACACAGACCGACGACGACGTGCCAAGCGCGGGGCGCAAGCCCAGAAGACTGAAATCCCTGTTTCATAACATCATACAGAGGTCACGGCCTATGACAGCGGCCCCGCAGGTAGCCGCGGCCGTCCGACCTTCTGTATCCCCAAAAGTCACTTCTCCTTCCTCTGCCTCCTCTACAGCCACCATTCTCGGAAGTTTTGCTTCCGAGCCCTCCTCCTCTTCCAAACCCTCCTCCTCTTCCAGCGCCCCTGTCACGGCCACACAATATGACCCGCACAACAGGCCCGTGCTCAAGGACAACCCCGAAATCGGTCTCTCATGGAAGAACATACGCGAGATGGCACGGCGCAAAAAGAGCAAAATATCACTCATCCCCGGCATGCTCGCCCCAACCGACCCAAACCTCACCAACCGCGCTACGGACAACAAGTTCACGCAGGAGGACCTGGAATATCAGTGGATGGCGATGTGCAACCGCATGCCACAGCAACTAAGCGGACTCGCAGCGCGAATGAAGAACATACGCCCCAAGATTCTCGAATTTCCAAATATCGAGGTGACCATCGAAAACCAGATTCAGCTCGAACAGATGACGAACATCAAAGGAAGCATCCTCAAGACCCTCAAGCTATATCTCCAAAACGACGCCATCACTATCGACTACAGACTGGCGGAATATGAGCACGTCAAGATCCTCTCACGGCGGGAGCAGTTTGAACTCATCTGTCAGGAACACCCAGCAGTGGCGCGGCTCACCAAACTTCTCGACCTCGACCTCGCATAGTTTATTTTAATTACCTATATTTATTATTACCATTATGAAAAAACTACTATTTACCATCTCAATGATGATTATCTCATCCGCCATCTCAGCACAGCAGAAACAGGGCGACGTCAGTTCCTTCTACGAGAAAAACACGTCGCTCAACTACAACGACGGCAACAACCCTGCAGGACTCACGACACAGCCTGAGGGATTCAACCCCAACTTCCATATCTACCTCTGTATCGGACAGTCAAATATGGAGGGCAACGCACGCATCGAGCCACAAGACCTCGACAGCGTGCCCACACGCTTCCTCATGATGGCGGCGGTCGATTACAAGAAGACGGGACGCAAGCAGGGACAATGGTACGTGGCAGTACCCCCACTATGCCGCGAATACACCGGACTCACCCCAGCAGACTATTTCGGACGCACCATGGTGGAACGCACCCCAGCCGACATCACCATCGGTGTCATCAACGTGGCTATAGGAGGATGCAGCATCGACCTCTTCGACGAGGACAAGTCGCAAGCATATATCGCACGCTCGCCCCAATGGCTCCAGAACTTCTGCCATGAATATGACAACCACCCATATCAACGACTCGTCACCCTGGCTCGCGAGGCACAGCACTATGGAGTCATCCGCGGCATACTGCTACATCAGGGATGCACCGACAATGGGCAGCGCGACTGGCCACAGCGGGTGAAGCTCGTATATGACAGGCTTCTCGCCGACCTCAACCTCCGCGCCGCCGACTGTCCCATATACATCGGCGAGACACTCTCGCAGCAGGACGGCGGATGCTGCTGGCTTCACAACAGCGTGGTGGCCTCAATGCCATTGGCCATCCCCACCGCCCATGTCGTCTCATCGCTCGGTTGTCCCGGTGCCCCCGACAAACTCCACTTCACCGCAGCTGGCTATCGAGAACTCGGACGCCGATATGCCGAGACAGTGCTCCGCACACAAGGAAGATAAATGTACAATACAAAATGAACCAATGCCATCATAGGCAAAAAAAATAGCGCAGCCACTAAGGACAAAAACATCCCCAATGGCTGCGCCAACAAATTTTAATTCTTTAATATTTTAATTCTTTAATATTTTAATTCTTTAATATTTTAATTCTTTAATATTTTAATTCTTTAATATTTAATTTATAAATCTCGATTTATAAATTAAATAAGGTTCATCCCTAAGTCACGACATTCGCGCCTCATGTCATCAGGCCAGATACTTGCCTGAATTTCGCCGATATGCGCCTTGTGAAGCAACACCATACACAGGCGGCTTTGTCCGATACCGCCACCTATACTCTCCGGCAGTTCTCCACCAAGGAGCTTCTTGTGGAAGTACAGTCCACTGCGCTCCTCCTTGCCTTCAAGTTTGAGTTGGCGGAGCAATGCATCCTTATCCACACGAATACCCATCGACGATAGTTCGAACGAACGTCCGAGCACAGGATACCAAATGAGAATGTCACCGTTGAGTCCAGGCTTGCCGTTTTCGCCCACCGTTGTCCAGTCATCATAGTCAGGGGCGCGACCGTCGTGCTTCTCGCCGTTGGAAAGCTCGTTGCCTATGCCGATGACAAACACCGCTCCATACTTACGGCAAATAGCGTCCTCGCGTTCCTTTGGCGACATAGACGGATACATCTGCAACAGGTCCTCACTGTGGATGAACGTAATCTTCTCCGGCAGGAATGGCTTGATACATGGATAGTTCTCGCACACAAGATATTCCGTGCGGCGGATAGCTGCATAGATGCGCTCCACCACGTCCTTCAGGAAGGCTATAGTGCGCTGCTCAGGGCGGATGACAGCCTCCCAGTCCCACTGATCGACATATAGCGAGTGGAGATTGTCGAGCTCCTCGTCTGCGCGTATGGCGTTCATGTCGGTGTATATGCCATAGCCAGGCTCTATACGGTTTTCGGCCAGTGAGAGCCTCTTCCATTTTGCCAGCGAGTGAACCACCTCAGCCTTGGCCTCGCCAAGGTCCTTGATGGGGAATGTCACAGCGCGCTCCACGCCGTTGAGGTCGTCGTTTATACCGAGTCCCTGAAGTACGAAGAGAGGGGCAGTGACGCGTCGCAGACGCAGTTCGGTCGAGAGGTTCTGTTGGAAGAACTCCTTGATTTGCTTGATACCGTGCTCTGTCTGTACCATGTCGAGAAGAGCACGATAACCTTCCGGTTTAATCAGTTTACTCATATCTTACTTTTCTTTTGATTACATTTTTGCGGTGCAAAGGTAATACTTTTCTGTTAATTTGCAAACATTTTAGCGAATTATTTTGCATTTTGACACATAAAAACACATTTTCCCTTGCATCTGGAGATCCTTAATTCCGCAACACTATAATTTAACTTTATTTATAAGTTCCTGAGCAACAATAAGTTGCCCAGGATTTTGCCGTGTCAGATTTTTCACTTATCTTAGTGTTGCAATTAGAAAACAAGCGAAAATCGTAACAAGGCATGGCAAAGGTACAAATAAAATCTGAGAAACTCACACCTTTTGGAGGAATTTTTTCAATCATGGAGAAATTTGACTCCATGCTTTCACCCGTTATCGACTCAACACTGGGTCAGAGATGC
>JAXEKN010000038.1:0-41121 GCA_034101015.1 Prevotella sp.
TAGGAAACTTGTTGTAGGGAAGAATCTCGCAGAAGGTGTCGAGCTCTCTGACGCGACGGCCGATAAGCTGGGTCGTCTGTGACCCGAAATCAAGAATAATAATCTTCTGTTCCATTGTTCTTTACATTATTATATATTATAAAATTATTTGTCTTCTGAGAAGTTAAAGAAGTTAAGGACAAATGAATTTCTCAGCCTCAACGAGCGAGTCGAGTTTACCGACATCGAGCAGACGGAGGTCATCCTTGAGATAACCGCGAACGTCAGCCTTCTGACATGCGTCGAGATAAAAGTCGATGATGCCAAACTTATCAGGCCACCCAGCCATCAGCGGGAAGAGACGCGGCGAGAAGACATGGATGCCGGAGAAGGCCCCAGCCCCCCTCAGCCCCCCGAGGGGGGAGTCCTGTGCGCTCGGGAAGCCCCCCTCGGGGGGGTGGGGGGACTGGGGCTGTGTGTGCTGTGGCTTCCTCTCCCCCGTCTTGATATTTATCCATTCCCTCAGCCTCATCTCATCATCGAATATGAGATAGCGGGATGTGTCTCTCTTACTAACAAGTAGCGTGGCATCGTGATCGGCGGATGCGTCGTATAATTTGGCGAGATTTGTATTGCTCAATATATCGACATTATGAATAAGAATGGGTGACGAAGGATCGAAGAGAGGTGCAGCCTTGCGTATGCCGCCGCCTGTGTCAAGCAGGGCGTCGCTCTCGTCACTGATGCGTATGTCAAGACCGAAGTTGTCGTTGGACTTGAGATAATCCACTATCTGCTCGGCGAAATGGTGGACGTTTATCACGATTCGCTCAAATCCCGCCTTCTTTAGATTCATGATAACCCGATGGAGCAGAGGTTCTCCCCCTACTCTAACCAATGCCTTGGGCATCGTGTCTGTCAACGGACGCAAGCGGGTGCCAAGTCCCGCTGCAAATATCATAGCCTGCCTCATGTCAAAATTTTCAATTTTGAGATTAAAATATTAAAACATTAAAATATTAAAGTTCATTGCGACTCCCATCTTAATTCTTTAATTCATTCTTTAATTCTTTAATTCTTTCTTTAATTCTTTAATTCTTTCTTTAATTCTTTAATTCTTTCTTTAATTTTTTAATTCTTTAATTCTTTAATTTCCATTTTGAGCTTGAAGCTCAAAATGGATTCCCTGTTCGCGATGAATTATCCTCACCTCCACTCCAAATTTCTCATGGATATGCTCGCCGAGATGCTGGGCAGAATAGACACTGCGATGCTGACCGCCTGTACAGCCAAAGCAAAACATCAGCGACGTGAACCCACGCTGGATATACCGCCTGACATGGGCGTCGGCCAACTTATATACGGAGTCGAGGAAGGTGAGTATCTCCCCGTCGTCCTCAAGGAATCGTATGACAGGCTCGTCAAGTCCTGTCAACTGCTTGTAGGGCTCGTAGCGACCGGGGTTGTGGGTGCTGCGGCAGTCGAAGACGTATCCGCCGCCATTGCCCGACGGGTCATCGGGGATGCCCTTGCGATAGGAAAAGCTATATACTGTCACGACCAGGGGTCCCTTGCCGTCATACTTCGAGAAGGTGGCTGGACCATCCTGGGGATGGGCGGGATAGACATTTCTGTCGGTGGTCTTATATCCGTCGGCGCGCTCCACGGCAGGACTGGCCTCAATGGCAAACTGCGGCATGCGGCTCATACGGTCGAGAACCTCCATCATGTAGGGATAGGGGAAGCGGTTGTCGTGGAGCAGTTCGCGCAGATTGTGAATTGCCGGCGGTATGGAGTCGATGAAGTGCTGCTTGTGCTCGAAATATCCGCGGAATCCATAGGCTCCCAGCACCTGCAGTGTGCGAAACAGCACGAAGAGG
Organism: Prevotella sp.; assembly: GCA_034101015.1. Taxonomy (GTDB): domain Bacteria; phylum Bacteroidota; class Bacteroidia; order Bacteroidales; family Bacteroidaceae; genus Prevotella. Next base: position 1,860 of record JAXEKN010000038.1, read on the forward strand.
CTGAGCCGCTGGGCGAAATGGCGCACAGAAGGCACCTCGGTATAATGCTTCAGGGAATGATAATATTCATATACCAACTCGCGCCTCAGCTTATGGGAATATTGGGCTGATGCCTGCCAAAGGAATGAGGCAAGGTCATAATAGTATGGACCCTTGCGGCCTCCCTGGAAGTCGATAAACGAGGGATTGCCCTTGTCGTCAAGCATGATGTTGCGGGCCTGGAAGTCGCGATAGAGAAAACACTCCATCTTCTCTTCGGTGAGGTCCTTGGCAAAAAGGCGGAAGTCGGCCTCAAGCTTCATCTCGTTGAAGTCGATGTCTGTGGTCTTCAGAAAACAGTATTTGAAATAGTTGAGGTCGAAAAGCACACTGTCGGTGTCAAACTCCGGCTGGGGATAGCATTGGGAGAAGTCGAGACCGCGAGCACCGCGCATCTGCAAATTGGGCAACTGGCGGATGGTCTTGACCAAAAGGGTCTTTTCCATCATGTTATATCGGCCACCTGCCTCACGACCGCCACGGAGAGCGTCGAAAAGCGACTTGCTGCCAAGGTCGGTCTGGAGATAGCACAGCTCGTCATCACTGACTGCCAGCACCTTGGGCACTGGCAACTGCCTCTTGGAGAAGTGATTGCAGAGATAGACAAAGGCATGGTCTTCTTCCTGGCTCGTGCCCACGACACCTATGACCGTGCTGCCATTGGCGTCTGACATCCGATAATATCGGCGGTTGCTTCCTGCTCCTGGAAGCCGCTCCATGCCATGGGCATCATGTCCTGACCATTGCCTGTATAATTGCAATAATTTTTTTTCTGATTCCATCGTGTATATAAATAATGTGCAAAAGTACGCATTATTTTCGAAATCACCAAATATTTTTGGTTTTTTTGACAAAAGGACTTGTTACTCTTCTGTTTGTCGTATTATATATATAATAAGGTATATGGACTTTCAAAGCGTTCAAAAAGTCACAAAAACGATGTTTTTTATGTCAAATCATAAAAAAATCCCGAAAAAAGTTTGCAGTTTCACAGAAAATATGTATCTTTGCATCCGAATAATAATTTAAATACATAAAGTTATGACAAGAATGAACAATAATATTTGGTGGTGGCGCAACTCGAGATTCAAATAATCGCGGGCGGTAGGCCATATATGCATTGTTCATGACATACAGAAGAGGCTCGTCGATTACGCGACGGGTCTTTTTTTTGATATATACAGCAGAATAATAATTTAAAAAGATTTATTATATGAAAACATTTTTGGTTGATGAAAAAGGATTCTATGGAGAATTTGGAGGGGCATACGTGCCGGAGATTCTCTATGCCACGGTCGAAAAACTCAAGGAGCAGTATCTGCCCATACTGGAGTCGAAAGAGTTTCAGGATGAGTATATGTCGCTGCTGCGCGACTATGTGGGACGTCCCTCACCACTCTATTTCGCACGAAGGATGAGCGAGAGATACGGATGTCAGCTCTATCTCAAGAGGGAAGACCTCAACCACACAGGCGCACACAAGATCAACAACACCATCGGACAGATACTGCTGGCCAAGAAGATGGGCAAGAAAAGAATCATTGCAGAGACTGGTGCCGGACAGCACGGTGTGGCAACAGCCACGGTGTGTGCGCTGATGGACATGCCATGCGTGGTGTATCAGGGAGCACTCGACGTGGAGCGACAGCATACCAACGTGGAAAGGATGAAAATGCTCGGCGCTGAGGTGAGACCAGTGAAGACAGGCAACTGGACCCTGAAGGACGCCACCAACGAGGCCATTCGCGACTGGTGCTGCCATCCCGCCGACACATTCTATATCATCGGCTCGACTGTAGGTCCCCACCCCTACCCCGACCTCGTGGCAAGGCTGCAGAGCATCATCTCCAAAGAGATTAAAGAGCAACTCATGGAGAAAATCGGAAGGGACTATCCCGACTATCTCATGGCTTGCGTGGGCGGAGGCTCGAATGCCGCGGGAACGATATATCACTATATCGACGACATGAGGGTGAACCTCGTACTGGCGGAAGCCGGCGGACTGGGCGCCGACACTGGACATACCGCCGCAACCATTCATGCAGGACGACTTGGCATACTGCATGGCTCACGTACGCTCGTGATGCAGACTCCCGACGGACAAATCGTCGAGGCTGAGAGCATCTCTGCCGGACTCGACTATCCTGGCATCGGACCAATGCACGCCAACCTCGCCTCACAACACAGGGCCACTGTTTATAGCATCAATGACGACGAGGCTGTCATGGCGGCTTACGAACTGACTCGCACCGAAGGCATCATTCCTGCCCTGGAAAGCGCACATGCACTGGCTGCTCTGAAGAAGATGAAGTTCAAGCCTGAGGATGTGGTGGTGCTCACGGTCAGCGGACGTGGTGACAAGGATGTCGAAACTTATTTGTCAAACAAACAAATGGCTGGAGAGTATGGCAATTTCTGATTGCATCAGAAATTGCAATTAAAAAATTAAAATATTAAAATATTAAAGTTCGTCATACATTAATATAATATGGACAAAGTATTCTCATATTCTACGGCGAGCCGAACATTGCTGGCCGATCTATATACCCCGGTGGGCATATACATGAGACTGAGGGACATATATCCACAGAGTGCGCTGATGGAGAGCTCGGACTATCACGACTCCAACAATAGCCACTCATTCATTGGCATCAACCCAATAGCATCGGTGGCCATCAGTCATGGCGAGGTTATATGCACATTCCCCAACGGTGAGGTGACACGCCATGAGGTCAACCGCGACTACCGGTCAGACAAGGCTATCAACTCGTTTTTGCAGAGATTCAAGGTGGAAGGCGAATACGCCTCCTACTGCGGCCTTTACGGATATACGGCATTCAACGCGGTGAGATATTTCGAGGACATCCCTGTAAAGGACACTACAATGGAGAAAAACGATGCTCCCGACATGATGTACATTCTGTATAGGGACATCATCGTGTTTGACCATTTCAACAACAAGCTGACCATCATCACCTTAGGCGACGAGTCGGCTCTCAATGACATCTACCGACAGATGAACAAGGCTAATGTGCATGCATACGACTTCCATCCCGTGGGCGAGACAACGTCGCCACTCACCGACGAGGAGCACAAGGCCAATATACGAAGGGGCATCAAGCACTGTCTGAGGGGAGATGTATTCCAGATTGTCATCGCACGCAGGTTTATACAGAGATATGAGGGCGACGACTTCAAGCTCTATCGCGCCCTGCGCTCCATCAATCCGTCGCCGTATCTCTTCTATTTTGACTTCGGTGGATTCCGCATCTTCGGGTCGTCGCCTGAGACCCACTGCCGCATCGAGGGACGCAAGGCTTACATTGACCCGATAGCGGGAACGACCAAGCGAACGGGAGACGCCGAGGCCGACAGGAAGGCTGCGGAATATCTGAGAAACGACGCAAAGGAAAATGCAGAACATGTGATGCTCGTCGATCTCGCCAGAAACGACCTCAGCCGCAACTGCCATGGGGTGAAGGTGGATTTCTACAAGGATTTGCAATACTACTCGCATGTGGTGCATCTCGTGTCGAGAGTGAGCGGCACGCTCGACGACAGTGCCGACCCTGTAAAGGCGTTTATCGACACATTCCCCGCCGGCACCCTATCCGGCGCACCAAAGGTGAGAGCCATGCAGCTCATCAGCGAGATTGAACCTCACAACCGAGGAGCATACGGCGGATGCATCGGGTTCATCGGATTCAACGGTTCGCTCAACCAAGCCATCACCATACGCACTTTTGTTTCGCGCAACGGCGAACTGTGGTTCCAGGCTGGCGGGGGCATTGTGGCGAAGAGCGATGAGGAATACGAACTGCAGGAGGTGAACAACAAACTCGGTGCTTTGCGCCGTGCAATATTAATGGCTGAAGAAATGTAATGTTATGAAAATAGTTATCATTGACAATTACGACTCGTTTACATATAATCTGAGTCATCTGATTAAGGAGATTGGTGCCGAAGTGACGGTAATACGCAACGACCAGTTTACACTCAATCAACTGGAGCCGTTCGATAAGATTGTGCTCAGTCCCGGCCCTGGAATCCCGTCGGAAGCAGGTCTCTTGCTTGATGTCATCAAGACTTACAAGGGACGCAAGCCCATACTTGGCGTATGCCTTGGCCATCAGGCTATTGGCGAGGTGTTTGGCGGCACTCTCGAAAATCTATCGGATGTGTTCCATGGTGTGGCCACCGAGGGCACACAGTTCTCCAACGACTATATATTCGACTCACTGCCCAAGCGCATCACGATGGGACGATACCACTCATGGGTGGTCAGCCGCGAGAACTTCCCGGCATGCCTTGAGGTGACAGCTGTCAGCGACGAAGGTCAAATCATGGCTTTGAAGCATAAAAACTATGACATACATGGCATACAGTTTCATCCGGAATCGGTGCTCACGCCTGAGGGCAAGACTATCGTCAAGAATTTCATTGAACGCCAATGAACTTTAATCTTTTAATTATTTAATCTTTTAATTTCAAAATAAAATTTTGATATTATGCAAACAATGAAAGATATCCTCAACAGAATGTTGAACCATGAGGAACTGACAAGGGAAGAGACCAAGAACATTCTGCTTGGCATCACACGTAGCGAATTTCCTAACGAGCAAATCACTGCACTGCTCACCGCTCTACAGATGAGAGGCATCACCGTGGACGAACTGCTGGGATTCAGGGACGGAATACTCGAGACGGGAGTGCCTGTGCCACTTGACTGCGACAGATACATCGACGTGGTGGGCACGGGTGGCGACCGCAAAAACACGTTTAATATCTCAACCACGGCATGCTTTGTCATTGCGGGAGCGGGATACAAGGTGGCCAAGCATGGCAACTATGCGGCAACGAGCACCAGCGGTGCATCCAATGTCATTGCCAACCATGGTGTAAAGTTCACGGATGACATCGACCGACTAAACCGCTGCATCAACGAGTGTGGCATCGTATATCTACACGCACAGCTCTTCGCACGTGCAATGAAGTTTGTTGGACCGATAAGAAAGGCCCTGCAATTCCCAACTTGCTTCAACCTGCTCGGACCAATTGTCAATCCGTCCAAACCGCAGTGCCAGTTGCTGGGTGTGGCCAATCTCGACCAGATGCGCCTATACAATAATGTATATCAGAAGATTGGCATCGACTATGGTATCGTCAACAGTATCGACGGATACGACGAGATATCACTGACGGGTGACTTTAAGGTGACAACAAATCAGTATGAACGGATATTCAAACCGTCGGACCTCGGTTTTGAACCTATCAAACCGGAAGAACTGCGTGCCGGCGCCGACGAAATGGAGGCAAAGGGAATTTTCGACAATGTGCTTGCCAACACTGCCCTCCCTGCACAAAAGAACGTGGTTTTGACTAATGCGGCTTTCGGAATCCAGGTATTGGAACGTGGCATGAAGGACATCAACGAATGTATAGACATCGCACGTGAATCCATTGACTCTGGCAAGGCTCTTGCCACATTCAAGAAGTTTGTCGAACTCAACTCATAATTATTAATTCCAAACATGGACATCTTAGAAGAAATTGTAGCCCACAAACGCATTGAGGTGGAACAGTTTAAGATGGTGATGTCGGAAAGGGATATACACCAAAAGGTGGAGGCTCTCATCACATCCCCCGAAGGCAACTGCGTCCACTCGATGAAAAAGGCAATAGCTGAATCACATACGGGCATCATTGCGGAATTCAAGCGCAAGTCGCCATCAAAAGGGTGGATTAAGGAGGGCGGCAAGGCTGACGTCATACCTCTGAGTTATCAACAGAATGGTGCCTCTGCCATCAGCGTACTGACTGACGAAAAATACTTCGGCGGCAAGGATGACTTCATCGTTGAGGCAAGGAGGTCGGGAGTCACAATCCCCGTGCTCTACAAAAACTTCGTCATCGACGAATACCAGCTTTTTCAGGCTCGACTCTGCGGAGCGTCGGCAGCATTGCTCATTGCAGCTGAACTGACGAAGGAGGAATGTCGCAACCTGTTGCGCACGGCTCACGAACTGCAATTGGAGGTACTGCTCGAAATGCACAGTGAGGAAGAACTGGAATACGCCGACATGGAGCCTGACCTCTGCGGAATAAACAACCGCAACCTCGGCACCTTCATCACCTCGGTGGACAACTCCCTACGTCTGGCATCCCTCCTGCCCAAAGAAGCTGTCAAGGTGAGCGAGAGCGGCATATCCAATCCCGCCACCATCCGTCAGCTCCAGGCCGCCGGCTTCCAGGGATTCCTCATTGGCGAATGCTTTATGAAAGAAGATAACCCCGGCTCTGCCCTCTCAAGTTTCATAAAAGAATTATGATTATAAAAATATGCGGCATGCGCGAGCCTAACAATATACGCGCCATTTCACAGACGGGCATCACATGGATGGGGATGATCTTCTGGCCGAAGTCTTCACGATACGTCGATGATCTCAAGGCCGCCTCCGCCATTCCTGATGGTATCACAAGGGTGGGTGTGTTTGTCAATCAGTCGCTTGACGAGATCGCACATATCGCTAAGCTATGCCGTCTCGACATCATACAGCTCCACGGAGGGGAGTCGCCGGATTATATCAGCACCCTGCGCAGACTGTTGCCTCACGATTGCAAGATCATGAAGGCCATCAGTGTCTCCACGGCTGACGACATATCCAAGGCTGACGAATTTGAATCGAAAGAAAGCGAGCCCATTGCCGACATATTGCTCTTCGACACCAAATGTGAGACGGTGGGAGGCAGCGGACACCAATTTGACTGGAATGTATTGGAACGGTATAAGGGCACCCTGCCTTTCCTGCTCAGTGGTGGTATCGGTCCGAATGACAGTCAAGCGATAGGTCTGTTTCATCATCCACAGATGATAGGCATCGACCTCAACTCACGCTTCGAAACTGCTCCGGGGATGAAAGACCCAGACTTGCTCGCATCATTCGTCAAGTCTGTCAACAATACGATGCTGCAACACACCAACTCTCATAATTAATAACAAAAAAATATCATCATCATGAATAAAATCAATTCACTTTTCGCCAATCGTGGCGACCGCAAACTTCTTTCGCTGTATTTCTGTTCGGGATGTCCCAAGCTCGAATGCACTGGTGATGTCATCAAGACCATGCAGCGACGTGGCATTGACTTCATTGAAGTGGGAATACCATTTAGCGACCCCATGGCGGACGGACCTGTCATTCAGGATGCCGCCACTACGGCGCTTCGGAATGGGCAGACTCTCAAAAACCTTTTCGCCCAGCTCGCTGCCATCAAGGGGGATGTCAGCATTCCTCTCATTCTCATGGGATACCTCAACCCCATCATGAACTATGGATACGAGGATTTCTTCGCCGAATGTGTCGCAGCTGGAGTTTCGGGAGTCATCATACCCGACCTGCCTTTCAAGGACTATCTCGACAGCATAAAGCCCATGGCTGACAAGTATGACATTCGTGTCATCATGCTCATCACACCAGAGACAAGCGAGGAGCGCATAAGGTTCATCGACGAGCATACCGACGGATTTATCTATATGGTTTCATCGGCTGCCACGACAGGAGCACAGAAGAGTTTCGACGAACAAAAGCAGGAGTATTTCCGACGCATCAATGCGATGAACCTCCGCAACCCGCGAATGATCGGATTCGGAATCAGCAACAAGCAAACGCTTGAGTCGGCTCAGGCCAATGCCGCAGGAGCCATCATCGGTTCGAAATTCGTCACTCTCCTCAAGGAGGCAGACGGAAATACCGACAAGGCTCTCGACAGGCTTTTTGCAGCCCTTGCCGAATAGTATCAATTAATGTTCATTTTATTAAAAAAATATGGGCTTTTCTTGGTGGTTTGAAAAAAAAGTGTTATCTTTGCCGCCAAATATCTAATTCTAAATAAAACAAATTAAAAAAAGTATGAAGTACATCAAGCTCTTGCTTGCTCTTCTGCTAATGCCTGCCATGGCTCTTGCCGACGGCTGGGACACTCAGTACAAGCAGATAGAACAAAGCATCCGCCAACCTCAGTTTGGCGAAAAAGTGTTCAACATCACTAAGTACGGCGCAAGCGAAAAAGCCAATGCCGCCACCAACCAAAAAGCCATCAACAAGGCTATCGACGCATGCTCAAAAGCTGGCGGCGGACGTGTGGTAGTGCCTGCCGGCACATTCAACACCGGTGCCATCACACTCAAGAGCCATGTCAATCTTCACATCGAAAAAGGCGCAGTGCTCCAGTTTGTCTTCCAACCTGAACTGTACCCCATTGTGCCAACACGCTGGGAGGGTCTTGACTGCTATAACCTTCAGCCGTGCGTCTATGCCTACAAACAGACCGACGTGGCCATCACCGGCGAAGGTACTATCGACGGTGGCGGAGAGAACGCCACATGGTGGAAATGGTGCGGAAAGGCACATTATGGATGGAAAGAAGGTGAAATAGGACAGAACTGCGGTAGCCGCGCACGTCTGCTGAAATATGCAGAGGACGGAGTGGACATGAAGGAAAGACGTTTCACCGCCAAGGACGGACTGCGCCCACAGCTCATCAACCTCTACCTCTGCGACGGTATTCTCATCGAGGATGTCACATTGCTACGCTCACCATTCTGGGTCATCCATCCCCTGCTGTCGAAGAACATCACTGTGAGAAGGGTGCATATCAACAACGACGGACCTAACGGCGACGGCTGTGACCCTGAGTCGTGCGACGGGGTGCTCATCGAAGACTGCTACTTCAACACCGGAGACGACTGTATCGCGGTGAAGAGCGGACGCAACAATGACGGACGTCTTTGGAACAAACCAAGCGAGAATATCATCATACGCAACTGCGAGATGAAAAACGGACATGGCGGTGTGGTCATCGGAAGCGAAATATCCGGTGGATGCAGAAACCTATATGCGGAAAACTGCATCATGGACTCACCCGACCTTGACCGTGTCATTCGTATCAAGACCAACACATGCCGTGGAGGTATCATAGAAAATATCTACGCGCGTAATATTAAGGTAGGACAATGCGGGGAGTCGGTACTCAAAATCAATCTCGACTATGAGCCCAAGGAGATATGCTGCCGTGGATATGCTCCTACCGTGCGCAATGTGAACATCGAAAACATCACATGCAACAAAAGCAAGTATGGCGTGCTCGTCGTGGCTCTCGACTCTGTATGCAATGTGTATGACATCAACGTGAAGGACTGCCACTTCAACGGTGTGGAGAAAGGCAACAAGATTACAGGCAAGACACGCAACATCAACTATGAGAACCTCTTCATCAATGGTTCGCTGTGCCTGCAGAAACGCCCATACAAGAACTATAGCGAATGGCTAACATATTCGGAAATGAAGCGAGTGCCGCAGTCATATATGCTCGACTTCGCCAAAAAACCACGGTGGAGCTACGTGATGGGCATCGAACTCGAAGCCATGCTCGACACATATCTGAGACATGGCGGAGAGGACATAAGGAAATACTGCCAGCTATACACTGACACGATGATCAACGACAAAGGGGAAATCAGGACATACAAACTCGAGGATTACAACCTCGACCAGATACGTACGGGTCACTTTGTGGCCCGTATGTATTCTAAATACCCCGAGGCAAAAAACCTTATCGCAATGCAGACTCTAATGAAGCAACTTGACAAACAGCCACGCACAGAAGAGGGGGTCTATTGGCACAAGGCCATATATTCATATCAGGTATGGCTCGACGGTATCTTCATGGGACTGCCCTACCGATGCCTCACCGCACGAATGCTGCTAAAACCGAAGAAGGCTGTGAAAATCTACGACGACGCTGTTGACCAGATCAGCAAGACTTACGAACGCACACTCGACCCCGCTACAGGACTCAACCGACACGCATGGGACGAGACACGCGAGATGTTCTGGGCTGACAAAGAGACAGGACTGTCACAACATTGCTGGGGAAGAGCCCAGGGATGGTTCACCATGGCTCTCATCGAACTGCTCGACGCCATGCCTGAGGACTATGCACGCCGACAGGAGGTTATCGAACTGCTGCGCAAAGACCTCGACGCTGTCGTCAAATGGCAGGACAAGAAGACTGGACTCTGGTATCAGGTGATGGACCAGCCAGGACGTGAGGGCAACTATCTCGAAAGCACCTGCTCGTCAATGTTTGCTTACGTGCTCATGAAAGCCACCAACAAGGGATATCTTGGCGACAAGTATTACAATGCCGGCAAGAAGGCTTATCAGGGCATTATCAAAAACTTCATCCGTGTGAATGCCGACAAGACCATCTCGCTCACCAACTGCTGCGCCGTGGCTGGTCTTGGCCCTGGCATCAGCGACCGTGTGCTCAAGGCAGCTCCCAACGTCAAGGAAAACCGCCGTCGCGACGGTTCATACGCTTACTATCTCTCTGAGCCTGTGAGAGACAACGACGCCAAGGGTGTAGGTCCATTTATATGGGCCTCACTGGAATACGAAAAGAAATAACCAATAATAATATCAAAAAGTATATGAACAAGACTATTAAGGCATGGAGGGCATCACTTCCTATACTCCTATTCCTAAGCATCACCAATCCTATCAGCGCTCAAGCACCAGCATTCCCCGGTGCTGAGGGACATGGACGATACGTCACCGGCGGACGAGGCGGCAAGGTGATTCACGTGACTAATCTTGACGACAGCGGCGAGGGGTCTTTGCGATGGGCACTCTCGCAGTCGGGGGCAAAGACCATTGTCTTCGACGTCAGCGGCTACATCGACCTCAAGTCGCAACTCAACGTATCGTCAAACACTACCATAGCAGGACAGACAGCCCCCGGTGACGGTATAACGCTGCGCTATTATACGCTTTACTTCGGCAAGTGTGACAATGTCATCGTGAGATTCATACGTTGCCGCAGGTCGCAGGTGAAGGATGTCAACGACGGCGCGGACGCCACATGGGGACGTGAGCGCAAGAACATCATCATCGACCACTGCTCTTTCTCATGGAGCATCGACGAGGTGGCTTCATTCTATGACAACCGCAACTTCACAATGCAATGGTGCAATGTCACTGAGGCTCTCGCCAATGCAGGACACGGAAAGGGTGCACACAGCTATGGAGGTATATGGGGCGGCAAGGAGGCTTCATTCCACCACAACTTTATTGCCCATGTGCAGAATCGTGCACCTCGTTTCAATGGCGCAAGATACAAGTGGAAAAGTTATGACACCAGCAAATACATAAACACGGTTGATGCCGAACGGGTGGATTTCCGCAACTGTGTGATGTACAACTGGGGCAATGGCAATGGCTGTTATGGCGGTCCTGGCGGAGGATACATCAACATGGTCAACAACTATTACAAGGCAGGTCCCGGCACTTCAAACAAGACACGTGTGACGGAAGTGTCGGTAGGCGCATCGGGTAACAGTACCCCGTCAGACCTCTATGGATATTGCTCACGCTACTATATCTCCGGCAATTACGTGACTGCGGCCTCCACTCCCGAAAACTACGACTGGAAGGGTGTGAAATATGACTCCGGCCTCTTCACTATCGATGGCGAGAAGTATATGGCTGACAAAAATCACCTTTACGGCGAGAACGTGGAATACAAGAAGAACACCAATGGAGACGACTGCGTCAGCGTCAAGCTCGACAAGCCGATAGAGACGGGAGTAGTCACCACCCACTCGGCAAAGACAGCATTCGAGAAGGTACTTGCCTACGGCGGTGCGTCACTCGTACGCGACGAGTGTGACATCCGTTATGCAAATGAAGCGGAAAACGGCACCACCACATTCACTGGAGCCATCGTCAAGCGAGCCGGTATCCTCGATGTCATCAACGACCCCACAGCTACGGAAGACCCGACCACGGCATCCTTCCCGCAACTGAAAGAGGAGAAACGTCCTGCTGACTTCGACACTGATGGCGACGGCATACCAGACGCATGGGAAGAAGCCAACAATATGAACCCATCCGATGCTTCGGATGCCAACGCATACACTATCGACACCAAGGGCTACTATACCAACCTTGAGGTGTATCTCAACAGTATCGTGGAGCACATTATGAAAGAGGGGAACGCAAATGCCGAAGATTCCTTTGATGAATATTATCCACAATACAACGCTGTGAGTGGTATTGAGGGGGTAATCCAAAGCGTGGCACTGACAAAGACCACTTACACAGACCTGTCAGGAAAGACTCTCAGCCATATTGACAATGCAAAAGGAGTTTTTATCATGACTGAACACTTTGCCGACGGCAGCAAGCACACACGTAAACTCGTGAAATAAAACTCTCAGAGCGTGGCTGCCACGCTCTGAGAGCTTATAGAAAAAGGTCTAAGAGCTTATTCGTGACGCTCTTAGACCTTTTTTATTATTCAGCCTTGGCGGCTGCAGCCTTCTTGGCGGCTGCTGGCTTTTTGGCAGCTGGAGCCTTCTTGGCGGCAGCAGGCTTCTTGGCGGCAGGTTTCTCAGCCTTGGCCTTCAACTTGTCCTCAGCGGCCTGCATCTTCTCAATCTTGGTCTTCAGACGTGTGATTTCCTTGTCCTTAACCTCGATTTCCTCACCCTGATTACGTATCGTGGTGAGCAGCGAGTTGAGCTGGTCATTGTCGAGTTCCTCGGGATAGAGTGAGTTGACACGGGAGATGAAGTCGCCGAGAATGTTCATATAGTTGGTAAATGCATCAAACGCACCCGAATAGATGCCACGGTCAAGACCCACACTTGTGGCCTTGGTGGTCATGAATCGGAAGTTGTTGGATGCCTGCAGGTAATCCCAGTCCTGATTGATACGTGGGTCTTGGGCAATACGTATGCGGTCGGCCACACTGTACAGCTTCTGGAATGCCTCGCGCTGCATTGCATTGCCAAGCCATGTCGATACGTCACGCTCCTCGTCCACCCATGAGAGTGTATCGGGAACATTGAGCTCGCCCACACTCTTTGCCTTCATGCATATCTCAGAAGGAGTTGAGAAAGTGATACCCTTGGCCTTGGCACAAGTAGGCAGGGCAGCTATGAAGTCGAGGATATGACTTGACAGTGGCTGTGCGATGCCGAGTGCAGAGAGTTCCATAAAGATATTGATGAACTGCTCCTCCTCTGGGAATGCGGCTATGCGGTCAATATAGTTGTCGGCAAACAGGGGATATCCCGACCAATCGCTGTTGTTGAAGCGCAATGAGATATCGTCGCTGAGCTCCACATCACGCAACAGCAACTTGAGGTTGGGAGCCATCGGGCAGTGATAGATATAATGCGGTGACTTCCATCCCAGTACATGCTTTGCACCCTCGGTGAGCATACCCTTGAAACCCATGGCAGCCACCTGTGCACCGATGTCGTCGGAATAGATGAGCGAGGAGTTGCGGAGCACCGTCGGACGCTTGCCGAAATAGTCCTCCATCTTGTCGCACTGCTTCTTTACGTCAGCAGCAAACGACTCCTCATTGGCCAAGGATGAAAGGCCATGGCTATAAGGCTCAGCAAGAAACTCGGCACATCCCGTCTCATTGATTTCCTGCAACTTGCGGATGACCTGCGGAGCATGCATCTCAAGCTGTTCCATACCCACGCCGGAGATGGAGAAAGCCACTTTGAACGCACCCTGATTGTCGGTGATCATCTTGTGGATAGTGTCGAGGGCCGGCATATACGAACGCTCGGCAATGTCTGTGATACTGCGCTCATTCTCATAGTCATCATAGTAATAGTGGTCGATGCCTATGTCAAAGAAGCGGTATCTCTTGAGATGTATGATTTGGTGTATCTCAAAATATAAGCATATTGTTTTCATAATATATACTTCTTTAATATTTTAATTCTTTAATATTTTAATTCTTTAATTCTTTAATTTTTTAATATTCCTATCCCCATCCCAAAGTCCTGAGATAGAGCGTGCGTATCCAAGCGCCCACCTTCTCCCATGTGATCTGGTCAACTTCCTTCTTGCCTTCCTCCTTGAGATAATTGAAGAGAGAATCATTGGCACAAATCGAGTAGATAGCGTCAGCAAGGGCATGGATGTCCCAATAATCCACCTTTATACAGTTGGTGAGAATCTCTGCACATCCGCTCTGCTTGGAGATGATGGTGGGGGTGCCACACTGCATTGCCTCCAAAGGCGATATACCAAAAGGCTCGCTCACCGAAGGCATGACATACACGTCAGAGTCCTTAAGGCACTCATATACCTGCTTGCCTCGCATGAATCCCGGGAAATGGAACCTGTCGGCTATGCCCCTCTCGGCGGCAAGATAAATCATTGCATCCATCATATCGCCCGAACCTGCCATGCAGAAGCGCACGTTGCGTGTGCGGTGGAGCACCATATTGGCAGCCTCAACGAAATACTCAGGGCCTTTCTGCATCGTGATACGTCCGAGGAAGGTCACCACCTTGTCCCTGCCTGTATGGTCAGGACGTGGAATTTCGTCAAACTCCTTCTTCAATGGATAGACGGCATTGTGCACTGTAAAGCACTTGCGCGGATCCTGATGATACTGGTTGATGACGGTCTGACGCGTCAGCTCCGACACACACATGATGCAGTCTGCCCAGTCCATACCGTTTTTCTCGATGGAATAGACGGTGGGATTGACCTTGCCGCGCGAACGGTCGAAGTCTGTGGCATGAACATGTATGCACAAGGGCTTGCCGCTGACCTGCTTGGCATGGATACCAGCTGGATAGGTCAGCCAGTCATGGGCATGGATGATGTCGAACTCCTCCGTTCTTGCCACCTGTCCAGCAATGATGGAGTAGTTGTTGATTTCCTCGTGGAGGTTGGAAGGATAGCCTCCGGCAAACTCCATAGCACCGAGGTCGTTGACATTCATATAGTTGAAGTCGGCGTAGATATGGTCGCGCAACTTAAAGTAGTAGTCAGGATCCATAATATTGCCGACGCGGTTCTTGACATAGTCATAATCGACGTCACGCCATGCGATTGGCACAGCATTCATCGCCACAATACGACATGCCGATGTGTCTTCGTCACCAAAGGGGTGAGGCAGACAGAGCACGGTCTCCACATCGCCCTGGGCATGCAACCCCTGACTGATACCATAGTTGGCTGTGGCAAGACCACCGAATACGTGAGGAGGATACTCCCATCCAAACATTAATACTTTCATACTTTGGTCCTCCTATGTTTTATCTTGAATAAACATTCTGTTGAGCGAGCAACTTCGATGCACGCAATATCTCCGCCACATTCATGGCAAACGACATGGCGCCACGTCCATGGAAGGGCGGGTTGCCGTCGAAAAGCTCAGAGATGCTTCCAAGGGCATGATATGACATCTCATCCTCAAATCCCACAAGCTGACGCTCTATAAAGCTCAGGCGGGTATGCTTGTAAAGACGGATACATGCCTCGAAGTAGAAACCCTCAAGCCATGGCCATGCCGTGCCCTGATGGTATGCATAGTCGCGCTGTGTCTGTTGACCGACATACATTGGATTGTATCCACCTGACTTCGGCGACAGTGAGCGCAACCCCTTGGGGGTGAGCAATTCGCGTGTGCATATATCAAGCACGCTGCGCTTCTGCTCGTTGTTGAGCGGTGAATAGTCGAATGCCACGGTGAAAATCATATTGGGGCGAACGCTCCAGTCAACCATATTGCCATCCACATAATCATATAGATAGCCATACTCATTGAGGAATGTGCGCACGAACGACTCTCCCGCAGTGTCGGCAAGGTCATTAAGATCTGCAGCCTCATCGTCATGTCCGTTCTCAGTGGCGAGTGAAGCGATAAACTTCAGGGCATTATACCATAAGGCATTAAACTCCACGATATATCCAGAGCGTGGAACCACAGGCCGGCCATTGGCAGTGGAGTTCATCCATGTCACAGCACGGTCACGTCCATTGGCATATAGAAGTCCATTGTCGTCGAGACGCAGGTTGGGATGGTTGCCATCTATAATATAATGTATAATGTCCTCAAGAAGCTGTCCGTACATTTGCGAGCACTTGTCGCGCCCTGCCGACTTTGCATACTGCTGTATGGCCCATATTGCCCACAGGGGTACGTCGGGCTGCTCCATCTCGTATATCTTGACAGTCAAGGGCTTGCCTTCCATAAACTCACGCAGTCCGCGCTCTGCGGTACGCATAACCAGTTCGAAGTAGTCCTGTTCGTCGATGGCGAGAGTAAGGCCTGGCAAGGCAATGAATGTGTCGCGAGCACGACATTTGAACCATGGATAACCTGCGAGAAGATAGCGGTCGTCGTTTTTCTCGCGTTTATGGAATTGGTGGGCGGCATTGACGAGACAGTGGAAGAAGTTGTCGCGAGGAGAACGTGCATCCACTTCTTTCTGGAACAGTGTACGCAGGGTGCTGGTCTTTATTTGCGAAGTACCTGCACTGAACACTATGCTCTCGCCTTTCTTTATTTCCATCTCGAAGTAGCCTGGCACATAGAGATCCTCATTGGATGCATAGCCTCTCTCCTGCTCTTTTGGATATTCCACTCCACGATACCAGTCGGGATGGAACTCAAACGAGTTTTCCTTGCTAAACTGCATGTAGAGATAGGGATAGCCCGCATACATCTTTGTGCGGATACCATTGTCCACCTCTTCATAGGCACGGCTCGCCGTTGAGTTCTCATGCGTGAACTGACGCACGCTGCGGAATGCTAAAAACGGCCGAAAACGAAGAGTGGTGGCAGAATGGGCATCATCAAGGGTGTAGCGGATCAGGATTCGATCCTCGTAGTGCTGGAACACCACTTCCTTTCTTAAAATCACTCCACCTACACGATATACGGTGGTAGGCACTTTGTCACAGTCAAACTCCCGAATGTACTTGTGACCTTTTGGACTGTAGTTATTGCCCGAATACTTGTGGAGACCAAGATTAAACTCAGCGCCATGCTGGATTACTGTCGGGTCGAGCGACGACAGAAGCACATGGTTCTCATCGTCGAGCTCCGGCACCGGCACAACTAACAGACCGTGATACTTGCGAGTATTACAGTCAACAATAGTCGAACACGAATAGGCACCTGAGCGGTTCGTCCTAAGCAGTTCCTTGCGGAGGCTTTCCTCCAGATTGGTCATTACAGCCTTTTCAAATCTTAAATAACTCATAGAATTACCTGCTATTTTTTTGGTGTACTTAGTTAGTTTCACGTTCAAAAGTACTCATTTTCCACGAAACAGCCAAATATTTACGTATTTTTTTGCGGAATTTACATCATTTTTCACGTTTTTGACATACTTTTACGTGTTTTTCTTTCGTATTCGCACACTTTTTTGTAATTTTGCACACACAAAGAGTAACAATAATCATCGTATGACGACAAAGGAAAAGAGATACAACAAACTTCAAATCGCACAGTCGATGACAAGCCTGTGGGAGCCGATGACAGATGAACAAAGAAGATACCTTATCGACAATATTGTCATCAAGTCATACCAGAAGGGCGAATCGATATACAATGAGGACGAAAACCCAAGATACATCTTTTATCTGATAGAAGGCAAGGTGAAAGTGTATAAATTGGGATTGGCCGGACGACAACAGATTGTCAGAATGATTAAGCCAAAGGAGATGTTTGGCTTTCGCGCTGCTTTCGTGGGCGAACATTACATCACGGGAGCTGCTGCCATTGACAATAGTGTTCTCTGCCAGATTCCGGTTGACGTGATCAAGAAGATTATCATCGAGAACTCGCTTGTAGGCGTATTCTTCATCAGACAGCTTGCATGGATGCTGGCCAGCGCCGACTCCCTCACCGTCACTCTGACACAAAAGCATATTCGCGCGAGGATGGCTGAGGCCCTGCTGTTCATAAAGGACAAATACGGCATTGAGGACGACGGGAAGACATTGCGTTTCATATCCAGCAGGGAAGATATTGCCAACATCACATGTATGACCACAAGCAATGCCATACGCACACTGTCAGCTCTCGCCCAGGATGGTGTCATCTCACTTACCGGCCGACAGATTTGTATTGAGGATGAAGACCAGTTGAGGAAAATATCTATGATGGGATAATCAGGTTTACCACCTCCTGTTCACACGTCACGGTGAATGCGCCTTGTGTCTTGCCAAGAAGTCTTCCATCAACTCCCACCAAGGCATGGCGTGACGTCTCTAAGAACTCCACCTTTCGCGTGCGGTAGGGCAATACGTGGCGATGGTTGAGAAAACGACCGGTGAACAGAAGCCACAAGCCATGAAACAATTGTGTGATTTCAGCGTGGCTCACTATAGACACATCAACCATACCATTGTATGGCACTGCATTAGGTGTCTGGCCATATCCCGGTCCACTGCCCACACAGACATTCATCACCTTTCGCTCCACATCTTCACCATTGATGCGAAGATGCATCCTGTATTCCATCCGATGGAATATCAGCGACAAGCTATGCCATTTGCGCCGCATGTCCATCATGTCGGCTATAAGTCCAACATTCACACAATTAATGAAATAGCGGTGGCAGTCAGTGCCATGAGGGGCTGTATATCTCAGACATCCCAAATCAACCATTCTCACCCTTCGACTGACAATGATATCAACTGCACGTTCAATCTCATTGTCACGTATCCCCCAGAATTTTGCAAAGTCATTGAGCACACCATTGGGTATGATGCCCAATGCGATGCTTCGGCGCAATTCCAAGTCGCACTCCATCAGACAGTTGACGGCATCATTTAGAGCGGAATCCCCACCCACGATGACGATGGTCTTGTAGCCATTGTGTATGAGCATCCTCACCAATCGCTCCACGCTGCTCGACGACTCGCTCTGTATGAGGTCATACTCCACATTTCGCATTGCCAATGCTGCCTCAACCTTCTGACGGTGCTTGCGTGAGGCGCGGAATGAGTGGCGGGGACAATACAATATTCCCCATCTTGATGATTCTACTGCCATAATGCCTTGATTTGTTGTATTTTTACTTGGGTGGGTAATTGGGAGTCTATCCAATGTATATTGACTCCGCGGCGCTCCATACCGCGAAACCATGTCATCTGCCGCTTGGCAAACTGGTGTATAGCTATCTCCAAGAGTCGGAACGTCTCCTCGAAAGAGCGTATGCCGATGACGTATTCTGTCACATATTTATATTCGAGACCGTAATAGATGAGGTCGGCGGCCGGTATGCCTGAGTCGAGAAGGCGTCGTATCTCGTCAGCCATACCCTCGTCAAAGCGGGCCTTCAGTCTTCGGGTGATACGTGCCCTGCGCTCCTCCACGTCAATCTGCAGTCCGACCACTAAAGAATCGACTGGTTGTATGTCCTCAGTCTCTTCTGGATGGTCTCCCTGATAAAGCTCTATCTCAATGGCCCGGATTGCCCGCTTGGCTGTGTCAACATCAGTCGTATTGTGCATCACCGTGCCCCTTCGTTGCTTAATCTCACGGAGCATCTCTGTGAGTTCGTCAAGTGGCTTGCCTTCAAGATTCCCCCTCAGTTCTTTGTTCTCTGGCACTGGTGCCAGTTTGTAGCCTCTGAGCACAGACTCAAGGTAGAGTCCGCTACCGCCACACAACACTGGTGTCACACCGCGTCCGGTAATGTCGTCATAAGCCTTACGAAAATCTCTCTGATACTGATAGATATTATATTTCGTGCCAGGTTGACAGATATCTATGAGATAGTAAGCCACCTGCCTTCCCTCCACCACATAGTCGGCGAGGTCCTTGCCTGTGCCGATGTCCATGCCGCGATACACCTGGCGGGAGTCGCCGCTGATAATCTCCCCCCCGATGTTGTCGGCGAGAGCGGCTGCAAGTGCGGTCTTGCCACAAGCCGTGGGACCCAATATCGTGATCATCTTCTTCATCTCTTCCTTACTATCTGTCAATATACTCATATTGGAATAAAAACAAAAAGGCTGCCCGAAGCAACGAAAGCACCGGGCAGCCTAATAAATCGCTTGAGTTAATAGGATTAACCGTTAACCTTCTTCATGTGAGCGATGAGCTCGAGCACCTTGTTAGAGTAGCCGATCTCGTTGTCATACCAAGATACAACCTTAACGAATGTATCGGTAAGAGCGATACCTGCCTTGGCGTCGAAGATAGATGTACGAGTGTCGCCGAGGAAGTCAGAAGATACAACTGCATCCTCAGTGTAACCCAGAACACCCTTCAGCTCACCCTCAGAAGCTTCCTTCATAGCTGCGCAAATCTCAGCGTATGTAGCAGGCTTAGCGAGGTTAACTGTGAGGTCAACAACAGATACATCGAGAGTAGGAACACGCATTGACATACCAGTCAGCTTGCCGTTGAGCTCAGGGATAACCTTACCTACAGCCTTAGCAGCACCTGTTGAAGAGGGGATGATGTTGCCAGAAGCAGCACGTCCACCGCGCCAGTCCTTCATTGAAGGTCCGTCAACAGTCTTCTGTGTAGCGGTTGTAGAGTGAACAGTTGTCATCAAACCGTCTGTGATACCGAACTTGTCGTTCAGAACCTTGGCGATAGGAGCAAGACAGTTGGTGGTGCAAGATGCGTTAGAAACAAACTGAGTTCCCTTCTCATACTTGTCGAAGTTAACACCACATACGAACATAGGAGTAGCATCCTTAGAAGGAGCTGACATCACAACGTACTTGGCACCAGCCTCGATGTGTGCCTGAGCCTTCTCCTGAGTCAGGAAGAGACCTGTAGATTCAACTACATACTCAGCCTCAACCTCGTTCCACTTCAGGTCAGCGGGATTGCGCTCTGCTGTCACGCGGATCTTCTTGCCGTTGACGATGAGCTGGCTGTTCTCTACGTCAGCCTCAATTGTTCCCTGGAATGCACCGTGCATTGTGTCATACTTCAGCATGTAAGCCAAGTAATCTACTGGGCACAGGTCATTGATACCTACTACCTGAATGTCATCGCGAGTCTGAGCTGCGCGGAACACGAAACGGCCGATACGACCAAATCCGTTAATACCAATCTTAATCATTTTACTACTTTATTATTATTAAAGGGTTAAAAATTATCTCAATTCACTGCTTTTTCAAGCCTATTTTATGTTTTTTGGGCGTTTCGACGCACTTTTTCTTCTTTTCGGGCGCAAAGTTACAATTTTTTTTTTAATTTTGCACCAAAAAGTAGTATTATTTAATATAAAAAATCAAAATCATGGGAAAATTTATCAATGAATTCAAAGAATTTGCAGTAAAAGGCAATGCTGTTGACATGGCTGTCGGTGTTATCATCGGTGGTGCTTTTGGAAAAATCGTCACTTCGATAGTCAATGACATCATCATGCCCCCCATCGGATGGCTCATCGGAGGTGTAAACTTCTCGGACCTCAAGTTTGAACTGCCCACAGTGAAGATTGGCAATGAGGAACTGACCGCAGCCACCATCAACTATGGTGCGTTCATCCAGACCATCATCGACTTCACCATCATTGCCTTCTGCGTCTTCATGCTCGTCAAGGGCATCAACAAGCTCGCAAAGAAAAAGAAGAAGGAAGAGGAGAAGGCTCCTGCCGCACCTCCCGCACCGTCAAAGGAAGAAGTTCTCCTCACTGAGATTCGCGATGCCATCAAGGAACTGAAGAATGCATAATTCTTCAGCCATCCGTTAATATATATAATAAGGTGTAGCACCTTTATTATTCTCAACATTCAGAAGCGGGAAGTTAAAGAAGAAAAGACCATTGTCTTTAACTTCTTTAGCTTCTGAGGATTGAGTACTTCAAAATATACAAATATGCCACAAGAACAATCCAATGTCAGGGAGCGACAGAAAAACAAGTTGAAGGAACCGCGCCTATACAAAGTGATAATCCATAATGACGACTTCACCACAATGGATTTTGTGGTGGAGATGCTCATGACGGTTTTCTTCTTCAGCAAAGAAAAGGCTGAATCGCTGATGCTGAAAGTACATTGCTCCAACAAGGCCGTGGTGGGATTATATATATACGACATCGCCGTGTCGAAAGCTAACAAAGCCACCAACATGGCTCGTGAAAAAGGCTTTCCCTTGCGACTAACCGTAGAACCAGAAGAGGAATAATATAATGGCAGAAATAAAGCAGACTGAAAGAGCGAAACGTGTGATGAAGGCGGCGTTGGATTATTGCAACAGTTACCGGCATGAGTTTGTCATGCCCGAACATTTACTGTTTGCATTGGTCGAAGACTCCAACTTCAATTCCGCATTGGCTGTATTTTTGAGTCCACTCACTTTTGCCAGCAAGATTGAAAAGTTTCTTGAGGGCATCGAGGTTGTAATGGATGGGATAGACTACGAACCGGTACCGTCCATGCAGATGGGACAAGTGATAGACAATGCCATCAAGCATGTGGAGCATAGCGGAGCGGAATCAATGGACATTCCTCACTTGGTGAGCGGACTGCTGGAACTTAAGGATTCCTGGGCTGCCTACTATCTGAAGGATTGCATCGGCGACCAAGATCATTATTTCATGAGCGATTTGATAGACTACTGCGAATATGATGATATCTTGTTTGACGAAGATGATGACAATGAGGCCACAAAACCCCAAAAGACATGGAAGCGGCTCGTGACTTGCATGAACGACAATTACCAGACGCATAATCCTCTTATAGGAAGAGAGCATGAACTGAAACGCACCATCCAGGTGCTCTGTCGCTGCGACAAGAACAATCCACTGCATGTGGGTGAACCTGGCGTTGGCAAGACTGCCCTTGTATGGGGTCTGACCCGACTCATCGAGGAAAACAAGGTGCCAAAAAGACTGCAAGGCAGCAAGATTTACCAATTGGACATGGGCACTCTTCTCGCCGGCACCCAATATCGTGGTGAATTTGAAAATCGCATCAAACAGATAATGGACGGCGTGCAGGAAGAAGGCGAAAACAACATTGTGTATATCGATGAGATACATACACTCGTCGGGGCTGGTTCTACTGGCGAGGGGGCGATGGATGCATCGAACATGCTCAAGCCATATCTTGAATCCGGCAAGATCCGATTCATCGGCTCCACGACATACGAGGAATACAACCGGCATTTCTCACGCTCGAAGGGTCTCATTCGTCGTTTCCAACAGATTGACATCCTCGAGCCCTCCCTTGACGAGGCAAAGCATATCATCATGCAACTGAAACCCCGATACGAGGAATTTCATGGTGTGAAATATGCCGACGATGCCGTCTCATTTGCTGTAGAGGCCAGTGCAAAGCATATCAACGACCGGTTCCTGCCTGACAAGGCTATCGACCTCATCGACGAGGCTGGTGCGGCGATGGAAATAGACGAAAGCGTAAAGACAATCGGCAAAAAGGAAATCGCTGATGTATTATCGAAGACATGCAAGGTGGACACCCTCTCGGAGACAGAAGACGATGACTACAAGCAATTAGAGAGTCTTGCCAATCGTATGCTTTCACAAATCTACGGACAGGACGAAGCCATCCGCCAGGTGGTCGAGTCTGTGCAGATGTCGAGGGCAGGCCTGCTCGACGACAACAAGCCCTTGGCCTCCTTGTTTTTCGTGGGTCCCACGGGTGTGGGCAAGACGGAGGTGGCACGCGTATTATCGAAGGAACTTGGCATTCCACTCATTCGTTTCGATATGAGCGAATACACGGAGAAACACACAGTAGCCAAACTCATTGGTTCGCCTGCGGGATATGTCGGCTATGAGGACGGCGGATTGCTGACCGATGCCATACGCAAATCTCCCAACTGCGTCTTGTTGCTCGACGAGATTGAAAAGGCCCATCATGACATCTACAACATCCTGCTTCAAGTGATGGACTATGCCCGACTCACCGACAACAAGGGGCGCCAAGCCGATTTCAGGAATGTGGTGCTTATAATGACATCGAATGCCGGGGCGCAATATGCCTCGCAGGCATCCGTAGGATTCAACAGCTCCGTGAGTCGCGGTGAAGCGATGATGAAGCAAGTGAAGAAAACATTCAAGCCAGAGTTTCTCAACAGACTGTCGGGCACGGTGGTTTTCCACGACATGGACAAACGGATGGCCACCCTGATACTGCAAAAGAAATTGCGGGAGTTGGATTCCAAACTGGCTGTGAAGCAAGTAAAGCTGAATCTCAGTCCCGATGCCTTCGAATACATGTTGAAAGAAAGCTTCACTCCAGAATACGGAGCTCGTGAGATGGACCGAGTCATCGCTCAAAGACTCAAGCCATTGCTCACGCGCGAGATACTGTTCGGCAGTCTGAAGAATGGTGGTGAAATAACAATTGGAATAAAAGATGGCAGTTTATCAATTGGATAAAGGGTTGTGGTTTCCCGACCCACATCTTGGTGAAGAAGACGGCCTTGTGGCGGTTGGCGGTGATTTATCCGTCAACCGTCTGCTCCTTGCATATAGCAACGGATTTTTTCCATGGTTCTCATTCCAGGAGTGTGAAGAGCCCTATTGGTATTGTCCGTTGGACCGCTTTGTCATATTTCCCCAAGAGGTGCACGTCAGCCACTCCATGAAGCAGTTGATGCGCCAAGGGAAATATGTCGTTACCTTCAACAAGGATTTCGGGGGAGTGATTCGCGGCTGCTCCACTGTTGACGGGCGGAATCAGGAATTGGGGGCTTGGTTAGGGACTGACATGATGAAAGCCTACACCGAATTACACCGTCTCGGTTATGCCGCCAGCGTTGAGGTGTGGGAATCCGGGGGCACATCTTCCGAAAAGGGGAAATTAAAGCTCGTAGGAGGATTATATGGTGTAGCCATCTGCAATGCCTTTTTTGGCGAGAGTATGTTTTCATTAGTGCCCAATGCCTCCAAGTTGGCATTGATTCATCTGGCCCAAGCACTCGCCAAAACCGGCGCTGCCTTTATCGACTGTCAATTCGAGACCCCACATCTGAAATCGATGGGAGGACGGCATATCACATACGAAGAGTATATGAGTCTGCTGTCTCCCGACTGACAGTTTTGAATTACTTCTGAGGTTCGCAATCTTCACCTTTCGCGCAAAACGGTTGGATTTTGAGCGTTCCACAAATTGCTCATACGTTTCTCCCTCACGTTTTGTCACGCACATGAGTAATTCTCTTGCTTCTTGCACTGAAGAATTCAATCTGCAAAATTAGTAAAAGAACGCAAACGACCAAAGAATACTCCTCTTTTTTATGAATTTAGTCAAAAAAAACCGTTTTATGATGGTAAAGACACCCCACCCTACTCGTAGATGACGAGATGGCGCGGCAGGGTGATCACCTTCAGACGCCTGTACCATACCTTGCTGCTTCCCGGCCGCTCCACCTTGGCATGTCCGGAAATGATGTAATAGTCGGCGGAATATTCATCCATGATGTCAAGGAATGCCCTCTTGATTCGTGAGCATTTCTCATTGATGGCATTGTCCAGGGGATTGATAAGATGCGACACGGTGTCGTCAATCTTGTCCGTGTCGAAGATGCGCGATGTCTTGCGGTACCATTGGCACAGCTCATCCCTGTAATCTACAAGATGCTTGAACTCAATGCCCTCGGGATGGTTGAGAAACAACAGATAGACGGCCTTGTGCACTGGTTGCAGCTCCACCTCACGATTGTCCATATCCACCAGTATCAGCCTATAGTCCGACGTGACACGCAGGCGGCTCAGCCGTCCGCCCGCCTCCGTCTCCCTCAGTTCGTCGAGCATACCCCTTCCTATGGCCTCCACTATGAGGTCAGTGCGGCCCATCGACTTCAATGCGGCCACGGTGTCGTGAAGCTGGCGTGCCAATTCGCTGCATGACATCTCATTCATCTTCATACACTCCTCCCCTCTTACTCCTCTTTCATATCAAGGTTTTTCATCACCCATTCCTTCCATCGCGACAATATCGAAGGAGTCTGTCCTGCCTCGCGTCCGCCTTTATCCTTTTCGGGTTCCGGCTGGGGCGAGACGACAGTAGTCACGGCTGGCTCCGGGTCGGGAGCCACATTTACCTCGAATGTTGTCTCCTCCGTATGCGAGTCCTTTGGTGCGGAGGAAGAGAATATCGGTTTGTAGAGTTCTTTCATCAGCGACTCATAGTAGCCATCGTCCTCCTGCGCCAGTTGGGCCACAGGCTCCCTCGCCACCGTCAGACTGTTGTCAATACCCGTGGCAAGTATGGTCACCTTGGCATCCTCGCCCAAGGAGTCGTCAGTGGATGTGCCCCAGATGACGTCAATCTCCGGGTCCAGCTCATCAAAGAAGTCATCAATCTCCCGCATCTCGTTCACACATATCGGTGAGGCCGAACTGGCGTAGATGTTAAACAGGATTTTCTTTGCCTTGTTGATGTCGTTGCCACACAGCAGCGGCGAGTCAAGGGCGTCGATGATGGCCCTCTCCACACGTTTCTCGCCATTGGCGCGGCCGATGGCCATGATGGCTCCGCCACCGCGCCTTGTCGTTGTCTCCACGTCGCGGAAGTCGAGATTGATATTGCCGTCGCTATGAAAGGTAATCAGTTCGGATATGCCCTTCACGGCCTCCTTCAGCACGTCGTCGGCCCGCTTGAATGCCTCGTTGAGCGAAATCTGCGAATCCTGATATACGTCACACAACCGCTCATTGTTGATGACGAGCATCGCATCCACATATTTACGTAGTCGCTCCACACCCTTCAGGGCCTTAACGATTTTCCTTTTGCGCTCAAAATAGAATGGGATGGTGACGATGGCCACTGTCAGTATGCCCATGTCCTGCGCCACCTGGGCCACCACGGGGGCGGCTCCCGTGCCGGTGCCACCGCCCATTCCGGCGGTGATGAACACCATCTTGGTGCCGTCGTTGAGCAGGTTGCGTATATCCTCGATATTACATTCCGCCTCGCTCTTGCCTATTTCCGGATTGGCGCCGGCTCCCAGACCCTCGCCCAGCTGGAGCTTCACCGGCACTGGCGACTTGGAGAGCACCTTGCTGTCGGTGTTGCACACGGCAAACGACACACCCTCGATACCCTCGTCATACATGTTTCTCACTGCATTGCAGCCTGCGCCTCCCACACCGATGACCTTCAGTATGTTGAGCGTCTTGTCCTCTATAGCTCCCGAAAAATCGAGAGGCGGCAGATATTTATTCTCGTCCATTGTCATTCTTATTATTTGTTTGTCCGTGCAAAGGTAACAATTAATTCCGAAACCGCCAAATTTTCGCAAGCCTTGCGAAGATGTTTTTTTCATCTCGACATGAAAAGGCCATCCAGTTGAGGTTGTGACCCCGCTGAAAGTCCACTTTGAGTCCGCTGTAACTCCGCTCTGACTTCGCTGTAAGTCCGCTCTGACTCCGCTGTAAGTCCGCTTCCAAAGCCGAAAATAGCGGAGTCACAGCCTTTTCACTTTTCACACAGCCAAAAACAAGCAAAAAAGTCGAATTTGCAATTTGCAATTTGCAATTTGCAATATTTTCTCCTTAACCCCATGCGCCGCAGTATAATGTATAACATTAATAATCAAGCATATAGTTCACATTTCCATTATATAATACGAGCAGTTCAGCCCCAAAATATTGCAAATTGCAAATTGCAAATTGCAAATTCACAGTTATTCTACCCTTGATTTACGACAAAAACACGCTGAACCACTACGGCAACTCTGTTTTTTAGGGGTTACCGTAGTAGTTTAACGCATTTTTCTTTGGTAAATCAAAAAAACATTAACTTATTTTATTTACGATATGTGAAATCTTACAATGGTGGCGACATTGACTATTGGAGTCACAGGCAGATGGACATTTCTTCATGGCAAGGCTATGCCTTCGAACAAGTTTGCCTCCACCATATCCAGCAGATAAAAGTCTCTCTCGGCATTTCAGGCATACTCGCCAACGTATGCTCCTTCTCAAGGCAGGCATTCACCGACAAGAACGGCAAGGAACATCGTAGCGGACAAATAGACCTTATCATCAATCGTGGCGACAAGACCATCAACCTGTGTGAAATGAAATACGTAAGCGGCAAATTCTCTATCTCCCAGGATTATGCCCGTCGCCTGGCAGAACGTCGCGAGGCATTCCTAAGTCTCACCTCCACTGACAAAACTCTCCATCTCACAATGATAACCTCCGAGGGCACAGAGCACAACGAGGGCTGGCACACCATCCAAAGCGAGCTCACCCTTGATGACTTGTTCAGATAGCTTAGTCAGTTTTTCTGTAGGCAGAGTGCAATATATGCTTCATCCTTTCCTATGGTTGGAGCGAAGCCAGCGAGGCCATCACATTAGGGAATTTATAAAACTCTCCATTTGAATAACTGAATTTAAGTATAGAATGTAAAAACGACGTAAGTTCTATGCCAAACAATTATTTGAATATCAGGAGCAAGTCATCAAGAGAAAAAGAATTACTCCTGCTGTTTTTGGCGTATAGGTCAAAAAATACCACCCTCAACAGTAATACGGGAAAATCTATGTGATTAACAAAATTTCAAGAATGGAGGCGGTTTTGTTGATTCAAATGCTCAAATAGCCAGTGTTTAAATAAACTATCTCGGGAGAACTGTGGACAACTAAATCTATGGATAAAGACATTAATGACCTCTTGTAAATTAAGCCGATTGGCAATAGGCAAAATGCTTATCACCAATCGGTTGTATCTTATGAAAGTCGCACAGGATCATGTCAACGCCTTCCTCTGGAACATCACTTCCGTCCCAAAATCTAACACCCATTTGTTTCTGAACATGAAGTCAGAAGACAACATCCCAGAGACAGGCATCAGGTTATTTCCTTCAGCGTCTTTCAATTCTTCCATAATGTACTGGCAGTTGCTGATGACTTGAACCTTGTCGTTTTGCGTGTAAAGCTTAGGGCATTCTGGAGTTCCACCTACACTTATAATGCTCAACGTGACATCATACAATGCGGTTTCTAACGTGTCTGTGGAAAAACAGGTTACAGTACCATCATTATCCAGACGTCTCACACAGATTCCTGCTTCATCCATCATGTGCTTTGTGATAACTGTATCATTTGCTCCTGAATCAGCCACCATCAGATACTCCTTGTCGCCATAGACAAGACCGACAACTGGAATGTTGTATTGCTTCAATCCGAACGACATCGGAAAGAAAAACGCATAATCCTCAGGTTTGCCCTCTATCTTTCCTGTAGAAGCATGTAATGTTTCCATCTCATAGTCAAGAACGATATTGTTCTGTCTTAGGAACTCATGGCCGATGATGCCGATAAACGCCCCAGCAAACATTTTACTAAAGTCCATTTCCTTGTTAACATAGAACGTATCAGAGAACACTCCATTGCCTATACGAAATGACAACGAGTACCCTTGACACTCCACGCCCTTGCCTTGGACGGAATGGATCTTTGTTGTTTTGCCTTCTATAGCGGCAGCGACATTTAGGTAAGGAAGAACAGACTTGTTCAAGATGCAGTTTACAGAACCTGTATCTATCAGCATGAAACCAATGTATATCCGGTCATCCTTTCCCTTGAATGCAGCTTTTACTATTGGGAACTTAGTCTCTTGTATTTCTATTAATCTTGCTGTGAAATTTTCCATGTTTTTCTTTTTGCATTTTAGAAGAGCCTCCCGTCATTCTTCGACGGATTGCTCTTCGTTGAACTCCTGTTTCTTGATTCTACGAACTAGGTAGGCAACAGCCTTTGGTGCTTTATCACGACACTCCTTCAGCCTGGTAAGGAACTCCTCTTCTGTGGCATCAGAATTGAAGAGATCCACCAACTCGCATTGGGTGTCAGACAACTTTTTGAGCTGCAAACCATGCTTCTGCATCAATGTGCGCAAAGCAAGGATGCCTAGGTCATACTTAGGCCGTACTTCCACCAACTTTTGCATGAGTTTAAGTCCTGGGTCGCCAATGTGCATCTCGTTGAGCATAGCAATCATGAAGAGGACCTTCGCGTCAGGGGTGGCCATTTCGAACACATTCGCGAGCTGATTGTTTGTTTCGTCAGCTTCTTTGAAGCGCTCAAGCTTTGCCAAGGCACGCGACTTGACGTACAGGGCCTCTTCACATTGATGCCATCCCAAAACCTCATTAATGAGTGTCAAGGTCTCTTCGTACTTATGAGCATAGAGACTCAGCAAGGCTGCTATGAACTTTGGTGCCCAATGGCTTGCGTGAAGAAGAGCATCCGGCACATTATCAATCACCCCGTACAAGTGCTCATCACACACCAGTATATCCAGGAAACGCTTTGCCTGTTGCATTGCCTCCTTGAGGTCGCCATCCTCTGCTTTCTTTGCCACGAGAATCAGATACTGCTTTGCAGCTTCGTCGTAATCATTGTGTTGAAGAGCACCATAGACGGCCTTACCACTTTCAATCTCATTGCCAATCTGCTGCTCGTTGTTGTACTCGCTTGCATAAGTGAGCACTTCACGACTGGTGTGGGCATACTGGGGAATGACGTTCTTTGAGAGATAAAGACCTCCCAGAGTACGCACACGGCTAAGTGCCACATAGAGCTGTCCGGCAGCGAACATGCCTCGGCTTAGGTCGAGCGAAAGCTTGTCGAAGGTCATACCCTGGCTCTTGTGTACCGTAATCGCCCATGCCAACTTCAGGGGATATTGGGTGAAAGTGCCTCTTTTTTCCTTCTTCATCTTTCGTTCTTCCTTGTTGTATTCGTAGCTGTATGATTCCCAGGAACAACAAGGCACAACGTATGTCTCACCATTGTTGAGCGTGACGCTTATCTCGTCTTTGGTGAGGTTGGTCACCTTTCCGAGTGTACCATTAGCCCAACGCTTCTGCTGGTCGTTGCGTGTAAACATCACCTGTGCGCCAAGCTTCAGACGAAGTTTCAGCTCCACAGGAAGACGTTTCTCCTCGAAAATTCCATCCACCGTTCCTTCGTACACGAACTCTTCTGCATCAATCTCCTCCAATCTCTGAAGGTTTATCTTGTCGGCCGTCTTATTGATGGATGCCAAGGTGATGACTGCCCCATCTTCTTCGCTTGGTACGCGTACGCGACTATTAAGGTGCATGATATCCTCTGGTGTCACCTTGTTCATTCGCACATTCTCCAGGATATTAAGAAAGTGCTCATCATCCTGACGATATACCTTCTGGAACTCTATCTTCACGAGCCGCATGCGCTTGATGGCATCCGACTTGTAGAAGAAAAAGTCATCCGTACGGTACAGATCCTTCAGCAAGTCCCTCTCTGGTCCTTGCTTCACCACTGGTGGCAGTTGGAACATGTCACCAACGAAAATCATCTGCTTACCTCCGAATGGAATGTTGTTCCTGAGAGCCTTGCGCATGGTATAGTCGATGGCATCCATCACATCGCATCTAACCATTGACACCTCATCGATGATGATGGTGTCTGCATGGAGAAGGGTAAGGATTCTTGCCTCGTTCATCCTTCCGCAGGTGCCAGGAGTGCAAACCTCCATCGGAAGACCGAAGAAAGAATGGATAGTGTCACCACCAGCAAGAATTGCAGCCACACCTGTCGGCGCAAGGGTGATGAACTGCTTCCCAACCAACTTCTGCACGTTGTGAAGGAAAGTTGTCTTACCTGTTCCAGCACGTCCGGTGAGGAAGAAACTGGAATTTGTGTTGGCAACAAGCTCGTATGCAAGCTGCTGCTCGTGGTTCTGTGAGTCTATCTGTGTGTTCTGCATGTCCTACTTCTGTTCGATTTGTGGAAGGATTTGGGTGAGACGTGTATTGAAGTCATTGTCGAGGAAGCTCTTGTAGCAGCCTTCTATGATGCCTTTGGCGTGTGCTTCGAGTTGTTCCTTTGGCATAGATGACCTCTGTGCCTTCAGAACACCTTCGAAGTAGTTGCGCACCATAGTTTCTGACTCCTGACGAATGAACTCTTCATTGCGGAACGTCCTGTCGTAGTCGCGCTTCTGAACGAGTTCAAGTCTTTTGCCGTTGAAGGCATAGACTTCGATGCCATCAATGTAAGTCCAGGTGTGGTAGAGTCCAACCTTTTCCACGATGACGATACGGTCGCAGAATCGTACGCCTTTATAGTATCGGTGTCCGTTGCCACTCTCGTATTCCTCGCAGAGGAACATCTTCTGACCTTCGTCCCACACAGGAACGTGAACTCTTGGGTTGCCGAACGTTGGCAGAATCTTGTCGAACAAGTCTTTGTTGATCGCTTTTGTCAGTGATGCCATCTTCTTGTCTGTTTTTCTTGGTTTACAACTTTGGTTGTCATTTCTCTCTGTCTTTCCGAGTTATCGGAGCAACTTCTGCTGAGTTTCCTCGATCATGTTTCTGGAGAAAGCGAGCAGTTGGCTGTCAGCGATGACGCTTCCCATAGCTTTTGCCTGTCCAACAAGGAAGTCTTTCAGCATGATGATGCTCTCCTCTTTGGCTGTACGCTCGTTGAAGCATCTCCAGTTGCAGCCGCCCCAGAATTTCTGGGCGATGATGTTCGCCTTTTGTCCGTTCCATGCAAAGAGCGTGATGCCGTTCAGGAAGGTGTGAGCGTACCCTTCACCAATGTGGTAGTACACGGCTAGTCGATTAGAGAGTCGGATTGCCTTGTAGTAGGTGTTGCCAGCAGCGCTGGTGTAACCTAAGGTGAGGTACACGTTCTTCTCCGGGTTGTAGGTGAGAGAACTGCCCGAGAGGGCTGGGAGTGCCTTTGCGGCAACGAGTGCGAGTGTTGTGCTCATAGTCGTTAGATCTTTGTTTTTTGTTTAGCGGAATAGGCCGCCACCTCTTTTTTATGTATTACAAAACCAACTCTCTTGGAATTGCGATGCAAAGTTACATAGTTTATATCGTCTTGACAAGTATTTTCTCATGTTTATTGGTTCCTATACATTTGGAACCAATATCTTGTCCGTTATTGGGCTATACAACAAACCTTTTCTTGTGGATAGCTTCCAAACAACGACTAGTGCCAGTAATGGAAATATGTATTGAAGTGAGGTCTTCTGTGCGACCAAATTTCTTGTGGTTGGCCTGAGCCTGACGCTTCTCGACGATTAGCCTTAGTATGCGGTTCTGAACGCTCGGTGACTTCGTCTGACTCTTGATGCTGAGGTTGAGAAGAATGCCGTCAAGAACTTCTATCTCAATCTTCCTTGTGATGGTATCACACACATATTTTGCTGATGCAGAGCGGTATCGAGGAGTATGCTCAACATCCTCCCAACTCTTGTTGACCTTACGACGAGCATTCGCTTCAGCCTTCTTGTTCTTAATAACGTGCTTCTGACTTGCTTTCTTGTTCATGGTGTTCTTGCTGTTGTTTGTCATCTGTTTCATCGTATGTAGTTTTTAGTACCCCACCAACCATTTGCAGCGTCAACTCCGAGGTGGTGTCGAAGTTTGACGCTGCAAAGGTAATACATTTTTCGCAAAAAAGATCAATTAGTCATGAGTATATTGGTTCCTCATAATTTGGAACCATTCCTCTATTCTTTCTTAGGGTACAAACTGGCTAAATCGTGTACTCGTAGAGCTATTTCACTGCGAACAGATTCTGGTGATACAATCTCCAATCCTGCGCCCATTTGAAGTATGCGTCCGTAGAACTCGTTATTCGGCTCAACATCAACCGAAAACTCAGCATACTCTCCATCTTCATACTTTCCGAAAGGTTTTACAACGGTGTAACTCTGATGAAGAGGTTTCGTGTCCATCAGCTTATATATATATAATAAATGCGCACGTATAACGATATGTTCCTTCCGTACATCCTTCATATGGCTTACGCCAACAATATCCTTGAAGAATTCATCATAGAAATGCTTCGGTGCTGGCACATATTCGACCTTAGCCCTCTCGCGAGGTTTTGATTGAATTCTGTCAAGAGCTATGTTATAGCCATATTCCGGTTCCCTTCCCTCTACATGACCAAACAGATGCCACCTACCATTATATTCCTTTAGGTAGTGTGGATGGAACATCAGTGTAATCTTTTCTTCATCGAAAGGTTTGTAGTCAATCTCCTGCACCATCTTGTTTGTGATTGCTTCATACAACGATGGCAGGTACTCAATATTGGTCAGAATACGATCAAGGCTTGCGCTTATTACTTGTTCACCCTTCTGTCGCTTAGCTTTCATGTCCAACAGGTCTTGGCAATCCTTAAAGAAGTACTCTAACCATGACTTGGGGAAGAATCCAGCAGAATCCTGACAGAACTTCCAATACTGCCGAAGATTGTTGATTGCCTTAGCATTACGCATATCGGCAAGAGGGTCATTGTCCTTGCCAATGTAACGGAATCGTTTGTTTCTGTTGTTGCCTTCCTCTTCAAAGCAATCGTCGCCAACCTTCGTGCAAATCGCTTTCTTTACTATACCAATGGTTTTCTTCAATTCTCCATAACCATCACAATTTGACAAGTTAGACGGAAGTTCTTCT
Source organism: Prevotella sp. (assembly GCA_034101015.1). GTDB lineage: Bacteria > Bacteroidota > Bacteroidia > Bacteroidales > Bacteroidaceae > Prevotella. The sequence continues at coordinate 36,155 of JAXEKN010000038.1, forward strand.
GTAGAACATCCCAATCTTTCGGCCATAATATCAGCATAAGTAACCCATCGGCGACTCATCAGCCACCGATAGGTTATTATTGCAAATTCAGCCTTATAGCTCTCGCCATCAAAGAGGTTCTTACGTTGCATTATGATTCTTTAATACTAACATCTATAGCATACCAGAAAGATTTTTTAGGATTTTTCCTGTTTGCTTCTTTTTTCGCAGTAAAGAGAACTACATCATCTTCAAAGAAATCGTTTACGAAATCATCTCGTATTTCGAGAGGTTGTGGGTGATTCTCGCATTTGATCCTTTTACGAATTCTACCATATAAATCCTTGACTTCTATTATTTGACCAATATAAGTTTTATCTTCTTCAAGTATCTTTAAAGGATTTTTTGTATTTGTTTTTCTCTTTTCTTCATTCTCTAAATCCGAATTTACCAATCCCCAAGAATACCAATAAATTGAGGCAAAACGATAATAAGTTCCATCTCTGGTCGGAACTTTTGCCATTATACCATTTGCCATTATCATATCTTTCAAATCCTTAGGAGAACTAATCACTTCACTTTCGTGAATTCGAGAAAAGACATCGTTTACCAACTCTTCAAACAAATATTCTGTTAATGATTTGAATTGGTATTTTTTTCCATAATCACTTCCAATTATATCACGCAAGTATCTTAAATCTTTGCTGAATTCATCTTGGGTCAGATCATCAAAGTATCTATTTGTTGTTTTTTCTCTTACAGATTTTGATGCATAGATTTCTGGACTTATAATTTCTCTAATATATTTTTTTGTTTCAGATAGAGCTTGTTCAACTGCATTGGAATCTAACGTATTGATAAATGGTCTTAAACTTATACCTCCATTAGCATTACGAAGTTCCTTGCTAAAGTACGTCCAAGGATCTCCTAATTTTGCTTCTTTTACGTTAACACTTTTTCCAAAGAACACCTGAATAACCTGAGACATCGAGGGCAAATCAAATGTCTCGAACTGATTGTAAGGAAATTTCTGGAATTGTTTTTTTGTGTTGTTAATATAATCCTCGCTTATTCCGACCTTCTCAGCTATTGTCCAATATGCATGTGCAGATTCTTCGTTTGAGAATATTAACTTAAAGAAATATCCAAAGACTTCTCCTATTGACCATTCTATATCAATTATATTTGAAAGCAATCTGTCGGTATTTGTTCCTTTAATTTGGTCAAACAAATCTGTTCGTACAAAAATTTTGGGAACAATATTAGAATACGCCTCACAGTTGTCTCTCCAATAGTTAATTAATGGCGAGACGGCTTTTTCCCATTTCGTTGGGTTTACACATGTGTCAAGTCTGTCATATAAGACATATAGTTTGCAATTATTCTCTTTTAAGTAGTCGTTAATAGCTTTAATGTCATTCTTGATTATGACCAATGCTTTTATGCCAATATTTATAACCTCTTGAAAACGAATATAAGTGTCCAAGCCATCAGTTATTGGTTTGATATACTCGGTAAGTTCGCTATTCTCTTTAATACTTTGAAATTCAGGTTGTAGTAACAATGAATTCCATGTAAATATTTGCCAGAAGAAATTGAAATAGAATTCTGGTTCTTGAATTTTAGAATATTCAATATATCCAAAAGGAACAGCATATTTATCTCCTGTTGTAGGTAGGATGTTTACAAATAAACTCTTATGATGATCCGTTGAAATTCCTGATAATTGTTGTATCTGAGAAGAAATTTCATTATCGGTTAACGCTTTGTACAAGTATGTTTTTCCAGTTCCCTTGTAGCCCTGTATGAGGAATTTTTTGGGATTGAAAAGCTCAACCATACACTTTCTGTAAAAGAACTGTTTATCTGTAATACTTGTGTCCTCTGCAAAATTTGAGACGCTAGCAAGGGAGTTTTTGAGATTTTTAAGGACAGTATTTCTTAATGTAATGGCAGGTGTATTTACACTAAAACGTGTATCAGGATCTCTAAAGTACGTATTATTTATACTCTCAAAGATTAGTTTGTAATCCTCAAAGTTGTTACTATGCACAAGCTTGACAAACTCTTCATCAGATTTGCCATCCCCAGTTCCTATTGTTTCTAATATGCTATTTCTGTGCAGATAGAAAAATGAAGGATAATCAACACCTTCTGAACCTGTATAGTTTATATAATCAAGAATTTGCTGTTTATGTGATTCTAACCAATCTGTAGTTGCATTAGATGGAATAATAGAGAAAACGATACTTAATTTAAAGTTGTTATCAGGCTTGTAGTACTCATTTAACAAAGTCATTAAACCTGGCTGAGTTTGCCGACTAAAGCCAAAGAATCCCACCACCCATGATGAAAGATATAATGCCGCAGTACCAAATACATCATTAAATCCTGTTCGAGAATCTAATAAAATAATGTCTGGTTGTATTGTTTCATTAATTTTATCAAAAAGGCAATTGAAATGATTAACAACAGAATTAACACTTGACAAATTTACTTTTGCTAAGCCTTCAAGATAATTGTTTCGATCTCTATGTAATTCCACATCCAAATAACCTTCATTTAAGTTTCCTGCAGGGATTAACCAAACGTTATCAAGATTGTTGTAAGAAAAATCATCTTTATTGTCCAAACCAACATTAATAATATAATCATTAAGATCTAAATCTTCCGGTTTTGACGTCAATTGTGCATCGCTTAAGAATTCAACCAAACCATTTTTTTTTCCACTCCGTAATCCGTTGTGTTCTGACAAATTAAAGAAATTAAGGTATCCAGGAGCTTCTAAATCACAATCAATAATGACAACACGCTTTCTCTTGGCAGGATTGTCATTTACGGCAAGACTCATTGCGTATGCAATCATAGTCGTGGTTCTGCCCATTCCGCCTTTGTAGCTATAAAAGGTCACAATAGGAGCTTTGCTTTTTCCTTTAGCAGAAAAGGCTCTTTTCGGTTTTAAAAGAGAATCAAAACGATAACGAGGTCCCCAATCGATATCCTCTTTTTCATTGGCAAACATGTTTGCATAGTAAGGATCGTCTTCTGCATCTTCTCTATTTACGAGATTAAAAGTGATTTTAAGGTTATCCTTATGTCTATTATAGAAATCACCATCTTCATCAGTTAATGAACATAGCTCTGTATAGAACTCATTCTCGTACTGGCTTGCTATTGGCAGATTGGAAGTAAGTATATACACATCAATACTACAATTAACTCTAATGAAAATTTTGAACTTATCCTCGCCTTTTTGGGCAAGGAATTTTTTTAACCTATTTGCGATGTCTGATATGCGAATCATAACTATATGTGATTAATATATACTGTTTGACAAGTATTTATAAGTCTATTTATTATATCATAGCCAAGGTTCGGAAGCGGACTGGATTGCCCTTGATGATAATATCTAACACTTGGCGACCAATTATCAATTAAAATTTCGACATCTCTGTCTATTATGCCATTCCCAAGATATGGAACATCATTGAACGATGGGTCAGGTTTTAATAGGTTCATAACTATGCTTTGGAATTTATGTCCCTGGACACTCATAGCTCCACTTGGCCGATTTTGGAAAAATGACGGAACTCTTTCTTCTCCAGTTATTTTATCCTTAACGCTTCTTACATAATAGAAATCCAAATTGGTTCTTTGTGAGAAAGCCAAATTATAATGTCTTTGAATGTCATCTGAAGAATTCCAATGATTTAATTTGTATGCAGAGTAAACTGTTATCCCCTCCAAAATGTAACCTGCGATATAATATAGTTCTAGCCAGACATGTATATCTGAGCTTTTTCCTATATTATATGATTCGAGAAGTGATTTACAGCCTTTTAAATGTTTCTCTGCACATACAAGGTATTCATTATAAGTCATGTTAAATATTAATATTACGTTTTACAAGGATATCGATAATGTTTTTAGTAATTCTGAAATCTTTGCCAGCGTCTGCAAATTAGGTTGTGTGATGTCGGTGCACCACTTGGAAACCGTCACGGAATCCTTACCTAATTGACAGGAAAGGCATACGGCTATTTCACCTGCATCAACCGATGCACCTTTGATTCTATTTAGATTGTCCATACAAATATCTTATTTTTGATGCAAAGATACAAAAATCCATTGAAAATAATACCATACACGTTGAAAATCTTGTGCCGCAGCATGATTTTTAACAATAATTGTACAAGATTTTATATTGTAGATGTCGTTTGGGCCGCATATTTGACAATTCCTCTCACAGAGTGGTGAGATTCACATGTATTTTCTTGCTCTGGAACATCTCGTCCTCAAAAGATGAAAGAAGTTTCTTGAAGACTTCAAAACGCTCGTCTGTATATGAAATATTGCCAACTTTCAGACGATGCTCCGATTTATGCATTCACACCGTATATCATACTCCTAAAGCAGAAATCGGTACTACTGATACTCCGTCTTCTCGCGTGTAGGCATATTTTCCCACACCCGTAAGAACCATCATGAAAGAAGGGGGATTCATCTTATCCGTATCAATCTTTGACGCCAAAGCCTTCAAGGTCTTGGCACCACTTTCTATAAGACTGTCACCACCGAGTTTCACTTCCACAAGACCGTACTTGCCATTCCTCAGATGTACAATGGCATCACATTCCAAACCGTTCTTGTCGCGATAGTGATATACCTTACCTCCCAAAGCATCGGCATATACTCGAAGATCCCTCACCGCCATTGTCTCAAACACAAGCCCCATGGTGTTAAGATCCTTAATCAGGTCGTCAGGGCCGATGCCAAGTGCTGATGTTACAATGGAAGGATCAATGAAATAGCGAGTGTCAGAAGTACGTATGGCTGTTTTCGACCTGAGATTAGGCGACCACGCCTCCATATCCTCGATAACGAAAATCTTCTTCAGAGCATTTACATAGTCGTAAAGCGTGTCCGTACTAAAACTGTTGCTTCCGCTTGCGAGAATGTCATCGGCAATTTTTGTCAACGACACCTGC
>JAXEKN010000047.1:0-36145 GCA_034101015.1 Prevotella sp.
TCAGGTCGATATACTCTTCAATTATACCAATACCATCATAGTCGGCCATTACGACAATATATCCGTTATCCCATTCTTTCACTTCTGTATATCTTTTCAGACGAGAAGGAGTGCGGAATCGGATGTTGTAGTTGCCAAATGCAAAGGAGGTCATATCTCCTTTGTTTGACAATAATGCTTCGTTCGTGTTCGCCATTTTATTCATAATAATGTGTATTTTGTACCGCAAAGATACGAATTAATTCTGAAACAGCAAAGGAAATGGTGGTGTTTTTTTTGATTTTTTAGTAATGTGAGGTAAAAGAAGAATGGAAACGTAAGGAGTTTTTACTCTTTTATGTGCTTCATATTTGCTTTCGGCAGAGAAAAAAAAGAAGTCGCTTCCGTATGGACGAATCTCACGAGGGTAAATAATGCCTTTTTCCGACTGCTTTTTGGGGCGTTTTTCTATGGACGTACGTCCAAAGGGTCTTTGCACGTACGTCCAGGGACCCTCTGCACGTACGTGCATACCCTATAAGGACGTACGTGCATACCACATATGGACGTACGTGCGCAGGTCTAACGACGTACGTTCATGATATTTATGGCTCAAGATGTTAATGTTTTTTACTTTTGTAGTGTTGTTCTTGGGTGATTCTGCTATTTTGGGGCTTTATTGCTTTTCTATTTCACCGTTTTTCTGAGTAGCTTTTTTGGCTTGTTTTGTCAAGATACTTGTCTGAGACTGCCAAATGTTTTGGGGATTTTCTTATCTTCCAATCACTAAGTGGCGCACAGGACCGGAGACGTTGGGCTTGATGTCGTAGCGCTTGTCTTTCAGTTGGGTGCGCACGCAATGTACCTCGCCGGTAGATAGATTTTTGATGTTTATCTCTCCTGGATAGGCGGGAAGGTCGCGGGCCTCGATGGTGAAAACATTGCTTACGACCTTTTTCGGAATTTGGTAGTCGTTGCCTAAACTACCTACTTGAATACTACCCAAAGTGACATTTGCGGTCACGTTCCCGATTATAGGCCTATTGACGTCAAACTGAAGTATGTTGGGTATTTCCATCCTGCACTTTGAGTAGATCACAGGTATGCATTCCTGCAACTGTGTGTCGTAGATGTATGTGCTGCGAGTGCTGAACAGTTGGTATTGATATTCCAGGATGTCACCTGCCTTCACGTCAGGAATGCGTATGTGACGTATGAGGTAGTGCTTGTCTATTCGCTCATCCTTGAAGTTTGATGAGGATATGGTCTTTTTCTTAACCTTGCCGTCAACCTTTCTGAGTACCATGACCTTCATCTCATAGAATTTATCACGACAGTCCATGTCATCCTCTTCATTGAAAGTGATGATGTCCATTGCGGCATACTTTGCGCCACTGTCTTTGAGAATCTTCATTCGCACCTTGACGTTGTAGAGCATGGATGAGTTTTCGGGGCTGATAGACTTGTTGGTACCGAATGGAGCGTAGCTGCAGTCGTCAAGTGAGCCTTCGCCGCTGCTTCCCAACGCACTGAATCCTCCCGAGAGTTTGTATGATACATCTACAGACTTGTAGAGCACTACGGCTTCTGCATCAGGAGCGAAGCTGACGCTTTTTAGTTCCCATTCGTCATTAGTGGGTTTGCCGAACTTAGTGTTCTGTGCGTATGATGATATTCCCAAGGCACAGAATAATGAAAATAAAATCAATAACCGCTTCATACCAAATTTATACATAAAAGTTAGCAATTTTTCGGCAAAGGTAAGCGTTTTATTTGAGACTGCCAAATATTTTGGCGTTTTTTTAGAAAGTATTTTTGTTCTGGAAGTAGATAAATGGAGATAAAAGAAGATAAGTGACGTATGTCTCGCGAAGTTAAGGAAGTTAAAGAAGTTAAAGACAATGGTCTTTTGGCTTCCTTAACTTTCCTTACTTTCTAACATCGGGTTATAGATAGATGTGATAGTCGCCCGAGCCGGCCTTTGACTTCATCAGCCGGCCAGTGATCTTGCCGCGTAGCTCGATGTCGCCCGAACCGACGATGGAGCTTGTGACGTCGTGACATTGGTCGAAGGCCATCTTGATGTCGCCAGAGCCGATGAGCTGGAGAGTGGTGGTATTGACATTCTTCTCGCCAATCTTGATGTCGCCCGAACCGATGAGTTCCACTTGCGAGGTAAGAGCCTCAATCTGCTTGATATCTACGTCGCCCGAACCATTGACGCTGACCTTGAGATGGTCGCAAATCACTGCGCCCTTGAAATCGACATCGCCCGAACCGTTGAGCTGAATATTGAGATTGTCGGTATCGACAGGTCCGGAGCACTTGAAGTCGCCGGAGCCGGCCAATTCCACATTGACAAGGTCGGGACTCGTCACATAGACAGTGGGATATTTCCTTTTGCCGTTGCGGAAGATGTTCTTGAGGGTCTTCCATGAAAACTTGTCATCGATGCGCACTATGAGCGTGCTGCCGTTGACCTTCACTATGGTGGCGTCAACCACTTCCTTTATGCCCTTCACCTTCACGCTGAACTCAGATCCTTGAGTATAGATGACGGTGGGCGCACCCTCTATCCTTATGCCGGAGAAGTTCTTCACGTCCCTCACCTGAGTCACTATCTTCATGTCTTTCGACGACGAGTCGTTGTCGTCGATTTCCATTTTCACTGTCGCCTTGATATTGTCCTTGAGATCCTTCGACTCGGAGCAGGATGAGGCGGTAATCGCAGTGGCAGTACCTGCCAGAAACATCATTGTCATAATCCAAATTTTCTTCATGTCTATTGTATGTTTTTTGATTTCAATTTGTACGTTAGACGCAGAAAGTTGCCATTTTGTTGCAAGAAAAGTGTTAAAAATGCTTGTGAGTTTGCAAATTATTACTCACTTATTATAATATGTTTAAAAAAATATGTAACTTTGCACAAAAATTACGGTTTGTATGAAATATAAGATGATAGTGCTCGACCTTGACGGCACATTGACCAACGAAAACAAGGAGATCACTCCGAAGACGTTTTATGCCCTGATGAAGGCACAGGACCTTGGGGTGAAGATAGTGCTCGCCTCGGGGCGCCCCACCTATGGCATTGTGCCGCTCGCCCACCAGTTGCACCTGTCGGAAAACGATGGATATATTCTGGCATACAATGGCGGAAGGATAATCAGTTGCAAGACGGGTGAGACGGTGTTTAATCAGGAGCTTGACCCGCAACTCGTGCCGCTGCTTTATCGCGAGGCGATGGATGCAGGTATGGAGATCCTGACCTATCAGGGTGAGGGTATAGCAGCCACAAGGAAGGACAACAAGTATGTCATTCATGAGGCTTTCATCAACAAGATGCCGGTGGTGGAATACCCCGACTTCTGTAACCAACTCGTTTTCCCAATCAACAAATGCCTGATAGTGGGCGACCCTCATCCGCTTCACCAGCTTGAGCTTCGGCTTGCCAAGTCATTGGAGGGCCAGCTCTTAGTGTATCGTTCGGCGGGATTTTTCCTGGAATGTGTGCCAATGGGCATAGAGAAGTCACAGTCGTTGGACAGGCTGATTGGGCAGTTGGGCATTGGGCGCGAGGAGGTGATAGCCATCGGCGACGGATATAACGACAAGGGTATGATAGAGTTTGCGGGTCTTGGCGTGGCTATGGCCAATGCCTCGTTGGAGGTTCAGGATTCGGCCGACTATATCACCTATTCGAATGAGGAGGATGGTGTGGCTCATGTCGTGGAGAAGTTTATTCTATAAATAATAAGAGGTATTAGTTTAAGACATTTAGGTAATAATATGAAGTACGCTATTATAGCAGCAGGAGAGGGTAGCCGTTTGGCTGCCGAAGGGATAGAGGAGCCAAAACCCTTAGTCAAGGTGAACGGCAAGCCTCTTATTGACAGATTGATAAAGATATTTATGGACAATGGCGCAGAAGAGATTGTGGTGATATGCAATGACATAACCACCTTGGTCAGCCGGCATCTTCTCGACATTCAGCAGGATGGGCTTAAGGGAAGGCCGGTGCCCTTGAGATTTGTGGTGAAGACCACACCCAGTTCGATGCACAGTTTTTGGGAAATAAGCAAGTATCTTGGCGACGGCCCGTTTGTCTTGACCACCGTGGACACCATCTTCCGCGAGGATGAGTTTGGCGCGTACGTGAGTGAGCTTCAGGGATTGACCGATACTGGTGAGGCCGACGGTCTGATGGGAGTGACCGACTATATCGACGATGAGAAACCTCTCTATGTGGATGTTGACGAGAAGAACGAAATGAGGATAGAGGGATTCTTGGACAACTCCGACACATGCAAGTATATCTCCGGCGGAATCTACGGACTTACTCCAAAGGCTATTGATACGCTCAACGGGTGTATGGAGCGCGGAGAGAGCCGAATGCGCAATTTCCAGCGTGCGCTCATAAAGGACGGACTGAAACTGAAAGCATATAAGTTTTCCAAGGTGCTTGACATTGACCATGCATCTGACATTGTCAAGGCAGAGGATTTTTTGAATAATGAATTATGAATAGAAAGTTTTCTGAATTACTGAAGGCGTCATTCAAGTCGGACGATACCGAGGAATGGCTTGACGTGCATTTCACACGTCCCATAGGACTTGCCTTCGCATTGATGTGGGAGAAACTGGGCGTACACCCGAATGCCATCACCATCCTGTCAATATTCCTCGGTGTGGGAGCGGGATGGATGTTCCAATATACAGACTTGGAGAGCAACCTGTGGGGAGTCGTGCTGTTGATGTTTGCCAATTTCTGTGACTCCACCGACGGTCAATTAGCGCGACTGACGGGCAAGAAGACCCTTGTGGGACGTGTGCTCGACGGCTTTTCAGGCGACGTGTGGTTTTTTGCCATCTACCTTGCCATCGTGTTCAGGATATGGAATGACCCGATACCCTTTGTCGGTTATCATTGGGGCATAGCGGGATTCCTGCTTTGCCTGACGGCGGGAGTGATATGCCATTCGCCTCAGTCGTCGCTCGCCGACTATTACCGTCAGATCCATCTCTACTTTCTCCTCGGCAAGAAAGGGTCGGAGCTCGATGACTCAGCCTCGCAGATAAAGAAATATGAGGAACTGACATGGACAGGCAACTTCATCGGCAAGCTCTTTTACAAGAACTATGCCGCATACTGCCGTAGTCAGGAGAAGCGCACACCAAAGTTTCAGGCTTTCTTCCGTGAGGTGAAACGTTGCTATCCCGATGCCGAACAGATGCCGCAGGAACTGAGGGACGAATTTAGAAAAGGCTCACTGCCACTGATGAAATACACCAACCTGCTTACGTTCAATACGCGCGCGATACTTATATATATAACGTGTCTTGCCAATGTGCCATACGTCTATCCGCTGATGGAGCTGACCGTGTATTGGGCCATGTATGCTCACATGCACAAGACTCACGAAAGAATGTGCGAATGCCTATTGGAGGAGATGAAGAATTAAAAATTAAGAATTAGGAATTAATAATTAATAATTAAGAAATATTGTTGCTTGCAACTTCGTGTATTGTTGATAATCGTGATGCTTGAGCTTATACCCTTGATGGGTGTGGCACAGGAAAGACATGACACTGTAGAGTGGTATGACAGGGTTCATGAGCTTGAGGGTATTACCGTTGACAAGAAGCGAGGGCCATATAGCCGCAAGGACAATCCCGCAGTGGAGCTGATGAAGCAGGTAATCGGACATAAGCGAATGACCGATCCCACGCAGAGGCCTTACTGCAAATACGACACATATCAGAAGCTCACACTCGCACTCAACGAGGTGACTCCCGAACAGCTCACCGATGGTTCACTGTCGAAGATACCTGGAATACTGGGACATATCGAGCCTTGCCTCCAGAACAACAAACTGATAATGCCGGTAACAGTGTCGGAGACCGTGAAGCGAAGCCTCTACAGCAGGAATCCCAAGCGCAGTCAGACGGTCATGATAGGCGAGCGTTCGGAGGGCATTGACCAACTCTTTCAGACAGGCGACCAGATGGTCAGCACGCTCAGGGACTTCTTTACCGATGTCAACCTATATGACGACAATGTGAGGCTGTTGCGTCAGAACTTCATGTCGCCTATAGCAAAAGGGGCTATTTCGTTCTACCGCTTCCATATAGTGGATACAGTGAGGGTGGGGAATGACCGCTGCATACATCTCGCCTTCGGGCCAGACAACTCAAGGGACATGGGATTCAGCGGAGAACTGTATGTGAGGGACGACTCCACGTATCAGTTGCGCCGCTGCATACTCACAATCCCCAAGCAGAGCATAGTCAACCATGTCGATAACATGAAGATATGGCAGGACTACTCCCTACTACCCACCGGAGAGACCGTGCTTGCCACTGACGACATGATGATAGAGTTGAGCCTTGCCGACGTGTTTGCCAAGAGCGTGATACTGAGGACAACGAGACACTCGGGATATTCCTTCGAGCATATACCAAAAGCATATTTCAGCCCCCGGCTGAAGCAAAACGAGGAGCGCAGGGCCAAGCAGCGCAGCGAGGAGTTTTGGAATAGATTCAGACAAGTTGGATTGACATACAGCGAGAAACGCATGGGACAGCTCGCTGACAATATATGGCAGTCGTCGCCCACGTTTCGCGCCATTGGCACTGGGGTGAAGATGCTTGTTGACAACTATGTGGAGACAGGCAAGCCAAGCAAGTTTGACTTCGGTCCGTTGACCTCCGCCGTTTCCGCCAATTCAATCGACGGACTTCGACTAAGAGTTGGCGGCAGAACAACCAAGGCACTCAGTCGCCACGTTTCTCTCGAAGGCTATTACGCCCACGGATTCCGCAGCAAGGGCAACTATTGGAGTGCGACAGTGAGCTGTCACGGTTTTTCGATCTCGGCATCGCGCGACATCCGCTATCCCTCCGACCCCCTGATGCCTACCGACAAGGACAATATGTTTCTGGCTTGGAAATGGGGGGATGACTCCAAGATGATGGCATTTAGCCGTCAGCTATTGCAATACGAATACACCATGCCTTCGGGACTGAAACTCGATGCGGCAGTGAAACGCGAAACATACGTGGGCAGAGGATCACTGACCTTTGACAAGATCAGGACGGCAGAGTTGCGATTGACACTTGAATACAAGGGGTTTACGCTTAGTCATGCCTCAGGCATAGACGGACTGCTCGACGGCGAGTGGCGATACAACACCACTGAGGCGAGATGGAAACGAAAGACATCGCTGAGGGCATGGGGTACGCTCGACTCAGATGTCCGCGGAGGAGTGCAGTGGGACAAGATGCCATGGCCAATGCAGTTCATGCCAGCAGCCAATATCTCATACATAGCCCAGCCGCTTACCTTCGCCCTCATCGACAATATGGAGATGATGAGCGACCGATATGCCAGTGTCATCCTCGACTGGGACATCAACGGCAGGCTGTTGAATATGATCCCGATGGTAAACCAACTGAAACTGCGTGAATACCTTAGTCTAAGAATGCTTTGTGGACATTGGACTGACGGATATGCCACAACGACAATATCCGACAAGCCATATATCGAGGCAGCCGTGGGAATACACAACATACTGTCGTTCCTGCACGTGGAATACGTCAGACGGCTCACTCACGCCGATATGCCCTCGGCAAACACGCAAGGCGTAAGAATAAGGGCACAGTTTAAGTTCTAATTACAGATAAGGCAATGATTATTTTTTTGGCAGACAACCAAGACATCACTCGTGCCGGAATACAATTCCTGGCACAGAAAACACTACACGAAATAGAATTTTACCGTACGGAGGACAAAACCGAACTGCTGGAACGCTTGCGGCTGCATCCCGATGCCGTCGTAGTGCTTGACTATACCATGTTTGACATGAACGACGTGGAAGACCTTCAGATACTATACGACAGATTCCCCGAGTCGATGTGGATATTGTTCAGTGTAGATTTGTCGCAGGACTTCGTGCGCCGTGTGATAGCCATGGGCGGCAGGATAAGCATCCTGCTCAAGGAATCCTCCGCCCACGAGGTGAGGGAGTGTATCCAGTATGCCGCCAATAGGCACCGTTATATCTGTCAGCGTATGACCGAGATACTCCTTGTCCCACAGGAAGCTCCTGTAGCCGACGAAGTGAAGCTCACGCCTACGGAAACAGAGATACTCAAAGACATAGCTATGGGAATGACCACAAAGGAAATCGCCGAAAAACGTATCTCCAGCTTCCACACCGTTAATACCCACCGCAAGAACATATTCCGCAAACTTGGTGTCAACAACGTTCACGAAGCAACGAAGTATGCACTGAGGGCAGGACTTGTTGATTCGGCGGAGTACAATATTTAAGTAGTAAAGAGGAGATAAGAGGAGATAAGAGGAGATAAAAAACGAGGGCTGTCATCACGACAGCCCTCGTTTGTAGTTCAAAAACTAACTTATTATCAACTATTCATTACTCATTCTTAGTCAAATATACATTCATATCGGCTGCAAAGATACGACCTTTTTTTAAAATAACAATGATTTTTTTCAAAAAAACAACGTAATCGTTTGCAAATTCAGAAAAAATGAGTAATTTTGTGGCAAAATTCAAGTAAAAACCTGATAAGACATGGATGTAAAAAAACACAGGACATCATTGAAAGACCTGGCACAGGAATTGGGAGTGAGCATAGCGACAGTGAGTCGGGCGCTCAGAAACAGTCCCGAGATAGGTCAGGAAATGCAGCAGAAGGTGAAGGAACTCGCCAAGCGCCTGAACTATCGTCCCAATCCCTTTGCGCGTAGCTTGAGGCAGGAAGCCCCAAAGATTATCGGTGTGGTAGTGCCCAATCTTGTCACCCACTATTATTCAGCCGTGCTTGACGGTATAGAGGACGAGGCATCCAAGGCGGGGTATTCCGTGATAAGTGCCAATAGTCATGAGGACTGTGTCACGGAGGCCAAGGCCATCGACAACTTCATCGGGCTTCACGTTGAAGGCATCATCGCCTGTCTTGCACAAGACACCACCGACTATAGCCATTTCGAGGAGATATCCGACATGGGCATACCCCTCGTCTTTTTCGGCAGGACTTGTCTCACCGAAAAGTTCTCCTCCGTCACTGCCAATGGCGATGAGGCAGCACAGATGGCCACCAACCATCTCATAGAGACAGGCAGCCGGAGAATAGCCTTCATCGGCGGACCTAATCATCTCGATATGGTGAGGAGAAGAAAGCACGGTTATCTCGAAGCACTGCGGGAGCATCGCATACCAATAGAGCGAGAACTGGTGGCATGCGGCAAGATTGACTATCAGGTGGCCCTCGATGCTGCCAAAAACCTGTTGGGCAGGGAAGACCGTCCCGATGCCATTCTCGCATTCAATGACATCATCACCTTTGCCGCCTTCACGGCGATAAAAGAGATGAATCTCCGCATACCTGAAGACGTGGCATTGATAGGATTTACCGATGATCTCCATGCCGCATACGTCACACCGCAAATGTCGGTCATAGAAGACCAATCATACAAGATGGGAGCCACGGCTTGCCAATTATTGCTTAAGTCAATCGCCGGGGACAAGAAAATATATAAGACCATTGTGCCTCAGAAACTAGTTATCAGACAGACTTCATCCAAGAAATAAGCGTAAAAAACACACTTTTTATTTATGGGCTAAATATGATAATTTTGTATTATTTTAGCAAACAATTATCATATTAGCACATAAATAAAACATATTATCACATGATGTTGCTATAATTTTTGTACCTTTGCAACGGAATTAAACCAAAAGAACATTTTTTTTTTAACTAAAACCACATTGTGACGATGAGAACAAAACCTCAAAATTGCAGTAAGAACTTATGGTTCTTAAAAATGATGCTGACGGCATTGCTACTGTTCATGCCGCTCATGTCATTCTTTGGTTCAGCAGCATTGTCGGCAAAGACCATCACCGGAGTGGTGACCTCTGCCACGGACAATGAACCGCTGATCGGTGTGACCGTCAAAGTGGAAGGTGCCACAACGGGTACCATCACAGACCTCGACGGTAAGTATTCAATCAATGCCAATCCCGGACAGACTATTGTCTTTTCCTACATCGGCTATGTGTCGAAGTCGGTAAAGGTGGGTGCCGCCAACACTATCGACGTGCAGCTCCAGGAAGACTCCAAGTCGCTTGAGGAAGTGGTGGTAATCGGCTATGGT
The DNA here is from genome assembly GCA_034101015.1 of Prevotella sp. Classification (GTDB taxonomy): domain Bacteria; phylum Bacteroidota; class Bacteroidia; order Bacteroidales; family Bacteroidaceae; genus Prevotella. The sequence continues at coordinate 10,163 of JAXEKN010000047.1, forward strand.
ACGATGAAGAAGAAGCTCGTCACCGGTGCCACGACACAGTTGAAGGGTGACGACATCCAGAAACTGAACACCACCAACCCCTTGGCAGCCATGCAGGGCCAGACCCCTGGTGTGAACATCGTGTCAACATCTGGTCAGCCCGGTGCCTCGATGAGTGTCACCATCCGTGGTCTCGGTACGGTGGGCAACTCACAGCCTCTTTACCTTATAGATGGTATAGGTGGTGACATCACAACCCTTAACCCCGCAGACATCGAGCGTATCGACGTGCTGAAGGATGCCGCATCGGCAGCTATCTATGGTGCGCAGGCAGCCAATGGTGTCGTTCTCGTAACGACCAAAAGCGGTAAGGAGGGCACAAGCAAGATTACATACGACGGATATGTAGGATGGCAGACCGTGGGACGCAAGTTCAACATGCTCAATGCCCAGGAGTATATGACCATCATGGACGAGGCTCGCCTTAACAGTGGACTGTCGCCTGTTGACTGGGCTTCGCTCAACTCAATCCACGATGCCAACGGCAATGTGTATGACACCGACTGGATTGATCAGGCCATTGAAGACGGTGCACTCACCACAAGTCACAGTCTTGCCTTCACTGGCGGTTCGAAGGTTTCAACCTACGTTATCTCTGGTGGATATACCGGTCAGGATGGTGTTATCGGTGGTTCAGATGTATCCAACTACCGCCGTTTCAATTTCCGTGCCAACTCAGAGCACAAGATGTACGACGGACTTGTTACCATTGGCGAGCGCGTGAGCTTCGTTTGGAAGACACAGCGTGGTATGGGCACTGGTAATATCTGGAACAACAACCTCCGCAGTGCCTTCTCTTCTTCGCCCATTCATCCAGTTTATGATGCCAATGGCGACTATGCAGGTACAGTCAATTCCGACTGGAACGTAAACGATGGCAATCCCTACGGAAACATGATGGTCAACCGCTACAATCAGACAAAGGGCGGTACACTTGATGCCAATGTGTATATGCAGATTGAACCGATTAAGAATCTGAAAATCAAGACCGTGTATGGTATCAGCTATGGTACGTCAGACTATCGCTCATTCACTCCCGAATATCAGTTTACTCCGCAGAGTGCCAACACTCTCACCAAGGTCAACCAGGGCAATGGTCATGGTCTTTCGATGGTGTGGACCAACACAGCCCAGTATGACTTCACCATCAAGGGTGGACATGACATCTCGGCTTTGATCGGTTCGGAGTGGTCGCGCTACAACGGTAGCAGCTCGGGTGGTTACAACGACGGACTCATCGCCGGATTCGGTGATTGGGATCACGCGTACCTTAATAATACTAACGGAACGGACAACAAGAAAGTGAATGGCGCTCCCTACGATGAGACCCGCGGAATGTCACTCTTCGCACGTTTGGGATGGTCGTGGAAAGACCGCTATATGCTCAACGCCACAATACGTGCCGACGAGTCGTCAAAGTTTGCTCCCGGACATCGTTGGGGTTATTTCCCATCAGTGTCAGCAGGTTGGACAATCTCTGAGGAAGACTTCATGAAGAGCACCAAGGGATGGCTCGACTTCCTGAAACTGCGTGCAAGCTGGGGTCAGGTGGGTAATGCCAACATCAACTGCTATCAGTATCTTGCTCCTGTTACGACAAGCAACACCAACTACAACTTTGGTACTCAAGCAGGTCAGAGCGGTTGGTCAACTGGTTCTTATCCCTCACGCCTTGCCAACGAGAACGTGAAGTGGGAGACATCAGAGCAGGTCAACATAGGTATCGACGCACGCTTCCTTCAGAGCCGTCTGTCGTTGACAGCCGACTGGTATGTCAAGAATACCAAGGACTGGCTCGTTCAGGCTCCTGTATTGGCAACAGCCGGAACACAAGGACCTGTGATCAACGGCGGTGACGTTAAGAACACCGGTGTCGAACTCGGTCTTACATGGAACGACAATATAGGTAAAGACTTCTCATATAGCGTTGGCGGCAACTTCGCCTACAACCACAACGAGGTGGGAAGCATACCAACAGAGGACGGTATCATCCACGGTGCCACCAACCAGATTTACTCTAATGCCGAGGAGTTCTATCGTGCCGAGAACGGACACGCCATCGGTTACTTCTGGGGCTATCAGACAGCAGGTATCTTCCAGAACCAGCAGGAGATAACCGATTGGATTGCAGCTGGTAACGGTGTGCTGCAGACAAATGTTCAGCCTGGCGACGTGAAGTATGTGGATGTCAACCACGACGGTCAGATCAATGCATCTGACAAGGTTGACCTTGGCAACGGACTGCCTAAATACACCTTCGGATTCAATATTTCATTGTCATGGAAGGGCTTCGACCTCAGTGCCAATGCCACTGGTGCAGCCGGATTCCAGATTGCACAGTCATATCGCGACCCCAACTCATCACAGGGCAACTATAGCCGTCAGATTCTCGACCGCTGGACAGGTGAGGGAACAAGCAACAAGATTCCTCGCGTGACATACGGTGACGTGGGCAACTGGCAGTTCTCCGACCTCTATCTGCAGGATGGCGACTACATCCGTCTGCAGAACCTCACCTTGGGTTATGACTTCAAGCGTCTCATCTCATGGAAGGGAATCTCCAAGCTCCGTCTCTATGTGCAGGCTCAGAACCTCTTCACACTCACTAAGTATGACGGAATGGACCCCGAAATCGGTTCGTATAACGGAACCAACGGCAACAGTTCCGACTCTTGGGTTTCGGGAGTGGATATGGGATATTATCCCCATCCGCGCACATTCCTCGTGGGTATGAACGTGGCGTTCTAATCTTTGATTAGAAATTAAAGAATTAAAGGATTAAAGAATTAAAGTTCTTCGGAAATTAAAAAATTAAAGAATTAAAGTTCTTATGAAGACAAGACATATATTTTTATATAGCGCATTGGCTGTAGCCGGATTGACTGTCACATCATGCTCTATGGATACAGAGTCGAAGACCAGTCAGAACGACGAGACAGCATATCGCAACGCCGAAGCCCTCGACATGGCTCTCGTGGGCTGTTACGACGGATGGCAGCGCACCATAAGCAGCGAGGAAATCGGAATGTACATGCTGGCGGAGTTTGCCTCCGACCAGGCACACGGCGGTCTCGGTTTCTCGGATGCCAAGAACAATAACGTGCTCGACCAGTTTGACATCTCCGTGGCTCCATCGTATAATAACCTCTTCAACACTGACTGGATCAACTACTATGCAGCCATCTTCCGCTGCAACAAGGTGATTCAGGCAGAGGAGACAGCCGACTGGGGTGGCGACCTTACCGCTCGCGGACGTATCATCGGTCAGGCTCGCGCCCTGCGTGCCATACTCTATTTCGACCTCGCCCGTATGTTTGGCGATGTGCCTCTCGTCACTGTGCCCACCGAGGAAAATCTTCCCCGCACGGCAGCTTCAGAGGTGTATAAGCAGATATTCGAAGATCTGAAGTATGCAGCCGCCAACATTCCGGCCAACGCATTCCCATTGGATAACCGCAAGGAAAACGACGGACGTATCACTAAGTATGCAGCCGAGGCTCTGTTGGCTCGTGCGTACCTATATTATACAGGTTATTACGGACAGGAGAACGATGGATGCACCAAGCAGGAGGCCATCGACGCTCTTGAGGACATCATCAACAATGGTGGATATGAACTTGAGGCCAACTATGCAGACCTCTTCATGCCCGCTTGTACAAAGGATGCCAGCAATGGCTCAAACTATGCTTGGGACACTACCTTCAAGGGTAAGTACTATAACAACGGCGATTGGCAGAGCGATATCTCCAAGGAGGTTATCCTTAATCTTAAGTTCTCAGCAACTGCAGATTACAACGGCAACGCCGACGGTAATGTGTTCCAGGTTTATCTCGGCCCTCGCAACAAGTGTGCAACAAGCGTGAACATCGCCTCTGGATGGGGCGCATGCTCTGTGACCCAGAAGTTTGTTGATACTTATAAGGACGACCCACGCTTCAATGCCTGCGTATGGAGCTGTGCCGATGCCGGTTTCGCAGCCGACGTGAACGACACATACGAATACACGGGATATTACACCCGCAAGTATGCGCCTATGTGCTTCAGCGACGGAACACGTCAGGAAGTTGGTTTCGAACTTGGCGAGCAGCACATGAACATCACCTACTATCAGGACTGGACAGTGATGCGCTATGCCGACGTGCTGCTGATGCACTCCGAGCTTACAGGCACCAATACCGGTCTGAACATGGTTCACCAGCGTTCTTGCCCGGGTGAGACTCTCTCTTACAGTATTGAGAACATCCGCAAGGAGCGAGCCATCGAGTTTGCCTTCGAGGGTATCCACTTCTGGGACCTCATGCGCTATGAGAAGGACGGAGCATACGCCGGACGTGCCATTGCCGAGGCTCAGAACGGAGCAAAGGTGATGAACGGCGGTGTTGAGACCACCACATCATTCAAGATTGACAACTTCACAGCCAAGAAGGGATTGATGCAGATACCTAACACCCAGATTACTCTCTCGGGTGGTGTGTTGACCCAGAATGCCGGATGGTGATGTCTTAATTCTATTAAGAAATTAAAGAATTAAAAAATTTAAATATTAAGATATTAAAGTTCATTTCTTATGAAACTGAAAAAGATATATACAATGATGGCGGGCGCGGCAATGATGCTGGCAGCCTGTTCGCCGGACGACTTTGGATTCGGTGCCGCTCAATATTCGAGCGACGACCTGAAATGTCCGGACGCCTATACCGTGACGATCGACGGTAACTACGTGACCCTCGAGTCGAAGCTCAAGGGCTGCACACCGTTGTGGGTGACTCCCAACGGACGTTCGCAGGAACAGAAACTCACCCTCGGTCTGCCGTTTGCCGGCGACTATGAGGTTACTCTCGGCGCTGAGACACGCGCCGGAGTGGTGTATGGCGACCCATATCAGTTTAATATCGCCCAGAACGACTTCGCCCAGCTAAGCGACGAGATTTGGGCAAACCTCGCCGGAGGTGTAGGTAAGTCGAAGAAGTGGGTGCCTTGCAATGCCAACTATGGTATTGGACGTTGCTCAGGACCGGTGATGTATGGTTCTCCTGACGATGTGAAGAACGATGGCTCTGGTTCTACCGACCTTATGTTCGGCAGTGCTAACTGGGCACCCAACTGGGATCCCGGTTTCCAGTCATGGCTCATTCCTGCAGATGACCCATATATGAGTTCTTATATGGAGTTCGGACTTGATGCACAGAACGGCTGTACGGCTAATGTCTTCCGCAACGATGCCAATGGAGGCACAATGATGAACGGTAAGTTCAATCTCAACGTGAGCGACAAGACACATCCAACTATTTCGTTCTCAGATTGTTATTCATTGCACAACGCAGGATTTGACGAGGTTTGCTCCAACTATACCCAGGACGTGAAGATTATCGAGTGCACACCATATCTGTTGCAGATTGCCACAATGCGTACCAACTCCGAAGGTCCTTGGTGGATTATCTGGAACTTCGTGTCGCAGGAGGTTATCGACACCAACGGCGAGTGCATACCTAAGGAGGAGAGCGGACTCATCGAGAAGACCGAGCCTCTGCTGCCTACATTCCCGAATCTCACCACCGATATGTTCACAACCGAAATCAACGGAGTGACATTCGTGGGCAGTCAGATGACATACGTTATCAACGATGAGACTCCATACGACTGGATGTGGTGGAACGGTTCACCCTCAGTGAGCAAGTGGGAGAGCGTTACAAATGGTGACTATACCACCAACTGGGCACCGGCATGCGGCGACGAGATTGGTGACTTCGAGCTCATTATCTCACGCGCTTCCGACGGCACATACAACTATGAGTGTGGCGATAAATCGGGTAAGGTGACCATAGCCGACGACAAGCTCACCTTCGACGAGGAGATAACCATCCTCACCGCAAGCAACTACACTCGCACCGTGACCGTGACCGGTAAGGAATTCAACGTCCTCGCTTGCGAACCAGGCGAGTCGATGACCATCGGTACACCATCTTCAAAGGATGAGAACGGCAATGTCGATTCTTATCTCTGCGCAACCCTCAACTTCAAGAAGATTGAGACCGGACAGAGCGGACCTACCGTGGTGCCTCTCAACAACAACTATGGCGACGAGGGTATCTCATGGGTAGAGAACGGATGCGTGCGCCTCGGTTTCCACCACTATGGTGAAGGCGGCAAGGGTATCTTCAAGGATGCTGCCAGCGTGAAGCTCAAGAAGAATCAGACCATTAAGGTGACCTTCAAGCTCAAGCCCGGTGTCATCACTTGGAGCAAGACTCCTAAGTGTGCCCTCATCGACAACAATATAAAGACAACTTGGGAGCCTGGATGCTTCGACCTCGAAGATGCTGTAACCGTGAATGTTGACGGTGAGACAACTGTCACACTGACCAACAACACCGGCGCCACACAGAAGTTCACCGACACTTGTCTTGATCTCTCCATACAGTTTGATGGCTTCGGCGAGGGCGACTATGCCGATATGTTCGAGAGTGTAACATGCGTTATTGAGTAACAGTTAGTAATCTCATAAAACAAGAACAACAATGAAAAATAAGATATTATACGGAATAATGGCCTTCGTCATGGGCTTGTGCCTCACGGCATGTAGCGACGATGACATCGCGGTGAACACCACCCCGCTATTGAAGGACGGTTCGGTAGTCACCGGTTCTGCCGATGTCACCTCCACTTCGGCCACAATGCACGGAACCGTGGCAGGACTTGACGGTCAGGCAGCAAGTGCATACGTCACAGGTTTCTATTATGGCGCATCTCAGGATAATCTATCCGAGCGAGTGTTGGCTAACAGTGCATCTGAGTTCAGTGCCACTGTATCTGGAATGCCGGGTACAGTATATTACTATCAGGCTTTCGTCACTCTTCAGGGCAAGGTTACTGTTAAGGGTGATGTGCAGAGTCTTACTCTCACCGACTCCAAGGCTGTCACTGGCGACTATAATGATTTGACCGCCAACAGTGTGAAACTGTCTGGACAGATTCAGCAGTTGCCTGCCGACGCAGAGGCTGGTATCGTCATCTCGGGTGTTGCTGGCGACGAGCGTGTTCGTGCCGGTGTGCGCATCCCCGGTGTACTCGGTTCTGACTATAGCATCGAGGCTCTCGGACTTGTTCCCGCCACAACATATTATTATGCAGCCTATCTCGACCTCGGTCAGGGTGTGGTTTATGGCGAGACAAAGGAGTTCACCACTCCCGCCAAGGAATTTGATGTTGACAACGACCTCGTTGATCTCGGACTCTCAACCAAGTGGGCTAAGTGCAACATCGGTGCATCTTCGGAGACAGAACTCGGTGCTCTCGTAGGTTTCGGCGACCTCACAGGTTATAACACCAGTATCAATCCCGAGGACTATGCCTCGGCTGATATCTACAAGTCGGCACAGGACATTGCCAACAAGTCAACCGACGGCAAGACAACCATTCCTACTATCGCCGAATACGAAGAACTTTTCCGCTGCTGCAAGGTGGAGTGGATGGAGAAGGAAGGTGTGGTTGGTTATCAGTTCACCGGTCCTAACGGCAATTCAATCTTCATGCCCGCAGCCGGTTCGCGCACTCAGCGCACCACTGCCGGTGTAGGCAACGAAGGTCGCTATCTCTCAGGCTCAATCAATGCCACCGACCCGCAGTTTGCCATGAGCTATCTCTTCAATCAGGGAGGCAATGCCCGTTCCACAACTCCTGTATATCAGGCACTTGCCGTACGCCCTGTATCAGTGGCAAAGAATGTTCCGTTTGACAAGTCATTGCTCTGCAAGACATGGGAAATCGACCTCACCCTCGATGGCGAGTATCAGGTATTCCCTGGCCCTACCTATTTTTATGGAACACAGGATTCTTGGCGCACAGTAACCAATGGAGAACCTATAGTAGGTGATTCTTGGTGCTGGGATGCCGACTTTGCCGGCAATTCATGGGCAGTGGGTGGCAGTGCAGCCAACTGCCAAGGCTCTATCACCTTCAACGAGGATGGTACAGTGGTTGTCAAGCATGTTGATGCCGACGGTAAGGAGACCACAGAGGAAGGTACATACACCGTGGATGAGGCTAATAAGACCATCACCCTCCAGGGTGCCAACTGTCTTGCTCCCGCCAACTTCGTTCCCGGTTTCGTTGACGACCTGAAGAACAACATCAAGATCCTCTCGCTCACCGACAAGTCATTGCAGTTGGGCGTGCTCCGCACCGATCCTTCACAAGATCCATGTCAGTTGAGTATCAACATGATTCCGCAGTTGGAGAAGTATGGATATAAGGCAACGTTGAACTGTTATGGTCAGAAACCAGGTGGCGGTGAGCCTTCTGATGCCTGGGCAGGAGCTACAGTAACTGTTGCAGGTGGTCAGACCGGTACATATACCGTGACATTCAATGCTGCTGAGCCTCGTGCATACGGTCAGGTATATATCCTCGACATCGAAGGTTTTGCGGCTGCCTATCCAAACGCATTTGTTAAGATTGACGCCATCAAGGCCGACGGCAATGACGTTCCGTTCGATGCCAACAAGTTCTTCTATGGTGACATTGAAGGTAACGGCAAGTTCCGTATAGAGATGGCAAACATCTGGGGTTGTGGTCACAACGACAGTTGGAACGGACTGAAAGACACTCCATTCCGTGCAGGAGGAGGTGAGACAACCGAAGAGACTGCCCTTGGATTCAACTCCACATTCGAGGTGACATTCACAATCGTTTCTCTCGACACCAACCTCGAGTTCAATGCCAAGCAGACTGCCGTGGGTCTTGCCCCAGGATGGGATATGCCAGGAAACTGGGGTAAGGAGAATCCGGGTGCCATCAAGGTGGTGAAGGACAACTTCCAGTATAAGTTGGCTTCAGACGCCGACTATAGCATGCTTCTTGACGTAGATGCCGACTGCAATGGCACAGGTCCTGACAATGGTGCCGTATGTCTTGTTGACATCGTTGGCATCCGCAGTTTCTTCCCAGGTTTCTCTACCGAGCTGAAGTCTGTTGTCAACGACGGAGTGAACGTTCCGTTTGAGGCTTCCAAGATACTCAGTGGCGACATTGAGGACAATGGCAACTTCCGTATCGAGCTTCACAATATTTGGGGTTCAGGTACTGCCGCTAATCCAGCATTCTCGGGTGAGACACAGGTAGAGGGCAACAACTGCATTACCTCTCTTGGATTCAAGAAGTCATGTAAATACACCATTGGCAACTTCTCGTCAGAGCTGTTTGCCAAGCCGTGGTAGTTTTCAATTTATAATTTATAATTTATAATTTACAATTTAGAATTTATAATTATGAAGAAGATATCATCATTATTCCTGATGCTCTTTGCCATGAGTGCGGTGATGTTGTCGGCATGCAGCGATGACAGCAATCCCAACCAGTTGGCAGAAAGCAATGGTACTCTCAACATCTCCACCTCCGAACTCTCGTTCGGGGTGGACGGTGGTGAGGCCACATTCTCAGTAGAGGGCGGCACTGCATTCGTGCGCTCCGAGGCCGACTGGCTCGCAGTGAGCCGCCTCTCCGGCGACAAGAAATCGTCATCATTCCAGGTGACATGTGAGAAAAACCAAGGTGAGGAGCGCCAAGGCACAGTCCTCGCCAACCTCAACGGGGCATTTACCCGCATTCAGGTGACACAGGCTGGCAAGGTGACCAAGCCAGAGGAGTCATACACATTCCGCACTGCCAAGGAGTTAGCCAAGGACATGTATCCCGGTTGGAACCTTGGCAACACCATGGAGGCCACAGGCGAAGGACTCGGAGCAGAGACGGCATGGCAGAAAACCAAGACCACACAGGAGGTCATCGACTATGTCAAGTCGCAGGGCTTCAAGTCTGTGCGCATCCCCTGTTCATGGTATATCCACAGCAACAACGGCAAAATCGATGCCGAGTGGATGGCACGCGTGAAGGAGGTTGTTGACTACTGTATCAATGCAGGACTCTATGTCGTACTCAACGACCACTATGATGGTGGATGGATTGAGGTTGAGGGCTTCACCATGAGCACCGACAAATACGTGAAGGTGGATGATGCCAGAATAGAGGAGAAATCCACCATGCTCAAGACCCTTTGGACACAGATAGCCAATGCATTCCAGAACTACGACGAGCACCTGCTTTTTGCCGGCCTAAACGAGCCGTTCCAGAGCTACGATCTCTTCAATGGTCGTCATGAGGAACTCACTCCCGTGCTGCTCAAGTACAACCAGGCATTCGTGGATGCAGTGCGTGCCACAGGTGGCAACAATGCCAACCGCACACTTGTCGTTCAGGGACCTGCCACCAATATCGCCTCGGCTTGTGAGAGCTACTTCACCCTGCCCACCGATGCCGCCGCAAAGCGCATGATGGTTGAGGTGCACTTCTACGACCCATGGAACTTCTGCCTTCTGAGTGATGATAATGCCGTATGGTTCTGGGGCGAAGGCAACAAAGGCTCAGGTCATAATCCGACATACAATGGCAACGAGTCAGCCGTGAAGTCGGCGATGCAGCAACTCAACCAGAAGTTCTATGCCAACGGTGTGCCTGTCATACTTGGTGAGTATGGTGCCCAGTGGCGCGAGATTGGCGACGAGCAGGCATTGCACGACAAGTCGGTCACCGCATGGTATAAGTCTGTTGTAGCCGAAGCCGGCAACAACGGCGTAGTGCCAATGGTATGGGACATCAATGCACCCAACCGTGAAGGCAAGAAAGGCACGATGACCATCATCGACCGCTCTGCCAAGAGCATCTTCAACCAGCCCGCCCTCGATGGTATCCTTGAGGGTGTCAAGGCGGCACAATGGAAGTGATTAAGTTCAATTCGCATACAATTTTAGTTTTAATGTATCGCGGCTCGTGAGAGTCGTGATACATTAATTTTTTTTAAATTATATGCAATAATGTTGGTTGTTTGGAAAAAGTTTTGTATCTTTGTCGGCAATAATATAAAAATAGATACCTAAATAATACAATAATTGTATGATGATCAACTACAAACAGCTGACGAGAATGTGGCTTGCCGCTGTGCTTGCAGCATTCTTCACTATATCTACATTTGCCAACGGTCTGTCGGAGTTCAAGTTCCGGCGGATTGACACACGTAATGGGTTGTCCAATTCCCAAGCCAACTGCGTATTGAAAGATTCGCGCGGATATGTATGGATAGGCACCCAGTTTGGACTTAACCGCTTCGATGGCTTCCGGATAAGGTCGTATTACTCGAAGACATCCACCAACAAATCCTTGAAGTATGACTTTTTTGACGACCTCTGGGAGGACGCCGGAGGTAATATCTGGATTAGGCAGGGAGTCAATTACTGTGTTTTTAATCCCGACACGGAGACCTTCGACTATAACATATCGGCATGGCTGCGAAAAAAAGGTATTGCCGGCAATCCGGAATATATCTTCATTGACTCGCGAAAGAATATATGGATTAAGCCATATAGCAATGACTTCTACAGTGTGAGTGCCAAGACCCATAAGGTGACGCGGTTTGTCGTCTCCGACAGGCGGTTGGGACTTCCACAAAAGGCTCTTGTCTGTGGGGTGGCCAATATAGGCAAAAGCGTTGTTGCAGTGCTCAACTCCGGCGACCTCGTGTGCATGAACTCCGAGACAGGCAAGATCGATTGGACATCATCCTTCCTTCGCCGCCATACCAAGGGCAAGACCATCAACTATAAGATATGGCTCTCGCCCCGAGGCGACTATTGGCTTGTCAGCGAGGACGGCATATATATATATCGTCAGGACAAGAAAAAATGGTTCACCTCGCTTATTGACATGCTTCGTGAAGACGGATTCCGCGACCTGCCTGACAATCCCAAGGTATGGGACATCCATTTCTCCGGCGACATGAAGGCATGGTTTGCCACTGACCACAACGGATTGATGATACTCGACTGGAAGACACACACCTTCCAGCAGTTTTTCAGCAGCACCTCCGACCGCAATACCATCCCCGACAACACCCTCCTGCGACTCTATCGTGCCAATGACGGTTCGATGTGGATATGTGGGCTTCAGGGTGGGGTGAGCCAATGTACCCAAACACCATCCATCTTCGAGCACTATCAGTTTGGCGTCGCCAATGCCATCGCGCAGGATATTCACGGCAATTACTGGATAGGTACCAATGACAAGGGCATCATCTGTTATAACCCGTCAACCAAGCAGTCGAAGAACTACAACACCCACAACAGTGGGCTTAAGTCAGATATTATGGTGTGTATGCTTAGCTCCGCTGACGGCTCGGTGTGGGCAGGCACGTATGACGGTGGTCTTTCACATATTGTCAATGGAGAGGTAACCACCTTACTGCCGTCCAACAGTGACTTGGCCATCAAGAATATATGGGGACTCTCCGAGGATAATGAAGGAAATATATGGGTGGCCACTCTTGGTTCGGGAATACAGAAGATTGTTAAGAAGACCGGAAAGTTCATTTCCTATAATTCCAACAACAAGAACGTGTCGAGCGACTACTGCTCGTCGATGCACATGGCATCCAATGGATGGATTGTTGTCGGCACATCCGACTATTATTCTATCATTGACCCAAAGATAGACAAGGTGGTCAACATGAAGGTGCCGTCGGACTCTACCCGTGGCCTCCTGCCTTCAGCGTCCTCCACACAGGTGGTGATGGACACACGCGGATTGGTGTGGTATGCCTCTCCCTCTGGGTTGTCGATTGTCGATAGCGAGTCGGGGCAAGTCACCCAGCTCGACGAAAAAAACGGTTTGGAGAGCAGTTCCATATGCGGTGTCATAGAGGATCTCAATCATAATATGTGGGTGGCTACAGAGTTTGGACTGGCTCATGTCGTCGTGCGTCAGAAGGACGGAGTGTGGACGTATCAGGTGCAAAACTATTCGCAGCAGGACGGATTGCTTCCCGGACCTCACAACAAGCGTTCGATGTGCCTTTTGCGCGACGGCAATATACTCCTTGGCGGTGTCAATGGCGTGGATGTCATATCACCGATGAAGTTGCGCACCAATGTGCGTCACGGTCGCCCCGTGTTCAGTGGGTTGTTGTTCTTCGACAAGGAGATTGGCATAGGGTCGGTGTATGACGGTAGGGTGGTGCTAAAGCAGTCGCTCGACAAGTCTCGCTATCTCGCGCTCCGTAATGGCGAGAGACAGTTTACCATACAGTTGGGTACCAACCAGGGACTTGCCGACAATAATGTACAGTTTACCTATCGTCTTGAGGGCTTCTCCGACAAGTGGATCACCACGGAGCCGGGCGACCCCAACATCACGTTCACCGGTCTTCCTTCGGGCAGTTATACGCTCGTCGTCAAACTGGCAGGCGAGGCCAACGACAAGTCACCCGAAGAAAGATTGGAAATAGAGATAATGCCTCCCTTCTATGCCACATGGTGGGCATACGCAATTTATCTTCTCATAGCCCTGCTGCTCCTTCGTTTGTGGATGAGATATCAGCATAAGAAGCTCAACTTCGAGCGAATGAAGATGCAGAAAGAGAATGAGCGCCAGCAGTCAAACATCAAGATGGAGGTCTATTCGGGTATGAGCGACGAGATGCGACAGCCCTTTGACCGTGCACTCATGCACCTTGACGAGATTATGAGGGACGAGAGCGACGAGGTGAAGTATGGCAAGGAAGAGAAGCTTCGCGAGGAACTCGAGAATCTGCTTATGAAGATGAACGAGCAGGTGGAACAGCAGGAAAAGCGCGACCTTATCGTGCCTACCATCACCGAGAAGGAGATAACCAGCCTCGACCAGCAACTTGTTGACAAGGCCACGGCTTATGTCGAGCAGAATATGGAGGATGGCGACATCTCCGTGGAAACGATGAGCGAGGCTCTCGGAATGTCGCGCGTGCATCTATACAAGCGTCTTACGGCAGTAACCGGGCAGACACCATCGGAGTTCATGCGCGACATACGCTTGCGTCATGCTGAACGTCTGCTACGCCTGAGCCAGTTGTCGGTGAGCGAAGTGAGCTATAAGGTGGGATTCAACAATCCACGCTACTTCTCCAAGTATTTCAAGGACAAGTATGGAATGTTGCCATCTCAGTATAAATCGCAGGACAATACCGAGTAAACAACATTTGGTGCATATTGTGATAACAAATAATCGCTGTTTTCTCTAACAAATAATGTATCTTTGCACCGATAATTTAAATAACGTCTAATCAAAAATATTAATAAGTATGAATGTCAACTATCTCAGGCTGATGCTTTCTTCAGTAGTGCTTGCCGGAGTCATGACCACTCCATTACGGGTATGGGCGGCAGGTTATCAGCAAAAGGGAAGAAGCATCACGCTCTCCATCCCTACCAAACTACAGCAACAAGCCAAAACAGTACGTCTGACCATTGTCAGCGACAACATCATTCGTGTGGAGGCCACCCCAGAGTCGCAGATACCACAGAAGCGCAAGAGCCTTATTGTGGTCAACCGCGAGGGCAAGTATTCCGCAGATGTCAAAGAAACCGACAGCAATGTGACTGTTGAGACCGCCAAGCTCATAGCCCGTGTGGAGAAACAGACCGGCAAGATAACCTTCATCGACAAAACCACCGGCAAGGTGCTTCTTCAGGAGGCTGACGGCAGCAAAACCTTTACACGCTATGTCTCCAACCAGACAGAATTGCCTGAGAACTACCGCCCCACATCTCCCGATGAGGTCAACTGGGGCAAGAAGACCGACCTCAACAAGCTCTCACTCGAAGACCGTTCGGGATATTCATGGAATGTTGTCTTTGACTCGCCCGCCGACGAGGCCTTTTATGGTCTTGGTCAGCACCAGTCGGAGGAGATGAACTATAAGGGCCGCAATGAGGAACTCTTCCAATATAACACCAAGGTATCCATTCCCTTTGTTGTCAGCAACAAGAATTATGGTATCCTTTGGGATTCTTACTCATACGGACGTTGGGGCAATCCCGACAATTACCAACAGCTTCACCGTGCCTTTAAGCTCTATGACAAGAACGGTCGTCAAGGCTCACTCACCGGTACATATACCGACTCCCACGGCAAGGTCATAGAGCGTCGTGAGGACTCTCTCTATTATGAGCACTCCGGCGTTGTCGGCCAGTTGCCCCAGAACATCAATCTCGGTGAGTCAAACGTGGTGTATCAGGGAGAGATAGAGGCTCCCGCCACTGCCAAGTATCGCTTCATACTCTATTATTCCGGATATGTAAAGGTATATATGGGTGGACGCCTTGTAGTGCCAGAGCGTTGGCGCACGGCATGGAACCCCAATGCCTATAAGTTTGAGGTTGACCTCAAGAAGGGCGAGCGCACTCCTGTCCGCGTGGAATGGCAGCCCGACGGAGGTATTGCCTATTGCGGACTTCGTGCAGCCACCCCAAAGACAGAGGCAGAGCAGTCGCGTATGTCGATATGGGCAGAGATGGACAAGGAGATGGACTACTACTTCATCGCCGGCAATGACTACGACGAGGTCATCAAGGGCTATCGTTTCCTCACGGGACGTGCGCAGGTGATGCCCAAGTGGACACTTGGATTCTGGCAGAGCCGTGAGAAATACAACACCCAGGCAGAGCTTGAGGGTGTTCTCGGCGAGTTCCGCAAGCGTCAGATACCTGTCGATGTGATGGTTCAGGACTGGCTATATTGGGAAGAGGACAAGTGGGGCAGCTTTAAGTTCGACCCCAAGCGATTCCCCAACGCCAAAGGTATGATTGACTATGTTCACGACAACAACGCACGCATTCTCATCTCACATTGGCCGAAGTATTATTCCTCCACCGACAACTACAAGGCTTTCGACAAGAACGGATGGATGTACCAGCAGGCCATAAAGGACAATATCCGCGACTGGGTAGGCCCCGGTTATCTCGGCTCTTTCTATGATGCTTACTCCGCAGGAGCGAGAAAGCTCTTTTGGCAGCAGATGCACGACAATCTCTATACACTTGGCATCGACTGCTGGTGGATGGATGCCTCCGAGCCTAATGTGCGCGACTGTACTCCCATTGAATATCGCAAGCTCCTCTGCGGACCTACCGCCATGGGAACCAGTGATGAGTATTTCAATGCCTACTCCGTCGTCAACGCCGATGCCATATACAATGGCCAGCGCTCAGTGGATAACAACAAGCGTGTCTTCCTGCTGACCCGTAGTGGATTCGCAGGCGAACAACGTTTCTCCACCGCCACATGGAGCGGTGACATAGGTACACGTTGGGAGGATATGCGTGCGCAGATGACAGCCGGACTGAACTTCTCCATGGCGGGTGTGCCTTTCTGGGGTATGGACCAGGGCGGATTCTGCGTTGAGAACCGCTATGTTGCAGCTCAGAAGCTGTTTGAGAAGACCGGTTATGAGAATGAGGACTTGAAGGAGTGGCGTGAGCTTAATGCCCGCTGGAACCAGTTCGGCTGCTTCATCCCTCTCTATCGCGCTCATGGCCAGTGGCCCTATCGTGAGGTGTGGAACCTTGCCCCGGAGGGTCATCCCTGCTATAACACCATCGTTTATTACGACAAGCTCCGCTATCGTATGATGCCATATCTCTATTCCATGGCAGGATGGGTCAACTATAAGGACTATACCATGCTCCGTGGTCTTGTGATGGACTTCGGCAGTGATGAGAAGGTGCTCAATATCGGCGACCAGTGGATGTTCGGTCCTGCCTTCATGGCATGTCCTGTAGGCACATACAAGGCCCGCTCGCGTGATGTCTATTTCCCCAAGCAGTCGGCATGGTATGACCTCTATACAGGTCAGCGCTATGAGGGTGGCCAGTCGGTGTGCGTCTCCGCTCCTTATGAGCATATACCCGTCTTCGTGCGTGAGGGTGCTATCGTGCCCTTCGGTCCTGAGATACAGTGGAGCGACGAGAAGAAGCCTGAGCTGATAGACCTCTATGTCTATACAGGAGCCAACGGCGAGTTTGAACTCTATGAGGATGAAGGCACCAACTATAATTATGAGAAGGGCAAATGCTCGAAGATACTCTTCCAGTGGGACGATGCCTCGAAGACCCTCACCATCGGTGCGCGCCGCGGCTCATTCAATGGAATGCTCAAGACCCGCCGCTTCAATGTTGTCCTTGTAAAGGACGGCACTCCTCTCGACCTCGACTCTCCAAAGGGCAAGATGGTAGAGTATAGTGGTAAGGCTTTGACCGTTAAGATGTAATCCGTAGGTTATGGGAAGAACGTTTTTATTCTTGGTGGCCTTGTTGGCCGTGGCTTGTGGTGTCTCCGCCCGAGAGAGATTCAATTTTGACAAGGACTGGAAGTTTATCCTTGCCGACTCTGCGGGTATGGAGAAACTCGAATACGACGACTCGCGATGGCGCAAGCTAAACGTGCCCCACGACTGGGCTATTGAGGGCGACTTCTCCGCCTCTGCACCGTCGGGCAACAGTGGCGGTGCGCTCCCCGGTGGAGTAGGGTGGTATCGCAAGACATTCAATGTGGATAAGGCCGACGAGGGAAAACAGTTCTACATCGACTTCGACGGTGTGTATATGAATGCGACGGTGTGGATCAACGGCAAACTACTCGGTCAGCGACCATACGGCTACAGTTCATTCCGCTATGACCTTACACCTTATCTCAAATATGGCGGCAATAACGTGGTGGCAGTGCGCGTGGATAACAGCGACCAGCCCAACAGCCGTTGGTATAGCGGATGCGGTATATACCGCCATGTATGGCTCAACAAGACTGAGAAAATACATGTGGCTCACTGGGGAACGTACGTTGTTGCCGACATTAAGAATGAAAATGCAAGCAGCGGCACACTGACATGCAATGTGCAGATTGATAACTTCACCGGTACCGACCAAAAGGTGGTGGTGAGGAACAGGGTGGTGGATGCAGACGGTAAGACCGTGGGACAGGCGCTGAAGTCATTCACAGTGAAAGGTGCATTACCCATGCTTACCATATATCCCCCGAAGCCGGTTGATCCCAAACTGTTTACCGTTAGCTCTGCCATCACGGTGAAGAAACCAAGACTATGGTCGTGCGAGCACCCTAATATATATAAGGTGATAACCACGATAGAGCAGGACGGCAAGGTGATCGACACATACGAGACAACAACTGGATTCCGCACGTTTGAGTTTGATGCCGTCAAGGGCTTTTCCCTTAATGGCAAGTCGATGAAGATCAACGGTGTATGCCAGCACCACGACCTCGGTTGCCTTGGTGCCGCCATCAACGAGGATGCCCTCCGCCGCCAGCTCGACATACTCAAGGAGATGGGAGTCAATGCCATCCGTTGCTCACACAATCCCCCGGCGCCGGAGCTTCTCGACATGTGCGACAAGATGGGCTTCATCGTCATGGACGAGTCCTTCGACATGTGGCGACGCCGCAAGACGCAGAACGACTATGCTCGCTTCTTCGACGAGTGGGCGGAGCGCGACCTTACCGACCTCGTCCTTCGCGACCGCAATCATCCCTCCATACTCATGTGGAGCATAGGCAATGAGGTGCTCGAGCAGTGGTCGTCGGCTGATGCCGACAATCTCACCGCCGAACAAGCCAACCTCATACTCAATGCCGGACATGACGCTTCAACACTCGCCCATGGCGAGGAGATGAGCGTCAACTCCATCCTCTGTCGCAATCTCTGCAATATAGTGCGCAGATATGATACTACGCGCCCCATCACGGCGGGATGTAATGAGCCAGACCCCAATAACCACCTTTTCAAGAGCGGTGCCCTCGACATCATCGGTTTCAACTATCATCATGAATGGGTGAAGGATGTGCCGAAGAATTTCCCTGGCAAGCCCTTCATCTTCTCCGAGAGCGTCTCGGCGTTGCAGTCGCGCGGCTTCTATATGATGCCATCCGACTCAGTCTATAAGGCTCCCGTGGAGTGGTGGCTGCCCTATCAGGATCCATCCTTCCAGTGCTCTGCCTATGACAATATGCATGCCTCCTGGAGTTCCACTCATGAGGAGACATGGGACGTGGTCAAGCATAATGACTTTGTCTGCGGTCAGTTTATATGGACGGGATTCGACTATATCGGAGAGCCTACGCCCTACGGATTCCCCGCCCGAAGCAGCTATTTTGGCATCATCGACCTTGCCGGTTTCCCAAAGGACTCTTATTATATGTACCAGAGCGAGTGGACCGACAAGCAGGTGCTCCACCTCTTCCCCCATTGGAACTGGCTTGATGGTCAGGAAATTGATATGTGGTGCTATTATAATAATGCCGATGAGGTCGAACTCTTCATCAATGGACGTTCGCAGGGTGTCAAGGCCAAGAAGGACTCACACCAGTATCATGTCGTATGGCGCGTGAAGTTTGAGCCGGGAGAGGTCAAGGCGGTGGCACGCAAGGACGGAAAGGTGGTTGCCGAGAAGGTTATCAAGACTGCCGGTCAGCCCGCTGCATTGCGGCTTACGTCCGACCGTATTAACTTCGGTACAAACGAGAATGGCGATAACCTTGCCTTCATCACCGTGGAGATTGTCGATAAGGACGGCAATCTATGTCCGAGAGCCGACGACCAGATATTTTTCTCCGTTGAGGGTGGACGTATCGTCGGTGTGGATAATGGCAACCCTATCTCCATGGAGAGGTTCAAGGACAACAAACGCAAGGCCTTCAATGGCCGCTGCCTTGTCGTCGTAGCCACTGATGGAGGCAAGGTCACACTGAAGGCACGTGGCTATCAGATTGCCCCGGCCCAAGTGGAGGTCATCTCGTTTGACGAATACGTAACCAAGTATGATTAACTATATTAATTATCGTGAACAATGAAAAGAATAATATCAACATCACTCTTAGCCGCCTCCTTCGTTATGGCAGGCGCACAGATCTATCTTGACCCCAACGCCCCGGTTGAGGCAAGGGTGCAGGACGCACTCTCGCGCATGACGGTGCACGAGAAAGTACAGATACTACATGCCCAAAGCAAGTTTACCACTCCCGGTGTGCCGCGTCTTGGCATCCGTCAGCTTAACATGGCTGACGGTCCTCACGGCTGCCGTGCGGAGATTGACTGGAACTCATGGGGATATGCCAACTGGAACAATGACTCCATCACGGCCTTCCCTGCGCTCACCTGTCTAACCTCCACATGGAACCGCGACCTTTCACGCCTGTATGGCGACAAGGTCAGCGAGGAGTTTGCCTTCCGTGGCAAGGACATCATGCTTGGTCCCGGAACTACCATAGCCCGTTGTCCCTTCAACGGTCGCAGTTTTGAATATATGGGTGAGGACCCTTATCTCGCAGGTGAGATGGCAGTGCCCTATATCCAGGCTGCCCAGAAGAATGGTGTGGCGTGCTGTCTGAAACATTTCTTCCTCAACAATCATGAGGTCAACCGAATGACGGTCAATGTGAATGTATCTGAACGCGCCGTCGAAGAGATTTATCTCCCCGCTTTTGAGAAGTGCGTCAAGGAGTCGGGACTGTGGACGATTATGGGTTCATATAACAAGTGGCTCAACCGCCACTGCTGTCAGAACGACTCATTGCTCAACGGCATCCTCAAGAGACGATGGGGCTTTGACGGTGCTGTTATCAGCGACTGGGGTGGTACACATGACACATGGGAGGCTGCCACGGGCGGTCTTGACATTGAGATGGGTTCGTTCACCAACGGTATGACTGCCGACAATTCCCAGGGCTACAACACCTATTTCCTTGCCGACCCGTTTGAGAAGCTCATCAAGGAGGGTAAGGTGTCGATGGACGTGCTCAACGACAAGGCGGCACGTGTGCTCCGCACCATCTTCCGTACGGCGATGAACCCTCGCAAGGTCATTGGCAAGCAGTGCTCTCCTGACCATTACGCCGCCTGTCTGAAGGTGGGCGAAGAGGGTGTGGTCCTCCTGAAGAATGCAAAGATGAAAGAATTGAAGAATGAAAGCATTCTGCCCTTAGACGCTTCCAGATACCGCCGCATCCTCGTTGTCGGTGACAATGCCGTGCGCAATATGAGCGAGGGAGGCGGTTCGTCGGAGCTGAAGACCAAGTTTGACATCTCTCCCCTTGAAGGTCTGAAGGCCGTCTATGGCGACAAGATAGACTTTGCACAGGGTTATTATGCCGGTCGTCCGATGTATGCCCATGTCGATGAGGTGCCCGCCGACAAGCAGGCGGCTGCCAAGGCTGAGGCTTTGGACAAGGCGAAGTCTGCTGACCTTATTATATATATAGGTGGCATGAACAAGAATCATCAGCAGGATTGTGAGGGTGGAGACCGTCTCACTTATGACCTTTCTTATGGTCAGAATGAGCTTATTGCCGAACTTGCCAAGATACAGCCGAATATCATCTGTGTGATGTTTGCCGGCAATCCTTATGCCACACCATGGATCAACGATGTCAAGGCTCTGCTGCAGTGCTGGTATCTCGGTTCCATGTCTGGTGAGACTCTTGCCAATATCATCTCCGGCAAGGTCAATCCTTCGGGCAAGCTCCCCATCACCTTTGCCAAGAAGAAGGAAGACTATCCTTGCTTCCAGTATGGCGAGGAAGGTTATCCCGGTGTCAACGACCAGGTATATTATAAGGAGGGTATATACGTAGGTTATCGTCATTTCGACACCAAGAAGGTGAAGCCACAGTTCCCCTTTGGTTTTGGACTCAGCTATACCACCTTCCGTTATGGCAAGGCCACATTGGATGCCGACGGCCGTACTGTCCGCTGCTCTGTCACCAACACTGGTTCACGTGAGGGCAAGGAGGTCGTCCAGCTATATATCTCCGACGACAAGTGTTCGGTTGACCGTCCTGCCAAGGAACTTAAGGGTTTCGAAAAGTTGACCCTTGCCCCTGGCGAGACCAAGGAGGTCAAGTTCACCATTTCTGACCGCGACCTGATGTTCTTCGACGAGACTACCCATCAGTGGCGTCTTGAGCCAGGCAAGTTCAAGGCTCAAATCGGTGCCAGTGTCCTTGACATCCGCAGCGTTGTCCCTTTCACCGTGAAATGAGGTAATAATTAAGGAAGTTAAAGAAGCAAAAAGACAATTGTCTTTAACTTCTTTAACTTCCTTTATCGCTTCGCTCAAGGAAACACCTTCCTTAATTCATTTCTTCCTCTCCGTTAGTGTCCAAGCTCTTGTCCCTTTCGATGTGCATAGCCCCATTTTTGTCTATGCTCACTATAAGAGGTATGTATTCGTCGGTGTTGGGATGCGCTACGCTGGCTGCCAGTTTCAGTACTCCGCCTTCCACCTTGTCAAACACCAGACCGGCCATCACTCCCGTCTGCCGATAGTCTTCGTCGAGAAATTCGTCGAATGAGGATTTTGTGAACGACTTGCTCACGAATACCGAACCGTCCTCACGGGTTATCTCCATCGTGATGCGGTTGTCGTAGTATTTCTGTCCCTGTTCGTTCTTTACCATTCTTAGGCTATCGTCCGGAGCACGGTGAATATGGCATGTCAGATGATTGCCGCTCATCTCAAACTCCTTCACTTGGTCGTACTCCTGCATCTTCTGTGGTGCTGACGGAGACTTTGTCACCACCTTTGTCGTGATGATGTTCTCACTCTTCTTCTTCTCGCCGCATGCCGACGTCAACATCATTGCCGCGGTCATTATCGCTATGACGATACCTTCCTTTTTCATTTTCATCTTGTTTTATTTAATTACGGTGTTGTTATTAATAATCATGCTGCAAAGTTAAACTTTTTTTCTCGATAACTATGTCCGATGAATAAAATCTTTACTAAATAGTGTTAAATCAAGCGGGACGTCCACGCTCCCAGTGGCTGCGCATCGATAAAGGTGAAATTTGAAGGTTGATAAGGACAGAATGTTAAATACTATAATAATCATGTGGAAAATCAACAGAACATTTTGTCAATATGAATAAAAGTATTACCTTTGCACCTCAAATTATTTAGCATTTTTTTGATGAATGATACAAAGGTAAGTATATTCCAACGTTCGGCATGGGTGGCAGGGCTTGCCCTCACGGCGGCAATATTGTGGGGATGGGCATATCCCCTTATCAAGCTCGGATTCGGGGAGTTCAGGATTACTCCCGACATGACGGGCAGCAAGATGCTCTTTGCTGGCATCCGGTTCTGCATTTCAGGACTCATCATACTCACCGTAGCCCGCGCCACTCATCGGCGTTTTGCTGTCAGTGACAGGCGCGACTGGTGGTATGTGTTGCTCTTCTCGCTGCTTAACACCACCTTCCACTATGCTTTCTTCTATTTCGGACTGTCGCATAGTGATGGTGCGCGGGCAGCGATACTCAATTCGATGGGTGTGTTCACGGTGGTGATCCTCGCATGTATATTCTTCAAGAGCGACCGCATGACAGTACGTAAGGCTTTGGGGTGTGTGATGGGATTTCTTGGCATACTTGCCTTGAATCTTGGGGGTAAGGATAGCGGACAATTCACATGGCTTGGCGACGGGATGATAATCCTCAATGCCTTATGTTCTGCTTTCGCATCGCTGATGACGAGGGGACTGGGAAGGCGCGTGGATGTGTTTGTCGGCACGGGATATAGCCTGGCCCTCGGAGGTGCGCTCCTTATTCTTCCAGCCTTGTTGACGGGTGGCACATTGCCCGATGTCACTATTGTGGG
This sequence comes from Prevotella sp., assembly GCA_034101015.1. Taxonomy (GTDB): domain Bacteria; phylum Bacteroidota; class Bacteroidia; order Bacteroidales; family Bacteroidaceae; genus Prevotella. Next base: position 33,730 of record JAXEKN010000047.1, read on the forward strand.
ATTGCTCATCCTGCTGATGCTTATCGGCATTTCCACCATCGGGTTCACACTCTACAACAAGTTGCTGACATGCAATCCAGTGGGAAAGGTGGCGATATTCAATTCGCTCATTCCTGTTATTGGAGCCGTGTCATCCTGTGTATGCCTTTCCGAACCATTCTATTGGAAGTATATCATCGCCGGAGCTCTTTCCACCGCCGGTATATATGTCATCAACAAGGGGAAATAGACGGCTTCGTGCCCGATAAGGTTATTAATCTTACGCCGATAAGGTTAATAACCTTAAGGCATTAATGTTAATAATCTTAATCAATAACCAATGCTTTGGGATCGTCTCCTCCTAACGTGACGCACAATATCTTCATAAGTCATTTATATACAGTATGGGTTTTCGAGTTTGATAATAAAATTGTTCCCAAATGAGACAAGGAAGCAAACTTGTGAGGCTGTAAAGCAGTGCTATTCCTGAGAAAGTGTTAAATTTCGAGGTAATAAGAGTGGTTTTTCTTGCGATTGTTTGGTCTTTTGAGATAAAATGCCTACCTTTGCATTGACAAATCCCGTTCTCTTCCCATAAGAACAGCGTTCCCAGCGGGACATTTTATAAATTGTAGGTATATGAAAGTTATAAAGAACAAGACAATAGATTTTGCAACCGCAGTTCAGGCTTCCGTCATTAACGGAAACAGAGCTGCACGGACAGGTTATGTCCGTTTGGTTCGCCTTATCACTGACGAGCCTGTTCCTCAACAAACTTCATATACAGGAAAAATTGAGTTGAGGTAGGAATGGCTGTATATACAAAAGAGTACGAATCTCAGCCAGAGGCTATTTTAATAAAAACAAATTTTGAATTTATGAGTAATAATATTATTTTTCTTGTTTTTTTATTTCTTGTGGTTGCAACAAATTTTGTCATAGTGTTCTTTATAAGAAAGCATCCCGAGAAAATTTCCGGATTCAAATTGGAGGGTTCTGAAAATGAAATTGTTGAAAAATTAAACTGGGTTAATTTGTTGTGTCGAATGATTGTCATCGGCAACATCTTAACTTTAATTGGTGGAATCGTTGCTGTTTGCTTTGAGAATATCCTGATATTCTCTTTATTGGTGTCTTTACCAGTTCCTCTTGGGATAGTGTACGCATATAGTAAAAAAAATAGATCTAATTACACAGGGAGCAGTAATAAAAATGGTTTAATAGTTACAATTGTTTCTATTTGTGTTTTATTTGAATTATTTGGATTATTGGCAGTTTCCTATCATGGTAATGGTAATTTAGATATTGTTACGAACCAAGATGAATTAGTAATTAACGGATTATATGGCACCAACATATCATATAGAGACATTAAAGAGATTGGACTAAAGAGTAATTTGCCAGAAATAAAGTTTCGCTCTAATGGTTTTGCTGTAGGATACACCAGATTGGGTAATTTCATTACTCAAGATGATTCACATATAATGTTGTTTACTCATTCTGATTCTTGTTTTATACGAATTGTTACGAAAAAAGACGAAGTATATTATTTGAGTTGTCAGGAATCTGATGAAACTGTTAAGGTTTTCAAGGAAATAAAAAAACATTTGTAAAATTAAGAAACGTTTTTTACTGTTCACGTCAAGGTCGCTGTACCTTCTATTGGTGTTACATATGAAGGAGATGTAGACGGTAATAAGATAACAGGACAGTTTAAACAGGGGGTCTATTCCTTTCCTCTCACCCTAACTGTTGATGTGCCAAGTGTAAAACGACCGCAAACGCCTGTAGGTCCATTTGACTATTCAACGGAGGAAGTATCCCTTCAAGGTCTTACCGCCCTCCTGATGATGGAGCTGCAGCGTAATGAATTCTTCTTTGGTCATAATAATAGCAGTTATAGTTCTGTTGCAATATTGCGAGTGCAAAGGTACAACAGTTCTACAACTGCTACAATATGTTTTTTAATGAATGCTTACACCAATGGAGGGGCGGTTTGCACCACATGATTCCAGATAGTTGTCCACAGCATCACGCATGGAGTAATAGCCCCAGCCAGTCTTTGCCCAGCTGATGAGGGCATTGACGGCTGCTTGTCTTGAGTTGTTTTTTTCTTGTTCGCTCATATTCATTTTTGCTTTTTGTTAATCAATCGTTGTTGTCTCTTTTGCCAAAGTTCATCTATCTCCTGACGGTGCTCGTCCTCGTCCGAGTAGAGCCATTCGATGTAGTCGGCTCGCTGTGATGTGCGGTCATCCAGTCTGGAGAAGTCACGGAGAAGGACATACTTCTCCTCACTGGCAACGATGGTGGCATTTGAAGTGGTGCTTACACCAGCGGATGCTATGATGACAGTGTGCTTATGGGCAATGTCGTTGGCATAGTTTACCAGCTTCATCTCGTCATCAATGGTGCTGCGTGTGAGATTGAACAGGTC
>JAXEKN010000059.1:0-9546 GCA_034101015.1 Prevotella sp.
CATTACTTTCCTCGACAAAGAACAGCCTGCAGAATATGAGGAAGCACGTTCGATTATCTACGACATATTGTGCGAAACAAGTGACGGAGAGAAAATCATAGTCGAGATGCAAAACCGCGGACAGGCATACTTCAAGAAGCGAAGCATCTTTTACGTCTCGGAAGCAATATCACGCCAGGGAGTGAAAGGAGCGGAATGGAAATATGACATTCACGCTGTGTATTTCGTGGCATTGCTAAACTTCTACCAAGAAGGTATCGGCAAGGAGTTCCGAACAGACGTTGCTCTGTATGACATGAAGTCAAAGGAACTCTTTTCAAACGACATAAGGATGATATTCCTCCAACTGCCCTACTTCAAGAAGAAGGAAACGGAGTGTGAGAATGATTTTGAACGTTGGATTTATGTACTAAAGCACATGGAAGCATTAAACAAACTGCCCTGGGCGGCAAAAAGCCCAATATTCAAGAAAGTGTCAGAGATTAGCGACATCAGCTCCCTTTCTAAAGAGGAGCGTATCAAGTATGACCATGCCATAAAGGTGTATCGAGACAGCCTCTGCACCTATGAATACGCCATTGAGACCGGATTAAGAAAAGGAAGAGAAGAAGGAGAACGAATAAAGGCTTTATCCATAGCCAAGGAAATGAAAAAATTGAATATTGACATAGCCATTATCATGAAAACGACAGGATTGACCCCTGACGACATCAACAATATCTGACTGCGCAGCCACTTTAATTCTTTAATTTTTTAATTTTTTAATCTTTTAATTTCCGAAGGAACTGTTTCCGAAGGACTCGGGGTCTCCGTTGAAAGTTGTCTTTCCGAACCAGATATAGACAATAATGGCCCGCCGATGATTGTCGGCGAGCCATAACTTTTCCAAAACCATTGCAAAGTCAAGCCTACCATAGACTCGCTGCCGTCCTGACATCAGTAAAGTTGAAGTCGCGAATTTTCTTGATTTTAATTAAACTATCACAAAAATCTCCTCTCGTTACTCCTCTTTGCCATCTTTCTGAGATAGGCATCCACGTCGGACTCACTCTTGCCGCTTTTTATCAACGACCGTCGCACCAGTGAATATTCTTTTTCCAACGATGTACATACCGTCCCCTTGATATCCGTATTAATTGACGCACTCACCTGCTGGCGGTCAATCAATTTCCCTGACGGAGTCTCAACGTATTTGTCGAAGAACCCTATCAGCAGGTTTGACGTGGGACACGTCTCTATATGAATGCCCCTCACGGCTATTGCTGCCAACAGCGACTCCTGAATGTCTTTTATCAGGCTTATTATTTCCTTGCTCCTTGGCAGTGCCCAAGTCGTCAATTCATTTCCACGCTGCACTACCCTACTGTCGTATCTCGCCCCGTCCATATTCCTTGCATCACCATAGAATGTGTCCAAGTCATCAGGGGCTTTTCTGTCGTATATTTCCCTAAATAGTTCTTGTATTTTATTATTGACGGCATCTTCAGCTGAAATCTCAAACGAGCGTCCAAGGCGTTTCTTTTTTATCTGTAGCCAAATAAGGTTGTCAAGAAGGGTCTGTTTTGTCAGCAGCATATTATAATGCCTGCCATTGTAATAATTTTCCACGTCGGTGAAAAGCGATAGGCAATGCCCCATCCTGTTTCCTTTGTCCCATTTCAGAAACTCCATCACCTCATCCACGACTCTTAGACCGTCTATCAAGTCCATAAAGTCTTCACCTGTGTGGTATGTGAGATTATTACAACCTAAACTTCTGATTAGTTTAACAACTTTGGCCAGCACGAACGGACGACATTTCGTGTCGGAACCTGCAAAGTCCAAACCCACAAACTTAAAACCCTCTTTTTTATCTCTGTTTATAAAGTGGTCTCTGACAAACCAGTAAATTTGCTCATCAATTTCATTTATTTTTTTCAACAACTTTTCCTTTGATGTCACGTCGGGTTTGGATATTGACAACACTAATGTAACATCACGTTTTTCCTCCTTGTTGTCCCCCACACTGTCATCATCTCCTGATTTCAGGAATGGCGATCTCAGGTTCATCTTGCTCTTGATGTTCATTTTCCTGTGGAAGTCCTCATTTTTCTCGGCATTCGGGCAACTGAACCGGGCTTCGAGTCCTTGGCCCGTCTCCAAGGCCGTTGTCACAGCGTATCTATCGCACAAGTCTGCCAGACCTCCCATTCCCGTTTTCCTGCCCGATATCGACTGGAAGTTCTTCAGTCCCACTAAGTCGTTGGCCAATACCATCTCCTGCCTAAAATGAGTCTTTATCACCCAATACAGGAAGAAGTATGGACAGACCTTGCGCATGTTTCCGCGACACCCTGATGTCATCATCTTTCTAAAAAAGCTATAGGCAATGAGTCTTTCTCCGCAGCATAGCACATACGGCGAGCAAAAGTCTTCCTCGCTCAGCGCACAACCGCTGAGAGCATAGTCCCATAATTTGGCATTGCCGCCATTATCAATGCGCGGCGAGATTATGGCATTAATTAGACCATATATCTCATTTGACTTTTTTTCCATGAAAGAGTCCGCTTGTCCAGTCACGGACAGTAAATCCGCTTTCTCGTCCTCATCTTTCACCGCAACGTGAAATATGGCATATCTGATTATTGCCGCTATCCTTATCCAGTCACCATACGAGATGGCATGTTTTTTATCCTGAAAGGAGTAATATGACAAGTCAACGGCCTTTTCATCTTCATATACGGGATGATTCATCCACATAATCCAAGTGAGGTCGAACGTGTCGCACGACGAACCGATGTGAAAATGTATGTCACTCGCCTCATAACCCCTTGCTGTCATTGATGATACCGGCGAAGGCCAGAGTAACTTGTTGTCCCCCACACCATTGACGGCAGCATACGAGCATGTGAAAAGGTCTTCTCCTATATACCGTGTCGTCTCGCCCCATCTAAGTATGTGCTCATCCTTTATTGACAGTCTGCCGTCATCGTCATACACCATTACTTTGTTGCCTATGTCGGTGATTTTGTCGAAAGGATATTTCCAAAAAGTATCATCGTTATATCTCGACAGTTCCTTCCTTGCGAGCGCCTCCATCTCTCTTGAAGTAAACTCCCGCAAGGTCACAGCCAGCAGGTTTGCCAGGTCTGCCCTGAACCTTCCATGATTATAGCCGTCATCATTGACGGCCGCCAGCACGTTGCCGGGCTTTGTGCCGAAGAACAGGCTTTTCACTATTGCCCTGTCAAAATCCATATTTTTCAGATTTCGTCGTCAAAGTATTCATCAGTGGCCTTGGCCTTGCCTGTAATCTTAAAGAAATTTTCCCTGAATACCGCCACGATGTCTGCTCTCGGATAAGATTTCTTCTCATCCGGAAACATATTGTCCCAATCTGACTCGGCGAGCCTTGAGGCATATTCCGAATATTTCTTACTGAAGTCCACCTTTATGGCCGACCTTTTCTTTGTCTTGAAGCTTAATGCGAAAAAGTCCCTGAACACCGACAGCACGTCGTCATTTGTTGTCTTCGACGTATCCACTCCCGTCTCGTATATCTGTGACAACAGCGAATCCTCTTTCTGTCCTGTCAGCAGGCGTACCAAGGCTTTCAAGAATGTGAACTGGATATAATAAGGTCTGTCGGTGGCCTTGTTCCTGTATGTACGCATATTCGACTGTATGATGTCTGCATAGAATTGCGCGAGCAACTTGCAGTTGTCCTTTCTGTTGTGCATGTTGGTACGCCTGTTCTGCATCATTTCCGATAATGAGGCGAGAACCTCTCCATTACGGATGATTGCATCCGAGGCCAGTTTCTTTATCCATCCGTCCACTTCATCCACTGGAGTGTCCCCTATGCTGTCAAAGTCTTTCTTGTCATTTGGATGCTCTTCATTATGGCGTTTCACCCTCACATATCGTATCATCGAGCGCAGCAGCGACCATTCGTGTCTTTTCGCAAAGCCATAGAAATCATTGGCGGCATTTTCGTCGCTGCCGCGCAGGAAGAAAAGCCTGCCGTATGCATACTTCAAGTTGATGACATTGCAGAACGCGGCCGTCACGTCTATCACTATATATCCAGTACCGAAGTTTATGTCCGAAAGATGGAAGGGCTCGGCATAGTCACGCCTCATGCGGTTATACTGGTCGGCCTTGCGTCTTGACATCGGTCGCTTGGCGAGCATCACGAAAAACTCCGTGATTCTGAACCGGTTCTCGAAGTCGTGCTTTTCATCGTCCGTCATATTGTCATATCTCGGCATCTCATCCCTTAGCGAACGATATACCCGGTCTCTCAGGTGCATCGCGTTGATCAGCTTAAGGTCACGGTTCATGCCGCCGTCGGCAGTCACGGGCAAGAGGTCGTCTGGCTCGTATGTGAAGTATGCTCCGTTCACAAGCCTCTGCATCAGGTTGGTGCGATTAAACCATGCATCGCTCTTGAATATCTCGCCATCGTATTGAGCCTCCGGAAACATTTCCCCTTCCTTTTCAGTTATGACATCATAGTATTCGTACAGACGCATGCCGTAAAATGACTTGATGAAAAAGAGCATCTGGCGCAAATCATGGTTGACATTGCTTTTGTCCAATAAGGTCATGACATAAAACACGTCTCCCACGGATATATTGTAACCATAATTCTGGGGATTGAGAATGTCGCCCAACAGGCTTCCCTCCAACTTGCCAGTGTTTTGCACATAGTTAGCGAGATACGACACGACCATCTTGTTCACCAACGAGGCGTCGTCCGTGGATGCCATCAGTCCGGCAAACGCCTGGTCTTCCCTTTTCAGCTGATGAATCCAGTTTTGGAAGAAATATGCCCTGAAAGCGTGCTTGTTGCTCTCCGATACCATGTTGCTCTCAAAGTCATCCATGTCCGTAAGCATTCCCAATAGATGTCTCAGCGACCTGAGATTGTTGGGTACTATTGGCGACACGCCTCCCTTGCTGTTGTAAAATAGGTATCGCGTCTTGTTGTATATCAACTGCACCACGGCCTCCTTCACCGAGTGATATTCAATATGCTTTTGCTCATTGTCATCTCTGCTATTATAAATTGTCAATGGCATGTTGCAGATGTCATACACCTTGGGCATCACCACACGGCTGCCCACGGGGATGAGCTTTGCCACATACTTCGCTGCCATTTCCTCGGTGTCGAAGAATTTGTTTGTCGCTGCCTTTTTCTGAAGATAGTTGGATATGACATCTATCAGTTGGTCAACGTTCAGCGATATCATTATCAGGCATTTCTTGCTGATGACATATTTTCTTATTTGCTCCACCATCTCATACGCCCCGTCGATGTTAAGGTCTATGTCGTCGATAGGCATTATGAGATACTCTTTTTTCTTGTATTTGAGAAATTCCTCTATCAGTTCCCCAAGGCTTTCTTTCAAGCGCTCGGCTGCCGCCAACGAGTCGAGGTCTTCAAGTGGGTCGTATATTCTCTCGCGCGGCTGTTTTAGCTGACTCAGACAGTGCTTGGCCTTTTGGAACTTGCCGTTCAGCCTTTCTATTTCCTTCCTTTTTTCGGCATCTTCCGGCGGTGTTTTGTAACATTTTGAGAAGTCGTCAAACATCTGGCCGAGCATCAGCTGTATCACGTTGTGCTCCTCGTCAAAGAAGGCGGGGTCGATGATAGACAGTCTATGGACTGAATGACCATTTTCATTTGCTTGCAGGTCTCCACGGAGTCCCTCTTTCTCTATCTTGTCTATCACTGATGTCATGCATGATGTCTTGCCTTCCCCCCTGTCTCCGCAGAATGCTATGACATTGGGGATTCTGTCACTTGGAGAACTGACAAATTCTCTGGCAAGCATCATTGCCTTGGCATATTGCTCATGAAAGATGGAGTCTGCGAGATTTTCTTCTCTTACCACATCTTTCTCTTCTCCTTTGTAAAACTTTATCGTCAGCATAATTTACAATTAAAGAGTTTATTAATCTCTCTCAGGTATGTTTTTTACAACTTTCGCTGGCCTTCCCACTGCTACAGTCCATGCAGGTATGTCTTTATTTACAAAAGAACCTGCTGCAACCAAGGCTCCTTCTCCAATCGTCACACCCGGCATAACCATACATGTCATTCCGACCAAACAACCCTTGCATAGATGTACATTTTGAATTTTTTTACTTACTACGCCACATAATGTAACTTGACCATATTCCTCCTCACTATATTTCATTCCTATAGCACAAAGAAATCTGTACATTAAACTCAACTTCTTTTTTTCCATAAATTAAAGTATTTTAAAAATATTCCATATTATTCTAATGAAACAAAAGTATTCAATCCTTGGCGGACTGCATCCTTTAATTCTTCTATAGCTGAATCTGGAGTGCATTGGCTAATCCATCTTTTATCCAATACGTCTTCATATCTTCACTTCTTTCATATTATCTGAAAAAATCATTACTTCCTTGCCTTTCTTCCCGTTGGTCGTGCTGTATGTCAGGGAAAACTCCTGACGGCGGTATGCGGAATAGAGGGAATGGATGAATGGGGCGTTGTCATACGTCACCACCCATTTGCCATGGTCTATGCCAGACACGGTCTCAGCTATCTGACGATGGTCTGACTCTGTGAAATAATTCATATACAGACCTGGACCTTTTTCATAATAAGGGGGATCGAGATAAAACAGCGTGCGGTCGGACACCTCTTCCTTCAGCTGACGGATCAACATCACCGCGTCATCGTTGTGCAGATTTATCCGGTCAGCATAGTCTGCGATGCGCTCGATGCGGGCTATCAGCTCGGTCTTGTTGAAGCGGGCGTCTATGAGATAGTTCCCTTTCTGGTCATTGCCTCCTATCACCCCGCCCTTGATGATGCCAGAACGGTTGGTACGGTTGAGGAAAAATGTTGAAAAACCCAGGTCAAGCAGGTCGGCTTCTTGCTTGGCGGCCTGCACCGCCTTTTGATCTCTCCATGTGTCCATGTCTATAGCGCAGTCTGCTATCCTGCGGCATAGCGAGTCTGTCTCTCTCAGCATCGAATGCCAGAAGGCATATATCGATCTGTCCTTGTCGTTGATGATGATGCGTCTGACATAGTCGTTCAGCAGCAGTGACAGGGCCACCGAACCTCCGCCTACAAATGGCTCCACGTATGTCCCGTCAAGCAGGTCGTTGGTCTCCACTATACGCTTAAACACTTCTGTCATCTTGCCCTTGCCGCCGGGATAGCGCAATGGGGATAATATCTCGCGTGCCATCATCTATTTTTCTGCCGGTACATTATTCCACAATATGGTCATGAACTTCTCTATATTGTCCCATCCTGTGCGAAGGCTATCCGCTTTTGGCGAAAAGCGATAATTATGGACAAAACTGTTCATCGTGTCGATGCTTAATGAAGAGTCTTTGTCATTAAGCTCATACAGGATGCCTTTTGCCAAGTCTTTGTTTATCTTGCCTTGCTCTGTCAGCCAGGCGATGGTTCTTTCTATCTTGCTCGACAACGACTCGTGTGTGCTTGAGGATGTCAACTTGCCGTCAAGAGTCAGGCCGTTGCGCTCAATGAAGCAATCCACTGACATTTCGACAAACACCCTGAGAAGCACCGCAATGGCATTGGGGGACACATTAAGCAGCATCTTGCATAGCTCCTGTTCAACATTGAATATTCGTTGGTCGTCGATATTGAGATGCAGGTTTTTCGATATCAGGGTTGTCCTGGGTTTCTGAGGGATGGTTATTGGCGGCTCCGAAGCCATTCCTTCTCCATTGCCTGAGGTGGGGTTGGGCGGTGCGACGTATGGTTCGCACAGCTTCCAGCTTTGGTCGAGCAGCGTGGTCTTCTCTCCCATCCTGTCTTGTCTCATTTCCTCTATAAAGGCCTTGCGGTCGTCCTTGGATCTGATTCTGTTTACGGTAAATTCGGGGTGAGACAGAACCTGTAGTAATCTCACCAAATTTTTTACCGTCTGCTCCGGACTGCAAAATGACCGCAGCACGCTGTCATGGGTTTTCAGCCCAAGGAAATCTCTAACTGCCTGGTCGCTCAACAGACGGTCGAGGTTGGTGGTGTTGCTGAAGTTGTCTATCACCGGCTTGATGCTACTATCCTCCTTGGCCTTTTCCAAGAGGAAATCCATGACTTGGAGCGACAGCGTGGGCTTGCGGCCGTGGCGTGCGTTATAGCGGTTCTTCTGCATGGAGTTCCACTCTATCGTTCCCTTACCGCCTTGCTCGCCGCAGTGCTTGCGCTCTATCCAGATGTCGGCATCTTCTTCATGTTCGAAGATGGCACAGGTCGGACGGCGTAATCCTTTGGATTTCTCGGTCTGGTTGTGCATCTTCTGGAAAGTGCGGCGTATGCTCTCATATTCTTTCGGGATCATGCTTGGACTGGCTATGAGTTTCAGGCAGGTCACTCGTCTATTGCCCTCCACCACCTTGTACTGGTTGTTCTGGCCTTCCATTCTCACCACCATAATCAGGTCTGACGGATTCAGTCCATTATCAAAGATGTCCTTGGCAAGTGTCACGAGCTTGGTGTTCTGGTCGGCTATCATCTTCTCAACTGCTGCCTTTTGGGATTCCTGTTCCTCAAAACGATAGTTCTTGAGGTCAAGGTGCAAATTGGCGATTTTGATTTTATCTATTATTGGTTCCATAATAAAATTTAAATATTCGGGATTATGTCCGCGCCGGTATTCAGCGGTTCTGGTTTTTCATGCGGTCAGTGTGGCGACTGATTGACTCACTTGCCTGATCTGACAGTCTGGGGCTAACTGAAAACGTCCTTATTATGCACATCATCGATTCACCCAACAGGAGGCTCTCTTCAAACGCTCTGTCCGGCGACTGTACGCCTGAGGCATATATTTCAAGCGAGTGCCAGATGGACATCAGTGTTTCGATTTTTATTGAGGGGTCTGGATTGGTTTCATCGAGCTTTACCAATGTGCGATAGTTGACGTGCAGCGCCTTGGCTGCCTGATGTATTGACCGTAGCTCAAGATGGCGAATCATCTTCGTGAATTCGTGGGCAGCGACAACTACCCACTTGGGGCATTGTTGCTTCTTTGATGTCATGTCTGGTGCATTTATTGTTCAAACGTCAGTCTGAACAAGCACCTAAACGTTAAACTATCAAAAGAAAGCGTTAAATAACCTTTAGTTTTATGTACTATATATAGTACATTTTCTGAAAATGATTCTTTCTACCTTTGCCGCCGAATCCGACAACGGACAATTATTTGATTTATTATATTTTTTTTAATGAACGAAATCGAGTATTTCTCTTCCTTAACTGAGACCGTCCCGCAGCGGAGGTCATGGGAGACGGTGGCGACCGAAATACGCACCAGTGACAGTCTCGCGGACCTATGCCGCAGGTATCGAACACTCCTCGCCTCCAACGACAAGACGGCGATGAAGGCCATCAAGACGAAGTGCCCCGCCATCATGCCGCAGGTCACACTCGACGGCGGACGCGCATCGGCGAACATCACGGGCTATCTGCCCTACATGATCATCGACATCGACCATATCCCTGCCGAACGAATGCAAACCGTCGAGAAGCAGGTGAAGGACGAC
>JAXEKN010000084.1:0-15960 GCA_034101015.1 Prevotella sp.
GCTCCCGTTGGTCGCTGGGAGTTAAGCCATTAGTTTGGAGCATTGGATATAAGCGCAACAACATTTGGCTTAACTCCTTAACTCCTTAACTCCTTAACTCCTTAACTACCAACTATTATCCTTACTTGCGAAAGTTGAGTTATTTAAATTTAAGTTTCGGAAGTAGATAAGGGGAGATCTCCTTTTATCTCCCCTTATCTCCATGCAAACATTAATTTTTAATTCTTAATTCTTCTCATTCCGTCATCACCCATGTGTCCTTGAATCCTCCGCCCTGCGACGAGTTGACCACGAAAGAGTCGGGATTGCGTGAGAATCGTGTGAGTCCGCTCTTCCACACCTTGGTGTGATGTCCGGTGACCACAAAAGCCCTGAGGTCGGCCTTTCGCCACACCAGCTCGCCATTGTCGAGAATCTGCAGGTCCTTGAAGTCAACCACTTCCTGCGCTATCCATCTTCTCGGAAACCTGACGATGAGGTCCTTGAGTTCCAGAAGCTTTTCGGGCGAGAGTTCAGAGCCGAAGACCACACCATATCCTCCGGCCTCGCTGACGTCCTTGATGATTCGCTTCTCGTGGTAAACGTCCCACAAGAACATGTTCAGGGCCCTGACCCGCTGTTCCAGCCCGCGCTCAAGATAGTCCCAATCCTTCTTGGGGATTATCCTCGGCACGGAGTCAAAGGGGAAAAGCTGCTCATTGAAAATCCCTTTCTTGTAAACTCCAAACCGGACACCGAATCTTTCCATCCATTTGTTCACAGTGTCCCTGCTGTCTGTCAGTTCCTTTATGTTAACTCCCATACGCTAAATTGTGTTATGTTGTTTATATATAAATTATTCCTCGATGACACTTTGTCGCTTATTTGGGTGCAAAGATAATCATTTTGTTTTATTTCACCAAATATTTTGTGATAAAATGTCGTTTTTGACCTGTTTTTATTGACATATTTGCATTTTATTGCTCATAAATAGCATGATTGTGCAACTTATATATGGCAAAAAAATCGTCCATTCCTTTGGCAGATTGAAATAAAAAGCGTATCTTTGCCGACGATTAGCTTTTACTAATAACATTTAAAAAGAAAAAAGTATGAAAAGAAAGACTTTAACCGTAGCCACACTGCTATTGTGTGCGACAATGCTCACCAGCTCATGCGTGGGCTCGTTCTCACTGTTCAACAAACTGTCGGCATGGAACCGGGATGCCACAGGCAACAAGTTCCTAAACGAACTGATTTTCCTCGTCATCTCACCGGCTTATGCAGTATGCTCCGTGGCAGACGTTCTCGTTCTCAACACGATAGAGTTCTGGAGCGGTTCGAATCCCGTGGCAAGCAATGTTGGCAAGACAATAAAGGTGCAAGGCCAGGACGGCCGCTACTATGCGGTAAAGACGTTGAAGGACGGCTATGAGATAAAGGCTCCCGACGGCAAGGTGACATGCTTCGTATATGACAAGCAGACCGACTCATGGTCGCAGCAGCAGGACGGCAAGACCACAGAGATCTTCCGCTTCAACGACGACGGCACCGTCCAGGTGAACCTTGGCGACCGCAAGATGAACGTCACCGTGGACGAGATGGGCGTGAACGAAGTGGCCAGCGCCACGGGTCATGGCTTGTACTTTGCGGCGAGGTAAGGGAAATTAAATTAATGAGAAAAGAAATAATATCGGAAAGGCTGCAAAGCGTGATCATCGCAGTGCTTTTCATTGCCGTGTTCCTGCCATTCGGCCTCAGCCATTTCGGCTGGCTGAGATGGCCACTGCTTGCGGGCATTGCGCTGATCATCGCCTTTTCGGTGCTGACGAGCGAGATGGCGGTTGACAAGCTGCTTGGCATGCCCAACGACATCAACCGCGGCAGCCGCTATATCATACGCCGCAACATCTGGTTTGAGACCCTCAACATCATGCTGAGCGTCACGCTGATGACCGCCTTCCTGCACTGTTTCGTCAACGACGATGTGGTGGACAATCACTTCAGCTGGACTACGGTTGGCTCGGTGTTTGCCGTCAACTGCTATACCACGTTCATCATCCACCTCTACTGGCGCAATGTGTATAAGAAGCGCTATCTCATACGCCAGTTGGAGGAAGCCCAGCTGCTCAACGGCATGCTGCAGGAGCGCCACCGGCGGACTGAAGAGCCTAAGCCGGCTGAAGAGCCGCAGCCCACGGCCAAGGAGGTGACGATAGTCGGGCAGACACGTGAGTCGCTGACCATCAGTCCCGACGACTTCGTGTATGCCACATCCGAGGGCAACTACGTGCGCGTACATTATATATATAATAAAAGCGAGACCAAGGAGATGATGATACGCACGAGCATGAAGAATGCTGTTGAGACGTTGTGCCGGTATGTCGGGATAATGCAATGCCACCGCGCCTTCATCGTCAACCTTCGCCATGTGGAGAAGATCGACGGAAGAAACAGTGGCATGTCGTTGGTGATGCGCCCCACGGGCGACACGGTGCTTGTGTCGCGCCAATATGCCGCCGACGTGAAGTCGAGGATCAAGGACGCCTCGTGAAAGCCGCATTTTTTTCGGCGGTCAAAGGCGTTCAAAGTCGGGTCTTGGCGTCAGCTCTTCGGCATGGAAAGGCAGATTCCCGTGTCGCGCTCGTTCACGCCGCAGGTCAAGGACAGGCTGAAACAGTTGACGAGTTGATATTTTATAGTTGACGAGTGGACAAGTGGACGAGTTGACAAGTTGCTCGGCTGAACGCACGCCCTGAAAGGGCAACAAGCACCTAGCCCAGGGCAGAGCGAAGCGATACCCTGGGAATTAACGATGTAAGCGCAGGGCCGCCCTGAAAGGGCAAAAGCGTTAATACACAACGAATTGTAGCGCTTTTGCCCTTGCAGGGCGTTTATAACAAATATCACATCCAAAACCCAGGGTGTCGCTTCGCTCTGCCCTGGGCTAGGCGCTTATTGGGCTTTCAGCCCACATATTGCGCTTATTGGGATTTCACCCCCGCATAATACCCGAAACTTCAAACATTAAATAAAATACGTTAAAAAACGAATGGATGACGCAAGGAAACGACACCGGCGGCATTTAGGAGATAAGAGGAGATGTCTTTAACTCCCCCCAAAAAACATAAACAAAGATACACGATATGAAAAAGACAATCAAGAACATCGCCCTCACGGGCACAGTGATGCTCGCCCTCACAGCGTGCAGCACCACAAACAAGGCTACAGACAAGGCTACGGACAAAAAGACAGATGATATGACAAGCATGACACACGACGACGACATCGACCCGGAGTTCATGGTGCTCTCCGACTCGCAATACGAGCTGGTGAGACGCAACAACCAGTTTGCCATCAACCTCTTCTCACAGATGAAGGGACTCGGCTCAACAGTGGTGTCGCCCATGAGCGTCACCTATCTCATGTCGATGCTCGCCAACGGCGCTGAAGGCACCACACGCGACGAAATCCTTGCCACCATCGGCGCCAAGGACTATGACATCGACGAGATGAACGCCTTCTACGCCTATCTCATGCGCCGCGCAAAGACCGCCGACAAGCATACCACGCTCAACATCGCCAACTATATCGCGCTCAACAACCAGTTCAAGCTCAAGAAGAAATACGCCGCAACCATCGCCGACAGCTATCAAGGCTCCGTGGAGGCACTCGACTTCAACAATCCCGCCAGCGCGGCGCGCATCAACGGATGGTGCAGCGACCACACCGACAAGATGATACCCTCGATCATCGACCAGATAGAACCCTCGGCAGTGGCCTACATCCTCAACGCCATCTACTTCAACGGCACGTGGACCGACAAGTTTGACAAGAAGGACACCAAGAAGGAGCAGTTCAACGGCTACACCCGCGACATCAAGTATGTCGATATGATGCATCGCAACGCCAAGTACCCGTATCTTGAGAATGACGTCTATTCGGCCGTCAGCCTGCCCTACGGCTCCGGCGCATATTCGATGACGGTGATACTGCCGCGCGACGGCAAGTTCATCCCCGACGCGGTCAAGGCCCTCACTCCCGAGGCTCTCGCCTCGATGCGCCGCGACATGGACGAGTGTATCGTTGACCTGAAGCTGCCGCGCTTCACCACCGAGATGCGCCAGTCGCTCAAGGACATCATCTCGCGCCTGGGCGCACCCTCGATGTTCGACTCCATGGCTTCGGACTTCTCCTCCTTCGCCAATGGCAATGTCTATGTGTCGGAGATGCTGCAGAAGGCCAAGATAGAGGTGAGCGAGGAAGGCACCAAGGCAGCCGCCGTGACCATGGGCATGGTGAAGCTGACCTCCATCCGTCCCGACGCGCCGCGCCGCGTGGACTTCCATTGCGACCGTCCCTTCGTCTATATGATCACCGACAACTATACCGGCGCCATCCTCTTCATGGGCCAGTTCACGGGGTCGGGGAATCAAAAATAAAAAATTCCAAGATTTTATTTTGTATTCCGCAAAAAATGCACTATCTTTGCACCCGAACAGTCAAACACATAATGAGATGAACAATAGAATACCGTCAAGAGAAGAACTTCTGCTTAGAGTTGAAGCCTCAAAATAAAGAAAGCGTAAGCGACTTGCAGAAATGGAAGTTCGCGCACGTGAACTGTTTAAGGAAAGAACTGGTGATTAATAGTGCGACATTGATAATTCCTACAGAACATCCCAAATACAAAGAGGTTCTAAATGAATTTACTGAAACATCTGCTATATTAAGGGATAACCCCCATGACTGAGCGTAGCAAAAGTTAATGCATCTCTATAAGATAGTCACTCAATTAGAGAACGATGAAAAAATTCCACAAGAGAATAGGAGAAACCATCATCGTGAAGATCAGCCAGTAAAGGGCTGGCCTCCACGAAGATGCGGGGTCGGGGGAATCTGCATCCCGCCTCTGACAAGACTTTTTTTTGCATTACTATCCAAATATTGGCGAGAATTATTTGGCGGTTTGGGATTTTTCCTATATCTTTGCACCGAAATAGCATCTTGATAAGATTATGGGAAGAAACAAGTATTCACAGCATGAGATAGACATCATTGCCAAACTGTTGCGGCGGAAGAATGCCGGCACGAGATATCAGCAGAAGATGATACGCCACCAGTTGAGGGTCAACTTCGAGTTTAACATCTCTGACTTCAACGTCCAGGGCAAGGCATTCGGCGAGGAAGACCTCCACGACGCCATACGCCAAGGCGCAATCCAGATACTCGACGACGCCACCATCGCCGACATGAAGGAGAAGCGGGAGCGCGACAAAATTAAATTTTCCTAAAAGGGATTATCCTGTTTTGGATAATTCATGGAAATTATGTACTTTTGCACTCAAAGCAATGAATTATGTTGACCTGATACTGCCAGTGCCCCTTGAGGGACTGTTCACATACTCCATTCCCGAGAGACTCCGGGAAGGGATATGCTTCGGTGTGCGCGTCATCGTGCCCTTCGGTCCGAAAAAGACCTATGTCGGCATTGTGACCCGCATTCACGACAATCCGCCAGAAGGATACAAAATACGCGACATCATCGACATCGCAGACCCAAGGCCTATGCTGCTCGAAAGGCAATACAGGCTGTGGCAATGGATTGCGGAGTATTATCTCGCTCCCATCGGCGACGTCTATAAGGCTGCCATGCCCGCTGGTATGAAGGCCGAGGAGGGATTCAAGCCAAAGACGGAGACATACATACGACTCACCAAGCAATTTCAAAACGAGGCGGCGCTGCATACAGCCATCAACATGCTGGCAAGGGCGGACAAGCAGCAGCAGGCCTTTCTCACATATCTCCAACTGTCGCACTGGGACGAGATGGAACACGGCGCGGAAACAAGGGAAATCACCCGCGAGGAACTGATGAACGCCGCACACTCCAATCTCAACATCATCAACATGCTCACCAAAAGGGGACTGATGGAGACATACGAGAAACAGGTGGGAAGGCTCAACGAATCGGGCGAGCCGCATCCGGAAAACATACGAAAGCTCTCCATGCCGCAACAGGACGCATACAACAAGATTCTCATGTCGTTCATGCAGAAAAACGTCACACTGCTCCACGGTGTCACGTCGAGCGGAAAGACGGAGATCTACATTCATCTCATACAGCATGCCATCGACGGGGGAAAACAGGTGATGTATCTGCTGCCGGAGATCGCACTGACGGTGCAGATCATGACAAGGCTCAAGAGGGTGTTCGGACGACGGTTGGGCATATACCACTCGAAATATTCCGACGCCGAAAGGGTTGAGATGTGGCAGAAGCAGATGTCGAAAGACCCATACGACATCATCATCGGAGCAAGGTCGGCGGTGTTCCTGCCATACCAAAGGCTCGGACTGGTCATCATCGACGAGGAGCACGAGACGTCATTCAAGCAGCAGGACCCGGCACCAAGATACCACGCACGAAGCGCCGCCATCATGCTCGCGCAGATGTACGGGGCGAAGACTCTGCTCGGCACCGCAACGCCATCCATCGAGTCATACCACAACGCGCAGACGGGAAAATACGGCTATGTCGCACTGACACAGAGATATGAGGGCATACAGCTGCCGGAGTTTCACGTGGTAGATGTCAAGGACCTGCAGCACCGCAAGATGATGACAGGACCATTCTCGCCGATGCTACTGGCCGAGGTGAGGAAGGCCATCGAGAGCGGCAAGCAGGCCATACTGTTTCAGAACAGGCGGGGATTCGCGCCGATGATCGAGTGCAAGCAGTGTGGATGGGTGCCTCACTGCCTGCACTGCGACGTCAGCCTCACGCTGCACCGCACCACCAACCAGCTGACATGCCACTACTGCGGATATACCTACTCCATACCCACGAAATGTCCATGCTGCGAGGGCACCGATCTGCGCTCGCGGGGATATGGCACGGAGAAGATTGAAGATGCCGTAAGGGAAATCTTCCCCGAGGCAAGAGTGGCGCGAATGGACCTCGATACCACCCGCACGCGCAACGCCTACGAGCGTATCATCACCGACTTCGCCGCCGGACGCACCAACATTCTCATCGGCACGCAGATGATCAGCAAGGGTCTCGACTTCGCCAATGTGAGCGTGGTGGGAATACTCAATGCCGACTCGATGCTCAACTTTCCGGACTTCCGCGCCTATGAGCATGCCTTCATGATGATGGCGCAGGTGGGAGGAAGAGCGGGCAGAAAGGGGCAGCGAGGACTGGTCATCATGCAGACAAAGAGTCCCGACCTGCCTATCGTCAGACAGGTGGTCGATAACGACTACGAGGCGATGTACCGCAGTGTCACCGAGGAGCGGAGAGAGTATCACTATCCCCCATTCTACCGCTTGGTGTATGTCTATCTCAAGCACAAGGACGACTCGACGGTACAGAGTGCGGCAGCCACGATGTCGTTCAAGCTCAGGATGTGGTTTGGCGAGCGTGTGCTTGGTCCCGACAAGCCGCCGGTGGCCAAGGTGAAGGCTCTCAACATCCGCAAGATGATCATCAAGCTTGAGAATGGCATCGACATGAAAAAGGTGCGCCAATACTTGCGTAAGGCGCACCAGGATATCTTGAAAGACAAGCGATTCGGCTCGCTCGTCATATACTATGACATGGATCCGATGTAGTCGGGGTTAAAAATAATATGCCGCGGAAATCTGCCATGAGTTGGCCTTGCCATTGCCAGTAATCTTATCTACTGCTTGGTCAAGGACATTGAACTCACCGGTCTTGCCAAGGGCGATATTATAGTTGAAGCCCACTTCGAGATGCTTCACAAGACGGACACCGGCACCAAGGTTAAGGCTGAGGTTGCTGTCCTTCATCTTGTAGTCTTTGGCATTAGAGAAGCTGAACTTCTTGTCGCCAACATTAAAGCCAAACTGAGGACCGGCAGCGAGATAGATGCCCGCCATGTCGCCAAGACCCAATTCATAACGGATGTTGACGGGAATGTTGATGCTCTTCTGTGAGAGTGTCGTCTCTGCAACATCTTTATTGCCCAACTTGGCATCGCGCTGGTCATACAGGGCTGCAATCTCAAAACCGACGGGAAGCACGGGAATGCCTATCTTCAACGACGGACCGATGAAGAAGCCTGCATTGTTGGATGCGTCGAGCACCTCATTGCTGAAGCTGAAGTTGGTGACGTTCAAACCGCCCTTGATACCGAAGTTGATACCAGCCTTGGCTGGAATGGCTGCCATCATGAGGACTGCCATCACAATCGTTGTAAAAATTTTCTTCATACCTAATTTCTCTTTTGTTAATAATAATACTTATAATATTTGTAGTTTTGCTTTTGTACGTTCGTTCTCTATATTCATGATCCGGAATGAACTATGCACACGCGGCGTCAGTGACGCTACACCGGGTCAGTGACGCTCGCGGCGGACTGACACGCGGGCTGCCCCACCTGAAGAGGAGGAAGAAGAGCTCTTGGTGCGCGACGACTTGACCTTGGCCGTGGAAGTGGACGAGGTGGAAGTGGTGCGGCGCGAGGTCTTTGCCTTCTTGACCTTCTTGACACCTTTGACATTGAGCTTGGCGATGCTGTCGAGAGAGTCCTTGCGCGCCTGGTCGCCGTAGATATTCTTGCTGAACCGCTGCAGCTCGGCCTCTATGCGCTTCTGCTCCTTGGCCATGGCGGAGTCAGTGGGGCAATACTGGGCGAGGGTGCGACCGAGAAGATTGCTGGTCTTGTAGATATTGCCCTCATAGCGTGTGGTGGTGAAATAGTCGTCGGCACTCACCACAGCGGCATTGTTGAGACTGCTCGCCGCCATGGTATGACGGTTGAGGAATGGCTCCAAGTCGGTGTATTTCACCCAAAAAAGCGGATATTTCGACGCCTCGCCGCCAAAGTCATCCTCGCGCATCATCACTGGACAGAGCGAGAGCACCTTGCGGCGGAAGGTGGAGTTGGCCTGGTCGTAATATGCCGACTCCTTGAGATAGTACATCTTGACCTCGGCGGAGGGAATGTCGCTGTTGTCCACGCGCAACTTGCCGTCCTTCTGTTCGTAGAAGATGTGATAGTTGTCGAGGATGGTCTTGATGTTGACCTTAGCCGAATCGGAATAGTCCTCATTGCCGTCAAGGCGGTATTCATATACGGGGATATAGTTGAACAGCGCCAACTTGAAGATATACGTGAAGAGGTTCATCTGCTTGCCCACTGGCTCCACGGGATAGTAGAGGCATGAATTGGCCTCCTTGGTCAGGTCGATCTCGCGATAGATGTCACGACGCCACACCACGTCCTCCGGCATGTCGATGGCGGTGGGAAACATCTCGCGCGCCCTTAGCGTCATGCCCGTATTGGCCGACGACTTGTCCTGTGTCTTCTTGGCGGCATTGCGGCGCGCCTTGGGCTGTGCCATCACCGCACATCCGACACTCATTACCAATATCAAAAACAATATTCTCTTCATATCTTCTTGTCTTCTATGATTTTTTGTCTGTTATATAATGTCTTGACCTGTCAATCCGAATCACTTCACGATGACTTCCATCGAGGCGTCGAGCTTGCGCTCGATACCGTCGGGACCGACTGCAGTGATGCGCGAGATATAGAATCGCTTGTTGCGCGCCAACTTGCGGAATGTCTCCTTCTGACGGGTGGAGAAGCGGGTGCCGTCGCTCACCATAGGCACGGCATTGCCCATATTGTCGAAGAAGACAGTCTCGAAGCCCACCACGCGGAAGGCGATGTCGAGGATGCCGTCGTCGATGGCTGCCCCGATGCCGTCGGCTGCCATCAGGCTCGCCTTTGACAACGCTCCGCCGCGATAGCGCGAGGGCACACCCTTGTCGTCCTTCATGGCGATATATGGCTTGGGGTCGGGCAACTTGCGCACGTGGAATGTGAACTGACCCATCTGCTGGGCTTTGCCGGTATTGGTGGACGACACGGTGATGGTCACGTCATGACCCACTGCCGACGGACGGGCTATATATCGGCCCATGCCTACGGGCTGGAGAGTACCGCCGGTCATCGTGGCGCTGATCTTGTTGAGGGGCACTCCCGGCACACTGATGCTTATGGGATTGCTATAGCCGGCATAGAGCACATTCATCAAGTCGGCGGAGACGGTGGCGCTGGGATCGACCACTGTGTATTTCTGCGAGAAGTCGCGACGCACTTTCTCACCGCTGCCGTTGACCATCTCGATGAAGCCGGCAAGGGTGAAGTCGCCGGTCTTGCCGCATACTGTCTCGTAGATGCCGTCGCGCAGGTCCATTTTCCTGTTGCCTATATATATGTCGGGCACCTGTGTGGTGTCGATTGCCGCCATGACTATCTTGGCGGAGAACTTGTCGCCGCGGACGATGGTCTGTGCGTTGGGAATGACGAAGGCATTGAGCGAGTTGACGCGTATGTCCTTGACGTCGATATTCGACACCAAGGTATGGAGCACTTCGCCCTCGGCATATCTCACGTCGCTCTGCAACTTGGTGAGCAAGGTCACCGCACCCGCCACGGGCATGTCCTCAAACATGTATTCCTGCCAGTTCTTGCCCATTGTCAGGGCATTATGGGGCAGGTCGGTGGAGAGATTGCTGCTGATAATCTTCTTCTGTGCCGGGTCGTCAATCATGGCGAGGATGCGCTGGCGGAAGGAGTTGATGGCACGATAGAGCTCACCGCCACGGCCACGGCCAGGAGCAAGCATCACCTGATTGGCTGCCTCAAGGTCGTCCTTGGCCTGGATATTCTTCACGTCGGCGTCATCACCGTCGGCATGGCGCACGATAGCCAGCTTGAGTTCGTCGGCAAGACTATAGAGCGAGTCGCTCATGAGCTTCACCGCCTGTGCCTTGTCATACCACATCTTGACCTTGGCGGGATTGGACTTCAGCTGCTCGGCGAAACTGTCGTATATCACCTGGTTCTCCTTGGTGGAGTTGGCCGTGGTGCGACCAATGCTCTCTTCCACGATGGAAAAGCCATTGAGCACCTCTGTTGACACGTTAAGCGCCAACATTGCCATCAAGACGACATACATCAGATTGATCATCTTCTGGCGGGGAGATACCGGTCTTTTCTTTATTGCCATTGATTATTCTTTATAATATATTGATATGACATGTCCTGATATTGTCATTGGGATTTCATGCCATTGGTTAATTGCCCTTCATATTGGCGGTCATGGCCTCTATCATACGGGCGTAGATACGGTTGAGCTCGGCTATCTGCTCAGCCATGCGCTTGGTCTGCTCGTTGATCTGATCGATAGTGCCTATCTGTGCACTCGCTCCCTTGAGATGCATCTCATATACCTTGCAGATGCCTGTGAGCGTGCGGTTGAGATTTTCCATCTCCTCGGAGTCGCGGGTCAGGCGCATGCTTTGCTCCGACACCTTCGACAGCATGTCGGTCAGGCGGTTGAGCTCTTCCACGTAATTGCTTGTGGCCTCTTCCATCTCAGGCGACATGCCGACCACTGCGGGAGCCGCTCCTGACATTGCCGTGGCCGACAGTCCGTCGGGGAATGAGCCGACTGCTCTTTCCGACGGAGAACCGGCTGTCACGTCTATCGACGTGCCTGATGGCACGCCTGTGGATGAGCCTACAAATCCGCCGCCGCCGATGATCACCGTGCCGCCGCCCTGAACATGCAGAGCGCCGCTGTCCTGAACGTCGTCAACGGAAGTGCCTTCCGCCTCGTCGTCATTATGGACAGCAAGGTCCATGCCTATGGCCGTCTTGTCGAACGGACGGTCGAAAGCCGAGAGGAAGAACACTATCACCTCAGTACCCATACCGAGATAAAGCATGAAATTGGCGCCTGGCAGGTGGGTCAGCTTAAACAGTGTACCAAGAATCACGATTGATGCACCCCAGCTATAGGCATAGTTGAGGAATGTCTGTCCGGGGACACTGTCCATCCACTTCTGCAGACGATATACCATATTGAACTTGCTGTATTCTGTCATTTTCTCTTGGATTTTGTTGATTTCTGACTGGTGGTGTTGGCAAGGCTTCTCACACATCTGAAACCGATGTAGGAGCGTGGCTGGTTCTGATATTCAACCGAACGCCATGCCGACTTGATATATGTCTCCGGGTCTTTCCACGAACCGCCCCTGACGCTCTTGCGCTTCAGACGGTAAGGGTCTTCCTTGGCAGCATTATACTTCAACTGTGGATTGATGTCGTTCATCGACTCCACTCCTGCCTCGGTATATACGGTGCTCGTCCATTCAGCCACATTGCCAGCCATGTCATACAGGCCATTGCTGTTGGCGGAATAGATGCCTACCTTGCTGGATATGAGATTGCCGTCCTTGGTATAGTTGCCGTCGGCTGGCTTGAAGTTGGCATAGAAGCATCCGTTGCCGCTCGCCACGTCGGCATTGTCCCATGGAAACTCGTTCTGGTCCTTTCCTCTCGCGGCATATTCCCATTCAGCCTCGGTGGGAAGGCGATAGCGCTGCACATATCGCGCTGACGCTCCCAAACCTTTCAGCAGATAGTCAGTGCGCCATGCACAGAAGGCATTGGCCTGCTCCCATGTCACTCCCACCACTGGATAGTCGTTATAGGCGGGATTGCTGAAATACTGTCGCATATATACCTCATTGTCGGCATTGGGAAAGTCGTTCACCCAGCACGTGGTGTCGGGATAGATATTCACGATATACGTGTTGAGGAAGTCCCATGGTCCGCTCAACGGGCGGTTGATGGTCTCACGCACTATGCGGCCTTCGTCATCCACATAGGCCGTGTCCTTGGATATCCACACCTCCTTGTCGGGATCAACCTTCACGTCGGTGTTGAGATTGCGGTCGGCGGGGTCAAGGCGATACTTGCGCAGGGCGGCAGTGGTATAGTCATAGATCTCATATTTATAGTTGAACTGGCTGACATCGAGCATCTTCTCCCCTGTTACGGGGTTAAACGTATAGATGCTCTCAAGGGCGCGCTGCTCATCCTCGTTGGGCTTGCGCGGCAATGGCTTCTTCCAGTTGAGATGGGGAGTGACGGGATCGCCGTTCTTGTCCTCTTCTATCTTGTATGTCTCGTCGCCACCGTATGCAGGGTCGGCCAGACGCTCGCGAAGAATACTGTCGCGCACATAGTTGACAAACTGCCTGTACTGCGAATTGGTAATCTCGGTCTCGTCCATCCAGAATCCTTCCACCGAGATGTCCTTGACTGGTGTCTGCTTGCCCCAAAGGCTGTCTTGCTTCTCTATACCCATCTTCAGATGACCACGCTTGACGAGGGTCATTCCGTATGGGGTCGGCTCGGTGAATGCACGCCCACCCGCACCGGTCACCTCACCGCCGGTGGCTGAAGTCACCTTACCGCCAAAACAGGCTGCTAAGGCCACTGATGCCATTATCAGGCATAATGCCTTGAATGTTTTCATTATTCTCATATAATATGTATCTCTTCTTGTTTTTACTACATTATATTATTCCACCTTATTATATATATATGCCACAGCACTCATGTCACGCATCAGAGGTATCTCACGCTCACATGGCGGTTGCGGCCTTTCTTGCCAAGGTCGATGTCGGTCTGATAACCCACGAACAGCTCATGGCTGCCATTGCCAATGCTTATGGCGGAAGTGTAAACCTCATAGCTATAACCTATGCATATACCATGAAACATACCGCCCACGAGCAGGGTGACGGAGTTGGTGGGACTGTATGTCAGTCCGCCGTACATCATCTTCTTGTCGTTGACATACTTCAGGCGACCGGTGAAGTCCAGCCGATATGCCGTGCCGTCAGTGCGTGCCAACATCGATGGTTCTATAGTATAAAACGGATTTTTCAGTCGAATATTGTGTCCCAACGTAAAATAATACGTTTTTTCTATGTTTATTGTTTGTCTTTCGCCCATTTCCACCTTCGGATTTGTGGCGTGAAGTACAGAAAGACCGGCATACAGCGGACCGCGTGTGTAATATATTCCCGCTCCAAAATCCATGCCTGAGCCATCTACCTTAGTGGTCGGGATGGCAGGATCGTCAGTGTTTTCCATATCCACCTTAGTACCGTCAAACGACTCGCTCAGCATTCCAGCCTGTACACCTACGGCAATCATACCGCCAAACAACTTGTGGCGATATGCATATTGCAGCGAGAATCGCTTGTGGGAGAAAAGACCAATCTCATCATTCAATATCTGCAGACCGACACCATGATATGACTTCATAAAATACAGAGGCATGTCGGCACCGGCATACATCGTGCGCGGATTGTGTTCAAATCCCGCAAAGGTCATGTTATACACCATTGCGGCATTGAGCTTCGACTGCTTGCCCACAGATGCAGGGTTAAACGATGGCTCCATTGCCCAATAATGAGCAAACGAAGGGTCGTACTGAGCTTTCGCAATAGAAAAGCCCAGTAGGAAAAAGAATAGAAAAGCCGTTCTTGCGGAGAAGAGCGGCCTTCTGATGATTGTCATTCTAATATTCGTCCTCATTAAAAAGGAAATCTTCCTTTGTGGGATAATCAGGCCAAATATCCTCGATGCTTTCATAAACATCTCCTTCATCCTCTATCTCCTGGAGATTCTCCAGTACTTCGAGTGGGGCACCTGAACGGATGGCATAGTCGATAAGCTCATCCTTGGTTGCTGGCCATGGTGCATCTTCCAGCTTTGAAGCCAATTCTAATGTCCAATACATAGTGTCTATTTTTGAGTTTCTTGAATTTTTCGGCAAAAGTAATAATTTTATTCCTAATTACAAGGGTTTCTGCCATATTTTTTCGCTCATTCCGTCAATAATATTTAATTTTTTGGCTAAAACGAAGAAATAATCTGATAATCTGTTCAAATATTGGATGATTTCCTTACCAACAGGAGCATTTTCTGCCAAACGAATCACACACCGCTCCGCCCTACGGCTCACTGTGCGGCACACGTGCGACTGACTTGCCGACACACTGCCGCCGGGTAGAACAAAACCCATCTTCTCAGGCATCTCCGCCAAGAGGGCATCTATCTGCTTCTCTATATACTCCACTTCACCATCCGACAGTTTTGCCGAGTCATAGAGTGGAGTCTGAGTCTGGTCTGTTGCAAGATGTGTGCCGACAACAAAGAGGTTTGACTGTATGCGGGTCAGAACTTCAATTATAGACTCGTCGCTGACCATGGCAGACAAAAGGCCAATATGTGAATTCAGTTCATCCACGGTGCCGTACGACTCCAGCCTGTCTGACCCTTTACTGACTCTTATTCCTCCGACAAGGCTGGTCATGCCTTCATCGCCGGTCTTTGTATATACTTTCGTTATCTTCATAGTTGCATTAATTTAAAAGTTCACTATATAGTCATGTTTATATCTCTTGTCAAATGTGAAAACTATACCGACATAATACAAGTCAAACGTGATTGTTGCCTTTTCAGAGGAGATTAAATCCCTCCATACCGACTTACCATGTCTGTCATGAATATAATCCACGACAATCATCCTGTCCGTCTTAAGCAACCTGACAAAATCATCAGACTCATGAATTCGGGTAGAGAGAAGGAAAAAGTCGGTGTCGGCTGTCATGTCAGTCGTAACAACGGACTTTCTGCATCCTTCAAGAATGTATCTCCGATATACCTCATTATCCTCATCTACGACAATGTAGCTCGACTGTTTCCAATTGGCAAGACGAAAAACCAGTTCAGCCTTTTTCCGCAACAAAGGATCAATGTCCGGCAAGGCTGTTCTCAAGTCAGCATAAGCATAATAAGGATAATGCTCGTTGATGACATAGCGTATGAAAGAATAATCATTGGGTGACTGGACACCAAAGCCTCTACAATGGCGCCAACGACTTAACCAAACAATCCATCTTTTAATTCTACTCATACTTACAGTTATAAAAACAAAAAGCCCCGAAGATATTGCTATCCTCGGGGCTATCGTCCTTGAAAGAAGGCGGCTTCCTACTCTCCCGCATTGCATTGCAGTACCATCGGCGTAAGTGGGCTTAACTTCTCTGTTCGGAATGGGAAGAGGTGGGACCCC
>JAXEKN010000042.1:0-21849 GCA_034101015.1 Prevotella sp.
GGAGTTAAGGAGTTAAGCCAAATGTTGTTGCGCTTATATCCAATGCTCCAAACTAATGGCTTAACTCCCAGCGACCAACGGGAGCGATAACTCCTTAACTCCTTAACTTCCAAAAAGTTGAGCACATGCGAAACTAAAGTAACTGAATAATATAACTCAGTATGTCAACTCTCAAAGCCCCAAAAAACCGACCATCCTACCCGTGATTCAGTCCGGCAGGCAGGCGGCAGGCGGGCGAAAACAGACAAGCGAAAACAGGCTGACGAAAGCAGGCAGGCGAAAACAGACAGGCGGAGACAGACAGGCTGGCACCCCCAAAACATTCGCCGTCACCGGGTGACGGGTGACGCTTAGGAACAATGATGGATGACGGACGCTCTGAATCGTTAATGTTTTATAAATAAATCGACATTTCAACGGAAATTTAGAACAATTTTTGTACCTTTGCGGCGAATTTTAGAAAAATACAGTTAATGAAGAAGATTAGATTAGTCTGCCTCTCAGTGATGACGGCAGCAATGACCACAGGTGCATGGGCAGGCGGCCTGCTCACCAACACCAATCAGAGCATCGAGTTTTTAAGAAATCCGGCACGCGACGCAGCCATCGGCATCGACGGCGTCTATAGCAATCCCGCCGGAGTGGCATTCCTCGGAGATGGCATCCACATCTCGTTCAACATCCAGAATGCCCACCAGACACGTACCATCGAAAACGGTTTCCCTCTTTTCGTCAACAATGCGGGCAATCCCGGCTCACCCCTTCACACCTTCAAGGGCAAGGCCGACGCCCCTATCATCCCGTCCCTCCAGGCAGCATGGAACAAGGACAGATGGAGCTTCCAGTTTGGCTTTGCCATCACCGGCGGCGGCGGCAAGTGTGAGTATCCCGGCGGTCTCGGCTCATTTGAGCAGGTAGTGGCTTACATGCCCTACACCAATGTCGGAGGCTCGGCAGCCAAGGATGTCATGAACCAGCTCTACGGCGGACTGGCCGCTGTCAACCCCGCCCTCGCAGGCCATCAGATGGGCGACAAGTACAGCTACGACTCATACATGCGCGGCCGGCAATACTACTACGGATTCACTCTCGGCGCTGCATACAAGCTGACCGACCAACTGTCGGTATATGGCGGCGTGAGAATGCTCTACGGCTCGGCCAACTACTATGGATATGTGAAAAACATCAACGTGGAGCACATCACAGGGGGCAACTCCGAGATGGTAGCCGCATCACAGCATTTCGCCGATCAGTCAACCCTGTTCAGCGAATATGCAGGAATGCTCGAAGGAATGGGCATGAGCGACAAGGCCGAAATGCTCAAGCAGGGGGCACAGCTCTCCACGGCCATGTCCATCGGCACGCAGGACATCGAGCTCAACTGCGACCAGACCGGATGGGGCGTGGCTCCCATCGTCGGCATCGACTACAAGACGGGCAAGCTCAACCTCGCCGCCAAGTATGAGTTCAAGACCAGAATGCGCCTGAAGAACAAGTCGGCCAACAGTCTCAGCGCCGACGGAATTGAAATGCTCGACAAGTTTGCCGACGGCAAGAAGGTGGCCGAGGACTCGCCCGCCCTGCTCACCGTGGGCGCACAATACGAGATATTGCCCTCGCTGCGCGTCATGGCAGGATGGCACCACTATTTCGACCAGGACACAAAGCAATGGACCAAGGAGATGCTCGACGACTCCAACGAATATCTCTTCGGAGCTGAGTGGGACATCAACAAGGTGGTCACCATTAGTGCCGGCGGACAACGCACACAATACGGCATGAAGGACGCGGGAATGAACGACATCTCATTCAACGTCAACAGCTACTCATACGGACTGGGGGTGGGCGTCAACGTCACGGACAAGGTGAAGCTCAACGCCGCCTATTTCCAGACTCTCTATGACGACTACAACATGGCCAACGAGGCCACAAAGACCACTAACTCGTTCACACGCACCAACCGCGTGATAGGAGTGGGTGTCAACTTCACCCTGTAATCAAAACCATCGCAGAGGGAAGATGAAAGTTGAGTCATATACAACCGGCAAACCATACCAATAACACTCATTTACAGAGGCCAAAATGCGCTCATTTCACGAATTGGCGGAAAAATAGAAAAAAAATCCGCCATTTTCTTTGTAGTGTCAGGAAAGAAGTGTATCTTTGCAGACAGAATGAAAACAATTAATCTCATCGCAATGAACAAGAAGATACTTATCCTCATCACAGCCCTATGCTGCATGACATCCATCACAGCCCGCGCACAGGGACAGGCCGACACACAATGGCGGCAAGCCAAGACCATGCTCGCCAACAAGGACTTCACCAAGGCACGCTACAGCTATCTCAACGCCTTCAACGCCTTCGTCGCCGAGGGACAATATGAGAAGGCCGTCGATTGCGGCGTCAACGTGGCTGCACTATATCATCGCGAAAACTTCTACAAGGAGGCATTCGACATGCTGCGCGCCGCCGACCAGCAAATCATGGTATATGAGCAGAAAAGCCAAAGGCAGCATCCCGAACTCCGCTATGCCACCATTAAGGAGCGACTGGCGATGTACACCAAGATGCGAAAGGCGGCAAGCGCCAGCGAACAGCTCGCCCGCATGGAGGACATGGCAAGCGCATCGGGCAACGACTCCATACGCAAAGACCTGCTCTACACACAGGCAAGCCACTACTACACCTTCGGGCAGACCGCCAAGGGCAACGAGGCCATCGACCAGCTCATCAAGGAATACAAGGACGCAAAGCAATACGACAAGGTCATCGACACATACCGCACTCTCATCTCCATCGCGAAAAAAAGCGGAAACGCCGCAATGACTTCACGAACATACGAGCAATATATCATCTGGAAAGACTCGGTGAAGGTGCTCAAGGCCATGGACGAGATTAACGCGCTCAAGAAGGAATGCGCCGACAAGCAGAAGACCATCGACGACAAGGACTCGTCGCTCAGCAACAGGCAGTATGTCATCGTCGCACTATGCATCCTCGCAGCCATCCTCGCCGGCGTGCTCGTCTTCGGAGCCATATTGCTCATGAGATTTATCCTGCTCACACGCAAGCAGAAAAAGGCTCTCGAAGTGGCCAAGGAACACAATGACCAGAAAAGCGCATTCATACGCAACATATCACAACAGATCTCACCCACGCTCAACAGGCTCGACCCGAACCTGCCGCCTGTGAAGGCTCTCAACACCTTCGTGGCCCACATCGAGGAGATGTCGGAACTGGAAGGCTCCATAGCCGAACCCGTGGAGATGGAGGAAAAGAACATAGCCAACCTGTGCAGCAGCATAGCCCGACAAATCGACGGAAAGACCAAGGAAGGGGTGAACATCGTGGTCAATGCGCCAAAGCTCACCATGAAGGTCAACCCCGACATGCTCACACGTGTGATCGGACATCTGCTTGAAAACGCGGCATACCATACTCCCGCGGGAGGAAAAATCACACTCGAATACAAAAAGCGAGGAGCACACACACACCAATACATCGTCAGCGACACAGGGCCCGGCATACCGCAGGAAAAGCATGCCGCTATCTTCAAACCCTTTGCCGAAGTGAAGGACCTCACCCAAGGCGACGGACTCGGGCTGCCCATCTGCTCCCTGCTCGCCACACGAATGAACGGCTCCATCTCCATCGACCCGGCATATACCCACGGAGCCAGGTTCATCCTTGAGCTTCACGTGTGATAATAATATAGTATTGTCTTTTATCTTCCTGAGCGACCAACGGGAGCGATAACTACTTTTATCTCCTCTTAACTCCATAATAAACATAAATAAAAAAAATGAAGACAAAGGAATTTTTCGGCAAGTTTGCCAGCAAATATCTTTGGGGCAACCTCTTAGCCATGGCTGTCACCGTGGTGGCGCTCTGCATCGGGGTGAAGTATGGCCTTGAGATATACACCCACCACGGCGAGGGCGTGCCCGTGCCAAATCTCAGCGGCATGGACTTCAACCGCGCAGCCGACCTCCTGGAGCGCAACGGGCTGCGCGTCGTGGTGAGCGACTCGGGATATAACAAGCGACTGCCTGCCGAATGTATTCTCGCCCAAAGCCCCGGCGAAGGGACTAACGTCAAGAGCGGACACATCATCTACGTCACCGTCAACTCGCCTTCGTCGCCAACATTCGCCATTCCAGACATCATCGACAACAGCAGCGTCAGGGAAGCCACGGCAAAACTCACGGCATTGGGATTCAAGCTCCTGCCCCCTAAGACGGTCACGGGCGAGAAAGACTGGGTATATGGCATTCTGACCCGAGGACGACGGCTGAGCACAGGCGACCGCGTGTCTATCGATACGCCCCTCACCCTGCTCATAGGAAGCGGACAATATGATGACATCGGAGGAGACATCCAGTTTGAAGACGCCAGCTCACTACAGACTGACGAGGGGGCGGGAGATGAGGACGACTTCGAGGAAGTGTTCCTCGTCGATGAGCACAAGATTGAATGAGGAAGTCAATAAGGGGAAACCCTTATGACATATACTTCAGAAACTTTAGAATATAATGACAGAACAAGAATACGACATACAGGACCTTCAGGACCTGCCCGACGACCTCCAAGGCCTGACAGATGACCTCCAGGACGAGGAGCAGCAGACGCTATATGAGCATTTCCGATTTGAGGTTGACCCCGGACAGGTGGCCACAAGAGTGGATAAGTTCATGTGCGAGAAGCTCCAGCATTCTTCGCGCAACCGCATCCAGAAAGCCGCCGACGCAGGATATGTACACGTCAACGACCGGCCAGTGAAGAGCAACCATAAGGTGCGACCGGGCGACGTGGTCACCCTGATGCTCGACCGCCCGCGATTTGAGACATCCATACTGCCCGAGGAAATACCGCTCGACATCGTGTATGAGGACGAATGCCTGATGGTCATCAACAAACCCGCAGGAATGGTGGTCCACCCGGGATGCGGCAACTTCACAGGCACGCTCGTCAACGCCATAGCATGGCATCTAAGGGACTTGCCGACATACGACCCAAACGACCCGCAGGTAGGACTGGTTCACCGTATCGACAAGGACACCAGCGGACTACTCGTCGTGGCGAAGACTCCCGACGCCAAGACAAAGCTCGGCGCGCAGTTTTACAACAAGACCACCCACCGCAGCTACAACGCCTTAGTATGGGGAAACTTCGTCGAGGACAAAGGCAGGATTGAGGGCAACATCGGACGTGACCCGAAAGACCGCCTCCGCATGGCTGTCTTCCCGCCCGAGAGCGACATCGGCAAACCGGCCGTCACACACTATCGAGTGATACGACGCTATGGATATGTCACCCTCGTGGAATGCATACTCGAGACCGGACGCACGCATCAGATCAGGGCGCACATGAAGCATATCGGACATCCCCTCTTCAGCGACGAGAGATACGGAGGTTCAGACATACTGAGAGGAGAGCGGACAGCATCCTACCGCCAGTTTGTCAACAATGCCTTCAGGCTATGCCCACGTCAGGCCCTCCATGCCCGCACCTTGGGGTTTGTGCATCCCGCCACAGGCCGACAGATGGACTTCACCTCCGACCTGCCCGCCGATATGCAGGGACTCATCGACAAATGGGAGAGGTATGTCCAAGCGTCAGAAACACCTTGACTGAAGCGGAAGAAAAAGAAGCGGAAATACTATTGTCTTTAACTTCTTTAACTTCTTTAACTTCCCCAAAATTGAATATATATAAAAAAAAACGATATAAAAATGGAACAGACAAAAAGGACAATAGCCATCATCTGCGGTGGCGACTCATCGGAGCACGACGTGTCATTGCGCTCCGCACAAGGGCTCTACTCATTCTTCGACAAGGAGCGCTACAACATCTTTATCGTAGATATCAAGGGACTCGACTGGCATGTCGATCTCGGCGACGGCACAACATCAAAGATTGACCTCAACGACTTCACCTTCACGCTCGACGGAAAGAAGACATCATTCGACTATGCATATATCACCATCCACGGCACACCAGGCGAAAACGGTATCCTCCAGGGCTATCTCGACATCGTGGGCATCCCCTACTCCACAAGCGGGGTATTGGTAGAGGCCCTGACATTCGACAAGTTCGTGCTCAACCAGTATCTGAGAGGATATGGCGTCAGCGTGGCCGACTCCATGCTCATTCGCAAGGGATATGAGGAGATGGTCAGCGACGACGAGGTGGAGAGCCGCATCGGCATGCCTTGCTTCGTCAAGCCAGCCGCCGACGGCAGCAGCTTCGGCGTGTCGAAGGTCAAGGACAAAGACCAACTGGCCCCGGCCATTCGCAAGGCCATGCTCGAAAGCTCGGACGTCATGGTGGAGCAGTATCTCGAAGGAACGGAGATTTCCATCGGATGCTACAAGACAAAGGACAAGTCCGTGGTGCTGCCCGCTACTGAGGTGGTGACCAGCAACGAGTTTTTCGACTATGACGCAAAATACAACGGACAGGTGCAGGAAATAACTCCCGCCCGACTGAGCGACGACACAGCCCGCCGAGTGGCCGACCTGACAAGCCATATCTACGACATCCTACATTGCAACGGCATCATCCGCATCGACTACATCATCGGCAAGGGAAAAGGCAAGGACGGCGAGACGGTTGACAAAATCCACCTGCTCGAAATCAACACCACCCCGGGCATGACAGCCACCAGCTTCATCCCTCAACAGGTGAAGGCTGCGGGAATGAAGATGAGCGACGTGCTGACCGACATCGTGGAGAATCAATTTTAATAATGTACTCAACTTTCGCAAGTAAGGATAATAGTTGGTAGTGGCTTAACTCCCAGCGACCAACGGGAGCGATAACTCCTTAACTCCTTAACTTCCAAAAAGTTGAGCACATGCGAAACTAAAGTAATGTATATAATTATGGGAAGTTAAAGAATATTATGAACATACCCGAGAAATACGACAGCATCCGGCCGTTTGAGCCGGAAGAACTGCCCGAGGTGTTCGACCGATTAGTGGCCGACCCGCAGTTCAGGACAGTGGTGGGAAGCGTGTTCCCACAGGTGCCTTTCGAGGCTTTGGCGATGCAGCTCAAGAAATGCCAGACCAACCTCGACTTCCAGAAGGCCTTCTGCTATCCCTTCCTCAAGCAATTGCTCGAAAAGGCAAGCAAGGGCTGCGACATCGACATCTCCGCCATCGACAAGGCCGGGCGATACACCTTCGTGAGCAACCATCGCGACATCGTGCTCGACTCTGCCCTGCTCGACATGATGCTCATCGACTCGGGATTCTCTACCACATGCGAGATTGCCATCGGCGACAACCTTCTCGCCGCACCCTGGATTGAGGACTTGGTAAGGGTCAACAAGTCGTTTATCGTCAAGCGGAGCGC
Source organism: Prevotella sp. (assembly GCA_034101015.1). Classification (GTDB taxonomy): domain Bacteria; phylum Bacteroidota; class Bacteroidia; order Bacteroidales; family Bacteroidaceae; genus Prevotella. The sequence goes on from JAXEKN010000042.1 coordinate 7,363, forward strand.
AGGCATCCGGGAGATGCTCACCAACAGCCGCACCATGTCGGAATACATGCACTTCGTCATCAACGACAAGCACGACAACATCTGGATTGCCCAGAGGGAAGGACGCGCCAAGGACAGCGACGACCGCACACAGGAGTCGATCATCAAGATGATGGCTATGGGCGGCGAAGGCTCCGTGCAGCAGAGGCTCAAGCAGTTGAACATCTGCCCCGTGGCCATCAGCTATGAATACGACCCGTGCGACTGGCTCAAGGCACAGGAGTTTCAGCTCAAGCGCGACGTGCCGGGATGGAAAAAGTCGAAGGCCGACGACGTGCTCAGCATGCAGACGGGTATCATGGGATATAAGGGGCGCATACATTATCATTGTGCCCCATGTATCAACGGATTCCTTGACTCGCTGCCCGCCGACACGCCAAAGACCGACATCTTCCGCATCATAGCGGAGGAAATCGACCGCGCCATTCATTCCAACTACCGCCTCTACCCAGTCAACTATATCGCCATCGACATGCTCGAGGGCGGAGAGCGAATGGCCGACCGCTATACCGCCGACGACAAGGCCGCCTTCGCCCACTATCTCGACGCGCAGATGGCCAAGATCCAAATCGACGGCAAGGACGATGGTTTCCTCATGGAATGTATGCTCAAGATGTATGCCAATCCGGCCATCAACCAACTTAACATCCGCTCATGATGATGATGAAGTGGCTTCCAATGACTATTGCCGCCATGATGGTGCTCGCCTCGTGCGAAAGCGACAACTATGACAAGGGCACGGGGGAAAACTCGCTCACCACGGCCAACCTCATGGTGGCATACGCCGACGGCGACAAGATGATCAGAAGCATTGTGACCGACGATGGCGACTCGCTCGTGCTCGCCACGCCGGTGACGGCAAAGTGGGTCACCACAGCCGACTCCGCATATCGCTCCTTGGCATACTATGACATCACAGCCCCGGGCAAGGCGGAGATAGTGAGCATCGGCAAGGTGCCAACGCTCATCCCCGTGGAGGCCGACTCGGTGAAGTCGCCAAAGCACGACCCCGTGGGCTTCGAGAGCATGTGGAAAGCCAAAAACGGCCGCTATCTCAACATATCCATCTGGCTCAAGGTGGGAAGCACGTCGGTCGAGGACGCGCATCACACCATCGGCATAACCCACGACAGTACGACTACGGCTCATGACGGACGTACCACGGCTCACCTGCGACTGCTCCATGACCAGGGCGACGTGCCTGAGAAATATTCCTCACAGTACTTCCTGAGCATACCACGGTCATGGGTGACGACCGACTCCGTCAGCTGCACCTTCGACACATGGACGGGCTCCGTGGTCAAGACTGTCGCAATGCAATAACACAGTCACGATGCAATAACACCGTCACCGTCTTCAGCCTCACATAGTCCTCGCTCACGTACATCAACCCGCCGTAGGGATTGTCCGTGCCCCATGAGTTTTTCATGATATAATATTTCACGCCCCTTTCGTCGCGCGCTATGCCCACGACTGCCATGGCGTGGTCGTCGGTGGTGGAATAGGTCTCGATCATCATCTGCCGCAAGGCCTGTACATCCTCGCCTTCGGGAATGTCCAAGGTGGCCACACCGTCGGCGAAGGAGAATCCCGGTTCGGAGATGTCGCCTTCCCAACATACTCCCCTGCCGCTTCTCACATCCCTGTCAATCAAGGCCGTGAGCGTGTCGATGGGCACGTTGAGAAAGAGGCTGTGGTCCCAATTGTCGGCCACTTCGAGGTCGAACATCTCGCCGAAGGGATGATGGGTGACGCTTGCCAATGCCACATACTCGCCCGGCCGGCACACGCTATGGGCAAATTCCACAGGGGTGTATTGCGCCCCGAGCATATACACGTTCTTGGGCTTATAGCCGAGCGTCTCGTCGAGCATCCGCTGAAGCGAAGGCATATAAGCCTCATAACCCTTGCGGGCGTTGACCGCCTTGCCGGCCAATGCCCTCGCCTTGTTGAGCATGACCGTCGTGGTCGCTCCCTTGCCGTCGCGGTCGGGATAGGAGTCGTAGGGCACGATGCCATGCCTCCGGATGATGTTCAGCAGGGTCATCCCCGTGGCCCTACAGCTTCCCCTCACCTCGCCTCGCGTGAGCACGCAATCCTTATACACGTCTTCCATCAAGGCCCTCACGGCCCATGCCGGCGACAGGTTGACCGAGTCGCCCATGGAGATATGTGTGGTCTCGATGGCGGCGAGCATGGCGTAGGCCCAACAGGCTGTGCCCGCGCCCTGGTCCTTGACGGGCGTCATGGGGTTGACATGCTCCGTGCGGAATGTCTTCCGCGCGTTGTCGTCCCTTTTTTTTCCTTCTGTACATGAGGCTGCCAATACCGCCACCATGCACCATATTATCGTATGTCTCATTCTATTCATATTTCGCATGCAAAAATACGATTTTTCCGCGTATCCTCCAAATATTTCGCTGCCTCACAACGTTATTTAACCATTCGCCGCCCCTTTGCGTCACCGTCACCTGGTGACGCTCAATGTTTTTTCGGCCATTTCGTTTAAGCCCCGAAGGGCTATACGTCAGTTAATTAATACTAAATATATGGTCATTCTCTTGGATATTGTTTACTATTTAGTTAATTTTGCATTTTAAAGAATAATTGTAAGCAGAAAAGATAATGAACAGCGACATTTCACAATATGAGATTATGGCGCCCGTGGGCTCAAGGGAAAGCCTTACCGCCGCCATACAGGCCGGGGCAGACTCCATATACTTCGGCATAGGCAAACTAAATATGCGCGCCGGCTCGGCAAGCGCATTCACCATCGACGACCTCAGGGAGATTGCCGCCACATGCAATGAACACGGCATCAAGTCATACCTCACCGTCAACACCATCATCTACGGCGAGGACATACCCACCATGCACGAGATTGTCGATGCCGCACACGAGGCGGGCATCTCGGCCGTCATAGCCAGCGACGTGGCCGTGATGACCTATTGCAACCAGGTGGGACAGGAGGTTCACCTATCTACTCAACTCAACATCAGCAACATCGAGGCCCTGAGATTCTACGCCCGGTTTGCCGACGTCGTCGTGCTCGCCCGTGAGCTCAACATGGATCAGGTGAAGGAAATCCACCGCCAAGCACAGGAGCAGAATATCTGCGGCCCGTCGGGCCAGCCCATACGCATCGAGATGTTCTGCCACGGCGCACTCTGCATGGCCATCAGCGGAAAGTGTTATCTCAGCCTCGCCAATGCCGGACGCTCGGCCAACCGCGGCGAGTGCATACAGATATGCCGACGCTCATACGTCGTCACCGACGCCGAGACGGGCAACCAGCTCGAGATTGACAACAAGTACGTGATGAGCCCCAAAGACCTCAAGACCGTCAGGTTTATCGACCGAATGATGGACGCCGGCGTGAGGGTGTTCAAAATCGAGGGAAGGGCGCGCGGACCGGAGTATGTATATACCGTGGTCAAGACCTACAAGGAGGCCATACGAAGCGTCGTCGAGGGCACATTCACCGAGGAGAAGAAGGACGAGTGGGACAAGAGGCTCGCCACCGTGTTCAACCGCGGCTTCTGGGATGGCTACTATCAGGGGCAGACCCTCGGCGAATGGAACAAGCACTATGGCTCGTGCGCCACGGAGCGAAAGGTGTATATCGGCAAGGGCGTGAAATACTTCAGCAAGCTCGGGGTGGCTGAGTTCACGGTGGAGGCTGCCGACTTCAAGCTCGGCGACCGACTGCTCGTCACCGGTCCTACCACGGGCGTGATGTATCTCGACGCCAAGGAGATACGCCTCGAACTCGACCCTGTGGATTATGCGCCCAAGGGCACTCACGTCTCCATACCCGTGCCGGGCAAGATTCGCCAGAGCGACAAGCTCTTCAAGATTGTCAGCCTCGAACAATGATTTTTTAATGATTCCTACAATAGTATGGCGCCTGCCACTCCGAAGTGGCAACCGCCATATTCCGAAGGAGTCATCACGGGCACTATGGTCATGCCAGCGTCACCCGTCACCTTATTATTTTTTTTGCGGAGCAGTTTTCTCCATAGGGCGACGCTCCATTCTCCCACACGCGCGCTGAGTATGCCGATGCCGGCTCCCGCCACCACGTCGCCAAGCCAATGCCTGCCATTGTACATCCTCAGCATAGCCACACCCGTGGCCATGGTGTAGGCTCCAAGGCCATACCATCCGCCATACTCTATTCTCACCAGTTCCGCACCGAGGAACGCCGAGGCGCAATGTCCCGAAGGAAAAGACTCCGCGTCGGTGGCGTCAGGTCGCCTTTCGTGTATGATTTTCTTCATCGGATAAGCGATAGCCGTCATGGTGGCATACGAGGTCACGCCGATGAGAAGGCGTTCGGTGAAGTCATGACGTGGCTTCACACCCAATTCGCCCAAGCCCAAATAGAATAATGTGGGAGCATGTCGGAGATAGTTGTCCACGCTGATCTTCCTGCCGCTTCCACGCCATCCGCTTATTTCGTCCGCCACGTCATGGCTTGCGTCCTTTATCGCCCCGTCCATTAGGGTCAATGCGCCCACGCCGACGAGCGACACCGGCAATATCGTCTGTTTCCAATTGAAGTTGACATCCTGCGGAATATCCTGCATGACATCCTGCGTGACATCCTGCGGAATATCCTGCATGACTACCGCTGACGAGTCAGCAATTAGTGACTTTTCCGACGCGTCGGCCTTTTCTGCGGCTCTCATCCCGGTGGACATCACCAATAATAATATGAAAGTGGTTATTCTCATTTCTCTATTCTCTTTTTATTTTGCAAAATAAGCGAAATAAATCGACATAACAAAACAATCCCCATACTTTAACGTTTTTTATAACAAGATTGTAATATCCGCTTAACACGTTTGTAACAAATGGGTGGTAATTTTGCAGCCGAATAAAAAAAGTCAGAAATGGAAATAAGAAGAACGATGGCAGCAATGGCATTGGCGACATTTTTCTCTGTCGGCGGCAATGCCCAGTCAAACGCGGGCGGACAGGAGTCCGCGGAAGCAAAGTATATGCCTGAGATACACGGCACTATACGCGGTAAATACGAGTATCAGACGGAAGAGGGCGAAGGCCGCTTCGAGGTGCGCAATGCCAGGGTGAGCTTCACGGGCAATGTGGTGAAGGCCGTGGCATACAAGGCAGAGATTGACCTCTCCGATGAGGGCAAGATCAAGATGCTCGACGCCTATACGAGGCTCACACCCGCCGAGAGGCTCAGCTTCACCATAGGCCAGTTTCGAGTGCCCTTCACCATAGATGCCCATCGCTCTCCCCATCAGCAGTATTTCGCCAACCGCTCGTTTATCGCCAAGCAGGTGGGCAACGTGCGCGACGTCGGGGCCACAGTGGCCTATGCCTTCCCCGGCAAGTGCCAGTTGAAGTTGGAGGCGGGTCTGTTTAATGGTTCTGGACTGACCGACCAGAAGGACTATTGGACCAAGTCGGTCAACTTCTCCGCCAAGGCGCAGCTCTTCTTGCCCCGCGGGTTCAATATCACGTTGAGCACTCAGAAGATTAGCCCTCAGGACCACACGGTGATGATGTACGACGGCGGAATGTATTGGCATGCCCATGGATGGCATGTCGAGGCGGAATACCTGTATAAGCATTATAGCGACAATATGTTCCGGGATGTCCACTCATTCAATTCGTTCGTCAACTACGACCTGAACGTCCGCAACAAGCGGTCGATGGTGAAAAAGGTGTCGCCATTGGTGCGCTATGACATGATGACCGACCATAGCGACGGCAAGACCACGACAGACAAAGGCCTGCTTGCCGTCACCGACTACAAGCGCCATAGAATAACGTCGGGAGTGACAATCAGTCTCGCCACTCCCTTTGTCTCCGACATACGTGTGAACTATGAGAAATATCTCTATCGCGACGGGGCGGTGGTCAAACCCTCGGAAAAGGACAAGATTGTCGTCGAGTTCATGACCCGCTTCTGATTCGCCTTGAAGATATTCGCCTGTATCGCCTTATGGGCATTTCGCCTATATCGCCCGGCATGCCTCGTTGAGCCATGTCAGGTCTTCCCCGTCGAGATGTGGGGCCAGAGTGTCCCTGACGTGCGCATGATATGAGTTGAGATAGGCGCGCTCCTCCTCTGAGAGCATGGTGATGTCGATGGGCGCGGTGTCGATAGGACATAGCGTGAGCGGTTCGAGCTGGAGGAAATGTCCGAAAGGCGATGTCATATAGTCTGTGATGAGCATCGTGTTTTCTATTCTCACCCCAAACTTGCCTTCGAGATACAGTCCCGGCTCGTTGGTCACCGTCATGCCCGGGCGCAGCGGTTCCGGCTTGTATTCCATCCTTATCTGGTGGGGACCTTCGTGTACGTTCAGATAGCTCCCCACCCCGTGTCCCGTGCCGTGGAGATAGTTGAGTCCCTCGCGCCACATGGCCTCTCTCGCCAAGATGTCCAACTGCGTGCCGGAGGCATTGGCGGGAAACTTTGCCATGGCGAGCCTGATATGCCCCTTGAGCACCAATGTATAGACATGCCTCTGCTCGTCGCTGACGGGCCCGAGGGCAATGGTGCGGGTGATGTCGGTGGTGCCGTCGAGATATTGCGCCCCGCTGTCGAGCAGCAGCAGGCCTTCGGGCTTCAACTCCGCGTCGGTCTCCTCCGTGGCCTCATAATGCACTATGGCGCCGTGCGGTCCATATCCCGCAATGGTGTCGAATGAGATGTCCCTGAACAGAGGCTGTTCGGCTCTCAGGGCGGTCAGCTGCCTATCGGCCGACATTTCCGTCACACCGCCTTTTCCCACGGCCGGCTTGAGCCATCTCAGAAATTTCACCATAGCCACACCGTCCCTTGTCATGGCATTCCTGTAGCCCTCGATCTCGGCGGCGTTTTTCACCGTCTTCATCGAAGTCACGGGCGACGGCTCCATCACCCTCGGTCTCTCGCCATACGCCTTGTATAGCGAGTAGGATGTCTCCGACGGGTCCATCAGTATGTTATATCCACGATATTCCTTCAGTCCCTTGCCCACATTGTGATAGTCGTCCGTCCCGACGTTGATGTTCCTCAGATAGTCCTTCACCTCAGGCGTCAGCTTACACCTATTTATATATAGTGTAGAGTCGTTCTCGCCGATGAGCAGATATGCCACCGCCATAGGATTGCAATGGACGTCAGAACCTCTGAGATTGAGCGTCCATGCGATGTCGTCCAAGGCCGACATGAGCATTCCCGAGGCGTGTCTTTCCCTCAATGCCTGGCGGATGCGCGCGAGCTTGCTTTCCGCCGTCTCGCCGGCAAACCGCAGCGGGTGTATCTCCGCCTTGTTGTCGGGGATGCCGGGTCTGTCCTTCCACACTATGTCGAGCGGGTCGAAGTTGGTGCGCAGCGTGATGCCGCCCTCTGCCCTAAGTTGCGAGGCGATGGCCTCTACCGTCTCCACCGAATTGACCATGCCGTCGATGCCCGCCACGCTGCCTCCATTGGCGGCCAGCTTCAGCCCTATCCAGTGGGGGATTGTCGGCGTGCCTTCTATCTTCATCTTCATCAGTTGTATGCCTGTCCCTTTGAGCTGTTCACCGGCGGCGATAAAGTATCGGCTGTCGGTCCACAGGGCGGCCTCGTTCTGGGTGACGACCACGGTGCCCGCCGACCCGTTGAAGCCGCTGACATACTCGCGACCCTTCCAGTGGTCGGGCACGTATTCGCCATTGTGCGGGTCAGTACTCGGGAAGATAAAGGCGTCAATGCCCTCACGTCCCATCACCTCTCTCAGCTGCTCCAGTCGAGCCTTTATAATGTTCGCTTCCATATTGTTTTGACATTTAGACATGGCAAAGTTATGTTTTTTTGGCGAGATAAGCAAGTAAATCGGCAAAAAAGAATTAAAAATATAAAAAAGTTGGAGGATATTGGCGATTTTTGTGTATCTTTGCAGAAGAAATTTATAAGAACAAAATAAAAACAAAAGAAAATGGCATTTTTAACTGAAGACAAATTGGTGATTGTTGGTGCCGGCGGCGCCATTGGTTCAACCATGGTTCAGACAGCTTTGACAATGAAGCTGACTCCCAACGTGTGTCTGTACGACGTTTATGCTCCTGGCATGGAGGGTGTGATGGAAGAGATGTTCCACTGCGGATATGACAGTGTGAACCTTACTGCCACCACTGATGTTGCCGAGGCATTCAAGGACGCTAAGTATATCATCTCTTCCGGCGGCGCTCCACGCAAGGCCGGCATGACCCGCGAGGACCTTCTCGCCGGCAACTGCAAGATTGCCGAGGAACTGGGTCAGAACATCAAGAAATACTGTCCCGACGTTAAGCATGTGGTGGTCATCTTCAACCCTGCCGACCTTACTGGTCTTGTCACCCTGCTCTACTCTGGTCTGAAGCCTTCACAGGTCACCACTCTCGCCGCTCTCGACTCTACCCGTCTGCGCAGCGAGCTCTGCAAGAAGTTTGGCGTGAAGAGCGACGATGTCACCGGATGCCGCACATTCGGAGGTCACGGCGAGCAGATGGCTGTCTTCGGAAGCAAGGTGAAGATCCAGGGCAAGCCACTGAGCGAGATTATCGGCACTGACGCGCTTCCTCAGGAGGAGTGGGAGAAGCTCCGCAACGATGTCGTACAGGGCGGCGCAAAGATTATCCAGCTCCGCGGACGCAGCTCATGGCAGAGCCCCGCTTACTGCTCTGTTGAGATGATTCGTGCCGTCATGGGAGGCGAGCCTTTCGCATGGCCGGCTGGCACATACGTCAAGAACGAGAAGTACCAGAACATCATGATGGCTATGGACACCACTCTCGACACCAACGGCTGCTCTTACAAGATGCCAGAGGGAACTGCCGAGGAGATGGCCCTTCTCGACGCAAGCTATGCTCACCTTTGCAAGATGCGCGACGAGCTGGTGACATTGAACATCGTTCCGCCTGTTGACAAGTGGAACGAGATCAACCCAAATCTCTAATTCAACAATGAGTATTCGTATATGAGACTTAAAATAAAAAAAGTCAAAATTAGATTAGTAATAATTTAACATTTTTCCATAGGACTTGGTCGTGAGATTAGGTCCTATTTTTTTATTCTGAAGTTAAATCTTCGACAGGAATTTCTCCCTATCGACGATGAAGCGAAGATGGGTGCCCTCGCCTATCACGGTCTCCCCCTGCCGGGCTACTACGGAGAAATAGAGCTTTCGCCCGTCAATCCTCTCCAATGTGGCGGTAGCCTCGACCTCCTGACCTATGGCCGAAGGTTTCAGGTGTGACGACTCGATATGTCCGCCCACCGTCGTTGACCCTTCGGGCAGTTCATCTCTCACGGCCATCATGGCCGCATTCTCCATCAGCGCCATCATGGCGGGAGTGGCAAAAACGGGCATGTCGCCCGAACCCAGTGCAATGGCGGTATTACTGTCGCATACCACCGTCTTGCTTGTATAAGTTAATCCTGTTTGCATAATAAATATTTTTTTTCGTATGCAAAGGTAGCCAAAAAGCATCTATTATGCAAATTTAAGACGCAAAAGTTTTGCAGTATGAGAAAAAATACCTACTTTTGCAGTCATATTCGTATATCAGTAAATAATGTATATCACACAATGGCACTAATAAAATCCATAAAGGGCCTTACCCCAAAGTGGGGCAAGGACTGTTATTTCAGCGAGAACGCCACCATCGTTGGCGAAGTCACAATGGGCGACGAATGCTCCATCTGGTTTAACGCTGTGGTCAGGGGCGATGTGGCTCCCATCACCATCGGCGACCGCACCAATGTGCAGGACGGCTCATGCATCCACGTCACCAACACCACCGGACCGACGGTCATCGGCAATGACGTGACCATCGGCCACAACGCCACCGTGCATGCCTGCACCATCCGCGACGGTGCTCTCATCGGCATGGGAGCCACGCTGCTCGACCATTGCGACATTGGCGAGGGTGCCGTGGTCGCTGCCGGGGCATTGGTCCTTCAGAACACGAAGATCGGACCTCACGAGCTATGGGGCGGCGTTCCCGCCAAGTTTATCAAGAAGACCAAGGAAAACCAGGCTGAGAGTTTCGGCCAGCATTATGTCGAGTATTCCAAGTGGTATCTTGAGGAGCAGAACAATTAACATCCCAAACGACTGCAACGCTGCAACGCTGCAACGCTGCAACGCGCAACGTCCGTTCATGACAGCCTGACATATCTTCCCGTCACCTCGTCAAGCCTGATATGCCCGCGGTGCACCCACGAGCGGAGCGTATCCTTGCCGTCGCCCTCCTTGCCCAGTTCACGTCTCACCGTCAGGTATTCCCCATACGTGAACTCCTTGGGCAGCAGCGAAAGCATGTTCTTCAGCCCCGTGCTGTGGCGTTTCTTCTCCTCCATGAACTCCTCCTCGATTTCCTCGCCGAAATAGTTGAACTTCGCCCACAGGTCCCTTCTCACGGAGTATGCGGCGTATTCCGCTATCGACTTGTCCCATTTGTAGTCGTTCATGATATATAGGATGCAGGCCTTCAGCCACCCTATCTTCACCGCGCGGTACGAGAACACCCTGTAGCCCTCGCTCTCGCATAGGTCGGCGATGTCATTATGTTCCTTGAGCATGTCGTGGGCGAGTTTGTCAGCAGCCTTGCATTCTATCGTGCCGCTCGCCGCGTTGACCCTGTCGATAAACACCTTCAGGTCGGCGGCATACTGGTCGTCATACTCCTTCACCACGGGTATCGAGTTGCATCCGTCCTCCCGGATCACGGTGTTGATGTTCAGGCGGCTCAGCGAGCCGTTGGCCACCCAGTCCTTGGTGATAAACCGGTGTGCGCGCTTCGTGGTGCACGATGCGTTCCACACCCATCTCACCGTGTATGAGCCGTTGACCGAGTCGAGCCCCACTCTCTTCTGACCCCATTTGCCGCCGTCAAACCCGTATCTCACCAACAGGCTCACCGTGTCCGTCTTGCCGTTGCCCACCTGGCTGAGCAGCTCTATCTCGTCAACCTTCGTGATGATGCGCTTGTTGCCGTTGCGCTCACCGTCGATGAGCGACTGCGACAGGGCGGCGGGAGTGAGGTCCTTGTCCAGTCGCTGGATGATGATGTTCTTCGGGCGTGGCTGCTTGTCCTTCGTCGCCCCGCGACATTGGTTGTGCTCGCGCCACGTGTTTTCCCTTGTCTCGTTTTGAATGTCCTTCTGCGTGATGTCCGCCAAGACATATTCAATGGGCTGGTTCACCTGACCCTTTCCCGCGCTTTGCCGTCCTATCAGCGCCGACGATATATTGGCCTCACTGTCTGTGCCGTCGATATATCTGAACTTCGTGTCGCCGAGATGGGCGCATATCGCTGGCCATATCGACTCCTCTACCATCGCCTTGTACGGCGGCTGCACCTTCGACGACAATACCGACAGGAATCGCGGCATACGCTTAGGCCTCTCAGGCATGTTCGTCGTCATCGAGGTGATGTCCATCGTCTTCGCGTCCGTCACCTTGCCGCCCGACGAGAGCATTCGCAACTTGTTGTCGTCCTTCACCCTGTCCAACACCTGTTTCAGTCTGTAGGGCATGCCCTTGCGAGGCTCCGACAATGCGTTGGTGATGGTCTTGCGCCATTCACCCTCCGGAAATCCGTCATACCTTGGGATGATCTTCTCCATCATCTCCTGCGAATAGTCGCATATCGACCTCAGCGTCATGGCCAGCTCGAACGTCTTCACGTTTCTGTCGCCCATGCAAGGCTCCTTGCCGTCGTTGAATATCTCCCAGTATTTCTTCACTATCAGGCTGTAGGGTATCTCGCCGTATTTCATGCCCGCCCCGTCCGCCGCCTGTTTTAGGGGCTCCGCCTTGGCCTCCTTTGTCGTCTCAGGAGTCGTCTCATGAGTCTCCTGAGTCTCCTTTGTCTTCACCCTCATCACCTGATGGTTAAAAAGTTCCTCGTCGAGATAAATCAGGTCGTCCTGGCTTGCCGTCGTGGCGAAGAACACCCTTGTGCAGTCCTTCGCCCCCTTGTCGAAAGCCACGCCGAGCAGTTCGCTTGCCCATCTGAGGTTTTTCTCCTGGTTTTCAAGGGCCTTACCCTCGTCGATTCCGTCGTCATACCTGCGTCTGAACACGATGTGATATCCCTTCTTCACGCTTCTCTCCATCATCAGCAGTCCCAACTCCTTCGCCTTGCCGACCACCGTCTCCTTGGCCTCAGCCATCTTCCTGTCGTATTCCGGGTCGTCGTGGTCGAAGTCGATATCCATGCCTATCGACGTGCTCACCGTCCTCACCCCCTTGAGTTTTCCGTCATCACCGGGGATGCAAGAGTAGTTGAATTGCAGCAGGCTTCGCTTCTTTTTGTCCAGTTCCTCCTTCGGTCGTCCCTCTGCGAGTCCCTGTCTCACCTCCGCCACTGTCATTCTCTGTCTCTCACCGTCTCTCAGCCGTCTGTATTCCTCGGCTGAGCCTACAGGGCACATCATCTTTGTGCCCTGTATATACTTAATCAAATAGCAGCTCATAGTTTCTCTTCTTTAACTTCTTTAACTTCTTTAATATCATACCTTTTCTATTTTCCACGCCCTGTTTTCCTGCGACCTTATGTCGCGTCCGTCCTTCGTCTTGAAGGCCCTCACCGTCGCGCTCCATGCCGCCGTCACCATGTCCCCCACGTTGATGCCGTCGAGCATCTTCACCTTGTCCGAGGAGAACCTCAGCAACACCCTGTCTGGATATTGCACCTGTGCCGTGTCCTCCACCACTATTTCCTGCGACTCCCACGCCACATTGTTTTGACTAACTCCCTGCTGCTTAGGCAGCTTCTCAATCACTTTATAAACAATCTTTTCCATAATCACTTCTTATTATTTTTTAATTGACTTCGTCGAACTTCGTTTCTTTAATTCCTAATAGCGCCAATGAACTTTAATTTTTTAATTCCTAATAGCGCCAATGAACTTTAATTTTTTAATTCCTAATAGCGCCAATGAACTTTAATTTTTTAATTCTTTAATTCTTTAATTTCGTCCTTTCAGCTGTAGCTGAAAGGACGACTCAAGACTTGGTGTCGGTTTCCCCCATCACGTTTATGGCTCACGTGCACCCATTGGCTTCCCCACTTGTTTCTTTCCAGTATCAGCTGGTCGAAGTCCGTCTCATCCATGATGAAGTGCATCATTCTGATCATCTCCTGCGTGTTGTGAACCATAAGGTCAGCCGCCTGTCCCCGGAGGTGTTGCGAATTATCCTTACCTCCCACCAGTTTGTTGACCTCCTTCGAGCGGAATCCCGAGTTGATCCTCACCGGCGTGCCGAGATGTTCCCTCAGCGGTTCCAGCACCTTCTCACACAGAGCCTTCAGGTTTTCCACTTGTACCTCGTCAGGCTCATTTTTCATACCCCTTCTCGAACCCATTGCCGAGTGGGTCATCTCCTCAAGGGAGAAATGTTCTGTCAAATACTTGCTCATAATACCTAAATTAAAAAATTTCTTTTTTGCGCCAATGAACTTTAATTGACTTCGTCGAACTTCGTTTCTTTAATTCCTAATAGCGCCAATGAACTTTAATTTTTTAATTTTTTAATTTTTTAATTTCCATGAATTATTGGAACGCGTTCCAATAATTCATGGACAAACCTTCTTCCCCGTTCCGTCCACACCAGATAAGAGTGCGTGCGCATCTCGTCCCTCGCATTACGGTAGCCGTGGGTACGGTTCTTCGCATATCCCATCCGCGCATAGTCTGCATAGAGCATATACTGTCCGCTCTGCGCATATATCACGCGGTTGTCCAAGAGATAGTGGGTCAGTTCGTGGCACGTCATGCCCAGTTCCTTCGCCACCTGAGTCATCGTCATGCAGTCGTCCGACAGGAGCACCGCGTCGCAGTAGTCCGCCTTGGGCTGCATCTCCACCAATGTGCGGCACAGTCGAAGGATATTCTCCGGCTCGGCCAGCACACTCATCATCGTGTCGCGAGTCATGTAAGCCCCCGTCCTACGAATCGAAGGCAGCACCTCGCCGAACACCCAGTCCTGGAATCTTTTCGCCCTGTCCTTCTTCGACTGGAAGATGCAGCGATAGAGATTAGGCTCGCCGATGAACGTCAATGTCACCGTGCGGCTGAACTCCCCATACTGATTCTTGCTTTTGGTGGATACCTCGATTGAATCGAGGCATCCATAATCCAGACGATTCTTAACGTCAGAAGGATTTCCGATTCCAAGTGCCTTACACACGTCAGCGAGACAAAACATCATCTCGCCCTTTTCGTTTTGGATCACTCTCAGCGACCCAAACTCATCATTACGAAAATTCTGAATTTCCATACTCTAAAATTAATTCTAAGTCTCATAATTATAAATTACTTTAGTTTCGCATGTGCTCAACTTTTTGGAAGTTAAGGAGTTAAGGAGTTATCGCTCCCGTTGGTCGCTGGGAGTTAAGCCATTAGTTTGGAGCATTGGATATAAGCGCAACAACATTTGGCTTAACTCCTTA
>JAXEKN010000100.1:0-20057 GCA_034101015.1 Prevotella sp.
GAATCACTGAACTCAAAGATCAAATGCTTCCGGGCACAAGTGAAAGGAGTCAGAGACATCCCTTTCTTCATGTATCGTATAGCAACAGTTTTGGGCTAGCATCCGTGCGCCCTCCCCACAGGGTTTGTCGGGTGCGCCGAAGAACCAACTATTTTCTTTACATAATAATTTGTTTCTATTCCTTTTGATTCAGCCATATCTTCTTTAAATGAATAGTTTATAAATCCACCAAGAGAAAAAGGGGAATTTGTCTCATTACATTCGTAAACATTTCCACTTTCGTATCTGTCAGATTTATACGCCAAACAAGCGGTGAATTTTCCAGAACCAAAACCATAATTCTTAAAGTAAAACATATTCCCAAATAACGGTTCGCTATCGGGAGTGAAAATTATGGCTTCGGGAAGAATTACACTGCTTTTAGGAGGTACGGATATTATTCTTTGGGAATAAGTAGTGGATGACACCGATGAACCCTTACTGCCTCCAACAGATATTCCACCAACGATGCTGCTACCAAAACCTACTTTTCCACCTATTGAACCGACATTAATTCCGATACTCTGTTCTTTTGTCGTGGTGGATGAACTGGGAATATATATCGGGAATGCTATTCCGTTTTTTTTCACAAAGGATGTTCCCAAGTCCACAAACACAAGCTTGTCGCATTTATTTTCAATCCTGATTTTTAGTTTTGGATAAGGGGCCTGTCCATAACGATCAGGTTCTCCATTGGCATATTCAGTCACAATCTCATAAATGACATTTATATTGTCATCATAGTTAACCGACTTGTCTGTTAGTGCCATAAAAAACCATATTGCACTTGCTTTTTTAGCATTTACATTAGAAAACGAGACCAAAGCAATTAAAACCAATAGTATTATTTTTTTCATAAAACCCACCTTATTTATTGTTATTTACTTCCTTTTCTTCTATTACACTCCCTACATAGCATTTGGCAGTTGGCCTCTACGGTTCTGCCGCCTTCGCGCCATGGGGTGATGTGGTCGCCCTCCATCTGCTCGAAGGGGAATTCCTTCTGGCAGTGGGGACAGATGTGGTGTTGCTTCTCCCATACTGCGAACTTGACATCATCGGGGAAGGAACGGAGGTCGAGATAATGCTCATCTCTTGTCAAGACATAGGGGATAATGCCAAGGGGCTTTTGGATGTCACTGTCGCGCATGAGACGGGAAATCTCTTCGTTGAGGGCTTCGATGTCGAGGGTTTGCTCATGATATGTGTCGTAGAGGTATGCCCAGTCAAGACCTTTCATGATTTTCTTGAACTTCTTCATGCTGAAGTTGGTGGTTGCCCAATTCAAGACGTTCTGGAAATATGTCCAAAGGTTGTTGGCATTTGGGTCGTGCTGATGCTGTGACATATAGCCGACAAGCGTTTGAGGCTTTCCGTTACGTGTCTCGTGAGCAGCAATCCATTCAAGAGCTTTTTTGAGGAAGTCTTGGCGGATAGGAGTGCCAACAACCAAATCCTTGCCTAAACGATATGCTCCGCAATTAGACTTAGAGAAATGACGCTTGGCATCACTCACAAAAGGTCCTGCATATACGGCATTATTGATTTCTTGGTCGTTGAGCGGCTTGCCTGCTATATTGATTGTCTTGAACCATTCCAGTTTCTCCGATTCCTCACCTTCACAGACATAAACCGTCAGTTGATAGTCGAGGATTTTCTTTTGTATATCAGCTGGCTGATTGAAGTAAAACTTCTCACATACGCTGAATTTTCCTGCCACATATTGGCATAGGGAGAGCGTGCGCTGCTGTCCGTCCATCACCTCGTATGGACATTCGGCATCTTCGCTCCTTTTCACCCAATACATCACATTCAGCGGATAGCCTTTCAATACGGTATCTATCACTGCCTGTTGCTCTTTTTCGTTGTAGATGAACTCACGCTGATATTTGGGACGGATGTCAAGAAGACCGTTATATCCTCTGACTCCTTCCTCATCGTCGTTGACATAACCTTTGGTTATCTCTCCAACAGTCACACTGATTTGCTTTATTGTCATCATAGGCGTGGATGTTTGTTGCGGATGAATATTCTTTTTGCTTCAGAATGAACAATCTCACCATTAGGTCCAAGATAATATGTTTTCTTTGTTCCTTTACCTTTTAAGACTGCATTTTCATTGGTTTTACCACCCGATGATTTTGTTGGTTTGTCTGTAGCACGAATAACTTCCTTATATGAATTATATTTCTTTGTATCAGGCAACAAATCATGACATCCTATTTGGCTCAAACCAATAATATCAAATTGTTCGGGGTTATATTTGTCTAAAAATGTAATAGGCACTCCCATTACACCTTCATAATCACAAGGAATGTCTATTGTTTGCCCTACATCGATGGCTTCAAAATTGTCATACTTAGGATATTCATCTTCAGAATAACGACACACCAAATCCAAATTCTCATGACGTTTCTTATGTTCCAAATTTGTGTACCATCGGACACCTTTTACACGTATGTATTTACGTCCATTCGAATCAATTCCACAACCAGCAGCAGCTAAAGGATAATAATCTGGCACATTAAATACTCTGTCGCCACTTGTGATACTTGGACCAAGCCATACCATATTATTCATTATATATGGAAACACTTCTTTGCATGTAACAGACATAATATTTCCTATTATCAAGAACTTCTTCTCATACTCCATCAACTGAGCTATATATTCCCTAAATAAAGAAAAAGGAGGATTGGTCACTACGATGTCTGCCTCTTTCAACAGTTCAATACATTCCTGAGAACGAAAATCGCCTGTTTCGAGAGTGGAGAGGACATTTTTGTCGTTTTGCAGAAGTATTCTTACATCCGAGAGGTCAACTGCCCCATCACCATTGAGGTCATTTACTTCGGTGATTACCACCTTATGGGCAATCTTCTTTGGTTCTTCATCGTCGAAATCGAATGGCAATGACAATTCATCGCCTTGGATGGGCGAACCGTTATAGCATGTACAGATGAGCTTCTTCAATCCGAGATGATTGAAATGAAGAGCGAAATATTTGAAGAAGTTGCTTTCGTATGGGTCATCGCAGTTGCAGAGCACAGTCTTGCCATGGAAATGCTGCCAATAATGCTGCAACTCCATCTCAATATCGGACATCTGAGTGTAGAACTCGTCCTTTTTTGCCGTCTTGGCTGCGTTCAGGTTTTTGTTTGCCATAAATCAATTGATAGTCATTTGGCACTCAACTATCAATCACGCCGAGACACAATAATGGCGCGATGCACCTTATTGCGTTCAGCTTTGAGGTAGCGTAGGAAGGAAACCTCAGACAACTCACAAGAATGCACCACGCCTATTGCGTGATTGCATTGCTAATAGAGTTATCTGAGGCATCCATATATCTACAGACACCCTGTCACATATTATTCTTGTTACGTTATATCCATGAAAGTTTCCTACGCTTTTGGCTGAACGCGAATAATAGCGAATGCTTTGTTTTTACCCACAATGTCTTGGAAATCCTCTACTGAGCCTGCGGCCCGCAGAAGTGGAAATCCGCCTCAAAGGTACTAATAATATACGAAAAGAGAAAACTTTTGGAGATATTTTTTATCTGAAGAGCACTAATTTAACACTTTTCCTTTGATAATTCATAAAAAAGCAGTATATTTGCACCAAATAATCAACGATATGGCAAAAAAAATTATTTTATACCTTGTATTGATTTGCTTCGGCATGCAGAGCTATGCCAAAGGCAAGAGTGAATTCATGGAATCAAAACACATTCCTCTTGTATATGACAAGGAGAACACGGCTGACATTTATCCGAGAATCAAGATGAAGGCATTTGAGGAACTGCCAAGTATTCCCGAACTGCCCGACCCGTTTGCATGGGCTGACGGAAGCGGTCGCTCTACGGATTTCAAGGACTGGGAGCGCCACCGCTCGGAGATAATGCAGATGTTGTATCACTATGAAATAGGCGAAAAACCTGTGGTCAAGAAAGAACAGATGAAAGCCGAGATTGTGAATGACACTCTTTACGTGGATATCACCGTGGGAAACGAGCCCCTAAGGCTGACTGCCGCAATTAAATATCCCGAGGGAGACGGTCCTTTTCCCGCTATTATAGGCATAGGATTCGGCACTGGTTCTTTGCCCAATGAGGTCTTCGACAAACGAGGAGTGGCACAGATCACTTTCAATTTCACACAAGTGATGTCGCATACCCAAAAACGCGGACAGGAACCGATTAACCGGCTCTACCCCGACCAAACTGAGATGGGAGCCTATTGCGCATGGCCCTGGGGCATAAGTAGAATAATCGATGCTCTGGAGATAGTAGGTAAGGCTTCGAGGATTGACATGAAGCACATTGCTGTGTCAGGATGCTCGTTTGCAGGGAAGATGGCACTCTTTGCCGGAGCACTCGACGAGCGCATTGCCCTCACCATAGCCCAAGAGCCTGGTGGCGGAGGGGTGAATTCATGGCGTGTGTCGGAGACATTGGGTAATGTGGAGACGTTAGGGCGCACCAACTACGCATGGTTTAAGGAGAGCATGCGCCGATTCTCCAACTGTGTTGACCGCCTGCCCATCGACCATCACGAACTTGCGGCACTGATAGCTCCACGTGCCTTGCTCGTACTTGGTAATACTGACTACGAATGGCTTGCCGAACGCTCCAACTACGAGTCATCGAAAGCTGCTCGTGAGGTATGGAAGGCCTTTGGCATTGCCGACCGTATGGGATACTCCATCGTGGGTGGTCATCCACATTGCCAGCTGCCCTTATGCCAATATCCAGAGGTGGAAGCCTTCGTTGACAAATTCCTTTTGGGCAAAGAAGACATTGACACGAATGTGACAAAGGCAGAACTAAAAGGTTACAATCATGTCGTTATTCAAAATCGGGTGCAAAGATACAAATGATTTCATGAGATCTATTACATAATTATGGAAAAAAATTATAGACGTCAGAATATCACCTCTTCGCTTCCCATATCCTCTTTATCGAGAAACATAATATAGTAGATGGGGATATACTTGACATTTCCGACTTGACGAACCACGCGCTCGTTGCTCACCACAATCGCCGACTTGATATGATAATCGGGATTAGACAATAGCTTGTTCAAGGCACTGTGAATGGTATAGTCCCTACCCGACTTCACCTCGATTGGCAATACCGAAAGGCTTTCATAATCATCTATCAGATAATCCACTTCGCCGTTCTTCCTGTTGTCATAATAAAAAAGCGAGAAACCATGGGCAGCCAACTCCTGAGCAACGACACTTTCATATACAGCACCAAGATTAACACTCTGTTCGTCTCTCATAACAGCCTGAATATTATTGGCATACAATTGAGCTGTAAGCATACCAACATCGTTGAGATATAACTTAAGAAGGTTCTTCTGCACCGACTCCGACAAGGGATAACGTGGATTGCTCACTGCATGGACGTCAAGGGCAATACCCGAAGATACAAGATACTCAAACTCCTCCTCATAACGGTCGAAACGATCGCCATGCTTGTCCTGAATGTTCTTAGCAACAATACGCTTCTTCTTGTTTTCCATTTGGGAGGAAATCATATCGTATATGCGTCTAACCAACAGATTTCTGCCTGCCGTTTCCACATACTTTGCCGCATCGTCCTTATACAGCTGACGGATGGCATTCTGCAGATGCCTTATCTTTACGATATTCTTCGTGGCAAGATACTCATTAACCACATCAGGCATTCCTCCAACAAGCAGATATCTACGGAAATGAGTCATCATCATTTCATGCACTTCCGTAGACAGACTCTCTCCCTTCCGCCATGCTTCGCGCATTGATGTGATTGCCTCCTCGCCCATACCGTTAGCGAGCAGGAACTCCTCGAAGTCGAGCTGGAACATCTTCTTTCTGATAATGCTGCCTATGGGAATAGAGGTAGTTGAACGGAGCGTCACTCCAAGCAAACTGCCACTGGCTATATACCGAAAACGTCCCTCCTGACGAAGGAACTTCAGCATAGTAAGGAATTGTGGATATTGCTGAATCTCGTCAAGGAAGACCAACGTATCCGAAGCACTGCCCAACCTGCCACCGGCAACTGCACTCAGTGCGAAATAGAACTCATCCGTAGTGCGTACATTGCGAAACACTCCCTTGCCTTCGGCATCCTCCGCAAAATCAATCTCAATGAAATTCCGAAAGAGCCTGTTGCCTATTTCTCTGATGATAAACGACTTACCTATCTGACGAGCACCCTCGATGAGAAGTATCTTGTCAGAGCCGCCAAGCAGATGTTGCTCTATGTATTTGCCAATCTTTCTGTATAGCATAGCCTTCAAATTACACTTTTCAATATAAATTCGTGCTGCAAAATTACACTTTTCAAATTATTCCGTGAAATAAACATGAAAAAAAATACAGAAAATTAACATTATTTCTATATTTAACTTATTTTCCTTAGTCTTATATAATAAATAATGCGTACATTTGCGGCATTATTATTGAACATGAATTACAATGAGAAGAAATACTATAAACAGATGGCTGGCTGTTTTTGCTGTCCTTGCATATATCGTTTCTGCTGACGCACAGGTGGCTTTTAGATATAAGGGAGAAACAAGACATACCGACAAGCACTGCCTGCTTGTGGATGACAGCAAGAAGGGAAAGGAGAAGGACTTCCTTTTCTCGTCAGTAATTGACGCATTGAAGTTTGCTGACAATAACTATGGCTCTGATTCTTTATGGACGGAGATATACATCAGTCCATCTGTGTACTGGATGGACAACCCTGATGACGAGACAATAAGAAGGCCCAAGCCCGGAGAGGGCACACCTTACGCCATGGAGGTAAAGGCAAGCAGGCTGAGACTTATAGGTCTTGGCGATAGTGCCGAAGACGTTGTGCTTGCATGCAACCGCGGACAGACACAAGGGGCTGACGGCAATTTCACCATGTTCCATTTTCTTGGGAGTCACGTAGAGGCTGCCAACATCACCTTTGGCAACTACTGCAATGTTGACCTTGTATATCCCAAGGACAAAAGGAAGAACAGAAAGCGCAGAAAGGATGCCATCGTGCAGGCTCAGATAGCCATTTGCGGGGGCGACCACTACCGCCTTGACAACTGCCGATTCATCTCCCGACTGAACCTCTGCCCATTCGTTGGGGCAAGGCATACGACATTCAACAACTGCTATTTTGAATGTACCGACGATGCCTTGTGTGGCTCAGGAGTATATAACAAATGCCGTTTTACGCTGTTCAGTAGCAAACCCTTCTATACAACCGACCATGAGGTGGGAGCTGTATTCCGCGATTGCGACATACACAGCAAAACCACTGGCACGCAATATCTCACCAAGGTAAGCGGACCCGTGACATTGGAGAACTGCCGATGGACAAGCGACGATGCAGCATTGAAGATAGAATGGTGCAAGCGTCCCGACCCTCGCCATCTCTGCACGATGAAGAACTGCACGCTCAACGGCAAGCCCCTCTCCCTGCCCACTCCCACTGAGCCGCTGCCCTTGCAGTTGCCACCCTTTGCCATACAAATACAAACGGACATCATCCCTGGAGGATGGACATTGGATTGCCATAAACCCAAGGACACAATGGATTACGACTGGCAGGCTGACAACACCCGACCCTCGTGGGGATATGCCGAGGGAGTGGATGGAGCCGAGGAAACGTGGGGAATGGTGCAGTTGCAGAAAGGTGCCAGAATGATGTTCACCCCTAAGGACGAGAATGCAGAAGTAGGCAATCAGAAGTGTGTCGTCACCCTCGACCCTTGCAAGACAGCAGGACAGGGATTCGGCTCTGCCACAGGTCAGTATCTTGATATCTGCATCAAGTTTGACACCAGCTCACTTACTGGCTACGGCATACGATTTGTACGCACTCCTGACTACGATCACGCAGTGGAAATATGCCTTGTGGAATATTCCGATGGCAACATCCGCAAGATTTCCACACCCGAGCGATGCGACATATTTAAACGAGGATGCCGTGTGGAGCTTTTTGCCCATGGCGATACTATAACAGCACAGGTGACAAACTCCAATTATCCCGACATCACCCATACCCTCACGTCGAAAATGTCCTCCCCAACAACATTCGGAGGATTCCATCTGCAACATACGGGAAGCACGGGGCCATCGGCAACAGTGATAAAGTCAATAATGATTAAGTGATTAAGACAGAATATGAAAGAACTATTATTAGTATGTATTGGCAGCTTCTTCGGAGGCGGAATGAGATATTTGGTGGCATTGCTTCACGACAGGCTGACTGGTCCCTCGGCAGTGGCATACGGATCGTTTCCATGGGCGACATTCGCTGTGAACGTCATTGGATGCCTGCTCATTGGATTGTTCACTGGTATAGCTGCATCAGGGCATTTGCCGACACAGTGGAAGTTAGTGCTCATCACCGGATTCTGCGGAGGCTTCACCACCTTCTCCACATTCATGAACGAGAACTACCTGCTCGGCAAGGACCACCTATTGATGCTCGCCATATACACATTGGCAAGCCTTGCACTTGGTATGGCTGCACTGGTTCTGGGATATAAGATGGCAGAAACATTATAAATATCAATTAATGATAGTGCGACAATACGATGCGTGGATGACTGTTCAAATGGTGTTTGAATATTGGTTCTTGTGGTGTTTGAATATTGGTTTTTGTGAATTGTCTTAACTGAAAAAGGAAAAGATTTAGATAACTTGATAATTTAACACTTTTCCTTTGTCATTTCAGAAATAATGCGTATATTTGCACCAAAATTTTTAAGACTATGGCAAAGAAACAGGTCAAATATTTAACCAATCAAGAAGGCTGAATCTCATTTGCCTAATGAGGTCCAGCCTTCTTCATCTGTCATCCTGAATACTGAAATAAATTACCTAATTATAGAATATATACCTAAATGTCATTTATGGCTGTTGTAGTGCCTATGCATTTCCTTCATTTGCTTTTCGTGAAGCTTCTGCATCTTTTTGATATGCTTCTGGCATTTCTTGCAGGGTTTGCCATTGCTGACACGCCACGACTTGCTATGGCAGTTGCACTTGCAGCAATATCCCCTATCGACAACAGGGCGCGGAGGACAAACCTTAACCTCAACCCTGACAGGACTCTTGCGGTCGTTCACGCGGTGTGTATTCGTCTTGCCACTGGTAGATACCACTATCGTCAGCATCATAACCATCATCATCAAAATCTTTTTCATAACTTTATTCTTTTATGGGTTAATACTTTTATTATCTGATTTCTGGTGCAAAGATACGACAATTTCATGGCATAACAAAGAGAATAATCCTAAAAGGGAGTAGGATTATTCCTAAACGTGAGGGGATTCCCCTATAAGAGGCCTCACATCAAACGGTGTCTGAACTATATATTATAAGCATATCGTCTTCGCCACTACATACCCCATCGTCCAGGCTGCCTGAAGGTTGAAGCCGCCGGTGACGGCATCCACGTCGAGCACTTCGCCGGCGAAGTAAAGGCCTGGATGATGGCGGGATTCGAGCGTTGAGGGATTGATGTTGGAGAGAGCGACACCGCCGCAAGTCACGAATTCATCTTTGAACTTGTTCTTGCCGCTGATGTCGAAGATATGGTTGGTGAGCATTGCAGCCATGCGATTGAAACTCTTCCTGCCCATCTCTGCCCAACGTATATCGGGGCGAATGGCTACACAGTTGAGCAGATGAAGCCACAAACGACTGTTGAAACGATCGGGATATACGCTCTGCACTTGTTTTTGGGGAT
Source organism: Prevotella sp. (assembly GCA_034101015.1). Taxonomy (GTDB): domain Bacteria; phylum Bacteroidota; class Bacteroidia; order Bacteroidales; family Bacteroidaceae; genus Prevotella. The sequence goes on from JAXEKN010000100.1 coordinate 9,779, forward strand.
GACGGATAGACAGCTCATACAAGAGTTCCATCACCTCGTTTTCATTGGCAGAACCAAACCAGTTGACAGCAATCTTAGCCTTATAATTGCAGTCGTGAAGAAGGCGCGCTCCGTATGACGACAATTTTAGGATGGCAGGACCGCTAAGTCCCCAATGCGTAATCAACAACGGACCTTCGGCCTTCATCTTAGTGCCGACAATGCTTGTATGCACATCCTCAACCACGGTGCCTGTCATATCAGTAATGGGATTATTGGCAAGGCAAAGACTGAACAGCGACGGAACAGGCTCCACAATGTCAAGCCCCAAGCCGTCGAGCATCCTCAATCCGCTGAGCTTAGGACTGCCGCCAGTGGTAACCACCACCTTGTCAGCCTCAACACTCTCTCCATTAGAAAAGCATAGAGTATATCCGTCGTCGTGAATTATCCTCTCCACACGATGTCCCGTCTTCAACCCCACCCCATGCCTGCACATCAGCCACAGCAGCTTATCCACTATCTCCATGGCATCTTGCGACACAGGAAATACACAGTTGTCCTCCTGAGTGGTCAGCCTAATACCCTCGCGCTCAAACCATTGGTATGCGTCCTTATGACTAAACTCCCTGAGCAGTCGCTTCATCAGGCGTGCGCCACGCGGATAAACGTTCTCCACGCTGCGCACACCACCGAACGAGTTTGAGAGATTACATCTTCCACCACCTGTCACAGCCACCTTAGCCAAAGCCTTACGCCCACTCTCATACACAGTGACCACAGCCTCCGGCCTACGTCTCTTTATCTCAATAGCCGCAAAGCATCCCGCTGCCCCGGCTCCTATTATCGCTATCTTCATAATAATAAAAAATAAGAAATACTCTCTTTTGTGAATATATAATCTGAATAATGACGCAAATATATAAAAAAGTATTGAAAAACAAGTGGTATTTTGGCATTTTAAGTTAGATTAACAGGAAAAATGATATATTATGCAATATTATTATTTTCTTGGGTGCAAAGTTACGGCTTTTTTATTAATACCACAATACCGCAATAATGGCATTTCGCATAACACAAATATAGTATTCCATATACCCTATTTGTGGTATATTCCATAGAAAAAAGCCCAAAATATTTGCATATATATAATAAAAGGTGTAACTTTGCACGCAATTTAATAAAAAAACAACAATGAAGAAACAGACACTTGCAATAGACACCCCATACCAGCAGCCCGATGCTTACGGGGCACTGAGTATGCCAGTATATCACTGCGCCGCCTACGAGTTTGGCAATGCCGAGGAGATGGCTGACGCTTTCTGCGGACGTTCAGACATGCCCGACTACTCGCGCGTGACCAATCCCACAGTGACATATTTCGAGAAGAAAGTGGCTATGCTTGCCGATGCCAAGGAGGCCGTGGCATTCAGTTCGGGAATGGCTGCCATAAGCAACACCCTGCTTTGCCTTGCGTCACAAGGGCGGAGTATTCTCACCTCGCGCCATCTATTTGGCAACACCTTCGCCCTCATCGGAGGAACAATGATGAGGTTTGGTGTGAGACCAAAACTTTGCGACCTCACAGATATCGAGGCTGTTGAGAAAGCCATTGACGACTCCACATGCTGTATCTTCATGGAGATTATCACCAATCCGCAAATGGAGATTGCCGACATCAGGGCACTTGCCGATGTTGCCCACAGGCATAACATCCCGCTCGTTGCCGACACGACAATGATACCCTTCACGCAATTTAGCGCAAAGGCTCTCGGTGTTGACATCGAGATAGTATCAAGTACGAAGTATATCTCAGGCGGTGCCACGACTATCGGAGGATTAGCAATCGACTATGGCACTATGCCCAACTTCGGCAAGCGCATGCGTCAGGAGATGCTCATGAACTTCGGGGCATATATGTCGCCGCATGTAGCATATATGCAGACAGTCGGATTGGAGACTCTCGACGCGCGCTATCGTGTGCAGTCGGGCAATGCCCTTGCCGTGGCAAAGGCTATCAAGGACATACCCGAGATAAAGAAGGTGAGATACCCCGGTCTGCCCGACGACCCGTTTTACGACATCGCCCGCAAACAGTTTGGAGAGACATCGGGAGCCATGCTCACCATCGACCTCGAAAGCAAGGAGGCGTGCTTCAGTTTCATCAACAACCTGAAACTCATTCGCCGCGCCACCAATCTCTTTGACAACCGCACTCTCGCCATCCATCCCGCCAGCACTATCTTCGGCAACTTCAACGACCGCCAGCGCAAGCAGATGGATGTGCTCGACACTACCATCCGCTTATCCATAGGACTTGAGGCACCGGAAGACATCATTGAGGACATTATGGTCCTGCGGACTATAAAAAATTAAAAAATTAAAAAATTAAAGAATTAAAGAATGTATGATATACGATTTCGACAAGATAATAGACAGAACGGGAACTGACGACCTGAAGCACGGAGTGCTCCTGGAAAGATATGGCGATGCCAATCTGCTCCCCTTATGGGTAGCAGACATGGACTTCGAGACACCCCAGTTTATCACCGATGCGCTAAGAAAACGCCTCGACCACTCGCTCTTCGGCTACACAATGATGCCAGAAGGCTATTGGCAACATATCGCGCAATGGATAGAGGAGCATCACCAATGGCGACCCAAGGAGGAATGGATGACCTATATCCCAGGCATAGTGAAAGGCATAGGCATGGCTATCAACGTCTTCGTCAAGGAAGACGAGAAGGTCATCATCCAGCCCCCCGTATATCATCCCTTCCGCCTCACCCCATTGGGCAACCGCCGCCAGGTAGTCTATAACCCCTTGGTTGAAACATCCCCCCAAGGGGGGCTTGGGGGGGCTTACTCCATGGACTTCGACCAGCTCGCCTCCGTCTGCGACTCCAAATGCCGCATGCTCATCCTCTCCAATCCCCACAACCCTGCGGGCATCTGTTGGGATGCCGACACCCTGCGCCGTCTGGCTCATTTCTGCCACGAGCGCGGCATCATCGTCATCTCTGATGAAATCCACTGCGACATGGCATTGTTCGGCAATCGCCATTTCCCCTTTGCCTCAGTCAGTGAAGAGGCAGCGCAATGCAGCATAACTTTCGGCGCACCGTCGAAGACGTTCAACATAGCGGGCATAGTAAGCTCCTATTCTATCATACCCAATGATGAGCTTCGCCACCGCTTCTACTCATGGCTTGAGGCCAACGAACTAAACGAACCGCATATCTTCTCGCCCATCGCCACTCTTGCAGCATTCACTCCCGAGGGAGAACAGTGGCGCAAGCAGATGCTAAGCTATATCGAAGGCAACATCAACTTCGTAATGGACTACTGCCGCGAGAATATCCCCCAGATAAAGCCATGGCGTCCGCAAGCCTCCTTCCTAGTATGGCTCGACTGCCGCGACCTTGGCCTCAACCACCAGCAACAGGTTGACCTCTTCGTCAAGCGTGCCCGCCTCGCCCTCAACGACGGCGAGATGTTCGGCAAGGGCGGCGAGGGTTTCATGCGCCTCAACGTAGCCGCCCCGAGAAGCATTCTCCAAACGGCTCTCGATCGGCTAAAGGAAGTATGCCAGTCCTTTGCCGCCGGAATTCATACATAAAAATGACTCATATTTTATGATAACAATTGAACAACTTACAAATATCATCCGTGAGGCTTCAAGACTGATGGTCAGCGACGGATTTGAGATAGAACAGAAGGGAGGATGCGAGAATATCGTGACATCATCGGATGTGGCGGTGCAGAACTTCCTGTGCAAAAGGCTCTTGCAGCTTATGCCCGGTTCAGGATTCCTATGCGAGGAGAAGGACATCAACGACACCCGACACGAATACACTTGGATAATCGACCCTATCGACGGCACTGCCAACTACAGCCGTGGCATCGACCAATGTGCCATCTGTGTGGGACTTAAGCATGGAGATGAGATGCAGATGGGAGTGGTGTATATCCCCCGCACCGATGAGCTGTTCCATGCCGAGAAAGGCAAGGGGGCATACCTCAACGGCAGGAGAATCCACGTCTCTGATCGCCCATTCGGCAATGCCGTATTGTGCACTGCCCTACCCGTTTATCACAAGGAGTATGCCGAGGTGTGCTCGAGGATTATCGTTGATGCCTTTGGCAAATGCAACGACATCCGCCGCTTCGGTGCTTGCGCTCCCGAACTTTGCTATTTGGCAATGGGCAGATGTGAATTGTATTTCGAATATCTGCTCAGTCCATGGGACTATGCCGCCGCCTCATTAATAGTAACTGAAGCGGGAGGCGTAATCACTTCTGCCGACGGAAGCAGGCTGCGCCTTACGGAACCGACGGGCGTGATTGCCGCTAATAGTATTGAGAACTACCGTCAGTTGCTTGACATAGTGTCGAACAGACAACAACAATGAATAGAACCATGATATTATGAGAAAGAAAAGCAGGGAGATGGATGCCACATGGGATCTTGAAGTAATGGACAAGGCACCGTATATTACAGTCAGTATGACTGATGGCAACGGAATGCCTTATTCAGTCCCGTTGTCCTTGGCACGTACAGATGAGCAGACATTCTATCTTTGCCAATTATCTCTGCTATATTGTGTCGCTACGAGAAATAAAGTAAACTGAAGATTAAAAGGACTATAAACAGAAAACGCTTGTTTTCTTTTGTATTATGAAAAAAAACATTACCTTTGCGGCATATTTCATTATATAATAAAGGCGACATGATCATAGGAAGAAAAGAAGAACAACAGGAGCTGCTGAGGGCATGCAATTCGGAATACTCGGAATTTGTGGCGGTTACAGGCAGAAGACGTATCGGCAAGACGTTTCTCATAAGAGAGACGTTTGGATATAAGTTTGCATTCCAACATTCGGGATTGGCAAACCAGAACACTCGTGCCCAACTTAAGGAGTTCCGCCAGTCGCTGTTGAGAAGCGGAATGAAGAAATGCCGCGTTCCCGTAGATTGGTCAGATGCCTTTTTCCTGTTGTCACAACTGCTCGACCAGCAAGAGTCTGGCAAAAAAGTGGTGTTCATCGACGAACTTCCGTGGATGGATGCCCCACGTTCCAACTTCGTTTCAGCCATTGAGCATTTCTGGAATGGATATGCCTCGGCACGCAAGGACATCCTTCTGATTATTTGCGGTTCCGCCACATCGTGGATAATAAACAACGTGTTCAAGAACCACGGCGGTCTCCACAACCGTGTCACATATCGCATCAACCTTGCCCCATTCACCCTGCTTGAATGTGAGCAGTACGCCAAAAGCCGTTGTTTAGGCATTAACCGATACGGAATACTGGAGTGCTATATGGTCATGGGAGGGCAAGTTGCACTACGAATACAACGAGCTTTACGACTCGCTCTTCAAGAATCCGCAGCCCTACGTCAATGTAGTTGCAACACTTGGTACAAAGCGTGTGGGCATGACGCGCGAAGAGCTGATAAGCGAAGGCAACATCACAAACAACGGACTTCTTACAAGGGTGTTGGAAGACTTGGAAGCCTGTGGATTTATCCGAAAATACAACCGAGGTGGTGTCGCCACCCGCAGGGATGCTCTCTTCCAGCTTGTTGACAATTACACCTTATTCTATTAAAAGTTCCTACACAATCTCAATGAAAACGAGGCGCATTATTGGTCACTTCACAATAATACGCCCATACGCAACACATAGGAAGGGCTTGCCTTCGAGCGTGTGTGCTTTGCACATGTCAACCAGATTAAGCAGGCATTGGGCATAGCAGGAGTTTCGTCACAGGTATATTCACTGCAAATCAGGAAACCTGGGGGCAACGTAGATGGGGCGCAAATAGATATGGTCATTGAACGTGCAGATAAGGTCGTCAACTTGTTCGAGATGAAATTTTCCACACATGAATACACTATCGACAAGGACATGGACGAGAACCTCCGTAACAAGTCAGCTCGCCTGGCGGAATCCAACAAGGCACGTATGGCAATACATCTTACTTTGATAACCCCCTTTGGTCTGAATGACAATATGTATCAGTTCAGTGTCCAGAATGTCATAACAATGGACGATTTATTCACTTAATACAAGTACCCAAAAAGTATATATAACATGAGGAAGATACTAACATTCGCCGTAGGACTGTTCATTATGACAGCTTGCGCACAGAAAAGCCAAAAGGCTATCTCGCAGAGTGAACCAACCACTATCACGTGGATTGAGGACAAGCCCGGGCCTACCCTACAGCCACAAAAGCTGTATCCCGAAGTACCCGATTCACTATGGGCTGCACTTGGACTTGAAAAGGGAGTGCCTTCGAGCATGAGTTGCCTGCTACTACAGACGGAAGGAAAAACAATACTGCTCGACGCAGGACTTGGTGCACCATTCAGTCAGCTTCTTCCTAAATTGAAGGAGAAGGGAGCAGCTCCAGAAGAATTGCAACTGATATACATCACACATCTTCATCCCGACCACATAGGCGGTCTGCTGAAGGAAGGGAAAGTAGTGTTCCCTAATGCCGAGGTGTATGTCAACCGTGTGGAAGCGGAGGCATGGCTCGCTATGGAGGGCGAGAGAAGCAAGTTGGCAAAGAGCGTTCTTGATGCCTATAAGACACATCTTCACCTGTTCGAGGCAGGCGACACGCTTGAAGGTGGCGTGAAGAGCATCGCTGCATACGGCCACACCCCTGGACACACTGTATTCCAAAAGGACAGTATTCTCATTATTGCCGACCTCATCCATGGTGTTGCTCTCCAGTTGGAGTATCCCGAATATTACCCCACATACGACATGGACAAGGAAGCTGCCCGCGAATCACGACTCCGCATATTGAAATATGCCCGCGAGAACAATCTCACGATGTATGGCATGCACGTGCCGGGTCCTGGGTATATTAAATAATATAAATACTAAAGTACATACCGGTATATAACAAGCATTGTTAAATTCCCGTAAATATCACGCAGAAATTATCCGTATATTGAGTATTTTTATTATCTTTGCCAATCAAAATCATACATAAGAATATGAGAAGATTCAATACTGCGGGCACTTGTCGCCCGAATGAGCATTATATGGTCGATATCACCGAGCGTCTGGAAATCATCCGCAAGATGGTTGCCAATGGTGAGTATTTCTGTATCAACCGTGGTAGGCAGTATGGCAAGACTACCACTCTGAAAGCTATAAGTAATACTTTTTCAGACGAATACTGTGTATTCAATATAAGTTTTGAAATTATTTCCGATTCCACCTTTGCTGATGAGGAGAAACTCTATTCTATGTTTGTGTGGCTTTTGGCACAACAGTTTGAATGGGTTCCTCTTGCGGGGTTAGATGATGAGGTTAAAGAATTGATTCAAAATTTCTTGGAGTCACATAAAGAAAGATGTTCGGAAAAAGAACTGACCAAGTTCATCAGTACAATCTGTCAACGCAACAAGAAACCATTAGTGCTTCTTATCGACGAGGTGGACCAAGCTGGCAATCATGTGTCTTTCATAAAATTCTTAGGTCTTCTTCGTGGAATATACCTAAATCGTGATGTCGTTCCTACATTCCAGTCCGTTATACTTGCTGGCGTTTATGACATCAAGAACCTAAAACTGAAGATGCGTCCAGAGGATCTGCACCAGTACAATAGCCCATGGAATATTGCCGTTCCTTTCGATGTCGATATGAGTCTTTCGGCTGACGGCATAGCGGGAATGCTCGCAGAATACAAGGCCGACCATGGATTGGACTTTGACGAAAAGGCCGTGGCCAAGATGATTCGCGACTACACCTCCGGATATCCGTTCCTCGTTAGCCGCATCTGTCAGATTATCGATGCAGAACAGTATTCGTGGAATAAGGAAGGTGTCCTCAAAGCCGTAAATGCAATATTGATGGAACGCAACACTCTCTTTGACAATATGATGAAGAAGTTGGACGACTATCCTGAACTCAAGCAAATATTAAAGGATATCCTTCTCTCAGGCAAAGACAGTTCTTATAATCCTGACGAGAAGTACATCCAAATAGCAGCCATGTTTAACTACATTGTAAATAAGAATGGTAAAATTGCCGTGGCATGCAGAATCATGGAGACTCGTCTTTATAACCTGTTTCTCAAAGAAGAAGAGAACTCCGTCATCTATAAGCAAGGACAAATTGACAAGAACCAATTCATCAAGGACGGCATCATAGACATGGCTCACCTCTTGGAGCGTTTTGTCGTTCACATGAACCAAACCTACAAGATGGATCACGACACTGAATTCATAGAGAACGATGCACGCAAAGTATTCCTTACTTATCTGCGTCCTGTAATCAATGGAATAGGCAGCTACCATATCGAAGAGCAGACACGCGACAACGACCGCATGGACGTAGTGGTTGATTACCTCGGCAAACAGTACGTTGTAGAACTGAAGATTTGGCGTGGCAACGCTTACAATGAGCGTGGAGAGGAACAACTGTGCCGTTATCTTGAATACTTCGGCCTGCAAGAAGGCTATCTCCTCAGCTTCTGCTTCAACAAGACAAAGAAGTCAGGTCTGCTGCCGCCAGTGGTGCTCAAGGGACGCACGTTGATAGAGGCGATTGTGTAATAAGAAACAGGCTGCACCCTACGGAACCGACGGGCGTGATTGCCGCCAATAACAAGTCGAACTATCGACAGTTGCTTGACATAGTGTCGAACAGACAACAACAATAATATTATTAACAACAAAAAAAATCAAATCATTATGGACTCAAAAGAAAAAGCCTTGGTAATAATGAAGAAGGTTCTTTCAATTATTATGCTGTCATTGGCAATATATCCTGTATATTCTCGAAATAATCATACAAGGATGATTGTCACAACAGACATAGGAGGTTCTGACCCCGATGACATACAGTCGCTCGTACACCTTATGGTAATGCTTAATGATGTTGACCTGGTAGGCATTATTTCCCAACACGCATGGGTTCCTTATGGAACTGGTGCCGTTGACGTTATCGAGAATGTCATAGGGGCATACGAAAAGGCTCTTCCCAATTTGCTGATACACGACACCGACTATCCCGATGCAAATACTATTCGCAGTATGGTGAAAAAAGGACAACCAAATGCTGCCATAGCTTGTGTGGGAGAGGGGAAAGACTCAGAAGGCTCGGAGTGGATTATAAAGATGGTGGACAAAAAGGACAAGCGCCCTATATGGATTGCTGCATGGTCGGGAATGAATACCCTGGCTCAGGCTCTTTGGAAAGTAAGTCATACCCGTTCTCCCAAGGACGTGGAGAAGTTTGTGAGCAAATTAAGAGTATATGATATTCTCGGACAAGATGATGCCGGGGCATGGATAGCAAAGAACTATCCCCAACTAACATACATACGCAACAAGGAGGTTTACGGATGGCCAAAGGATGACGATTGGTACAGGAAGAATGTGCAGGAGAAAGGTCCGCTTGGCAAAGTATATGCCTCAAGGATATGGGCGACAGAGGGTGACACCCCTTCATTCCTATATTGTATCGAGAACGGACTAAACTCCCCTGAGCATATTGATTTTGGTGGTTGGGGCGGAAGATTTTCCACTTTCAAGAAAGAGAACATAGAAAGTATGGACTGGGTAAAGAAAAGCCATTTGGATGAGATGCAGTATGCTCCTTATCTCATGCATGGAGCATCCGAAGAGGGCAACGGAGCGATAACCAGATGGGCGGAAGACATTCACAACGATTTCAAGGCAAGAATGTTATGGACAGTGACCAACGATTATTCACGAGCCAATCACCATCCTGTTGCTGTCATCGATAATGACAAGTCACGACGGATAATCACGATGACTGCAAGGTCGGGTAAAGAGATTCTATTGGATGCAGGAAAAAGTTATGACCCGGATGGCGACTCTATAGTTTATAACTGGCAGTTCTACAAGGAGCCTTCTTCCTACAAAGGAAATCTGCAGTTTAAAGGCCGAAACACTCCATCCTTGCGATTGTTCGTCCCCGACGATGCCAAGGGCAAAACCATCCATGTCATATTAAAAGTCGCTGACAATCATACAACTCCCCTCTTTGCATATCGGAGGGTTGTGATTAACGTAAGATAATAACAATAGATAAACTTCTAAGACAATTGTTTAAGAAAATTATTGTTACATTTGACTCGTTCAAGGGGTGCATCTCTGCAAGGGAGGCTTGCGAGGCTGCAGCGGAGGGAATACGCTCTGTACTTCCCAACACCAACGTCATCCAAATTCCGCTAAGTGACGGGGGCGAGGGACTGGTGGAATGTGTCAAAAGATTGCTGCCAACCATTAACGTTTCATTGACT
>JAXEKN010000004.1:0-10283 GCA_034101015.1 Prevotella sp.
GTCGGTAGTCATGTCGTAGTCCTTCTGGTTGAAGTTGTCAATAAGAGGCAGACCGCTGTTATCGGTACGGAAGGCATTGACAAGGTTCTGCGAAGGCTTATAGAAGTCGCATCCTCCGTCGGTCACGTCTGCTATATTTGGGCAAATCAGGCCGTTCGACCAATTGAGGTTGCCGTATGTCGAGCCGTCGTTGCGCGAGTATTGTATTGCCCATATCGACTCGCATCCGTTCTCATACTGCTCTTCAGGACGGAAGTTATTGTGTATGTCTGCCTCAAGGGCATATCCTCCGGCAGCATATATTGCGGGGTCGGTATATTTGATTACTTTGTCAAGGTCGTCGGTGTTGATGCTTGTCACCTTATGGCTCTTTGCATCGTCCTGACGATAAGCTTTGTAGAGATAAACCTTTGCGAGGAATGCTGCACAGGCAGCTTTTGTAGGACGACCTTTCTCCGTCTGTTTCACTGGTAATACCTCATAAGCCTCCTCCAGTTCCTTGGCTATCACTCCCCACGCCTCGTCATTGGTGTATTCAGTATTTGAGAGTGTATTGTATTCTTCATACTGGAGGTTTGCATTCATAATGAATGGTATGTTCTTATAGAGACGCTTCAGCAGGAAATGGCTATATGCACGCAAGAACTTCATCTCAGCCATGCGCTGCTCCTTGAGGGCATAGCTGTCGTCGCACTTCTCCAATACGCTGATGGCAGAATTGACACGCGAGATGGTAATGTACAGACGGTTCCACATGTCGCTGATGTTCCAGTTGGTGGTCAGTACACCCTTCTGCACCTCAAGCTGATGGAACACGTCGCCGTCGTTCACCGAACTGCCTCCCTTATAGGCATCGTCAGAACGCACGTCGTAGTTCCACATTGAGAACGAACCGTTGATGTCCTCGGCCTGCGTTAATCCTGCGTATGCCGATATTATTGTACTCTCCACCATTGAAGGATCCTTCACCTGGTTCTCGTCAAGTGTTCCCTGTGGCACCTGCTCGTCAAGGAAGTCAGAGCAGCTGGTTGCCATCAAGCCAAAAGAGGCAGCCAATATGTAGTTGAAAATCTTTTTCATATATATGTTTTTAGAATGTTACGTTAAGACCGAATGTCATGTTCACTGGAATTGGATAGCCAAAGTTTGCATTCTCTGGATCTACACCTGTGAAGTTGCTGCTCTTGATGGTCAGCAGATTTTGTGCAGATAGATAAAAACGCAGGCGTTCCATATAGAGTTTGTTGGCAATCGCCTTGGGTACGTTGTAGCCAATCTGTATGTTGCGTAGTTTTAGGAACGAGCCATTCTCAACATAATAGCTTGACACACGTGTCTCGTTATTATTGTTATATGTTGACAATGCCGGGATAGTTGAGTTGGGATTTGTCGGCGACCATGCGTCGAGCAAACGCTTTCCCTTGTTGAGGTTTGCCACATTTACACCTGCCCAGAGGTCGGTTTCCTTTTTCAGGTCGGAGATGACGTCAACGCCCTGCACGCCCTGCCAGAACATCGTTAAGTCCCAATTCTTATATTGCAGATAGATGTTGAATCCATAGCTGAAATCGGGCACGGGAGAATAAATCCAATCCTGGTCTGCCTCTGTTATCATTCCGTCACCATTAAGGTCTTTGAATCTCATTCTACCAACTCCAGCACCTGTTTGCGTAGCATGGTTGTCCACCTCTTCCTGACTCTTGAATATGCCGTCGAAGACATATCCCACCTGTGCACCCATAGGATGGCCTATTACACTCTTCACGCCGTTGCCGCCGAAGTCGCCGTTGGCAGCCACAGTCTCTGGCAGTTTGGTTATCTCATTGCGGTATGTACCAAGGTTGGCTGTGATGTCATAACTGAAATCGCCTATACTGTTGCGGTAACCGAGGTTCAGCTCAACACCGTTGTTCTTCATCTCACCGGCATTAATCCACATGGAACTGCCCTCGCCCATAGCGGCTATTCCAGCCATGTAGAGCAGAATATCCTTCGTCTGCTTGTGATAGTAGTCGAAACTACCGTATAGAGTGTTGTTGAAGAATGAGAAGTCAACGCCAATGTTTGTCTGTGTGGTAGTCTCCCACTTGATATCGTCGTTGCCAATCTGTACTCGCTTGAAGCCTGACTGCAGAATCTGTCCGCCATTGGTGCCTGCTATATCGTAAGATGTACCAAAGCTGTTGCCACCGAAGTTTGAGTCGCCATATACAGCCTGATAGAGTGTATAACGGGCCGTATTAGATATTTCCTGATTACCAGTCTGACCCCATGACGCACGGAGTTTCAGGTCGTAGAGCCATGAGCTTGTATTCTTCATGAAATCCTCTTGTGTCACACGCCATCCCAAACTTACTGAGGGAAACGTACCGTATTTGTTGTTTTTACCAAATCGGCTTGAACCGTCACGGCGTATTGTCACCGAAGCCAGATATTTGTCGGCATAAGTATAGTTGGCCTTGCCGAAGAAAGAGAGGAGCGAATAACCGCTACCCGAACCGTAGGCTTTCTCCACTCCCGTACCGGCATCTGGCCACATATAGTCGGTGTTGAGCGTTTCATAGTCATAACGCTTTCCCGAGAACCATACGTCATCCTGACGATTGACCTCCACGCCAAGCATATAGTCAGCACGGTGCTTGCCTATTTCCATGTTGTAGGTTGCCACTGCGTTCCACATCCATTTCATCCAGTGTTCCTGCTTTGCCTCCACGGCATTCTCTGGGTTTGCCACGTTGCCGTTTGATATTGGCATAGTGAAGATACGCTGCTGCTTCTGCGCATAGTCAATACCGGCAGTGGTGCGGAGGTTGAAACCCTTGAAGAGAGCAAGATTCAGATATACATCGCCGAAGGCACGCCAGTAGGTGTAGCGGTTGTCCTTGTTGCGCTCCAAACGGCCCAAAGGATTCTCGCGATCAGCATATCCGCCGGTGAGGTTGGCGTATTCACCCTTTGTGTTATACACTGGGAACGAAGGGTTGAACTGCAATACATTTTCAAGGAAACCGCCAGGCGCGCTCACTTCCGAAGTACGGTTCAACGTAAAGTGCTCACCGATGGTCAAGGCATTGCCTATCAGTTTGTAGTCGCTATTGATACGTGCTGAAAGACGCTCGAAATCCGAATGCTTGATTATACCAAGATTCTTATAGTAGCCAAGCGAGAGATAGCTCGAACCCTTATCATTGCCATTACTCACGCTTACATTATAGTTTTGGATTATACCCGTACGTGTCGTTTCCTTAACCCAGTCGGTGTCGGCGGCAGGAACAGTGTTGGCATCATCAAGATATTTTTGCATAGTCACCTTATATAATTGAGGATTGCCCTGTGCGTCATATCCCCAGTCGAAGTGATAGCCAAGATTGTTATTGTTGGGATTAAGTCCGTCGTTTACGTTTGCTTGCCAATAAGCCTGTCCCCACTGCTCTGCATTAAGCACTTCCAGCTTGTTGGCATAAAAAGAGGCGGCTATACTGGCGTCGAAATCAACCTTCACCTTGCCGTCCTTGCCTTTCTTGGTGGTGATGATTATTACACCATTGGCAGCACGTGAACCGTAGATTGAAGCTGATGCGGCATCCTTCAACACTTGTATCGACTCTATGTCATTGCCATTAAGTTCATGCATACCCGACTTTGTCGGTACTCCGTCAATGATATAAAGAGGATCATTGTCGTTGAGAGTTCCAATGCCACGAATACGTACAGTGGCAGCACCTGAGGGTGTACCGTCGGCAGAGATGTTCATGCCTGGCACACGGCCTTGAAGAGCCTTGATTGGGTTGTTCTCGTTTTGCTTCTGAAGCTCATCAACGCTCACCACAGAGACAGCACCTGTCAGGTCAGCCTTGCGCTGTGTGGTATAACCAGTCACAACAAGCTCGTTCAGCATGCTTGATGTTTCAACGAGCACAACCTTTAAACCTTTTCCTGCCTTTAGTTCCTGAGTCTCATATCCAATATATGAAACTACAAGATTGGCATCACCATTACACGACAATTTGAAATTTCCGTCAATGTCGGTAATCGTACCGTTATTGGTACCTTTCTCCATGATTGTCGCTCCGATGATGGTCTCGCCGGTCTGATCGACCACCGTTCCCGAAGCTTCAATCTTTTGCGCATATAATATGGTACTGACCATACACATTAGCGCCACGATTGCTAATCTTTTTACGTTTCTCATTTTTTTGTTATTTAGATGTTTCGAATTGTTTTCGCTGCAAAAGTAAGGCGAAAAAACAACCGAGACATTAAAAAATCGTGCATTTCATCGCAAAATTGATACAATGTAACATATTTGCAAGAGAATGCACGATATTTGATATTTTTAGTTATTCCTTATCTCCCCCGGACTAACGCCATATTCGTCCTTGAAGCACTTGGCAAAATAGGAAGGGGCACTGAAACCGGTGTCGTAGGCTATTTCGGAGACTGATTTGTCGGTGGTTTCGAGCATCTGCTTTCCGCGGGCAAGGCGGGCCTTGCGGAGAAGCTCTACGGGAGTTGTGCCCGTGAGAGACTTTATCTTGCGATAGAGCTGCACACGACTCATGCCCATCTCCTCACCTATGCGCTCAACGTTGAAGTCGGCATCGCCGAGATGTAGCTGGAGGATGTTGCGGAAGCGTTCGAGGAATGGACTCTCGTGAGCTGGAGCACCCGTGGGCACGACTACATCCTTGGCCACCTCCTCGTTGACAATCACCTTGGCGAGATAGAACCTGTAAGCCAATACCGCAAGGATAATGATGATAATGATGACAATGATGCAGCCTATGATAATCTTCTGCTGCAGGTTGACCTGCGAGAAATATACGTCGAGCTTGGCATAGACGGTTTCGAGGTCGGCGCTGGAGCGCTGCAACTCCTTGTCCTGCAGGAGCAGGAGGTCGGCATTGGTCTTATCCACTACAGCCGACTGCAGCAGGTTGGTGCGCTCGTATTTCTCGCCTTGGAGTATTTTAAGAGCCAAGCGCATGAGTTCCACGCCTTGCGTGGGATAGATATATGTGGCAACGAGATTGCCGTTCTTCACGGCCTCAACACCGCCTCCGGGCGAAGGCAGGGCATCCACTCCGTAATACCTTATATTATTAATACCGCGAGCCATCGCCACCTTGCGCGCTCCAAGGGCAAGGCGGTCGTTATGTCCGAAGACGCAGTCGATGGCGGTTTCCCGGCTCAATACATCTTTCATGGCTTTCTCTCCGCTCTCCTGAGTCCAGTCGCCAAGCTCCGATGAAATCAGACGAATATCGGGATAGGCGGCGATGGATTCCGTAAAACCGCGATGGCGGTCGATGGCTGCCGAAGAACCTTTCAGACCCGTAATCTCCACCAGCGTGCCCTTGCCTCCCATCTGCGTGGCAATGAGTTGTCCCATGGTCTTGCCCACAAGATAGTTGTCGGCACCCATGAAGGCGGTGTATTTATTGCTGTTGGTAGTGCGGTCGAAGAGTATGACGGGTATGCCGCAGTCGTATGCACTGTCGATGACCGAGGTGAGTTTCTCGGCTGAGTTGGGCGCAACGATTAGCAGGTCCACCCTCTCGTTGATGAAATGGCGTATCTGCTCAATCTGCCTTTGGTCGTTGTCCTCGGCGGAGAGGAACTCCAACGTCACATTGTCGCTCACATATCCCCCGATGACCAGTTCGCGGTTGAGTTTGTCGCGCCATATATCCTCGGAGCATTGCGACACGCCAATCCTCCATTTCTTCTGTTCATCGGCACATCCTACGAACAGAATGGCGGCGATGAATAATAACACTACCTTCTTCATATTTTTTGCTATCAATATATAATAGATGTTTAAAGCCGCCACAAAAATACGAAAAAGATTTGATTTGTCGGAATAAGGGGGGCTTATTCCTCCAAATTATAACAATATTTAGCTAATTTGGCGGGATTGGGCATTGTAACGACCTACATACAATGGAGGTTACCTCATTTTTGGTACCCTAAGTTGAACTTAGGCTACCACATATTTCTGCTGACCTCGATACAATCGAGGGCACTACGAAATCGTAGTGCCCTCATTTGATTACTAAATAAACGAGATCTTACTTTACAATGATTTTCTTAGTCTTCGAACCGTACTTCTGTATATAACAACCAGGGCGAAGAATGCCTGAAGAAACACGATTGCCGCCGAGGTCATACAAAGCAGTGGTAACATTAGAATCAGCCTCAGCAGACGAAATGCCTGTAGAGCTGACATCAGTGATTGATATCGTCATATTGACTACATCCACCGTCACCTCGTATGTACCGGCCTTGGTAATATTCCACTTATTGTCATCACCGCCAAACACCATCTTAGTTTCATCGGTAGTGTCACGAAGATAAAATGTCTGTCCGAAACCTGTTTGATTGTTCACCGCAATCTTCATCTCTCCCTCCACAAGGTTAACAATAGCCTTGAACACTGTTGGATTGTCAACCGTGGGAACAAGCATTGTGCCCTCACCGATACTCCATCCTCCAGGTGTGGCCGAACCTACCATCCACAGGGCAGTATGCTTCAGTGGACTTGTCTGATAACCAGCCTTCTTGACGACAATAGTCTTTGCTGTGAGGTCGCAAACGATGTCATAGTTGGCTGTTTCGCTCACCTTGAACTGTTTGTCGTTGGAGTTCTCTTCAGTTGAAACAAGGTCAGAAGCAACACCTTCGGCGAGAGTAACATCATTGTCACCGGCGCGATACTCGAGGTTGCCCCAATCAGTGGTAGTAAGAAACTTAAAAGTTCCATTCGCATTTAGATTTACTGTGGCCTTAAACACATCAGGATTCTCGGTGCTGTTAAGCATCACGATACTGTTGTCGATAGACCAACCTCCCCATACAGCCTCACCGACGATAAGCAATCGGTCGGCGGCATTTGCGGTTAATACTGTGGCTGCAAGAGCCAAACTGCAAAACATTTTTCTAAGAAAATTTGTTTTCATAAGCTTTTAATTTATTGGTTTGATACTAATGGCATATCCACCACCACGAGCGGCTTTGAGCTTGAGAATGCTCTTGTTTGTCACCTTACACTTGGAGATGGTGTATGCCTGTGGATTCTTTTGATAGTCGGCATCCTTAGCGTCGGCATATATGACAGCCTCATATTTGCGACCCTTGTCAAGGAAGTCGAGCTTAAGAGTGGACTGATGTCCATTCTCACCTGCCGTGCAGCCCATAAACCAGTTGTTTGTTCCCTTTTCCTTTCGGGCTATGGTTATATACTGTCCCGGCTCGGCTTCGAGATAACGACTTTCGTCCCAGTCGATGGCGACATCCTTGATGAACTGGAAAGCGTCGCTGTAACGCTCGTAGTTCTCGGGCAGGTCGGCAGCCATCTGCAACGGACTGTACATGGTGACATAGAGTGCAAGCTGGCGTGCAAGGGTGGAATTGATGTGATGATGCTTGCCAGGGTCAATCTTGTTCATGTCGCCTTCAAGGATGCCCGGTGTATAGTCCATAGGTCCTCCTTGCAGACGGGTGAACGGAAGGACAGTGGTATGGAAAGCCTTGTTTCCTGCAAACGACTCATACTCAGTACCACGTGCCGACTCGTTGCCAATAAGATTGGGATAGGTGCGGCACAAGCCGGTAGGACGTACTGCCTCGTGGGCATTGACCATAATATGATGCTTGGCTGCCTCTGTGACACAATACAGATAGTGGTTGTTCATCCATTGTCCGTAATGATGCTCTCCACGAGGCAGTATATTGCCTACATATCCGCTCTTGACAGAGTTGTAGCCATACTTGTCCATAAGGTTGTATGCCGCTTCGAGATGACGCTCGTAGTTGCGAACCGAGCCAGATGTCTCATGGTGCATCATCAGTCTCACACCTTTTGAGTGAGCATAGTCGTTGAGAGCCTTGATGTCGAAGTCGGGATATGGAGTCTGGAAATCAAACACATAGTCTTTCTCATGACCGAACCAGTCTTCCCAGCCTATGTTCCACCCCTCGACAAGCACCTGCGAGAAACCGTGTTTTGCCGCAAAGTCGATATATTTTCTCACATTGGCATTGTTGGCAGGATGATTGCCGTGGGGCTTGCATTTTGAATAGTCGGTGGAGCCAAGATGTACAGACGGCAGGTCGTTAGTGTAAGACCAAGCCTTGCCTCCACCTATCATTTCCCACCATACACCAATATATTTCACTGGCTTAATCCATGAGGTGTCGGCATACTTGCAAGGTTCATTGAGATTGAGAATGAGACGTGAAGCGAGAGCTTTCCTTGCATCGTCCACCACCATAACTGTGCGCCATGGAGTGCTGCAAGGTGTCTGACAGTGTGCCATATTACCTTGTGCATCAGGGGTGAGCTGCGAATGGAACACAAAATTTTTGTCTTCGAGGTCGAGGTGCATACATGAATAATCCACAAGTGCTGCCTCATGGATATTGACATATAATCCTTCAGCAGTCTTCATCTGCAATGATGTCTGCACACCAGTAGGAGAGAAGAATGTCTGCGAGGCATTGTCGCACTTGGCAGCCTCCATCAACCCGCGTATCTCAGAGAGCTTCGACTCGGTATAGTCGTACTCTTGCGTGTCATAGTCTCCAGGAATCCACCACGCCGTATGATCGCCAGCCATGGCAAACTCTGTATGTTCAGCCTTTACAGTGAAGTAAGGCAGGAACTGTTGCTGTGGGAACTCATAACGGAAACCTACTCCATCGTCATAAACACGGAAACGGAAATTCATAAATCGTCCGTTAGACGGTTTCTCCACTTCCACGAACAACTCATTGTAATGGTTGCGGATATTACTCTCCTCACCCCACACCGGCTGCCATGTCTCGTCGAATGTGGACGTAGTGGCATTGTTGATGCGAAACTTGTCCATCAACGAGTTTTCCTCATTAAGTTCCATGCCAAGGCGACTTGTCTTCACCACAGGAATGTCCTTGTAGTCAATCTTATATGTTGGCACGCCTTCATCAGTCAGCGAGAAACTCAGTTTAAGATTTCCGTCGGGCGAAGCCACGGAATGACTGGCAACCTGTGAGGTGGCACTGATAGCCACCATTACACAGATCGCGGAAACAAAGCACTTTTTTAATGTATGAATCATAACTAAGTAAAATTTTGAATATCTAATTATTTTGTCAATTTCACCACCTTGCATCCATGTGCAGGTATGTTGGCGGTGATAGATGAAGCCTTTCCCTCGTCGGCATGCTCCCACAAGTCGCGTACGTTCATTTCACCGCTTATGCCTATTTCAGAGAAGTTGACTGAAACGGTAGAAGTATTGTCGCTGCGGTTAAAGAGAGCAAGGACATAGTCTCCATTTGACATCTGGCCATACCAAATCTCGTTCTTCTTGTCGCCAAGCTTGTCGCTGAGCGGTTTGCCTACAAAGCCGTCACGATTCAGCGCAAGGAGTTCGTCGTTGGTGTAATACTTGGCATTATCGCCTATTGTGCTATACTGGTCGGCAGCAGCAACTGGTCCACCTGCAATGAGCTGAAGGGATATTTCTGTCTGCTTTTCTGCCTCGGTGTCAAACTTGTTCAGACGTATGAAGTCACCATCGAGAATAACCTTGTTACGTCCAGCGATATGCGACCAGTAAGTAAAGCCGTCAAACTGATTGTTGCAGTTGGGCCAGTTGGCATACGACTTACCTTTGTCCTGTGCAGAGCAGTGCCACCAGCCACCGCCACCAGTGTCACATACTATGCGCACCATATTACCATAACGAGCCTCCAGTTCGGCGTCGTTATACATGTGTGGCATTACAAGAGAGGTGAATATACCGTATTTCTTGGCCGACTCGGCGATATAAGCCAAGGCACGAGCATAACTCTCACGACCATATCCACGTCCTACGACACCTATGCCGCGGTCTTTGCCGTCCTCATACCACGAGAGGAAGTCCATACGGATGAAATCCACCCCGAGGTTCTTATAATGCTTGAAGAAACCGTCGATATATTCCCTGCATCCGGGATTCTCAGCTACTGCCCAATGAAACCACTTGTCTTCCGAACCGGGATTCTGCACTGCAGTCTTACCATTATAATATAGGTCAGCGAAAGTATAGTCTGTACCCTCGATTTTTGTCTCTCTCGGTCCGTGTATCCACAGCGGATTGTCATATACTCCGAGTTTTAGTCCCTTTGCCTTGCACTTGGCAATGAGGTCTTTCAACGAAATGGAGCCATACTGGGTCATATATCCCGAAGCGTCGGTGGAAAGCATGGCGATGAATCCGTCAGTGCATATCATGTCATATCCATGGGGCTTTAGCTCC
>JAXEKN010000013.1:0-3364 GCA_034101015.1 Prevotella sp.
GTCAAGGTGCTCGACACTACCAGCAAGTGGTTTGGTGTAACATATTCTGCCGACCGCCAGAGTGTGGTTGACAAGATTCAGAGTCTCATTGACGAGGGAGTATATCCCAACAAACTTTTTTAATTTGAGAAATACGTGAATATTAACATCCTATCTGAGGCGGAGCTCAAGCAGCTCCGCTCTATTATCGCCGCCGCTGCTGACATCGTCGTTATCGGTCATGTCAACCCCGACGGCGATGCCATTGGTTCTACTCTCGCTTGGACTAACTATCTGCAGAGCGAGGGTAAGTCGGTCAGTTTAATCGTTCCCGACAAATATCCCGACTTTCTTAATTGGCTTCCCAACACCGATAAGATCTTGCGCCATGACAAACATCCCGAGAAGACGGAACTGCTGGTGGCTACGGCCGACCTCATCTTCTGTCTCGACCTTAACACACTATCGCGCACGGAAGCACTTGCCGACCATATAGCCTCGGCAAAAGCCGCTAAGGTGCTCATCGATCATCATCCCAATCCGGATGATCTCTTCAATCTCACGATATCACATCCCGAGATGAGTTCAACGAGCGAACTCGTATTCCGACTCGTATGGCAACTTGGAGCATTCGAGCGTCTCGGACATCATTTTGCTGTGCCTTGCTATTGCGGAATGATGACCGACACTGGCGGATTCACATTCAACTCCACACGTCCCGAGATATTCTTCATCATCAGCCAACTGCTCACAAAGGGTATCGACAAGGACAAAATTTATCGCAATGTATATAATGTGGCGAGCGAAAGCAAAATCCGACTGTGGGGATATGTGCTATATGAGAAGATGGAATATGATGCCACACGTCATGCAGCATTCTTCACACTCACACGAGCCGACCTCAAGCGATTCAATTATATCAAGGGCGATGCCGAGGGACTTGTGAATATGCCGTTGCAGATAAAGGGCACGCGACTCTCTATATCATTGCGCGAGGATACCGACAAGGATAACACTGTATGGGTGAGTCTCAGGTCGGTGGATGATTTCAACTGCACCGAGATGGCTGCCGCATTCTTCAATGGAGGAGGTCATTTCAATGCTTCGGGAGGCCGACTCAACTGCTCTATCGAGGAGGCTGCCGAGATTACACGTAAAGCAATTATAACATTTGAAGATAAGTTAAAATGAAAAACAGTAGATTAATGAGCAAGCTGATTGCTTTTGCACTTGTTCTCGTCGCCCTTTGGTCGTGTGACGACTATGAGACATACGGCGAGAGAAAGGAGAAGGAGCGTGATGCCATCGCCGAGTATATCAAGTCGCGCAATATCAAGGAGATTAGCGAAGACGAGTTTGTGCTCAAGGGTTGCACCACCGACACCTTGGCAAAGGAGTATGTCTATCTCTCGAAGAGCGGTATATGGATGCAGATTATCCGAAAGGGTGAAGGCACAATGCTCGAAAACAAGAAGCAGGTGAATGTGCTCCTAAGATATGTGGAATATAATATTCTCGAAGGTGTCATTCTCTCCAGCAACTACTCATATAGCAATCTCTACGACAAGATGACTGTATATCGTGAGGGCAGTAGCTATACTGCTTCTTTCGTACAAGGCATTATGAACAGCAAGTATGGCGCTTCTGTGCCCGCCGGATGGCTCGTTCCATTAGACTATATCACTCTCGCTCGCCCCACAAGCGATCAGGCTCTTGCCGAAGTGCGACTCATAGTGCCTCATTCCCAGGGCACTTCGTCGGCTCAGTCGAGCGTTTATCCCTGTTTTTATCAGATTACATACGAAAGAGAAAAATAACTATTTTAATTAAGAATTAAGAGTTTAAAATTAATAATTAATTGATATGACACTCATTAAGTCTATTTCCGGTATTCGCGGAACCATCGGCGGTCGCACTGGCGACACCCTAAATCCGCTCGACATCGTTAAGTTTACAACGGCTTATGCCACATTCATACGTCGCCACACTACCGACGGAAGCGGAAAGATTGTTGTGGGTCGTGATGCCCGTATGTCGGGACAGATGGTTGACTCCATAGTCAGCGGAACTCTCGTGGGCATGGGATTCGATGTGCTCAACATCGGTCTTGCCACAACTCCCACCACCGAACTTGCTGTCACCATGTCGGGAGCTGATGGTGGAATCATCATAACTGCAAGCCATAATCCTCGTCAATGGAATGCCTTGAAGTTGCTCAACTCTCATGGTGAATTTCTCACCAAAGACGACGGTAATGAGGTGCTCGACATCGCTGAGCGCGAGGACTTTGAATATGCCGATGTTGACCATCTCGGAAAGATTATAAACGATTCGTCGTTTGATGACCGTCATATCGAGTCGGTGCTTAATCTCAATCTTGTTGATGCCGAGGCAATCCGCAAGGCTGGATTCAAGGTGTGTGTTGACAGTATTAACAGTGTGGGTGGAGTGATTCTTCCCAAACTCCTCGACCGTCTTGGAGTGGAGTATAAGTTCCTTAATGCCGACCCTACAGGCGATTTTGCTCATAATCCCGAACCGCTCGAAAAGAATCTCTCCGGCATCATGGACGAGATGAAGTCGGGTGCTTATAATCTCGGAATTGTTGTTGACCCGGATGTCGATCGCCTTGCCTTTATCTGCGAGGACGGCCGCATGTTCGGTGAGGAATACACTCTCGTGAGTGTAGCCGACTATGTCCTGAGTCACACTCCTGGCAACACTGTCAGCAATCTCAGTTCCACTCGCGCCTTGCGTGATGTCACTCAGCAGCATGGCGGCACATATACAGCAGCCGCAGTGGGCGAGGTGAATGTCACCACCAAGATGAAGGAAGTGGGAGCAGTTATCGGCGGTGAGGGCAACGGTGGAGTAATCTATCCCGAGAGCCACTATGGTCGCGACGCTCTTGTGGGCATTGCGCTCTTCCTTTCGTCATTGGCTCATAAAGGTTGCAAGGTAAGCGAACTTCGTGCCACATTCCCCGAGTATTTCATTGCAAAGAACCGCATCGACCTCACTCCTTCCACCGATGTGGATGCTATACTCGAGAAGGTGAAGCAGCTATATGCCAACGAGCAGGTGAACGACATCGATGGAGTGAAGATCGACTTCCCCGACAAGTGGGTTCATCTTCGCAAGTCAAACACCGAACCGATTATCCGTGTCTATAGCGAAGCCTCTACGATGGAGGCTGCCGATGCTCTTGGCAAGCAGATTATGCAGGTGGTATATGATATGCAATAATCATTCCGCATGAACTACTCAGGATTAATAATAGCAGTCATCACCTTTCTTGTCATCGGACTTTTCCATCCGTTAGTCATCAAGGGTGAATATTATTTCGGAACACGATGCTGGTGGGTTTTTCTTCTCGCCGGCATCG
>JAXEKN010000023.1:0-19823 GCA_034101015.1 Prevotella sp.
ACAGATGATGCGTCGGAAGTTGTCGTTGTTCTTCACCACAACATAGAACAGTGATACATACAGAGGAATCCATGTGGCAGCAGTGGTGAGCGTCTTCGCCAAATAATCGACGAAGAGCGAGTCGCTGCCATTGATTGCCAAAAGCAGTTGCTTGTCCATCTGTATGATAGTGTCCATATCCATAGTCTTGCGGATTTATATTATGAATTTTAGTTCAATCATTTATATCATTTCAATCATCGAAGCCTTTATCCATCCCTCCTTACCGTCGGCGATGCGCACTTCCTTCCATTCCTTCATAGAGGAGTCGGTGATTTCCACCTTTGTTCCCTCGTGGATGATAAACAGGTCGGTGCCGCCATTTGCGGGCGTGCTTTTGACGGCAGCGGCAGGAGAAATGACAATGGCTCCGGTACGATTGACAAGCTGGTCCTTCTGTTGCCATGCAAAGAGATTAGACAATCCGAAGATGACAATCATTGCCAAGGCGCCGAAGAATCCGGTTTTCTGCATCCAAACCCTACCTGAGAACAGATAACACAGGGCAAGTATGATGGCAATGGCAAGAGAAACGAGCGACATCGTAGCCCATCCATCAACACTCATGATATTGACGAGCGAGCGATACCAAGTGACGAAGAACATCTCCGATTCGGGAATAATCTTGTCGATGGTCTTGCTACGAGCCAGTTGGAGATTGACTCGTATGTCAGGATCGCCGGGCGACAGCAATAGTGCGCGCTCATAGTTGATGACTGCACGCGTGATGTTGTCGGTGCGATAATAGGCATTTCCGAGATTATAATATACATCTGCACTCACGCCTTTCTTGAGCAGAGCCTCATAGTCGGCAATGGCTTGCTGATATTGCTGACGCACATAGGCAGAATCACCCATAGCCTTAGTGACATGCACGGGAGCGGTCGATTTCTGTGCTTGGGCAGCAAATGGAATGGCCATACTGATAACGAGAAGCAGCATTCCCAATCCTGCAGTCTTCACTTTCTTTCTCTTTTTCATTGTATCTTCAATATTCTCGATGGCAGTCATTGCCGCATTGAATGTCTTGTTCATATTACCCTTGGCGTCGCCTGGAGCATAACGTTCAAACTCACATTCGTCGAGGGCGCTGATGAAGAGGTTCACATTAGCCTCGCTCACCTCACGCTCGCTAAGACGCTGCGAGATGTTTTCGCGTGACAGACTCTCGACGGGCATATTGAGTTTGTCGCCCACATATCCCCAAAGAGCACGCAACACTTCGTCGTAGAATTCGCTTGAGCGTCCGGCAGTCATCAGTTTATTGGCAACGCGCAGTCGTTTTGTAGCCACCTTGTTGGCCTTCTTTCCGCGCATCTTACCGATATTTGCGTTGTCGATGGCACGCTGGCGGAATATCACGAAGAGCGAGATAAAGGCAATGGCAAGCAATGCGAGTGTAACCCAATAGGATGTGGAGCCGAAGAAGAACTCGTTGACACCGTGCAACTCCTCGGGAGTGGTTTTGATATGGCGAATGTCCTTGTTGAGCAAGTCAACATCCTGACCAGTGAAATCACTCACTCCACCGCCCTTGGCTCCTTGTGCCACATTCAATGAAAAGCCCTTGCTCTCGATTGTGGCATATTTATTGGTTGAAGTGTCGTAATACACGAATTTCACCGGTGGAATCTCATATTTTCCGGCATTGCGCGGTACGGCGATGAAGTCGTATATCATACTTCCCTCAACACCATTTGCTGTGAGTTTGGTCTTGTCGGTCACCTTTGCGTCATATCGGTCGAAATCCTTGGGGAAAACAACCACAGGCTCCTTGATGAGTTTGAGATTGCCTACACCGCTGACAATCACCCTGAGAGTGACCGCGTCGTTGGTCTTGATGGAAGCCGGAGTGAGTTGGGCGGAAATATTGAATTTTCCCACTCCACCCGAGAAGTCAGCGGGACGATTAGGCAGCGGATCCACCTGTATCGTTATTCCCGGAGCCTTTATCTTCTTCTTCATCTCCACATATCCCGAACCGCCGTTGAAGAATGCCTCGAAAGGATCGATATCCCTATTCTGCATGACAACAGTTCCATCGAATGTGATGGATGGAATCTCGAGTTTTCCTGTCATCTGCGGGAACATTACGTATTGGCTCCAAGTGACAGTGCGATAAGGACGCCCGTTGTATGTCTCGACTTTGAAACTCTTTTGCTGCGGCAACTGCACTTCCTGTGTATGGAATCCCTTAAGGTCGGGCATCTTACCGTCGAGTCGGGTAAGTTGAACGAGTGTATAAACCTTATATGTCAGCAGAATCGGTTCCTGCTCATGCACACGCTGCTTGTTGGCGCTCACCTTGATGAAAAGGTCGGAGCCCGAGATATGGCTTCCAGATGGTCGCATCTGCGGTTCGCCGTCATATCCTCCGCCGCCTCCGCCTCGCTGCGCCTGCTGTCGTCCGCTGACATTGATTTTCACGCTATTAGATTTCACCACCTTTCCGTCGCATCTTATCTGTGCAGGAGGAATGGTGAACGTACCGTTCTTGTTGGCACAGACGATATATGTGAAGGTGATTGACGATGACGAAGTAGTATGCCCGTTAACCATCTGAAAACTCGACTGTCGTGATGTGCTCGGTCCCATAAGCACTTCGAATGCGTCAGGGAAATTGCCTGCACGGAAATTATCAACATCCTGCGTATTGATAGTGTAAGTGAGTCGAAACTGCTCGCCTACAGACACATGCGACGGCGCGCCAGCCACGAGTTTCTGTGCTGTGGCAGTGATAGTGACTGCAAAGAGCGTCAATAATATCGAATAAAATCTTCTCATCAATCCTTTTTTAATATATCACATAATTACCAATTCTTGTCAAGTTTGCGCGAGCGAGGCTGCTGCATCTTGTCCTTCATGCGCTTCTGAGTGTTCTTCTCCTGCTGTATTGCGGCATTGAGCAACTGCTCTGCATTGTCCTTGCTCATTTTCTGCTTGTCCTGTTTCTCCTTCTGCTTGTCTTGCTTCTGGTCTTTCTTGTCTTTTTCCTTCTTCTCGTCCTTTCCGTTCTGGTCCTTCTTCTGGTCTTGCTTGTCCTGATTCTTCTTGTCCTGCTGCTTCTTCTTCTGTTGCTTCTTGCAGAGTTCAAGATTATATCTGGCCTCGTCGTCCTTTGGATTCAGGCGCAATGCATTCTTGTAGGCTTCGATAGCTTCGGAATACATCTTGTGCGACTGGCACACCACACCCATGTTGTGATATCCCATTGCCTTGCGTATGGCACTTGTCTCAAGTTGCACTCCGCTTTGGTATGCCACCACGGCAGCTGAGTCTTTCTTCTGGGCGAAGAGAGCATTTCCGAGATTGTATGCAGCTTGCGGATTGCGCGGATTCTTCTCCATAGCCTTGCGATATGACACTTCGGAGTCGGCATACTTTCCGCCACGGAATTGTCGGTTGCCCTGGCGAATGCTGTTGCGGTCATTCTGTGCATTCGACGGAATGGCGCTCATGAGCAGAAGCAGGAGAATGGCCGAGGCATAACGGCGCTTGCCCTTGAAGAAGCGCACATTCTTGAGCAGCGGATTCTTGCACTCCAGCAGACAGAGTTCGGCTATGAGCAGTAAGAGCACCAAGATGCCGACAGCCTGAAACTGTTCGTCGTATTCGCTATACACAGTGCTCTCGGTCTCCTTCTTCGATAGTTTGGCGAGTTCGTTGTCGAGTTGTCTCTGAGCGTCGCTGTTGTTGTCAACATGTATATATGCTCCACCGCCTGCCTTTGCTATATCGCGGCACATGCTCTGATTGAGTCGCGTCATGACAGTGTTGCCGCCACGGTCCTTCATATAACCGCCGTTGCCGTCGGGAATAGGTGCGCCACCGGCCGAACCCACACCGAGCACATACACTCTCATGCCCTTCTTTCGGGCTTCCTCGGCAGCCTCAATAGCTCCTCCCTCGTGGTCCTCACCATCGGTGATGACAATGATAGCCTTGCCGATGCCTTCCTCCTGAGTGAAACTGTTCATTGCCTTGGATATGGCAAGAGCGATGTCGGTGCCTTGAGTAGCAATCAGCGAGGGTTGGATGTCAGCAAGAAACATCTTCGCCGACACATAGTCGCTCGTGATAGGCAATTGTATAAAGGCGTCGCCGGCAAATACCAAGAGTCCTATCTTGTCATCGGTGAAGTTATCCACGAGATTCTCCACCATCATCTTGCAGCGGTCGAGACGGCTCGGTGTAACATCCTGCGCAAGCATAGAGTTGCTGATGTCCATGGCAATGATAGTCTCGATGCCCTGTCGCTTCTCATTACTTATCTTGGTGCCAAACTGCGGACGAGCGAGCATGACGATGATAAGAGCAAGGGCAGCCTGTAGCAACCAGAATTTCACCAGCGGTCGCCAGTGCGACACGTCGGGCATGAGTTGCCTTACGAGCTTTGGGTCGCCAAACTTGCGGAGTCGCTTTTTCTGCGCCCTTGTCATCACAAACCTCAGCAATGCCAGTATGGGAATCACGGCAAGGAGGTAAAGGTATGTTGAATCTTCAAATCTAAACATGTCGATATTATGGTATTCTTCTAAAGACGATTATTCTCAGCAATATCTCTATCAGTAGTGATATGGCTGCCGCAAGTGCAAAAGGCTGATATGCCTCATAGCGCTTGCTGAACTTCTTGACATTGAGTTTCGACTTCTCCAGTCGGTCGATTTCCTTGTATATATTTTTCAGTTCTGCCGTATTTGTAGCACGATAGAAATCACCTTCGGTTGCAGCAGCGATATCTGCCAGCATCTTAGTGTCGATCTCAACAGGCATATTTACATACTGCACTCCTCCAGCCACAGGCATAGGGTAGGGAGCAACCTTGTTTGTTCCCACGCCGATGGTGTAAACCCTTATGCCAAGGCTTTGGGCAATCTCGGCAGCAGTCATCGGTGAGATGTCGCCCATATTGTTACTACCGTCGGTTAGCAGGATTACCACTTTGCTCTTGGCCTTCGATCCCTTGAGTCGGGTTACTGCATTTGTGAGTCCCATTCCGATTGCCGTTCCGTCGCTGATAAGTCCGCGAGCAGCGATATCGGTGCGCACGTTCTGCAGCAGATTGAGCAATGATGCATGGTCGGTGGTCATAGGGCATTGTGTGAATGCCTCTCCTGCGAATATCGACAATCCGATGTTGTCGTTAGGACGTCCGATGATAAATTCCGAAGCGACAGCCTTTGCCGCCTCTATACGGTTGGGTTTGAGGTCTTCAGCCAGCATACTGGTTGAAACGTCAATGGCGAGCATGATGTCTATTCCCTCAACCGTCTTGTTTTTCCACGAATTGCTTGTCTGCGGTCGCGCCATCACGATGACAATCAGCGTGAATGTCACTATGCGCATAAGCAGTTGTAGCGGCATGAGCCTTACTCGCCAACTCTTCGGTGCGTAGTTGAAGGCGAACGTGTCGCTCATCCTCAGTGTGGGTTCGCTCTTCTTCCTGAACATCACATACCATATCAGATAGGGTATGATGAGCAGTAGCAGAAACAGATATTCCTTATTGGCAAATTCCATTGTCCTTTTATTATATTAATAAGGTGTAAACGACATAGATGACATATACGAGAATGGCAGCTGCAGCAGTGACAAGGGCGATGATTGCTCCCTTGAGCGTGCGGCGCGTCTTCTTGCTTCTCACCTCTTCCTCGCTCAGTTGCGGTTTGGCGGGCTTTTGGTCGGGCTGTGCCTCCACCTTGGTTTTGTTGATAAACTCTATGGCGTTGACGAGATTCATGTCATTCTCATTGATGAGTGTGGAGTATTTTGCAAACTTCACAAGGTCGGCGGTCTCGAAGAGCATACGCAATTCACTAAGAGCTTGCTGGTCTTGCGTCTCTGTGAGTCGGTCGATAATCTCGGATGACGTCATCTCCATTGCCATAAATCCGTAACGCTCTTCGATATACTTTCGCAGAGTGTCGGTGAGCTTGGTGTAGTATTCCTTCTGATTTTCCGACGTAACCATTTTCTCGGCCTTAATCACCTCTATCTCCTTGAGAGCCTTCTGATGTGGCAGCAGTTTCTTCACTATCTTGATTGAAGCCACAATCGGTTTGTTGTCCCTAAGTCGCAGATATAACCAATAAGCCACTGCCATCACCACGAGCATGAGTATGCTGAGCCAGAATGCAGCGCTCCAGTCGCTCCAACTGAATGGATTGTCCTGCACATCCTTCGGTCCATAGAACTGGTCGAGCTTGGTAGTGTCAACAGGCACTTCCAACACCTTGAGTGCAAGGCTCTTACTCTTGAAAGTCTTACCGTTTACTTTAACGGAAAACGGCGGCAAGTAATACAGTTTGCCGTCGAAGGAAGTGAGTCGATACTTATGAGTGAACACCGACATGCCGTTGTCGATATTGACAGTGGCAGAGTCGGCATGACTTATCACCTCCACTCCCGGAGTAATCATCTGCTGCGGTTTGAAGTCGGGATATTCCACTTTTGAGCCTTCCTTGGCAGTCGTTCTCACACTCACCTCCACTTGTTGGCCGATGAGTATCTCGATTGAGTCAATCGTTGCCTCAACCGTAGCCTGTGCCGCTGCTGTCAGAGTGGCGCAAGCCAAAATCAATATAGTCAAATACCTTTTCAATTCCAAATCACTAATTCCTCATTTTAAACAGCATCATCATCGCCTTGACATAGTCGTCGCTTGTGGCAACCGAGATGTTGTCAACATTACACTTGTTGAAAGTGTCGGCGAGTGCTGCCTGTCGTTTATTCCAATATTGCGCGTATGCATTGCGAGTGCGCTTGCTGCTCGTATCCACATATTGCTCAAATCCTGTCTCGGCATCCATCACTCTCATCAAACCGACGTCGGGCAATTCCCTTGAGCGCACGTCATACACCTGGATTGCCACAATGTCGTGCTTGCGATTGCAGATGGAGAGAGTTTGCTTGAAGTCATTGCGCACGTAGAAGTCGCTGAGCATGAAAGCCGTGCATCTTCGCTTGGCCACACCCGAGAGGAATTCGAGCGCTCCGCTAATATCGGTGCGCATACTCTCGGGATGAAAGTCAATCAGTTCGCGAATGATGTGCAGAATATGCTTTCGTCCCTTTTTTGGCGGAATATACTTCTCAATCTTGTCGGAGAAGAAGATGACACCAATCTTGTCGTTGTTCTGTATGGCACTGAACGCCAGTGTGGCGGCAATCTCGGTCACCATGTCGCGCTTGGTCTGCCCTTGCGTTCCGAAGTCGAGCGAACCGCTCACATCGATGAGCAACATCACGGTGAGTTCGCGCTCCTCCTCAAACACCTTGACGTATGGTCGGTTGAAGCGCGCCGTGACATTCCAGTCGATGTCCCTGACGTCGTCGCCAAACTGATACTCGCGCACCTCGCTGAACGCCATTCCCCTTCCCTTGAAGGCCGAATGGTATTGTCCGGCGAAGATATTTGCGCTCAGTCCGCGCGTCTTGATCTCTATCTTCCTTACTTTCTTTAATAACTCTTGCGTATCCATCCGAATCAAGGCACTTCCACCTTATTTATAATACGGCTAATGATTTCCTCGCTCGACACATTGCTTGCCTCAGCCTCGTAGGTGAGTCCCACGCGATGGCGCAACACGTCGTGTGCCACGGCTCTCACATCCTCAGGCACAACATATCCTCTGCGCTTGATGAAGGCATAGGCGCGTGCTGCCTTGGCGAGCGATATACTTGCACGCGGACTGCCTCCGAAGGAAATGAGCGAAGACATGTCCTTAAGTCCGTAGCGGTCGGGATAACGTGTGGCAAAGACGATGTCGGCAATATATTGCTCAATCTTCTCGTCGATATACACCTCGCGCACCACACTGCGGGCACGGATGATTTCCTCGGCTGTGCTCACAGGAGTAACTGTTGGCAATTGTCCCTGGATGTTTTCGCGGATAATGCGCTTCTCCTCTTCAAGAGTGGGATAGTCGATGACAACCTTGAGCATGAATCGATCCACTTGTGCCTCGGGCAACTGATATGTTCCTTCCTGCTCAATCGGGTTCTGTGTAGCCATCACGAGGAATGGATTGGGCAGTGTGAATGTCTCGCTGCCGATAGTCACTTGCTTCTCCTGCATGGCCTCGAGTAATGCGCTCTGCACCTTAGCCGGGGCACGGTTGATCTCGTCGGCGAGGACGAAATTGGCGAACACCGGACCTTTCTTCACGTTGAATTTCTCTTCCTTCTGAGAATATATCAGCGTACCGACAACATCGGCCGGCAAGAGGTCGGGAGTAAACTGAATACGACTGTATTCGGAGTCAATCAACTGTGCAAGGGTTTTGATTGCAAGAGTTTTTGCAAGACCGGGAACACCCTCAAGAAGGATGTGTCCGTCGCTCAGCAATCCTATGAGAAGAGAATCCACAAGATGCTTCTGTCCTACAATCACGCGGTCCATACCGCTGACAAGATTAGTAACAAATGTACTTTGTTGTTCAATGCGAATATTCAATTCGCGAATGTCAATAGCTTCTGCCATAATTCATCTATATATTCAATACGTTTTCAATTTTGGTGCAAAATTACTTAGGAATTGCGAAAAATCGGCAATATTCTGTCTAAAAAATATTAATTCTACCCTTTATAAAAGATAATTTAAGAAAACTATACCCATTTTTTGGGATTTATCAGAAAAAAATGACGTTTATTTTTGGATAAACCAAGAAAACTTCTTACCTTTGCAACCACAAAATCATTTTAACACATTATGAAGGTATTGAAATTCGGCGGAACATCCGTAGGTTCCGTAGAAAGTATTCTGAGTTTAAAAAACATCGTTGAGCACCAGTCTCAGCCTGTCATTGTCGTGGTCAGTGCCCTTGGCGGCATCACCGACCGACTGATTGCTACGTCACGTCTTGCCGTAAGGGGAGACGAGGCCTATCGTGGCGAGTTTGAATCCATGGTACAGCGTCATCACACGATGATAGATACCATCATCAACGACTATGACACCCGAACTACCCTGCTTGCGACGGTTGACTCCCTTTTGGAAGAACTCCGCTCAATATATTATGGTGTATATCTCATCCGCGACCTCAGTCCAAAGACCATGGCGGCAATTGTCAGCTATGGTGAGAGAATGAGCAGCAATATTGTTGCCACTCTCATCAATGGTGCCCGGTGGAAGGACTCCCGCGAATTTATCAAGACAGAGATGAAGCATGGCAAGTATGTGCTCGACAGCGACCTCACCACCCGTCTGGTCAAGGAGGCCTTCTGCGACCTTCCTGCCATCACTGTGGTGCCGGGCTTTATCAGCAGCGACAAATATTCCGGCGAGGTGACCAACCTTGGCCGCGGTGGCAGCGACTACACCGCTTCCATCATTGCCGCCGCCCTCGATGCCGAGAGTTTGGAGATTTGGACAGACGTTAACGGTTTCATGACTGCCGACCCGAGGGTCATACACTCTGCATATACCATCAACGAACTGAGTTATGTCGAGGCCATGGAGCTGTGCAATTTCGGCGCGAAGGTCATCTATCCCCCTACCATCTATCCTGTATGTGTCAAGAATATCCCGATATGGGTCAAGAACACGTTCAACCCCACCGACCCCGGCACGGTCATCAAGGACAAGATCGACAACGACCGCAAGCCCATCAAGGGTATCTCCAGCATCAACGGCACCACGCTTATCACCGTCACCGGTCTGTCCATGGTGGGTGTCATCGGTGTGAACCGCCGTATCTTCACCGCCCTTGCCGACAATGGCATATCAGTCTTTCTCGTCTCTCAGGCATCATCCGAGAACTCTACGTCAATCGGTGTGCGCGACGAGGATGCCGACGAGGCTGTTCGTGTGCTCAACGACGAGTTTTCCAAGGAGATAGAGACTGGCGCCATGTATCCCATGCACGCCGAGAGCGGGCTTGCCACCATCGCCATTGTGGGCGAGAACATGAAGCATACCCCGGGTATTGCCGGAAAGCTTTTTGGCACACTCGGTCGCAGCGGTATCAGTGTGATAGCCTGCGCCCAGGGAGCCTCCGAGACCAATATTTCGTTTGTTGTCGATAGCCGGCTTCTCCGCAAGTCGCTCAATGTGCTCCACGACTCCTTCTTCCTCAGCGAATACAAGGTGCTCAACCTCTTTATTTGCGGTGTGGGCACGGTAGGCGGCAATCTCATCTCGCAGATACGTTCGCAATATGAGGAACTGAAGAAGACACGCCGCCTCAAACTCAATGTTGTCGGCATCAGTTCCAGTCACAATGCCATTTTCTCTCGCGAGGGTCTTGACCTTGTCAACTATCGCGACGAACTGGCCAAGTCTGCCCCCAGCAACCTCGAGCATCTCAAGCAGGAGGTTATCGGCATGAATATCTTCAACAGTGTGTTCGTCGATTGCACCGCAAGCAATGAGGTGGCATCGCTATACCAGGAATTCCTCGAACATAACATCTCCGTGGTGGCAGCCAACAAGGTGGCGGCATCAAGCGACTATGAGAGTTATGTGAAGCTCAAGGAGACAGCCCTGCGCCGTGGCGTGAAGTTCCTTTTCGAGACCAATGTGGGAGCCGGACTGCCTATCATCGGTACCATCAACGACCTTCGCTCTTCCGGCGACAAGATACTCAAGATAGAGGCGGTATTGAGCGGCACGCTCAACTTTATCTTCAATGCCATATCAGCCGACGTACCATTCTCCGAGACGGTGCGCCGCGCCAAACAAGAGGGCTATAGCGAGCCAGATCCGCGCATCGACCTCTCAGGCAAGGACGTGGTGCGCAAGTTAGTCATCCTCGCGCGTGAGGCCGGCTACAGGGTGGAGCAGGACGATGTGGAGAAGCATCTCTTCGTGCCCGATGAGTTTTTCCGCGGCAGCATCGATGACTTCTGGCACAACCTTCCTTCCCTTGACGCCGACTTCGAAGCCAAGCGCCAGGTGCTTGAGAGCGAGGGCAAGCGGTGGCGCTTTGTCGCCAAGATGGACCACGGAAAGACCAGTGTGGCTCTTGAGGCCGTGGCTCAGCATCATCCCTTCTATGGTCTTGAGGGCAGCAACAATATTGTCCTTCTCACCACTGAACGCTATAAGGAGTATCCGATGCTCATTCAGGGCTACGGTGCCGGTGCGGGGGTGACCGCAGCGGGAGTGTTCGCCAATATCATGTCAATCGCCAACATCTAAACACATCAACACATAATTATGAAGCACATCATCATCTTGGGCGACGGTATGGCCGACCACGCAGTGGAGAGGCTTGGAGGAAAGACCCTCCTGCAGTATGCCGACACGCCGTATATGGACATGCTCGCACGCAAGGGGCGTTGCGGGCGCCTTCTCACCGTGCCCGACGGTTATCAGCCGGGTTCGGAGGTGGCCAACACCGCCATTCTTGGATATGACCTCGACCGTGTGTATGAAGGACGCGGCCCCCTTGAGGCTGCCAGCATCGGATATGAGATGCAGCCCGGCGACATGGCCATCAGGTGTAATATCATCACCCTTGCCGACGGACTCATCAAGAACCACCACGGCGGTCATCTATCGACTGCCGACGGCACACAGCTCATCAATTATCTCAATGAGCGTCTCGGCTCAGACACTGTGCAGTTCATACCCGGCATCCAATACCGCCACTTGCTCGTCATCCGTGGCGGCAACAAGCATATCACATGCTCCCCGCCCCATGACCATCCCGACCAGCCCTGGCAACCGTTGCTTGTCAAGGCCGACATCGCGGAGGCACAGCCCACCGCCGACCTTATCAACGATCTGATAATCCGCTCTCAGGTGCTCCTCGAGGACCATCCCCTCAACCGCCGGCGCAAGTCGGAGGGCAAGCCGATGGCCAACAGTATATGGCCATGGAGTCCCGGCTATCGACCCGATATGCAGACCATCCCGGAGATGTATCCCGAGGTGAGAAGCGGCGCGGTCATCTCCGCCGTCGATCTCATCCGCGGCATCGGACATTATGCCGGTCTTGACATCATCAAGGTGGAGGGGGCAACAGGTCTCTTCGACACCAACTATGAGGGCAAGGCCCAGGCTGCCATAGATGCCTTGCGTACGCGCGACTTTGTCTTCCTTCATGTGGAGGCAAGCGACGAGGCAGGCCACGACGGCGACCTCAACCTCAAACTGCGCACCATCGAGGATCTCGACCGGCGTATCGTCGAACCCATATATAATGAGGTGAAGACATGGCACGAACCGGTGTGCATCGCCGTATTGCCCGATCATCCCACTCCAGTGGAGATCCGCACTCATGTGCAGGAACCGGTGCCGTTCCTCATCCATTATCCCGGCATAGAGCCCGACGAGGTGAAGGAATATGACGAGGTGAGCTGCGTGGGGGGAAGTTACGGATTGCTCCGCCTCCAACAGTTTATGGAGGTGTTTATGGGGATTAGTTGACGAGTTGATAGTTTTTTAGATAATAGACAAAAAGATGAAATACTACAGTACCAACGGAAAGGCTCCCATGGCCACACTACATGAGGCAGTGGTCAAGGGATTGGCGGGCGACCGTGGCCTTTATATGCCCGAGCGCATAGACACATTGCCTCAGTCGTTTTACGACAATATCGACAAGATGTCGTTTCAGGAGATAGCATATCATGTGGCACAGGCCTTTTTCGGGGATGACGTGCCTGCCGACGACCTGAAGAAGATTGTTTATGACACACTCTCC
The DNA here is from genome assembly GCA_034101015.1 of Prevotella sp. Taxonomy (GTDB): domain Bacteria; phylum Bacteroidota; class Bacteroidia; order Bacteroidales; family Bacteroidaceae; genus Prevotella. The sequence goes on from JAXEKN010000023.1 coordinate 12,690, forward strand.
TTCGACTGTCCTTTGTCGGAGGTGACAGAGTCCATATATAGTCTCGAACTGTATCACGGTCCCACTCTGGCATTCAAGGATGTGGGTGCGAGGTTTATGGCTCGACTGCTCCAATACTTCATCCGCCAGGAGGGCAATGAGGAGGTCAACGTCCTCGTTGCTACCAGTGGCGACACAGGCAGTGCCGTGGCAAACGGATTCTTAGGCGTTGATGGCATACATGTCTATGTGTTATACCCTAAAGGCAAGGTGAGCCGCATACAGGAGAGCCAGTTCACTACACTTGGACGAAATATCACCGCAGTGGAGGTGGATGGCGTGTTTGACGATTGTCAGGCTCTTGTCAAGAATGCCTTTATGGATGAGGAACTCAACAAGGCCATGAAACTCACTTCAGCCAACTCCATCAACGTGGCGCGCTTCCTGCCCCAGGCATTTTATTATTTCTATGCCTACGCCCAGCTCAAGCGTATGGGCAAGGCCGACCAGATGGTGGTGTGCGTGCCGAGCGGCAACTTCGGCAATATATGCGCCGCACTCTTCGGCCATCGCATGGGACTGCCCGTCAAGCGGTTCATAGCCGCCAACAATGCCAACGACATCTTCTTCAAGTATCTGATGACCGGCAAGTATGAGCCAAAGGCGAGCCTCCAGACCATAGCCAATGCCATGGACGTGGGCGACCCCAGCAATTTCGCCCGCATCTACGACCTCTACAATGGCGACCATGCTGCAATATGCCGCCTGATAGGCGGAGCCACCTATACCGACGATGAGATACGTGAGTCCATGCGCGAGTGTTATGCCTCCACGGGCTATGTCCTCGACCCGCACGGAGCCTGCGGTTATCGCGCGCTGAAGGAGATGTTGCAGCCAGGCGAGACCGGAGTATTCTGCGAGACGGCCCATCCCGCCAAGTTCAAGGACACGGTGGAGTCCGTCATCGGTGCCGAGGTGGCCATCCCCGATCGTCTTGCCGCCTTTATGAAGGGCGAGAAGCAGAGTGTGGAGATGAGCAAGGACTTTGCCTCGTTCAAGAAATATCTTTATAATAATACTGCCCTCGCTTGCGAGTGATATTGCCGTAGTTGATAGCATGTCGTGGGCAATGATGGAAGCATGACAGGCAGTTGGTGCAACTGCCGTCGTGTTTCCATTGTGGTGTAAAGTCAGATGTTGTCTGCGACTCAATGATGTCGCCTACGGGACATTCCCTGGCACATCTGCCGCAGTGTATGCACAGGTCGGTATCGACGTGGAATTTCCGGTCTGTTATCATGAAGCGGTTGAAGTATGCGCCGATGACATTCGTCAGCAGCCATGGCATGGTGCCGCGCGTGAGCCATTCTCCCTTTTCGCGTCTCATGATGCGCCCGGCAAACTCTGGGAGCAGCCTTGCCGCATCCACCTTCTTTCTTCTCTCGTTCTCCGCCGTGTCGGTATGCATGAAAGGCAGGCATACGTATGTCTCCGGCATGATGAGCGAGAAGGCCATGGCCAGTTCTGCGCCCTTCTTGGCTATTTGTTTTCGAAGCATGTCGAGTGCCAGACCAGTGTCGTCGCCACAGGTCACCATGGCGAAGACATACCTGTCACGTAGTATTGACTGGGGCAGTCGGCTAATAAATCGTCTCATCACTTGCGGAGGCTGCCATCCATGAATGGGAAAGGCGAGACCAATAGGTTCGTCGTTGCGGATTCTCTCATAGCTGGCCGACAGTTCTTTGTCCGCCGTGCGGCAGATGTCAATAGCCTGGCAGCCGAGAGCCTCTGCCATCTGCCCTGCTGCCCATCGGGTGTTGCCCGTACCGGAAAAATAGTATATCATAATGTCGGCAAAGTTACGCATTTTATTCGAATAATCATAGAAAAATTGCCATTTTCTTTGTTATCTCTTCAAAAATATGTAACTTTGCACCCTAAAAAAGGATAATATGAGATATTTCATCACATTTGCCTACGACGGCACTTCATACCATGGATGGCAGATACAGCCCAACGGCATATCCGTGCAGGAAGTGCTTCAGCAGGCTCTGTCCACCATACTGCGCCGGCCCATGGAGGTAGTAGGGGCGGGTAGGACAGACGCCGGGGTGCATGCCCGCCGTATGGTGGCCCACTTTGATATAGACACCCCCGACGACACACCCCTCGATTGCGGGCAGGTAGCCTACAGGCTCAACCGCATCTTGCCCCCCACCATATCCGTATCAGGGCTTAAGCCCGTCGCCGATGATATGCACGCGCGGTTCAGTGCCGTCAGCCGCACTTATCGTTATTATGTCCACAATCGCAAGGATCCCTTTCTGCGTCATTATTCATTCCGCACTCCCTATGCCCTTGACTTCTCCCTGATGAACGAGGCGGCAGCACTGCTTATGGAGTATGAGGACTTCGGGGCATTCTGCAAGAGCAACAGTGACGCCAAGACCACCCTCTGTCATGTCACCCACGCATGCTGGCATCCTTGCGGTACCGACAGTTGGTATTTCGAGATTACCGCCAATCGCTTCCTGCGCAATATGGTTCGCGCTGTGGTCGGCACCCTCGTCGAGGTGGGCCGCCATCGCATGACGCTTGATGACTTCCGGAGGGTCATCGAGGGAAAGGACCGCTGTTCGGCGGGTGAGTCGATGCCGGGTCACGCCCTTTTCTTAGAGCAAGTGATGTATTAGGAACTTCCTTAACTTCTTTAACTTCCTTAACTTCTTTAATAAAAAAATGTGGTTATTGTTAGCATTTATGTCAGCGGCCCTTCTCGGACTGTATGATTCATTCAAGAAGAAAGCGTTGCGTGGCAATGCCGTCATCCCCGTGTTGTTTCTCAACACGTTGTTGTCTTCGCTCATCTTCATCCCGTTTATCATCGTCAGCTACACGTCCACGTCGCTCGACGGAAGCCTTTTCCATGTCGGCAGCGGAGGTTGGGAGGCCCATAAGTATATTGTCCTCAAGAGCTGCATCGTGCTTAGCAGTTGGATATTAGGCTATTTCGGCATCAAGCACCTGCCGCTCACCATCGTAGGCCCTATCAATGCCACCCGTCCCGTGATGACCCTCGTTGGAGCCATGCTTGTCTTCGGCGAACGTCTCAACGCATGGCAGTGGGCCGGTGTCCTTCTCGCCGTCATCTCCTTCTTCATGCTCAGCCGCAGCGGCAAGAAGGAAGGCATCGACTTCCGTCGCGACCATTGGATATGGATGATAGTTGGCGCCGCCGTGATGGGTGCCGTCAGCGGTCTGTACGACAAGTATCTCATGGCTCCGGTAGAGTCGGGTGGAGTGGGACTTGACAAGATGATGGTCCAGAGCTGGTATTGTATCTATCAGATGATAATGATGGGCGTCATGCTCATGCTGCTGTGGTGGCCCAAGCGCAAGCACACCACTCCGTTCCATTGGGATTGGGGTATAATCTGTGTCAGTGTCTTCCTGAGTGCCGCCGACTTCGTCTATTTCTATGCCCTGTCGTTTCCCGGTGCGATGATTAGTATCGTGTCAATGATCCGCCGCGGCAGCGTGCTGGTCAGCTTCCTTTGTGCAGCAGTTTTCTTTCATGAGCGCAACCTCAAGTCGAAGGTCATCGACCTCGCCCTTGTTCTTCTCGGCATGATATGTCTCTACATAGGCACAAAGTAGATAAAAAAAAGAAGCCGCTCGGTCAAAAGACCTTGCGACTTCTTACTAACGAAAGGAGGAGTAGTGGATAGGGGAATCGAACCCCTATGCCAAGATTGAGAATCTTGTATCCTAACCATTAGATGAATCCACCATAAATGATGTGTGTGAATGCGATTTGAATCGAGTTAAAATTGATTTGTAGTGGATAGGGGAATCGAACCCCTATGCCAAGATTGAGAATCTTGTATCCTAACCATTAGATGAATCCACCATCAATACACTCTTGAGAAGGGCTGCGGAAGCTGGGGGATTCGAACCCCCGGTACGATAAACTCGCACGGCAGTTTAGCAAACTGCTGGTTTCAGCCACTCACCCAAACTTCCAATAAATTAACCGGTTTCGTTACCTCTACCGCAGCACTTTCTCTCAAATGCGGTGCAAAGGTACTGCTTTTTTTTTGAATTACCAAACTTTTTTGCACTTTTTTTTCGAAAAGGTGCAAAAAAGTCTGATATTCGTACATTATCACCTCATATTATCCCTTCTGAGGTATGTTTTTCAGTATCTCAAGCAGGTGGTTCCACACCATTTCCACTGTTGGTATGAGTATTCTCTCCTCAGGAGTGTGGACGAAACGAAGAGTCGGTCCGAACGAGACCATATCGAGGTTGGGATATCTCTCCGAGAAGAGTCCGCACTCCAGTCCGGCGTGAATTCCTCGCACGATAGGCTCCTTGCCAAACATCTTCCTGTATGTCTCGACCACCAGGTCGGTCAGTTCGCTGTCAGCTCTCATCTTCCATGCCGGGTATCCGTCATTAAGGCTCACCTCAGCCCCTGCCAGTTCAAACACGGCCTTCACCGTGTTGCATTGGTTCTCAAGGTTGCTCATCACATTACTGCGCTGAGATGCCACCACGTTAATCTTGTCCTCAGAGGTTACAATGCTTGCGATGTTGCTCGATGTCTCCACCATGTTTTCAAGAGCCTTGTCTTGGCACATGGCGAACACCCCGTTATCCACGGCCTGCAGTGCCCGAATGAATCGGTCAGCCTCCGCCTTTCCGATGACCTTGCGCGGGTCGCAGCTCTGCATGTTCCACACCATCTGGGTGTCCGTGACATGATATTCGTCCTCCACCTCCGATGCAAACACGTTCCAATCGACACGCACCTCCTCCTTGCGGTCGGCAGGCACAGCGATGACAAATCGTCCGTCGCGTGGAATGGCATTGTGCATCTTTCCAGAGTCAAATGAAGCGAGTCGCACGTCCATCTTCTCCACCTCTTTATATATAAAGCGCGCGAGGATCTTGATGGCGTTGGCCCTCTTCTTCTCAATGTCGTCGCCCGAGTGGCCGCCTGTCAGGCCCTTCAGCGAACCCTCTACGAAGAAGTAGCCCGCGGGAGCATCCTCGCGAGAGATGTTGAATGTGGCGAAGGTGGTGCGTCCACCCGCACAGCTGACGAAGATCTGTCCCTCGTCCTCCGAGTCAAGGTTGATGAGCATGTCGCCGGTCATGAATCCGGCCTCCATTCCCGATGCACCCGTGAGCTGCGTCTCCTCGTCGCGTGTGAACACACACTCCAAAGGACCGTGGGCGATGTCGTCAGCTTCGAGGATAGCCAGTTCGATGGCACAGCCTATGCCGTCGTCAGCCCCCAATGTCGTCCCCTTTGCTGTGAGCCAGTCACCGTCAACATACGTCTGTATGGCATCGTGGTCGAAGTCAAACTCCACGTCAACCAACTTGTCGCAGACCATGTCCATGTGGCTCTGCAGGATCACCGTCTTACGGTTCTCCATGCCGGCCGTGGCGGGTTTGCGTATGATGACATTTCCTGTCTTGTCAACCCTGGTGTCCAAGGAATGGCTCTCTCCCCATGAGCGGAGATACTCAATCATTTTCTCCTCGCGCTTCGAAGGGCGGGGAATCTCGTTGATACGTGCAAACTGTTCGAATACACGTTTTGGTTGTAAAACTTTCTTTTCCATTCTAAAAAAATCAAAAAAATCACTCAAATATTTTGCTATGTCTATATTTTCTATTAACTTTGCAACCGCAAAAGTAATAAAAATGATTGAGATTCTATTATCAACACTGTTAATAATTGCTATCAGCATGGCTTTTTTATGCATAAAGCTGATTTTTCGCAAGAATGGACGCTTTTCGTCGCAACATGTGCATGATAATCCTGCTCTCAGGCGACAAGGCATTCACTGCGTGATGGACCAAGACCGCGAGGCGCGCACTCCGAATCCCAAAGCCATAGGGCAAAAAAAGATTGAGAAGATAAAAAATATATTAAACTCGTAAAATGAAAAAAAACAAGATTTTAGGCATGATTGCCTTTGCTGCAATGTCAATGGCAGCTATTACCTCTTGCAATAACTCAGCTCCCAAGATGGACGAGCCTGTTAAGGACAATGTCGGTGCATCCGCATCAGGCGACCTGAAGATAGCATACGTGGAGGTTGACTCGCTGATGTCGCAGTATCAGTTCTGCAAGGACTTCACACTCGTTCTGCAGAAAAAGGGCAACAATGCCCGCAATACTCTCGCATCCAAACAGAAGCAGTTGCAGCAGGCAGCCGCCAATTTCCAGCAGAAGGTGCAGAACAACGGGTTCCAGAGCCGTGAGCAGGCGGCAAGCGTACAGGCAGCCATAGAGCGCCAGGGTCAAGACCTGCAGGAGTTGCAGGCCCGTCTTGGTTCCGAACTTGACGCTGAGACAGCCAAGTACAACCAGGCTCTTCGCGATTCACTTCAGAATTTCCTCCGTGAGTACAACAAGACCAAGAAGTTTGACTTGGTTCTCTCCAAGGCAGGCGACAATATCCTTCTCGCCACAAAGCGTTTCGACATCACCCAGGATGTCATCAATGGTCTTAACAAGAGGTACAAGTCAACCTTCAAGGAGTCCGACAAGAAATAATATCAAATCAAATATTCCCTTAAATCTCCATTGTCTGTTTTACGACAATGGAGGTTTTTTGTTGTCACAGTTGTCTCTGTTGTCGTCAAAAACCAATATCAGCTATACCCTTATGTATTTTCTGATTGACACAAACATAACCAATCTTAAAATAAGTAAAAACATACAATTAAGGTAAATTAACAATGATATTTCGTTTAATTTACGAAAAAGCACTAATTTTGCACCCAAAATCACAGGAATTATGAGAATATACCGCAATTCCGTCCGCTTTCCCGACCTTCAATGCCTGTCGTTGAGGGACGCCGAAGGCGTATCTTGCGCTATTCCTTCATGTCCTTTTTCTTTAAGTTAAAATCCAATAAAGGAATATTAACAACAGCCTGAATAAAGGTAAGACAAACTATAAAAAATCCATGATCACATTACGCGATATACGTAAAGGACATCCCTTTGGAGTGTCTTCGCCTACAGATACCGACTATTTGCGTATAGCAAATACAATGCTTACTATGCTCCGTTACGACCCGTTCTTTGCCAGCCGCACAGACGAGGAGAAAAATCGCATGGTCATC
>JAXEKN010000025.1:0-5479 GCA_034101015.1 Prevotella sp.
ATATACCAAATCTGTAAGTTGATTGCCAAGACGTCCATTATTGTCAATTTGCAGTGATTTTGCTATTTCCTCACGAGTCATACCCTCAGGGTGTTTCACTAAAAGCGAAATGATGTCAAGATATGGTTGGGGATTGCGAAACAAAGATGAAAAAAGCCTGCGATATTCTCTTGCCATTTCTGCGTTTTCAGAAAAGAACAGTCGGTCAATACCGATAGCAGGACTATCAGAAACACGGAACAGACTCATATAATATGGCACTCCACCTACAGCCATATATGCTTGTAGAACTCCAAGACGTTGCCATGAGAAGCCTTTGGAATGAAAGTATTCTTCACATTCAGCCAAAGTGAATGGACGTAATGCCATCTCATGGGTAATACGGTCGTGAAGTCCTCCATATCACATTTTCGCCACAAAAGTAATAAAAAAAAGGAAAAAATATGCCGATAGTGTGCGAAACTTAAGATTTTTTATCAACTTTCGCACAATATCGGCATATTATTACTATAATAATCAGCACTACTTAGGCGATTCGCCATACTTGTTGGGCAGAGGATTGCGTTCTGCCACGTGCTCTTCACCGCCTCGGTGAAAGAAAGCTGCGGTCTTGCCTGTTTAAAGTGTATTAATGCTCACTTTTAGCCCCTTCGCTATGTTCTGGCTCCTTTTCTGGAAAACTCTTGCTGAGCGGACCATATACGGGATGCGCCTCGATGAGTTGGGGATTATATGTCAATGGCAGTGTCTTTTCTGCCCAACTACAGTAATATGAGGTTTTGCGAAGAACATATAGATATTTACGTGCAAGATGAAGATGACCGCTCACAAGCTCTGCCTCGGCAAGTCTTCTGAGTACACGTCCGCTTTGATTGTTGTTGCCAATAAGCTGCTTGAACTCAAAGGCAAACCGACGCGAGGCGTTTACCATTCCGAGATAGTAATACAAGTCGCTCTTCATAAGAATGTTTGTAGGATTATCGAGATTGCTGTATATCGACACAAACTCCGTCATCTGCTCATTGCTGATTATGTGTTTCTTCCATTGAGCCAACCTTACGGCAGCTACGCTTGCCGGTGCTGAGGGCATTTTGTCAGAAGCCTTGGCAATAATCTCGTTCCATTCCTGCTGGCGTACAAGCATGGAATAATCCAACTGCTGGTATATATCCGACGTAAACCATTCGCGTGGGAAGCATACTTCCGGTTCGCGATAATAATCAATTCCACGCACTATCCTCACAGCAGGATAAGGCAAGATGGAGCAACTCAATATCAATTCAAAGGCTCCTACTATAGCAATAATGCCAACGACAAGAAGATTACGGAGTTTGTCCTCACTGTTCATCAATATACAAGCAGACACAAACATTGCCCCAACAATAGCCAATGGTCCAGCCAACCAATAACCCACCACTGCCATTAGCAATGAATAAACCATTGCCCACCTTCGATTATGTGGAGAAAAAGCCATCATAGCGAGGGTAATGGCGAGAGAAACCGGGAAGGTAGTCATCACATCCTTGTCGCCCATCAACATCCATACGGCAATAGGCATGATGAATGACAACAAGAAATTGCGCATAGTATTTTTGATACCACACCGTCTCAGATAAAGCCACATTGACTGTTGGATGGACAACATAAGCATAGAAAGGAGCAATGCACCGAGTGAAAGATTCACATAATTCTGAACCATCATCTCGGCAATATAGCGAGCCAAACCGCCTGGTTCAGACAGTCTATCCATCATATAATTCACATTCCATAGAAACAGCTGCATCTGCTCATGATAAGCCAATGCGCAAGGATATGCGTATCTCCAAAATATGAACAACACCACGATAAATCCTATCGTGATTATCAGTTTGTACTTATCTATTTTCTTCATTCTTCACTCTTCATTCTTCATTTCCAACCTTCCATTCCACTCGTTTCTTACTGTTGATATTCATCCTCATATCCTTTACCTCCAACTTTCGGCTTGTGAAGTCGGGAGTATTATAGGAGAACATACGCAAGAGATTATCCTCTTTGGGATTACGTTGCGGCAAGAGGAAGGGTTTCGTAGATTTTCCTTGACTATCCACCATGGCAAAATAGATACGGGTATATAAGGCATCCTCACGACGACTGGTGAAGAGATACCATCCGCCACTCTTGCTCCAGTTGTGGAAGCTGTCGGTATCGTCACTGTTGGCATCTGTCAGTGCATGCATGTCACCGGTCTTCAAGTCGAGCAACCATAAGTCAGCCTCGGGATGCCAGATAGAGAAATATCCATAGTCGAGAGTTGTAAACATAAGATAACGCCCATCGTATGAAGGTCGTGGCCACGAGATGCTTTTGCCCATAGTCGCGGCACTCACGAGAGTGTCAATCCGCTCACCTAAAGTTCCTGTGTCGGGATTAAATCCGATGCGGCAAAGGTTGTATCTGCTTTGGTCGTAATACCGCTTCGGGTCGCGATATGTGGCTGTGATAAAATATATCGACTGCCCATCAGGAGCGAATACTGGACAGTTTTCCATCTGCTCCTTTGTAGCAAGGCGCGGGTCAACCAATGCTATATGAGTCTCTGGATTATATATAAATATGTCGGATTTGACATCGAAATACTCGATTCGCTTTTTTGCACGCGAATGGAAGATTTGTTGCGTCTCATTGGTACTGAAAGCGATGTATTTCCCTGTTGGATGCCAACTTGGGAACACCATAGGACCGCCCAGTGAGTCGTTTCTCGATTTCATATAGTCATCCTTTCCGTTATTACGTATTAATGTTGTTCCCTTCTCTCCTCGTATATGCATTACGAAATCATCAGGATTTGTAGCGTTGGGAGTATGACAGTTGACGCAAGTGCCTGTCACCTCAGTAGTTTGGTATATTGCACTCTCGCTGAAGTCGGACAGACAACGCTGAAATATTCCTTGTTTGCCATATATTTCATATCACGGGGCCACCAATCGATAAGTTATTCCCCATTCGTTGAGTGGAATAGCGCTGATATAGATGTCGAATGGAAGGAATGACATCCACTTGCCATTCTTCTGTGCAGAAAAAGAGACATTTACTTTTCCTCCCTTGTTGGCGTTGAGCAATCTGTGCCACTCATCGATATCGAAGTCAGCATAATCACCTTCACATATCATCTCGCCTTTTAATGAGCCTTTCACCCTAACCTCCATAGAGGAGTATTCGTCGTCGGTCATACAGAAATTGAGCGGAGCAATGTTCCACGGAACAGTCACACCACGATAGTCGGGATATATCTCTGGCAAGGCATGCACATTCTCTGCAACATCATTATTCCTGTTGCAACTTGTCATTACGATAACCAGAAGAAAAGCGATTATTAAGCAATGTCTCATAAGCTACATATTTATTCATCATATTAATGCAGTAAGAGCCGCGTCTCCCGACGCAGCTCATACCTAAAGATAATAATCTTTACTAAGTATTAATAAAAACCTAACTGTTTATTTTCCACTAAGGCCATCGGCAAAACCTGCATATGTGTGCTTGCGATAGTAGTTGCTATCCCAAAGACCTACAGGCTCGCCTCCACGCCAACCGCTACTAGCAGGAGCGTCGGTGGCACACCACTGGCAGATACCCCACTGCTGGTCGGCTGGGATGATGCGGAGATATTCCGATACGACAAACTTATACATCTCAGCCATTGCCTTGTGCTGCTCCTCGGTAACGTCGGCAGTCTTAACCTTGTTGCCGTTGGCATCATCCAAGCCCATGTCAAGCTCAGATACGCGGCACAACTTGCCAGAGGCAGCCATCAGTTCAAACATCTGTGTGATGTGCTTCTTCCTGCTCTCCTGAGTCTGAGGATTCATAGAACAAGAGATGTGCATCTGAGTGCCGATACCGTCAATCTTTGTAACGCCGTCAGCCTCCCAACGCTTAATCCATGCAATGAGACTCTTCAACTTACCGTTGTCATCCCAGTCGCTTTCGAGGTTATAGTCGTTGACGAAGAGTTTCAGCTCGCTTGGGTTTCCACCGTTAGCCTCGAAGTGCTTGCGTGCGCTTGCCACAGCTGTGCGAACGTAGTCAAGGTCGCCAAGGAAGTCCTGCCAATAGAACGCATCGCCACCTACATCCCAAGTACCACCGGGCTTGTAGCCCTGTGAGTGCTGGAGTGCAAATACACCCTCACTGTCGGGGTTGCCACCTGAGATTGCCTCATTAACAACATCCCAAGCCTTAACCTTGCCGGCACAAGCTTCCATCATTCCTCCAATCCACTTGTCCATAGCCCATGTAAGGGTGTCCTTCTTCTCCTCGGGAGTGAGAGGAATAGTGTTGCCAGTAACATACTCTATGTAACTGTCCACAAATCGTGCAGGAACGATGTCGCCTTGATTCTCCTTAGCTACGAAGTTATCCTTCATGTTGTCATCATCGCAAGAACTATTTTTAATCAGTTCAACTCCATTAAGTTTGAAGCTGATATTATCAAAATAGTAGCTGTTTGCCTTGGCAAAGACATTAAGGTTAAATGCAATAGAGTGTCCTCCATTCTGTTCTGCCTTAATTGTACCGCTGGCTTTATATGTAGTCCACTTCGTAGTAAATGGAACGTTTCCTATACCTTCCCAGTGGAGATAGGATCCAGCACCGGCATGTACCTGTGTTTCTGAACCAGCATTCTGGTCTGCACGAACATCCATTGACACTTCCCATTTATCTCCCGTTGCAAAAGTGGCATCGGTCATAATCCAGAACTGGGTATCCCATGGGTCGGAAACCTTGTCGCTGGCCTTTACCTGAATACACCTACGCTCTACTACGATCTCATGAACTGCACCAGCTGATCCTTCGGTGATGATTTCGAAAGAAGGACCATTCCAGTTGTTAGTCCAACCTGAAGTAACTGGATTTGCGAAATCGCCATTCTCAACGAGGTTCTCATCACTTCCATCCTTCTTGACCACAAGATTGTCAAAAGCTATGAAGCCACCATGCTTACCAAAAACAAACTGAAGTTTATCGAGCGGGAATGCTGCATCAAATGTCCACTCCACAGTAGCCCAATCTTCACCAGCAACTTTTGCTTCAAGGTATTGAACATCGTTACTGCCCCCCCATTGGTTCTTATTGTCGCTGGCATCCCAAATTGGCCATAGTGCTAACTCACATGAGGCAGATGCTTTAACGTCAATAGCCACGGTGTATTTAGCACCCTTTTCCATAGGTGTCGCCAAAGAATATATTGCCTGTTTGTCCCATGTATTTGCTCCAGGGTCGCCACAAGTATATTTTATGTAGCTGTTTGATGCATTAGGGTCAACTGGCAACTGTTTGTCCTCAAGTAACGACGTGAGCCACTTGATAGGCTGCTGAGAGTGCCATGCAAGAGTGTGTCCATATACATTCATTCCTGCATCTGTGGCATTATTAACGAACTCTGTTACTGTATTAAAGCTCATTTCGCCCTTGTCGTTAACACACGAAGCCATCT
>JAXEKN010000029.1:0-2992 GCA_034101015.1 Prevotella sp.
TCAGTCGCTCTTTCCTGACTGTGTGACAGAGACGATTGACGAGCGCACAGGGGGACTTGTGCGCAAGGTGGATTTCGAGAAATTGCAGCAGAACCTCTCGGATGTCATCATCAGCGGACGTGAGGAGCGCTATCAGTTCACTTGGCCCGACAAGAAGAAGGCTATTCTGCTTGCCAACTCACCGGTCAATGCCGCACTGCGTCCCTGCCGTGAGGAGAGCGTGGACTTCGACAACACGCAGAACCTCTACATCGAGGGCGACAACCTCGACGTATTGAAGTGCCTGAAGGAGACTTATCTCCACAAGGTGAAGATGATCTACATCGACCCTCCTTACAACACTGGCAATGACTTTGTCTATGAGGACGACTTTGCTGAGTCGTCTGCCGAATACCTCGCCAACTCGGGACAGTTTGACGAGCAGGGCAACCGTCTCGTCACCAATACCGAGAGCAACGGCCGTTTCCACACCGACTGGCTCAACATGATCTACCCGCGTCTGAAGGTGGCAAGAGACTTGCTGACGGATGATGGAGTGATTTTTATTTCGATAGATGATAACGAGTATGAAACATTGACGATGTTATGTAACGAAATCTTTGGTGAAAGTTGTTTTGTAACAGACATAGCTTGGCGGTCTGCAGACTCTTCTAACAATGATGCGAAGCAATTTTCAGCAGACTTTAACCATACACTAGTGTATAGCAAAAAAACATCTTGGCAACCATATAAATTGGCAAGAAGCGAGAAGAATAACGAACATTATAAGAATCCCGATAACGATCCAAGAGGCCCTTGGTTTTCTGGAAACCTTTCATCTCCGCATCCTAGAGCAAATCTAACATTTGATATTGTATCTCCCAACGGGACTATTATCCATCCCCCAAAGAATGGATGGCGATGGAGCAAAGAAAAAATTGAAGAATTCATTGCAAAGAAAGAGATAGTCTTTTCTGATGATCAAACGAGGATTATAAAGAAAACCTTCTTAGCGGACCAAGGTGGTATTGTACCCTCTAATATTTGGTGTGATTTAGATGAAACTGGTCACAATCGAAATGCTAAGTACGAGTTGAAAAAACTCTTTCCAGAGCTTTCAACCTATCAATTGTTCAGTACTCCCAAACCGACAAGATTAATCAATAAGATTCTTAGAATAAGTACAAAGGAGGATGACATTATTCTTGATTTTTTTGGTGGTTCATGTACAACAGCAGATTCTATATTTCAAGTAAACGCAGAAGATGGTGGCAAAAGACGTTTTATCATGGTTCAATTACAAGAGAGGCATAGTGAGGACAATGATGTTCCCGATATCTGTTCATTTGGCAAGGAACGTATTCGTCGTGCCGGCAAGAAGATAAAGGAAAAAAGTCCATTGACAACGCAAGACCTAGACACTGGTTTCCGTGTTTTGAAGCTGGACAGCACTAACATGGAGGACATCTACTATACGCCCAAGGACATCAGTCAGGCCGACCTGTTCTCGTTGGTGGATAACGTGAAGTCTGACCGCACGGCAGAAGATCTGCTCTTCCAAGTGATGCTGGAGTTGGGAGCCACACTCGACAGCAAAATTGCAACAGAAGTAGTGGCGGGCAAGACCATCTACAATGTGGCAGACGGCTATCTTGTGGCCTGTTTCGACAAGGACGTAACCGATGAGGTGGTGACCACCATCGCCAAGATGCATCCTCTCTATGCCGTGCTTCGCGACACCTCCATGGCCAACGACAGCACCGCCACCAACTTCGAGCAGCTTTTCAAGACCTATTCCCCCGATACCGTAACCAAGATATTGTAGCAGATGGAAGCAGAAGAAATGAAATCGCCCTTCGAGGCAATAAAGCAGACTGACGAGGCTGGCAAGGAGTGGTGGAACTCCCGCCAACTGGCAAAGGCCATGGGCTACACGAAGTATTGGAACTTTGAGCGGCTCATGGACAAGGTGGCTCATGCCCTGCAAGTCGAGCGGGGACTGAAACGTGACGAGCATTTCCGTGAGATAGAAGAGATGGCGCAGTTGGGCAACGGCACAGCACGACGTGTGACGAGCGTGTTGCTCTCACGTGCGGCATGTATGGGCATCGCCTGCAATGCCGACCAGCGAAAGTCGATGGTGAAGATGGCACGGGATTATTTCCAAGGGGCATTGACGGGCAAGGAACTTGCCAAAGGGATGGAAGGCAATGTGCTTATCTACCGTTCATCCACAGGTAAGGTGAATGTGTCTGTGCTGTTCAACCAGGAGACTTTCTGGCTGTCACAACAACGGATGGCAGAATTGTTTGGAGTTACAAGTGCAGACATCAGCTATCATCTGATACAGATAGAGAACAACGGAGAACTCCATTTGTCCGACTGTATCAAAAAAATTTTGATTCCCTCGGAACAATGGGATGAGCAGGGTGTGACGCTCTACAATCTGGATGCCGTCATTGCCGTAGGATACAGGGTGAACAGCTACGAGGCCACGCAGTTCCGCATCTGGGCAACCAAGGTGCTGAAGGAATTTATTGTCAAGGGATTTGTGCTGGACGATGAGCGATTGAAAGGCAAGACTGTCTTTGGCGAGGATTACTTTGAAGAGTTGCTCGACCGCATCCGTGAGATACGCACTTCAGAGCGACGCTACTACCAGAAGATAACTGACATCTATGCCGAGTGCAGTTACGACTACGACAAGAATAGCGAGACCACTCGCCTTTTCTATAAGACCGTGCAGAATATGATGCACTATGCCGTCACCCGTCAGACCGCAGCGGAAATTGTATATGACCGTGCCAATGCAGAAAAGCCCTATATGGGACTGACCACTTGGAAAAATGCTCCTGAAGGCAGAATCAGGAAGAGCGATGTGACCATTGCCAAGAATTACCTGTCGGAGAAAGAGGTACGTTCCCTTGAACTGCTTTCCACAGCCTTTGTAGATATAGCAGAACTAAGGGCGGAACGTCAACAGCTTATGTCGATGAAGGACTGGAAGGAGCAA
>JAXEKN010000033.1:0-5550 GCA_034101015.1 Prevotella sp.
CGACTATGCCAAACTCGACCGCATTGTACGTCTTGACAAAATAGAGGGCGACCGCAAGGGCGTGCTTTTGGAAATAGCCCAAAATGGATTTACCTATGGCAGGGTGAAGCGTTCTTTCCCTGCCAACCAGCTTACTGACCCGAATATGTTCAAGAGCCTTCTGTTCTATTATGGAATGGTGACTATTAAGGGAATGGAGGAAGGTCTGCCTATACTTGGTATCCCCAACCACAATGTGCGCGAGCAGTATTATAACTATATGTTGGTTGAATACAATAAGATCCAACCTCTGAAGATTGGCGACCTTGATGATGCCTTCCGCTTTGCGGCATATCGTGGACAGTGGCGCGAGATGATGGAATGCATCTGTCGCCAGTATCACGATACAACCTCTGTGCGAAGCCTTATCGAGGGCGAGCGTAATCTCCAGGGCTTCATGAATGCCTTGTTGACGCTTAATCCATATTACCTCACGTGCCCCGAGGTGGAATTGAACCACGGCTATTGCGACTTTTTCCTTATGCCCGACCTCAAGCGTTATCCCGACATACGTCATTCATACATCATCGAACTGAAATATCTTCCGATGACCGCCACGGATGAAGATGCCGAAAAGCAATGGAATGAAGCCGAGGAGCAGATTAGAGGTTATGCCCAGGGCAAGGTGGTTCGACAAATGATAGGTGGCACCGAACTTCATCTTGTCATTGCTCAGATAAAGGGCTATGACTTGTTGAAATTAGATAAGGTGAACTGTTAAAGGAGAAAAGTTATTACAGAAGATATTTTTTATTAAAGATGTTGTTTGCAAGAGATAAAAGTCAGATGTGCAACAATCTGTTGCAGTTTGCTCATGTATATGCATGGGGAAGAGAACATGGACGCAAAACAATGTCCATGAGGTTTAGTTATAAATATAAGTTCTTCAAAATAAGCCATTCTGGATTGGTAAGTTTCCCGATGTATTTTTTTGCTAAATATGCCGCTGCTTTGAGAATACTTCCTACGGCATGTTTTAAATATGAAGATTGTGACTTTGAAGCATTGGAACGTAAGATGATACGTCATCACAATATTGTTGTCAGTGGTTGGTTTGCTCGTTGGTATGATCTCTTTCTGAAATACCGTTCCGAGATATGTGATTTATTTAAGATAGACGAACGTTACACCTCAGTGGTAAAAGGTAAAATGGAACGTGCCGAGACTGGGTGTAAAGATATAATTAGATTGGGCGTACATATGCGTCGAGGAGATTATGCAGTATGGAAAAATGGAATATATTGTTACGACAATAACACTTATATTTCGTATATCAGTCGTTTTGCAACGTTGGTTTCGGGAAAACAAATACACGTTTATCTCTCGACCAATGATCCCGATGTGACTGCCGACTATTTCCCGATGGCATTGCCTGAAGTGAAAGTTCATCTGCTTGCAGGTTCTCCACCTGAGGATTTGTTCATGTTGTCAGAGTGCGACTATATAATGGGACCTCCAAGTACATTCTCACTTGTAGCTGCAATGTACAGGGATATCCCATTATGTCGAATGGATACAACCGATGCAGACAATTTGACGAGGTCTGACTTTAAGTTATTTGACTATTGGTTTCGCCGTATTGTCTGAGTCTTCCATGATTGCCCATCTAAGAATCAAAAACCAGCAAATCGTAAATGTATATACATCAAGCCAGAATGTCTGGTGTATGAATTCATGAATTTTTGGTGGACAAAGGAGATCGGTCGGTAGAATGTCGAAGTTTATAACAAGTAGCCCAAACAATATCCAGTCTATCTTATTTTTGTTCTTGCGGGTAAAGAATACAAGTGAATATCCGGCCAAGGCAATGATGTAAGTATGTGTCTCGGGACTGTCGCTGAATAATATTACGTATCCCATCATAATGGCAAGGCATTGGGTGCGGAAGGTTATGTCGCACCATTGCCTGTATTTAATGAAAAATATGCAGCAAAGAATGCCGAGCACAGTCAGCTGAACAATGCGGAAATTCGGCAAAAGGAATGACTTAAGGCCTCGTGCATATAATATACCAATGTAATCTACGGCAGATTGATGGGTAGAGTTCATGTCCATCATATAACCGTATGTGGCAAGCGGATTATCAAAATTGGGGTTGATCATTGGCAACAAAAATAGTATGATGCCAATTATGATGGCATAACCAAAGTTCTTCCATTTGTTGGGATATAGAAATAACATCCCGAGCTGGATTCCTCCATAAACTTTTGTAAATGTGGAGATTAATATCAGAAGCACAGCCCAGAATCCCTTTCCTTTTTCAAGTAATGTAAATGCAAAGAGGAATATATAGCATACCACAAAGTTATATTGATAGCAAAAAACAGACTGCAGAACTATCGGCAGAAGGAATATGAATATCCAAGGCTTGACGTTGTTAAATTTTTCAGGCAGAGTTTTTATGGAGAAATAAAACAGGGTATAGTTGCCAAGATTATAGACAAATGGGCCTAACCACCATGGCAAAAAAGCGATTGGAGCGAAAATACAACAAAAATCGGGAAGATAAAGGAAATATCTTCCATGTTGCTCAACAAAATCCATTGTGTAGGGATTAATCCCCTCCCAAAATAGTTTTGTCGCATCTGAATAAACAATATAATTGGCATTTCTTCCGCGTGCCACTTCCAGTAATGTTGCAGCGATAGCAACAGCGAATCCTACCCAAAAGAAGATTCTGAATAGTTTGGCTTTTTTTACCTCTTCCATTTCTCTGTGAATTCTGAATATGTGATGAAACGTGCATTCTCTTTCTTAAATGTCTTGATTAGACCAGACAGGCGTAGGGCGATGGCTTTGCCCGAATTGTGACGGATAATCCATGGAAGGTTGAATTCGGGGTGCTCGTCGAGCTGATAGAATTCCCATGGATGGAAATAAGTGACGAATTGTCCGTCATGTTTCCAAGTCCAAAGACAGAGTTTCTTGTATAGCCATAAGGGTAATGTGTGCATGGCAAGCCAGAAAAGAGGGAATCTGACAAGTGGCGTAACCGAGGCTGGTATCTGTAGCACTCCGTTTTCCATAAATGGAATACGGGAACATGACAGATGCATATACCTTCCCGGGATGAAAGCGGGATTTAGTGAAGAGTTATAGAGATAGCCATTATTATGCAACTCTTTGATATTTACGTCGAACATTCTTGGTTGCCTCCATCCTTTCACGTCAAAGTCAATTATGTTTCTTAAGCGTTTCTTGCTGTTTGCTACATCTTCTGGTATGGGATTGAAATGATCACATCCATGGGCAGCCACCTCATGACCTTCGTCGATGATTCTCTTCATGATATCGGGAGCGTTTTCTGCGAAATTGGCAGTGCAGAAGAATGTAGCTCTTACACCTTCAGCTTTCAGGATGTCAAGAATTAGTGTAGTGCCATATCTCGACACCTCCATTCCTTGCTTTATTGGATCGTATTTGACACCATTTTCCAATGGGACGTCAAATTCTTCTGTGTCAAAACTTAGTAATATCATATTCTATTAATTGTATTTCTTTCTCCGTTATAACTGTTGATAAAATATCCTGGTCTTCCCTTTACTTCGTTGAATATCTTGCCGATATATTCGCCGAGAATGCCCATGCCAAGAAGAATCATTCCACCAAGGAACAACATGGTCACCATTATAGTGGGATAGCCGGCTACGGGATCTCCATAAATCATTGTTGTAAAAAGTATGTAAATAAGGTATATGAATGCCACAATTGAGACAACGAACCCCGTGAATGTGGCAATACGCAACGGGGCTGTCGTATAACTCATGATGCCATTCATTGCAAGGTTGATAAGGGCGGATGTGCTCCACTTGGATGCTCCAGCGACTCTTTCTTTTTGGTCATAATAGATTCCCTTTTTCCTGAAACCAATCCATGAATACATGCCCTTGGTGTTACGCTCTGTCTCACGCATCTGTTTTAAAGCCTCTATGCATGAACGGTCGAGCAGGCGGAAATCACCTGTGTTTTTCTGTATTGGCACCTTTGTTGTGTGTTGCAGTAGTCGGTAATACCATTGTGAAGTTTTGCGTTTTAGCCAACCCTCGTTAGACTGGCGTCGTTCGGCATATACATCGTCATATCCCTCGTTCCACCAGTGTATCATTTCGGGTATTACATCAATAGGGTGTTGCATGTCGGCATCCATAATAATCAGTGCGTCTCCCTTGGCATAATCAAAGCCTGCCATCATTGCTATTTCCTTGCCGTAGTTGCGCGAAAGATCGATATAATTGAAATGTGGGTCTTCGCGGTGCAAACGAATCATTTGCTGCAGAGTGTTGTCCGTACTGCCATCGTTAACCAACAGAAACTCCCAATCATATCCTGGATTATCCTTGATGACCTTGTTCATGCAGTCACGGATAAGTGGGAATGACGCTTCCTCATTGTATGCAGGCAAGAGAATAGTAATCTTTTCTCTAATCTTTTCTCTCATATATAAGGATTTTGTCTTTTTCGGCAGATGGTTGAGCAAATGACATAAGTTGACCATCTTCTACGAGGTCAACCTTTCGACCAAGTAATTTCTCGAGGTCTATCGCCATACCGAAATATCTTAGTCCGAAGTGCTTGGTATAATCTAATGATACAAGAATATCTACATCGCTTGCATGTGTCTCTTCACCACGTGCAAACGAACCGAATAGCCATGCTTTCTTCACTGGTTGTGTCTTGAAATATTCGGCTACTGTTCCAGCATTTTTATTCACATTATCCATTGCCAATATTTTTTCTTTGCAAAGATACGACTTTTACTTGAAATAAACAAGTAAAAGGAACAAAATCTTCGGATAAAACGTTTTTTTATTGTAAAAGTATGGTATATCTCATTTTTTTGTGTAACTTTGCAGTCGAAATATGATGTTCATCCAAAAGAGAAGGTAAGATTATGGGGAAGTACAAGTTGTTGCCGTATGGCATTTCGGATTATGCGCAGGTTAAGCGCGAGGGGTTGTTTATGGTTGATAAGACCATGTATCTCGAACGTATGGAGAGGGTGGGGCACTTCCTTTTCCTAATACGTCCACGTCGCTTCGGCAAGAGTCTCTTCTTGTCGATGATGGAGTCGTATTATGACATCGAGGCCAAGGACAAATTTGACCTTTTGTTTGGAGACACATACGTGGGAAGCCATCCTACCCCAGAGCGTAATGAATACCAAGTGCTGAGGCTTGACTTTTCCATCACAGGTGGTAATATTGACGAACTGCGTGAAAATGTATATGGATATATAGATGTCATGTATGGCATGTTCGTTTCAAAATACGCTAATTATTATCCGGAAGGATATGAAGAAGGCTTCAAACAGCAGAAATCGACAAGCGACCGAATGAATTACGTTCATGCGATGATAAAGAGATTTCAAAAGAAAGCATATCTCATTGTTGACGAATATGACAATTTCACAAATAATGTCCTCAATAAACATGGTGAAGCCGTTTACCATGCAATGACTCATGCTGAGGGTTTTTACCGTGAATTGTTCAAACGCTTTAAGCCAAGTTTTAC
>JAXEKN010000055.1:0-165988 GCA_034101015.1 Prevotella sp.
AGATTAGGCGACCACGCCTCCATATCCTCGATAACGAAAATCTTCTTCAGAGCATTTACATAGTCGTAAAGCGTGTCCGTACTAAAACTGTTGCTTCCGCTTGCGAGAATGTCATCGGCAATTTTTGTCAACGACACCTGCGCCCCCTGATAGCGTGAGTACGAACGCAATAACTTATGGGCGAAACCAGCATTACGTGATATATTGTCCACTCTGGAGATGTCACTGTTTACCACCGCATCCACATAGTTGTCAGCTTGCAGCAATGAGGCTCTGTCTGACAATTGCAAAGAGCCAGGCCAACCTCCGCGGCATAACAGAAACGCCAATCTCATAATGTCGATGTCGGCAGCAATACCCAATGCTTTTCCTGTATTGAATAGTTCACCTATCGACACGTAACCATTGGAGTCCTCCGACTCTTGCAGGCTCATAGGGCGCATGGTCAACCATGCAAATCTACCAGTGCCTGAGTGTGTTATTGAAGACATATCGGCAGGCACAGCCGAACCTGTAAAAATGAACTGCCCAGGCAATCCACGTTGACTTACCATAAATCGGGCTGCGTCCCAAAGAGTTGGTGCGAGCTGCCACTCATCAATCAATCTTGGCACCTTACCTTCGAGTATCATTTCGGGATTAGCTTCGGCAAGCATCATGTTCGCTTTCAACATGGCGGGATTATCCATGAACATGCTACTTGCAGCCGCTTGCTGAGCCGTAGTTGTCTTTCCGCACCATTTTGGTCCTTGTATTAAGACAACTCCAGCCGCCTCAAGCTGTTCTGCCAACAGTTTGTCTGCTATTCTTTTCTTGTATTTCTTATCCATAATTACCTTTGCATTTTTGACGCTGCAAAGATAATAATAAATATTCTAATATACAAGCATTTAAGATTATTTAATCCTACAGTTGGCCGATTCCCATTCCTGCAGTTGGCCGATTTTCATTCCTACAGTTGGCCGACTTTCATTCCACCATTTGACTATTTTGTATTTTATTTCAGCTACACCATAACTACCTTGAAGCCTATCAGGAAATGCTTCTGTTATGTCGTTAAATGTTGCAGTAGGATAAGTGCGCATGAAAAGTTTTAGACCCTCATATGCCTTATCTGACTTATCCATAGCCAATAATATTATATTAAGTGCGTTACTTTTATTTTCTTGTATTTTTTCACATTGCCAAGTCCGAGCAAATCCTCACTTGTATCTTTAATTATCAATTCGCCCTTGCGCAAGGTGGATATTACTTGCTTCATTTCAGAAAGAGCATTGCCAGAAACGCCAAACAAGTCTTTAAGAACAGAATCGTCCTGCGACTGTTGTAGCATAATCATAGGATATTGCACGTTTGCAAAGAAATCAAACCTTTTACTTTTGAAGTCTTTCATATCCTGAGTGGCCAAAATAACACTCATGCCCTTGCTTCTGCCGATTTTAATAAGATCTTGTAATGGCTGATTATCAAATCTTAGCATATAGTGAGCCTCATCAATCACAGAGAAATGCCTTATCTCATATCTGTCATCGTCAGACGCCTGAGGTTGCATCTTTTCACAAATGTCATACAGTTTCGAGATTACAAAATACATCACAGCCTTGGCATAAACGCCTTCCTTAGGACATCTGCCCAAGTCAATAATATATGAATTGCTGACGAGGTCGATTTTGTCTTCATCTGCAAACAACTGAAACTTTACCAACTGCATAAGAACACTCGCCATACTGTCTATTCTACCATCAGGCATATCTGACATATATGTATCGAGTATCTGTTTGAGAGTGATAGGTTTGCCGTTGTTTTTCTTGTATGAGTCGAATATAGCAGTACTTAAGCGATTGTCCATATTCGCACTTAACCTTGTATCACCTACGGCAATGGAAGTCAATGCCTTCGACATAGTTGTAGAATATATATGTATATCCTTGTCATTCAAATCGCTGAAATCCTTAAACGGTGTGAACGGCAATGGCTTGTCCATCGGGTTGAGGATGGCAGTACGATCTGTTTCAAACAGTTCGAGCCATGACGAATTTACAGGATCAGAAAATTCGCCTTTATAATCGAACAAAAGGAAATTCACAGGATATGCAGTATCTACTGTCGCCGAGCGCATCTGCTGCAACAGAACAGCAAGAAGGTTTGTCTTTCCCGAACCAGTAGCACCGGCTATCAGCATTTGCGTGTTGCTAATCTCACGATTGTTGATATCGAGATACGCTTCCATGCCATTGTCATACGCACCAATGTGGAGATTAAGCGCAGGAATTGTTATGCGAGCCCTTCCGTTCTTTGAATAGTTAAACCTAAGCCATTCGTCCAATGCACCTTCCTTCATTAGGATTTCCCGTCCTCTCAGCATCTCACTACCAAGTATCTTGGTAAGTTGAGACGGACTCTCCCAAAGCACGTCAAGATTATGATACCTCATTTTTATCAATGCGCCCAATACCCGCTTGATATTCCCTTTGGTGAAGAACGAGCCAGGATAAGGCTCGTTGACTTTCGACACTGTTATTCTCGCCACCTCGTTCATATCACGTGGTTTGTCATCGCTCAGCCCTACAAGCAGGCACACTCTCATTGTTGTTGACATTGAGAGCAATACCGGACGGACATTGTCAGAATACTCAGATATGTTGAAACGTTGTTCTATGGCATTCTTCACGTCGGCAAGTTGCTCCTTCATACCTTGCACTTGTCTCACGGCTTCAAAATTCAAGTCTATCATATATCATTAATCTTTAAGCGTTTCGCCAAAATAATCATCACTCACAGTTGTGCATTGGTGCTCTTTGTCCCTATGCACAGTATATACTTTGGATATATAGGCTTCGAGAAGTTTGTAGTCATCCTCAGTCCTGATTTCAGAATCAGTACTCAGCAATATTGTTTGGCGTGCAAGATTAGGGAAATAGTTCTCTATGATTGTTGCTCTACTTTCCTTGTCAAGCACTCCCATCACGGTGTCAATCATTACAGGCGGTTCGTAATCCCCAAGTTCATACAACACTTTCAACAACACTTGCATAACAGTTTGTTTGGCTCCCGCATTAAGTTGGTTCAGCGGTATCTCATTGCCTTGTTTGTGATACATCTTGAATGAGATATTGTCATCACTGTCCGACAATTCCACCCTTTCAATAGTGCCTGAATATGACACAAGATTGATGTTGAGTTGCTCCTTCATCATATTCTCGATATCACGCTTGCGGTTCATAAGGAGCTTATGCTGAAGCTTGCGGAAAAAGTCGGGCAATTGTTTCATCAATTCAAATTTTGGGTCAGGAACATTTGGTATGTCAAAGTCATACCCACCTATTTCCTTTTCCACTCTTTTTATTTCCGCCTCTTTGTCTCTTATCTGTTCCTTTAGGGAAGTCATGTTTCGTTCATTCTCTTCATAAAGCGAAATCATGGAAAAATCATCCCCTGCAAGGCTCTCCCTATAAGACAGTAACTGCCGTTGCAATTTAGGCAAGTCTTTTAATTCCTCTTCTGTTCTGTCCCTTGTTTGCTCGAAAGAGTTATATGGATTCAGCATTGTGGAATACACGATTGATTTCAGTGCTTCCACATCAGCATTGTTGAGATAGTCGAACCTGTCATTTATTTCGTCAGCCTCCTGCTCATACATCACGGCACTGACTATCGAAGGAAGGTCAATTGTTTGTGATGTGACATATCGTTTTTGGATTATCGCCACCACCCTTCCTGCAATATTCTCAATTTGTTTTTCGCTCAATATATTTTTCTTTGACTCCTCCAAACTCATTTTGTGGTTTAGTATCTGCTCAACCTCATTCTTTATTGAGCCTGCAAGTTTCTGCACGAATATATCCGTTTCCAGTTGTTTTGTCAGTTCGTCGGCATTCTGTCTGAATGTCAGCTCCGACTTCCTTATTTCGTTTATCCTTGCCTCAGTCCTGCTGATTTGGTCTTTCGTGACATCGTTTTTGTTTCTGCCTTCTTTGAGCATATTGTATTGCTCCCTGTTATTATTGGCATATCCCAAAGCCTCATCATAACTGTTTCTTAACGAATACAATTCACCCTCTATGTTTCTTTTTCTCTCCTGCAGTTCCTGAAATTCCTTTTTCAGGTTTTCATTCTCCAGTCGTCCTGCCTTCATTTCGTCGAGCATCCTGCTTGCCACATCCACCAATAGGCTATACTTGTTGAATCCCATCACCGACTTGATATTATCCCTAATCAGTTGGTTTATCTGTTCATCCTTTACAAGCTCACTTGTTTTCATCGCATCAAAAAGGAAATAATTGCTCAGCTCCTTGGGCAGATTAGCCTTTATGATTTTCTTCACTGCTTCCTCATTGATTGTCCTGTCCTTTTGAGCGGTTCTTGTTCCGTAGGTATAAGTTGTGCCACCGATATGGAGTGTGACATTTTCCACCGCCTTGGCATTGACAATCTGATATGTGCGGGTTAGTTTGTATTGTGCAGTCTTGGAGCCTATCATTCCCTCAAAGTCTATTTCCAATACGATACGCTTGCCTATGATATCTGTCACTCCGGAATTGAACAATTCCCTGAAATGTCTTTCATCCCTGATTTCCAAGCCATACAAGGCTCCATAGATTGCATCAAACAATGTGGTTTTTCCACTACCGTTCATACCACCAATAAGTATTATCGGTCTTTCCTCGTCCTTTACTGATACGTCGAGGTCAAGAGTGAGATATGTCTTGTAGTTCTCTACGTGGATGTGATTTATCTGCATAGTTATCTCATTTTATTTGTTTCATTGCCTGCTTCAGCACTTTGGTAACGTCCTTTTCATCCAACTGCTGACTTTTACTATTGCCCTTTTCTTCATTGAGAGGGCGCAAGATATATTCCTTAACCCATTCACTGTCTATGCCTTCGGCCATACATGCAGCCTCGATGAGTTGCATGTCTTCTTTCTTTATGCCATATTGCACGAAAGTGCCGTCTATTCCCTTTTTCATATCTCAACGTGTTTTTTTATTTATACATATCCGGATAAAATGCCTCCCAATCTGCCGTATCGCAAGTGTTCTCTATCGGCATTGACGAGTAGAGCCAGTTGCCTGTGTGATTGTTGTGTACGATGATGCCGCCTTTGAGGTGCTTGTCGAGGTTTTCCTCTGATTGCATGTATTTGAGGAGAGCATTGTGCTTTTGGGGAGCATCAGGGTCGCTGTTCTCGGTCTTCGTGTCGAAGAGGAAGACCTGACCGTCTTTCATGCGGATGACGAAATCCACATAGAAGAGAGATTTTTCGCCCTGACTGTTGGTGTAGGCAATGGCATAGTGCTCGCGCCCCTTGTCGCCATTCTTATACCACCAGTCAATAGAGTCTCGATGGTCTTCGAGGAAGGCGGCAAACTCCTGCTCGGGGACGGATGCAGAGCGAAGTACGATGAAGGGGATGAGGGCATGATCCTCCACATTGTCCTTTATCACATGGTTTTCCTCAGTGTATGTCCTGTCCTCAGGCACTTCCCATTCATACTGCTCAAAACTGCGATTCCTGGCTTCCTGTTGCCTTTGCTCGAGTATTTTTGAATATCTTGCGAGAGCCTTCGACACTATATCCGCAAACTTCGGTCGGTTTTCGTGATAGAGCACCACCTTCCTTGCTTCCGTCTCAAAGAGTTCGAAGAGGTTTTCCATTGCCTCAAGCAGATAGTTGGCGAGTATTCCCGTACTGTGTGCCTTCTCGTATCCACTGAGCATCTGGCGGCACCAGTCGATGAACACACGCTCCACCTCGCCTGCCGTTCTCGTAAACTTGGCCTTCTCGCCCGTCTCAATTGTGGTGTTCACATCGTTTTGGAAGAATATGTCGGCAGGAATCTCGATGTTCACGTTCTTCACGTCGAGCCTTATTCTCAGCCTTTCAGCGGCTTGGCGGTTCTTTGCTATTGTTGATTCGCTGTCTGTTTGCTGATTGTCAGGAGTCTCATCTTCGTCTTCAAAGAGAAATGGTATCGGCAGTTCCGTAGTCAAGAGCCACAAGTCCTCGAAAGTCTTTGTCAGCACACGTCGGAAGTCAGGGCCAAGGCGGTTGCGGTCGGCACTTCGGCGCACCTCATAACAGCTCACCAACTGCACATTGTCGAGATTATTGCGCCTTACGGCTTGCAGCATCGACTTATGCAGATAATCCATATCATCGGCCACTATCTGTATCTTATCCTTGCTGATGTCGGTATATACGTAGCCCTTGTTGAGCAGGGGATTGCGATAGAACTTCTGTTCGGGCATACGCAGGATTCGTCCCACGGTCTGCACCGTGAATGTATCGCTTGTGAGCTTGCGGAATATCAACAAAACGGCGGCTCTCGGGCAATCCCATCCCAAGGCAATAGCCTGCTTGAACAGCAGCACCTCGGTGATGTTGTCATTGCGCTCGATGTCTTCGAGATTGGTCTTCTGCTTCGACAGCCATACGGCAAGGCGATGGTTGTCGGTGTTGATGCTATTCGTTACGTCAAGATACTGCACCACCTGCTCCATAATCTTCGTGTCGTCGGCAGTCATTGCGTCGCTCGTGTCGTTTGGCAACTGTATGAGCAGCAGGGGATTGATGTTCACGCCCTCTTTCTTATAGGCATCGGCTATCTGTTGGCGTTTTTCCAAAGCCTTGTTTATAAGATGCTCATTGAGGGCAATATCGTTGGCATATCCGCTTGTCACGTCGGGATTGAGCAGCACTCCCTCCTTAATCATCTCCTCGCGGATAACCTCCTGTCGGTCGATGTTCACCAATTGCTCTGGCTTCGTCTTAGGAGTTGCGGATATTCTTATCTCCACCTTTGCGTTA
This sequence comes from Prevotella sp., assembly GCA_034101015.1. Taxonomy (GTDB): domain Bacteria; phylum Bacteroidota; class Bacteroidia; order Bacteroidales; family Bacteroidaceae; genus Prevotella. Next base: position 6,812 of record JAXEKN010000055.1, read on the forward strand.
ATCTTCTCCAGTACAGCCTTCGACTTGTCGGCGGTTTTTGTCCAGAAGAGATGTTCCTCGTCGATAACCACTATGATAGGGATGTTCTCTTCATGAGTCTTCCTTGCTATGTCGTATAGCGAGAGGCCTTGCTCGTTGTCCCTCACTATCAGGTTGTTCTTGCTGTTGATGCTCTCCCAGTTGACGAACAGCACCTCACCCTGATGAATGATTCCGTCCGACTGGTCGAGTTCGTCAAACATCAATGCCTTTAGCAGCTTTGTCTCGGTGAAGAAGTTCTTCATTTTGAAGTAGCTCTGCTGATGCAGTTTGTTTGGGGCAATCCATATGAAAGCCACCTGTTGGAATGGCAAGTCGCTGCGGCTTTGCAGTTCCTCGGTGAGAGTGGCGAGCATTTCGCTTGCCATCACCGTCTTTCCTGCTCCCGTAGGAGCTTTCAGCACTATTTGCCTTCTGTTGCCATTAAGACTCAGCATATTGACGGTCGTTTCCACCAACTGCTTCACTGCCTTCTCTTGATATTTAAGTTGTTTCATATGCTATTCAAAATTAAAGTCAATACTCTGCTGCGATGGAGACGCGAGTGTCTCGCCCTCCACAACCTCCAACAGCGGCTTGTCAATCCTCTTAGGCAGCACACGCCTATAGGCATCGTATATTGCCGCAGGTAGAGCCACGAGCGTCACCTTGTCTTGCACCTCGAAGAAGTTATCGTCGAAGGCATATCTGTCTGGCGAGAAGATATAGACTTTCAGCTTATCTCCTCCGAAATCGAGCGTCTTTATTTCCTCGGCAATCTGGTCGGCGAGTTCTTCGCAGAAGATAATCAGCATCCTCTTGTTTCCCTTCTCGAAATATCTGATAGTCTTGGGATTAGTCCTGTATCTTCCGAATCTCTTGCTTTCCTCATACAAGTCTTCCTTGATGCAAAGGAGTTCCGTAGCGGCAGCCATCAGAGCCCTCATGTTTCTCGGACTTTTCTCTCTTGGCAGGAGTTCTGTTTTGTAGTATCTGAGGGAGTTGTTCGTCAATCCCTCCACCTCCTCGCCTTTGGGAGTGGTATAGCCGTTAATCACCCGCTTGTTTCTCTCGTAAGTCACCTCCTCGCAAATCTTATTCTCGTTGTTCGTCACAAGAATACATTGCCTATGACCTCCATCCTCGGAGTTAAGCTGCATAGTGGCATGGAGAGTTGTGCCTGAGCCGGCGAAGAAGTCAAGGATTACATCTTGCTTATCTGTTGAAAAATCCAATATTCTTTGCAATACCTTTTGTGGTTTAGGATTATCGAATACTTTTTCCCCATTAAATATTTCTGCAAGTGACATAGTTGTACCTCGATTGTCTTCATATATTAAAGTTCTAAGGTAATCAGTAGCGGTTTCTACACGTTTCTTTACATGGGGCTGTGTAAAATGATCTTTACCCCATTCTATTTCTCCTTTTTTATCGTATTCATCAAAAGTATATTTTGGCCATCGCCAACCATTACGAGGTTTAGGACAAGCTAATCCTGTTAAAGGATGAATAATATCATACATATATCCTCCTGGATGAGGGTTCGATGAGTTACTCGAACTGCTATACACACCTTTCTCATCAACATTATTATAATGAGCAACTTGAGGAAGATTACTTTTGTTATCTTTAATCCATTTGCGCAATTCTTTTTGTATTTCCGAAGGAGATATTCCTAATGCTAATAGATCTTTATGTTTCTCTATTATTAACTTTGCAGCCAAACCTGTTCTTTTCCAATTGTTTTGCAAAGAACGATACTTACAATAACACAACATATATTCATGCTCTGTGTTTATTTGAGTAGCATTATTATCTGTTGCTGTTTTTAAAATTAACTGTCCAAGAAAATTTGTATTACCACCAAATACATCATCACACAACAATTTCAATTGTGCCTGCTCATTATCATCAATAGAAATAAATATAACTCCCTTATCAGACAGCAATCTCTTAGCAATCTTCAATCTCTTGCTCATAAAGGAGAGCCATTTGCTATGTCGATAGCCATCCTCGGAATCTACAAAGGAGTCGTTGTAGATAAAATCCTTGTTGCCTGTATTATACGGAGGATCTATATAAATAACGTCAATCTTGCCCTCATGAGTATAGCTGAGAGCTGTGAGGGCTTCGAGGTTGTCGCCTTCAATGAGAATATGGTTGGGGGCATCGGGAGAGTCAGAGATGATGGCACGCTCTTTCACTTCCTTGAACACAGGAAGACTGTCTCGAAGACGTTCCTCCACATCCTCGGGCTTTTCTTCCCACACAAGACCGTATTTCTTCTGTTTGTTGAGCAGTTCGAGCAAAGCCGATTTCTCTTCATTAGTCAGTCCTTCGAGTGTCAGTATCTTGTGTTTCAGAGCCGTTTTGTCCATCTTCGAGTTCTTAGTCTTTTTATATGGCCTAAGCTCCAAACGACCGAGGTTACTTATTTTCTTTGATTACCGCAGGCGAGCCACCAACGTCCCCAGTGTGATTCGCCTGGGTTGCGGATATAAAAAGAGTGGAGCTTGCACTATTGCGCTCGTTCCATTCTCTGAGGTTCTGGACTACCTAATCAGTCGAAACGAGCAGTGCAGAACCCCACCTTTATGATATAATACACCCTATCAAGCATCCAGACAACAGGACATAATGCCTGCTGTCAAGATACATTAAGGGTATGAAACGTATTCATACCATATATGGGGCGTCCACTACTACTTTGTCTTTGACTGATTTTGAAATTGTCCAGATTTCAGAGAATCAAAACACAAAGCGTATAGTTAACGCCTTTTTAATCCACGAAAGTAAATGTAGGCCTTTGGCTGTCGCGCAGCCGATTGCCTCCAGTCTCAGCGCACATATATGCCAAAGCATATCTCGTCCGCTAAAACAAGGCAAAGATATAAATTATTTGCTACAATGACAAATAAACAGGATAATATTTAGTGTTTTTTAAGTGTTATAAAGACTTTGACACCTTTGAAACTGACACTTTGACACCTGCTGGCAGCTTAATAAGCACTGAAAAATCAGCCAAATTGAATCTTTTTTGCTCAATTTGGCTGATTTTTTTTGGATTATTCAAATTAATTAGTAACTTTGCACCCAAATAATGACAATACATGATTTGATATGGGATATTCAAGTGTAATAGGCAGAAAAGAAGAGATTGGCGAACTGGAAAAGTTCTTGAAATCGTCTAAGTCAGAGTTTGTTGCCATATATGGCCGCAGACGAGTTGGCAAGTCCTATCTTGTAGAGGAAGTATATCGCAACAAAATTGTGTTCAGGGCAATCGGGTCGTATATCAAAGACAAGGACATCAAGACATACAAGCAGATTCAACTGGAACATTTCCACGAAAGTTTGATTGACAGCGGACTGCCAGAAACCACTCGTTGTCCCACATCCTGGCGCGAGGCTTTCAGACTATTAAAGGAACTTCTCGAAGGAATAAGAAAAAGAAGGAAAATAATCTTTTTCGACGAGTTGCCGTGGCTTGCCGGACCACAATCCTCAGAGATGATTGAAGAATTAGGTTATTTCTGGAACTCATGGGCTGACAGGCAGAGGAATATCGTACTCGTCGTATGTGGGTCGGCAACAAGCTGGATGTTGAACAACGTCATTAGGGACTACGGAGGACTACACGGCAGGCTTACAGGTAAGATACGTCTTCTGCCATTCACACTTGGCGAATGTGAGTCATACTACAAAAGCAAGGGATTCCATTTCTCAAGATATGAAATGGCAATAGCATATATGGCATTTGGTGGCATACCATATTATATGGATATGGTTGACAAGGAGAAGAACCTCTCTGAAAACATCGACCGCTTTTTCTTTGACAACCAAAAGATTCATCAGGAGTTCAAGGATGTATATACCGGACTTTATGCCACATCCGAACGATATATTGATGTGGTCAAGGCATTGGGGACACGCTTTTATGGCATGACTCGTGCCGAATTGTCAAAGGCTACCGGTATCGAGGGTGGCGGCACTTTCAGCAAAATCATCGACAATCTTAAGGAATCGGGGATAATAAGGGAATATCCCAGATATGGCAAGCAGCGCGTTGAAACCGTATATCAACTATGCGATTTCTTCTCGTTGTTTTATCTTCATTTTATCCACAACAAAAATACAGTTACAGGCAATTGGAGATCCATACAGCGTACACCTTCGTTCTACTCGTGGGCAGGAAACACCTTTGAGCTATTGGTAGTGGAACATATCAACCAGCTAAAAGACTGTCTGCGCATAGCTACGGTGAACCGCAATTACTGTTGGAAAGGTACGGCACCAAGTGGCGATGGTGCACAAATCGACCTTGTTTTGGAATGGAAGGGAGAGCGCACCGACTATGTATGTGAGATTAAATTCAGTGAGAACATATTCTGCATAGACAGCCAATATGAGCGTGAACTACTTAAGAAAATCGACGCTTTTGTCCATAGCAGACAACATCACCCAAACCATTCCGTACAGTTAGTCATGATTACAACCAACGGACTTCAACAGAATACCCATTCGGGATGTGTAAATCAGGAAGTAACTCTCGATAGCCTGTTCTGACACCTTTGACACTGACACTTTGACACCTGTTACATGTTCAAAGGAATGAAGTCATATACACCGGGAGAAGGACTGTCTGATTGTCTTTCTTCAAATCCTTTGTGTAAATCAGATACCGCCGGTCGATGATATGAGGGAACTTCTCGCAGAAAGCATCCAGCGGGGCATGACTGTTATAACCTGACGACCTTTTTTGAGTCAAGGTGACGGGTGACGCCCCCGCCCGTCCTGTCTCTGTTTGAGCCGACTCAAAAGGGGCTTTTAAGGGGGTGAGTCTTCGTTTTCACCCGACTCAGACTGTGGTTTGAGCCGACAGGTATTTTGCGTCATCGGCAGGCAGTCCTGCTTTTTCGAAGCGTCACCCGTCACCTTAAAAAAAAGATTTTCCAACTACATTACTCAAATATATAATTATATATATAATAATATAATACAGTAACTCTACTCTTAAAAGAAAGAAAAAGAAAGATTGCCGTCAACGAGATGACGGGTGACGCATGTTTTCATGAAAAAAGCATTGAGTTATGTTAAAAATCAACATAAATGGTGATTTTTTTCCAGTAACTCTTGGATAATTCAACTTTTATGTTTATTTTTGCAGAAAAATTCTCTATGAAGAAAAATATACTGATTGAACTATTGGAGTCTGGGGATAAAGTTAGCTTATATTCCCCAAGATTTGAAGGTGAGAAATATACAGAATTTGAGAGGTTCTTGCTTACCTATAAGGATGATTATGCCGAAGATATTCAAATCCTAATTAGGCGTCTCGAAATTATAAAAAACAGAGGTGCTGAAGATAGATATTTTCGATATGAAGGCACTAAACGTGACCGAGTTATGGCTCTTCCATCACATCTTGACACATCAAATCTGAGATTATATTGCTTAAACATTAGCCATAAAGTTCTCATATTAGGAAATGGTGGAATAAAAACAACACAGTCGTATCAAGAAGACAATATATTGAATAGAGCTGTACAAAACTTGCAAAAGATAGACATAATCATAAGGCGTTTGGAGAATAAAGGTATAGTAACAATTAAAGGTACCAATATTAATGGACCTTTAGAAATTACAATCAACATAGATGATATAGAGGAGGAAAAATTATGAAAACGAATAGATTAATGGATTCAATCCGCAACAACACTCCAGCTGCAACCAACAAACAAGTTGATTTCTGTGTAGCTATAGCAAATAGGGTTTTTGACCTTATGAACGAAAAAGGTATTAATCAACGAGATTTTGCCAAATTACTTGGAAAGACTGAAACAGAAGTGAGCAGATGGCTAAGTGGCACTCATAACCTTACGATTGCTACAATAGCCAAAATGGCAGTCGTATTGGATGATGACATTATAACCACTACAAAAAGCAACAGACGATACCCTCAGCCAGAATAATTCCTTCTTTTTGAAGCGTCACCCGTCACCTTAAAAAATGAAAGTTTTGGTGTTACAGAACTCTACCCATAAAATGAAAAATTAAATTTTAAGAAACAAAAAACATGAATATGAAGAAAACATCCATTCTTACCAGCCTGTCTGTAATGGCAGTGGCAGTAGTGGCAGCCACGGGCATCGCCACAACAAGTTGCCAAAACGCAAATGCAAGTGACACCCGTTCATTGCCAGTACCCACCAAGAGCGCCAAGATGACCCTCATGGAGTCATTGCAGCAGCGTCATTCCGTGCGCGACTTCAGCGACAAGGCCGTGTCCGACGCCGACCTCTCCGAACTTCTTTGGGCAGCCTGCGGCATCAACCGTCCCGACACGAAGAAAATCACGGCACCCTCGGCCATCAACGCCCAGGACATCCTCGTGTATGTATGCACCAAGGACGGGGCGTGGCTTTATCTCCCCGACGGCAATTCGCTGAAGAAAGTGAGCGGCAAGGACCTGCGCCGCGCCATTGCCGGACCTCAGGAGTCGGTGGCCGTGGCACCGGTGAATCTCGTGCTTGTCAGCGACCGCACAAAGTTTGGCGACCGCAGCGAAGGTGCCGCCACCATGGGAGCCATCGATGCTGGATATGTGTCGCAGAATATCTGCTTGGCATGTACGGCCCTCGGCCTTGCCACCGTGCCCAGGATGTCGATGGACAAGGAGACACTCGCCAAGGAGCTTCAGCTCGACGATACCAAGACCCTGCTGCTGAATCACCCCGTAGGCTACGAGAAATAGCAGCTGGTCATACTTTGCACCCGACAACAGTTACATTATGAGAGATGAGAGATTTAAGCAGTTCTTCCTATCAAACTATCAGCGCACCGTGTCCCAAGCCATAAGCCTCGTAAAGGACGAGGAGGCGGCAAAGGACATCGTAAACGACACGTTTGAACAGATTTATCACTTGAGAAAAGACTTGAGTGAGGAGGAGTTGCGCAATTATCTCTACAGGATGGTGAGAAACAAGTGTGCCGACTATTACCGCAAGTTGTCTGTTCATGACAAGTATAGCGACTACGTGCGGCATTTCGCCGAGAAAAGTGAGACTGCCCAAGAACATGACAATACAGTCGATGACGCTCTCAGGCTGATTGACTCTCTCCCTGCCAAGACCCGCCAGGTGCTCATAAGCCATTACCTTCAAGGCAAAAAGTACAGGGACATCGCGTTGGAAATGGCAATCAGCGAGAGTGCGGTGAAGAAGCACATCATCAAGGGGCTAAGGTTCATACGTGAAAATATTATAAAAATATTCATTCTTTGGTGCCTAATCTAATTCGTTAAGCGAGTAATAAATAGCAGAACAACAATTATTAAAGAAAATGGATATTGACAATTTGAATGAAAATGAATTAGATAAGGAGATTGCCGATATAGGGGAATCACCGGAGATGGAGCAGATAATCACCGAGGCTCTGATCAATAAGAAAGACCGAAGACATGAAGCGCAAAGGGAATGGGACAGACTCGCTGCACGAATAGGCATTGGCAAGCCCAAGAATACCTCCATATATATGCTAAGATATGCCGCATGTGTTGCAGCCATTGTGGCGACAGCCGTAGTGGTATGGCTATACAGGGGATGGTCGGCTGAGCCGTTGGTGGTCTATTCAGCGAAGCCCGAAACGGGCAAGGTGGTCATGACCTCCGGCAATGTCAGGACAATAGTGAAGAAGGACTCTATCGAGATAAAGCCAGGCGACAAGCCCGCCGAGTGGCAGACCATCACCGTGCCCGCCGACAAGGACTTCCATCTCCACCTGCCCGACGGGAGCAAGGTGTGGCTCAACGCCAATGCGGTATTTTCATATCCCACCCGTTTTGGGAAGACCCGTGAGGTGAGACTCGAGGGTGAGGCATACTTTTCCGTCACTTCCGACCCTCAGCATCCTTTCATTGTGGCCACGGGTGACATAATGACCAGGGTGGTAGGCACGGAGTTTAATGTGGACTACACAGAGGGCGACGCCCCATGTATTACATTGGTGAGCGGACGTGTGGACATCGACGATGCGTCGGGCAAGACCCTTGCGGAGCTCCAGCCCAACGAGTCTGCCACCGTGGAGGGAAAAACGGTGAGCAAGAGGGAAGTCGATGTGGACGACAAGATCTGTTGGCGTGATGGCATACAACTATTCGACAACGACACTCTCGAAGACATCCTCATCAGTATGGGCAGTTGGTATAACATGTCGGTCGTATGTCGTGACATGCCGGAGCTCAAATGCAGGTATCATTTCATCTACGACCGCCATAGCGATGTGCACAACGCAATGAAAATGCTCTCCGAAATATCCAAAATTAAAATAAACATAGAAAAAAATACGATTTTTGTTGATTAGAGGGTGCCCGAAGTTACAATTTGTACGATTTCATAATGTACAAGTTAGTAACATAAACATATTCGTATGACAAGGACATCTACAATCAAGAAGGTCGTTCTGACCTTATTATTACTGGTTTCCCCCTTCGCTGCCCCAATATTGACAGCGGCGGAGACATCTGTACAACAGAATACCGGGGAACCCATCACAGTGGCACTCAAAAGGATAGAGAAAGCCACCGGGTATAGGATAAGCTATGCCCAAAATGCCCTGAAGGACCTGAAAGCCCAAGGGAAGCCTTCCACAAAGGACATCTACAAAGCCCTTGACACGGTGATAGGCCACTTGCCGCTGGCATATACGGTGGAAGGCAAGTTTGTCACTATCTACCCCAAGAAGAACAAGGCCACCAATTCCGAGGCAGAGGTCAAGACCACCACATTGACCACCTTGACCCTGCGCGGAAAAGTGGTGGATGAAAGTGGCGAGGGCATTCCGGGTGTATCGGTAAAGGTGCCGAGCATGCAGACGGCCATCGTCACAGCCGCCGACGGTTCGTTCACCCTTTTCCTTCCCCAGGGAAGAACCACCAAACTGCAGTTTTCCTTTGTTGGCATGAAAGAGGAAAACTATATCTTCAACGGAAAGAAAAACGTCACCAACCTCGTCATCAACATGAAAGACGACGCCACCGCCATCAACGAGGTGGTCGTCACAGGTATTTTTTCGAGAAAGAAGGAGAGCTTCACCGGTTCATCCCAGACATACAATGCCGAGGAACTGAAGTTGGTGGGCAACCAAAACCTCATACAGAGCCTCAAGACCCTCGACCCGGCATTCACTGTGTTGGAAAACAATGAGTTCGGTTCTGACCCCAACCGCCTGCCTGACCTTGAGATACGCGGCAAGACAAGTATCGTGGGACTGAAGGAGACCTTCGGCGAAGACCCCAACCAGCCGCTGTTTATCCTCGACGGATTTGAGACCACCCTCCAGAGCATCATGGACCTGAGTATGGACCGCATAGCCTCAGTCACCATCTTGAAGGATGCTGCCTCCACCGCCATCTACGGCGCCAAGGCCGCCAATGGTGTGGTCGTGGTGGAAACAAAAGCCCCGGAGATGGGAAAGCTCAAGTTTATGTATAGCGGCAACTTCAATGTGTCATGGGCCGACCTGACAGACTATAACCTGATGAATGCCGCCGAGAAACTGGAGTTTGAGCGTCTGGCAGGCAATTTCACGTCAAACATTGCCGACTATCAGGAATATCAGGAGATAAGATACAACAAGCTCCTGTCGAATGTGCTGAGAGGCGTTGACACCTACTGGCTTTCCGAACCTCTGCGCACAGGTCTCAACCAGCGCCACTTCATTAGTGCGCAAGGCGGAAACGAACAGCTCAGATACTCCCTCGGCGTGAGTTACAACAAGATAGACGGTGTGATGAAAAAGTCGAGCCGCGACATCTTAAGCGGAAACATCGACGTGCTTTACCGCATGGGCAAGCTGACCTTCTCAAACAAGATGACCGTGAACGTCACAAAGCACACCAACCCCACGGTGTCGTTCTCGGAATATGCCTCAGCCAATCCATACTATCCGAAATACGAGGAAGACGGCACTATAGGCAAATGGCTCGAATACAAGGAGAACTCAATGAGCACCACGGATGCCTCGGCCATCGTGGGCAACCCGATGTACAACGACCGACTCAACAGCTATGACAGGGGAGAAAGTTTCGGAGTGAGAAACAACTTCAGCATGGAATACCGTCCGTGGTCGTTCTTCTGGATACGAGCCCGACTGGGACTGACCAAGGAGACCAATGACAGCGAGATGTTCACCTCGCCCGAAAATACAGCCTACGACCAGGTGGATGTGCTGAAAAAAGGTTCATACTCCGACCAAAGAAGCGACGGATTCAGCTATGACGGCGACGTGACAGCCACCTACGGACAGCTGCTCGGCAAAAAGCACCAGATAAACGCCGTGTTGGGAGCATCAATCAGGGAAAGCACAGACAAGACCAAGGGCTTTTCAGCCGTTGGTTTCCCCGAAGGCAATTTCACCACACCGGGATTTGCCAACCAATACACAGAGAGCGGCAAACCGACATATTATGACTCAAAAAGCCGCACGGCCAACTTCTATTTCAACGGAGGATATTCATTTGACAACCGCTACCTGATGGATGTCAACTATCGCCTTGACGGCTCGTCGGTGTTTGGCTCAAACAAGAAATTCTCAACCACATGGGCCGTGGGTTTGGCATGGAACCTGCACAACGAGCCATTTCTAAAGGACACAAAGCTCTTCCAGATGCTGAAAATAAGAGGTTCAATAGGTAATCCCGGAAACCAGAACTTCGGCTCGTACAACACGCTGACCACATATAAGTTCAACAACTGGATGACAAACAACTTTGGCACAGGACTGCTCATCGACGCCATCGGCGATCCCGACCTGGCATGGCAGAAAACGATCGACCTAAACGTCGGCCTTGATGTGAGTGTGTGGAACAGGCTGCATCTCAACCTCGACGTGTTTCATAAAAACACCGACCCCCTGCTCGCTTCCATAGGCATACCATCATCTGTGGGCGTGACAAGCCGACTGGCCAACATAGGAAAGCAAGTGACCGACGGTTTCAACGGCACATTGCGCTATGCCATCATCTACAAGCCAAAGGACAGAATCAACTGGACCACATCACTCTCATTCAGCCATGTCCGCTCGCACTATGAGAACATTGGAAGCACATTGGCCCAATACAACAACGAAAACCTCACGAAGAACATGACCCGATATTACGACGGAGGCAGCCCCAGCGCTCTCTGGGCGGTGAGGTCGGCAGGCATAGACCCCGCCACCGGACAGGAGATATTCATCACCAAGGGAGGCAACTACACCTTCTCGCATTCGTATGACGACGAGGTGGAGGTGGGAGACACACGTCCCGACATCGAGGGTGTTTTTGGTAACGTGTTCTTCTATAAGGGATTCTCGGCGAGCATATATATGAGATACAGTCTTGGTGGCGACACCTTCCTGAGCACACTATATGAAAAGGTTGAAAACATCTCATCGTCGGCTCTGGCCAAGAATCAGGACCGCCGCGCACTCTACGACAGATGGCAGAAACCGGGCGACCAGGCAATGTTTAAGGGCATATCACGCACAGAGACCACCCCAATGTCCTCACGTTTCGTGTCAGTCAACAACTATCTGACCATCGAGTCCATACGCCTCTCATACGAGCTTCCATACAAGATGATGAAGAAAATGGGAATACAGGGCATGACCTTCAGCGCATATATGAACGACATCGCAAGATGGGCCACGGTGAAGGAAGAACGCGGTATCAGCTACCCCTTCTCACGTAGTGTGTCAATGGCATTGTCTCTAAACTTCTAATCACTCAATATAAAATCACATGAACATGAAAAGACTCACATATAAGATAATGGTGGCCGTGATGACGGTAGTGGCCTTCACGGCATGCACCGACTGGCTCGACATACAGCCCAGCGACCGTATTGCAGAGGAAAACAACTTCTCAAGTCAGGCCGGTTTTAAGAAAGCTCTCAACGGAGTGTATGTGGAGCTCAACCGCGATGCCATCTACGGACGCAACCTCAGTTGCGGGTTTATAGAGGTGCTCGCACAGAGATATGCCGTGAGCGACGAAAACCGCTCGGTGAAGGAATACATGCTCTTCAGGTATGACGGCTCGGACGCCAAGAGCATCATCCAGAACATCTGGGACACATCATACAAAATCATTGCAAACATCAATGCAATAATCAAGAACGCCGACAGCCATCCCGAAGTGCTCACAGGCAATAACTACCGTATCATACGCGGCGAGGCCCTTGCCTTGAGAGCCTATCTGCACTTCGACCTCTTCAGGCTCTTCGGCCCGGCCTATGACGAGTCGTCAACCGTCAAGACCATTCCTTACCGCACGGAGTTCTCGCTCAACGTGGAGCCGCAGCTCACCCCGCTCAACTTCTTCGAAAAGCTGGAGCAGGACATACATGAGGCCGACAGCCTGCTTGCCGACGTTGACCCCATAATAGCCAACGGTGTCAACGGCGACATCAAGGATGATTTCCTAAAATATCGCAACCTGCGCATGAACTACTATGCCGTGCAAGCTCTCGCCATGAGGGTGTTCTACACCAAGGGCGACGATGAAAAGGCCTTGGAGTATGCCAAGAAGGTCATCAGCGTGCAGGAGAGCCATTTCCCGTGGATAAGGCCCAACAAGCTCACGGCGGCTGTGCCCGATAGGGTGTTCTCGTCAGAGATAATCTTCGGCCTCCAGAACCTACAGCGCAACAATCTCTATACGGGATATTTCGACGGAGCCAACCTGAAGTTGTCGTCGCTGCTCGCGCCGCGCACAGACTGCGTGAAACAGATATTCGAAAACGACCAGGTGGACTATCGCTACTCATCGTCGCTGAAAAACCAAGTGGAGATTTCAGGCACGCAATACAGCATCTTCAACAAATATCAAGGTGAGTCGGCCGACTCGCTGTGTAACCAGCTTATTCCCATGATGAGAGTCAGTGAGGCATATCTCATTGCAGCCGAACTGTCAACAGCCACCAAAGACAGGCTTGCCTACTTGAACGAGTTCCGCAACCACCGTGGCATACGCAGCCAGGAATTTGCCGACGACTATGACATCAAGATTGAAAGAAGAAAAGAATTCTGGGGTGAGGGACAACTGTGGTTCTGGTATAAGAGACGGCAGATGACCAGCATCAAGGACGCTATCTCAGCATACGGCGAGACAAAAATCAGCGTGGACAAATACGTATTGCCCATACCCGACAGTGAAAGCAAGTATAACTAATCAACGTAAAAGGAGAGAATACATTATGAGAATGAAAGCTAAATACATCATAGTGAGTCTGATGGCCATGGCAGCCCTCGCCTCATGCGAGAAGGACATGATGACCTATTCAGGCAAGGACGGAATATACTTCGACACCGAAGGTATGGTGCTCGACACGGTGAGCGTGCACTGGGGACTAAAGAACAGCGACATCACCGAACAGGCAATACAGCTCAAGGTGAAGCTCATAGGCAATGTGGCCGACCACGACCGCAACTTCTCCGTGGAAGTGGAGACAAGGGAAGGCGACGACAGCGCCGCCGTGGAGGGCGTGCATTATGAACCGATAGTGAAGCAGTATGCCATCAAGGCTGGAGAGGCGGAGACGACCATCAGCGTGAAGCTAAAGCGCTCGCCGGAACTGCTGGCAAAGCCGGCGCGGTTTGCCATCAAACTGGTGGAAAACGAAGAGTTGGGATTTATCTATACCCGCTATGGCGCACAGATGGTGGACGACACCACTGTGGTCAGCAGGCCGCTCGACTACCAAAGGGCAATATATATTGACGAGAACTTCCCAATACCGACATGGTGGCCATACTATGGCGAACCATACTTCGGCGACTGGAGCATGAAGAAAGCCATACTCATCTGTGATGTCATGGAAATCGACCGTGAACTGTGGATGAAGGATATAGTCACGGGGCTGACAGCCGGCTACCTGAAGTTTGCAGGAAGATATATGCAAAGATGGCTCAACGACAATCCACAATACGAGGACGACGGCTCGCTGATGGTCATGGGACCAGAATCGCAGGGTGTCTGAGAGATTATCACATACCATTATACTAATATATAGCAGACATGAGAAAAACTATCATACCGGTCATTGCCGCCATAATGGCAATACTGACTGTGTCGTGTGCAGAAGACAAGGGCAACTACGACTATCATGACATCAATGAGGTGACCATTGAGGGCATCAAGGAAGGCGAGACCATGACCAAGGTGTCATTTATCGACCGCTTGGTCATCGACCCGCAAATCACGTCGTCGGCTGGCAGAAACAATGAGGGTGACTATGAATATACATGGAAGATGCTTCCCGCCGGCGTCGATTTCGACAAGATCGACGACCTAAGCGTCACCGTCATCTCAAAAGAAAGAAAAATCGACCAGCTCGTGACATGGGAACCAGGCGACTATTCGATGTTCTTCATTGTGAAAGACAAGGAGAACGGCCTATGCACCACGGCCAGCTTTAAGTTGAGGGTCAAGTCAACGACAAGCGAGGGATGGATGGTACTGTGTGACGACAACGGAAAGGCAAGAATGGACATCATATTCAATGTGGATGCCGACAATGACCTCATAGCACACAACATCTGGCAGGCATCGGATTTCAATCCTGGCGTCCCCGAAAGGCTGATGTTCAACTACAACATATATGAAACGGCGTCATTGCTCGTCACCGACAGGACAACGTACAATCTTGACGTCACCGACCTGCATGCCGGCGAGGACAACGAGCTGAAATGGCGATTCGGCATACCTCCCGAAAACCTTCGCATACAGGCATCGGCCATGTCGCAATTCTCCATCAACAACCTGTGGGTCATCGTGGACGATAAAAACGATGTCTATGTCCTTGACCGCTCAGTCAACAACAGTGTCTTTGAGTTTCCTGTCAACAAGGTGGACGGAACCACCGACTTTAAGGCGGCGCCATTCGTCGGAGTCAGCTACAACAACCAGTATAATGGCGGATATGGCTGTGCGCCGGCTGTTCTGTATGACATGACCCACCGGCAGTTTCTTGTCATCAGAAACAACTCGCAGTATCCATCGCCCATCACGTTCAGCGGTTCCACCATGTTCACAGCCGAGACAGGGCGTGACATCGTATGGATGGAGTCGGCCAAGGACGGACGAATCTATTCGCTGCTGCGCGACCCTGCCGACAACCGCCTCTATTTCTACTGTTTCGAACTCAGGGCCAACTACACCCCCGGCGACTATTGGTGGGAAGAGGGAAAATACGAGGAATACAACGTGCAGCACTATTATGGGGAAGTCATTGGCAATGGCATAGCCACAGCCGACATGTTTGCCGTGAACCACCAGTTCCCGTATATCTTCTATGTATATGACAACAGCATATACCAGTTTGACATGGGACATCCCGAAGAGGAGGCGAAGCAGGTGCTCAGTTTTCCGGGCGAAACCATCAAGAAGATAAAGTTCTGCCCCATGGTGGCATGGGAGGCATACGAGGAGTGGGAGCGCCAACGTGGCTACCAACTCATGGTGGCAACCACGAAGAACGGTGTGGAGCCAAATGAAAGCGGAATAGTGAGAATGTACGAGGTGCCCAACTTGATGAACCCCCTTGTACAGTTGAAGGAGTACACCGGTCTCGGCAACATCGTGGATGTCGCATACAAGGAGCGAAAGAAATAAAAATGAAAACACATAATCTTATTAACACCTTAAAATAAAAGAAAAATGAAAAAGAAAACATTTGTCACAACAATGGTGCTCGCCTGCGCGGCATTATCAGCTATGGCAGGCAATTACAGAGTGAGGGGCAAGGTGGCCAACCATGGGGGGCGCATAGTGCTCGTGACTCCTAATCTCAAGGGCGGTATCGACACCATCGCCACGTCAATCAATGCCGACGGAACATTCGACTATAAGGGAAAGGTGAATACACCTATGTCCGCCGAACTGCGCGCATACAACACCCGTATAGCCATCCCTCTGATTCTTGAAGACGCCACAACTGATGTTAGTGCCGACGCCAAGCGCCCTGCCGCATATAAAGTGTCTGGCGGAGGACAGATGCAGAAGATAGCCACTGAATTCCGAAAAAAAGAATATGCACTCATCTACGAGGCCGACTCTGTGAAGAAGATGATGGAGAAAGAATATGCCAACGACCCTGCATTCGGACGCATACAGGTGAAGGGCATGATGCAGATGTACAATGACAAGTATGAGAAGTTGGAGGACGACTTCATCAAGGACAACGACAACATTGTAAGTGCCACCATCCTTGGCAGAAGACTGCGAGAACTGGTGGGCAACAAGACCGTGAGTATCAAGTATGCCATGCTCGGCGAGAAGGCAAGGGCAACAGTCTATGGACAACTCATCAAGCCTTGGAGCGACAAGATATCGCAAATCATAGTGGGAGGCATCGCTCCCGACCTGACCATGAACACGCCGGAAGGCAAGCCACTTTCCATCCATGGGGTAAAGGCCAAGGTGAAGATTATCGACTTCTGGGCTTCGTGGTGCGGACCATGCCGCGCCGAAAACCCCAACGTGAAGAAGATCTATTCCAAATATCACGATAAAGGACTTGAAATTATAAGTATCTCTCTCGACGCAAAGCTGGAGCCATGGAAAGCGGCCATCGAGAAGGACCAACTGCCATGGCTCCACATGTCCGACCTCAAGGGATGGAACTCTGTGGTCACCGACGTCTATGAGATACATGCCATACCTCAGCTCTTCATTCTCGATGCCGACAACAAGATTATAGCCGAAGGCCTGAGAGGAGAGGAACTGGAACAGTTCATAGCGGGATTGTTCAATTAGGAGGTTCTCGCTATTCACGGTAAGAAAATCATTTATTATTCACTTTAAAAACAAAGCATTATGAAGAAAGTTTATCTTTTCATTACGGCGCTGCTCTTTGCGGCAGCTCCTAAGACAATGGCCATCACCGTTGATGACCTCGTGGGCGAATACTCTACAGCCACCGAAGGCAGTACGAAACTCACAGCCGGAGGCATTCAGGGCACGGCAAGCAGTTTCGACACCTACACCATGACCATTAAGAAGGTGGACGACAACACCATCACCTTCACCAACTTCGCCAACTGCAACGTTGACATGACGGCCACCGTGGACTTGGCAGCAAAGACCTTCACCTTCACAAGCCAGACTTTCCCTCTGTCGGGTATAGGCTTTGCCTTCCGTCCATACACAATGGATGGCACCACGGTCACTTGTGTTGAGGATCAGGCCGTGACAGGCTCGTTTAACGACGATGCATCAGAGATTAAAATCAATGAGTGGGCTGTATTCTATGGTGGGCAAGGCAGCAGGACTGCGTATGCCAATGGCACATCTGTGCTCAAACCGAAAAAGGCCGACGACGCACCTCTTAAGACCTTTACCGCCACCTACGACAACGGCACATGGACAACAGCTCAGTCAGGCTCATGCTATATCGACGTTTATGAAGATCATTTCGTCTTGAGGGACTATGTGAAGGAGGGTTCAAAGATTCAGTTCACATACAATGCCGACACCAAGAAGATCTCAATGAAGGAACCTGTTTACACCTGGGGTTCTCCGAGCTATGTCAACCCCGGAAATGGCGCATGGTATCTCTCGTTTGTCATTGACAATGACTGCATCGCATTCTCTCCCGACTATAAGAAGTCAACATTCGACATCGACGAGAATGGCGGCACAATGGTCATCTATGCCGACTACTACAAGAACTACAACGACCTCAATCCCGAGGCTGTGTTCACCACAACGATTAAGTGGGGCACAGGCGGACCTTCCACAGGTATCTCGTCAATCGAGGAGACTACAGAGTCAAAGACAGCCACATTCAATCTTGGCGGTATGAAGGTTAAGTCAGTGAATGGCCTGATTATCCGCAATGGCAAGAAATACATCAAGTAATAATCACACAATAATGTTTCGACCTCATACTGGCATCCCACGAATGAATTGCCCCTTTTGTGACAATTCATTCGTGCGGGTGAGGGTATGGGGTTTTTTGGTGGTATGTGAATATTCGGCCACAAAAATAAATAAAATTATAGGTATATACAAGAAAAAAGTACAAAAAAGCAAAAAACATGCCGATAATTCAGAAGAAATGACTATCTTTGCCGACTGATTAATAATAATTGTGCACATTTTGACAGTTAATAAATTGATATATTAAGGATTATTGATTATGAAAGTGTTATTGGTTAATGGCAGTCAGCATCAGCATGGCTGCACACATACAGCCTTGCAGGAGGTGGCAAGTGAGTTGGAGCGTCTTGGTATTGAGACCGAGGAGTTTTGGTGTGGTAACAAGGCGATAATGGGTTGCATCGGTTGTGGACATTGTGCCGAGAGCAAGCGATGCTGGAATGATGCCGACACGGTCAACCGCTTCTTGGAGAAGGTTGGCGAGACCGACGGCTTTGTCTTCGGCACTCCGGTGCATTTCGCCGGCACGTCGGGCTTCATCAAGCCGTTTATGGACCGTGCCTTCTGCTCCAAGGCTTCCATCTTCTTCAACAAACCAGCGGCTGCCATCGTCAGCTGTCGCCGCGGCGGTGCACAAGGAGCTTTCGAGGATATGAACCGCTACTTCAACTTCGCCTGTATGCCTGTTGTGTCGTCCAACTATTGGAATGAGGTGCATGGCAACACCCCCGAAGAGGTGGTCAAGGACGAGGAGGGTATGCAGACCATGCGCCAGCTTGGACGCAACATGGCATGGCTGCTCCGCTCGATTGAGGCAGGACGCAATGCCGGTGTGGCCGAACCAGAACAGGAACCGAAGATAAAAACCAACTTCATCAGGGGATAGGCGTTTATTGTCACGAGAATAGGTATTATGAGGATATACATATTATTATTGGCATTCAGCATGTCCGTCATGGCAATGGCACAGACGGAGGACAATCCGGAGGATCGTCAGGTCGATATGGACGACCCCACCTTTGTGCCTACTGTCAAGGTGGGCAAGGTGCTCGTTGATGGCGACAGCATACAATATATGGAGATGAACAATGTATATGTATATCCCAACATCACATTCAAGAATGCCAAGCAGGCTGCGGCATACAACCGCTTGGTGCGAAATGTCAAGACTGTGCTGCCCATAGCCAAGGAAGTCAACCAGATTATTGTCGAGACATACGAGTATCTTGAGACATTGCCCGACAAGAAGTCGAAGGACGAGCACATGAAGCGTGTGGAGAAGAGTATCTTCAAGGAGTATAAGCCGAGAATGAAGAAGCTGACTTATTCACAGGGAAAGCTACTCATTAAACTGGTATATCGCGAGTGTGACTCGCGCTCATACGACATCATAAAGGCATTCCTCGGACCGGTAAGGGCGGGATTCTACCAGGCCTTTGCCTCGCTCTTCGGGGCCAGCCTTAAGAAAGACTACGATGCCGAAGGAACTGACCGTCTCACAGAGCGCGTGGTGCTCATGGTCGAGGCAGGACAGCTTTAGCTTGACAACTGAGTATATAAAAACTGATAATTATGGAACAACCAGTATTGAACGAACACAACAAGAGTGAGCACCGCCCATCACACACCGCTGAACACCTGCTCAACCAGACAATGGTGAGAATGTTCGGATGCGAGAGGTCGAAGAATGCACATATCGAGAGAAAAAAGAGTAAGATAAACTTCGACCTGCCAGAATGTCCGACTTCAGAACAAATAGAGGATATTCAACGGAGAATCAACGAACTGATTGCCGCCGACCTGCCCGTGATATACGAGTTTGTCACACGTGACAATATTCCCGAAGGTGTCAAACTCGACAAACTGCCAGATGACGCAAGCGAGACACTCCGTCTTGTCAGGATAGGCGACTATGATGTCTGCCCTTGCATAGGCCAGCATGTGGAATCCACGCGCGCTATCGGCTCATTCCGCATCACAAGCACCAGTTATAACGAAGGCTCATTCCGTATTGTCTTCCGGGTGCAGTCAGATTAAACAGTCGCTTAGTGTATGGCTCTCAGGGTTGAAGTTGATTCCCACTTTTACAATAGGCAGACATACGCCATCCCTACAAACTTCATGAGTGTAGAGGAAGATTTTGAGCCGTTTGTTCAGGATTTTATTGAGTATGCCAAGGCACATCCTGACAATCGTTTCATATTACCGAGAATGGAATGCAAGGGGGCGGTATTTTATGAGAAAGTCTTCATGGCCCGCTACACTCCAAACTTCGATAAGGAAGAATGGAAATACGAGGCTCTTGCAGAAATGGGAGCCGAGTTTCATTGGGAAAAGTAACTGACGGACTAACAACAGCTGACTACATCAATATAATCGGCGACTGGTATTGGTACAAAAAATTCACTCCGTTATTTGAATTTGTACCTGAAAAAGAATTATTTCAGAAAGTGGCTATTATGCAGTATCTTCCTTATACTTCAGTTTCGTATAAAGATAAGAATTATAATGGAATAAAGTCTATGAAGTACTCACAGACACTTCTTAAATATATCTTAGAGAATAGAAGGAATGTAACTGTATTGGTTTTACGTGCTAAAAGCAAGTGGGAAAAGATTATCAAAAATACGAAGAAAGACGATTCTAATATCGTTATTTATAATTATCATCGTTGCCAATCAATATCAGAAAACAATCTCAAAGATAATAATTTTAATATAATCACGAAAGCTCTGTTATGCAAGACTTCGCAGCAATAGATTTTGAGACTGCCAACAATGAGCGCTCGTCGGTGTGCTCTGTTGGCGTGGTAAGAATGTGAAAACTTTATGCTGAAATTAACTATCCACGTAGTTCCAATATGAACTCATCGTAGATGTATGTGTCACTCATTGTCTGGAGTCCATAACTTGGGTCAACGAGCATCTGATAAACTCTACTTCTATAGAACAAGTCTAATGCCCGTTCACTGCTTATGTTTAGGTTCTCGGAAATCATAATAATGATTCGTGCTATCTTGCGCCAAAGAACATTGTTTCTCATTTTGAAATATCCTCCTTTCTTACAGCTTCTGATGTTTTGAACTTAATATATTTGTCAATGAAAACTTGGCTACGGAAGCATATTTGGTTGTTTGGCTTCTTGTATCTCAGTTGGTCAAGCGCTTGTTCTGCCGTAATACGCCCATTTTCATAATCTTCAACTGTATCAATCACCTGATCATTAGCTACACCACCTTCAACTATGTCATAGTTTGTTTCGTCTTTTCCTTGACGGCAAGATACAACAAATTCCAACCATTCCATATCATAAACAGGAAAAATCTTATATACAAAGTCTTTGCATATCAGACATTCCTCATTTAGTTCGTAGATGCTTATTATTCCTTCTGGTTTCTTGTCTTTACGGCTTGCAACAAGAAAAGCCCATTTTTGTGCCTGACTTTTAATACGTGTGGTGTAGAACCCTTTACCGAAATCCAGATTTCGACGTCCTGCATATGCAATAGGTTCTTTTACTGCAATATTCGAACCATGATATATTTCCATTGCCATCTCGTTTTTAATCGTTGTTACGTTCCCAATTTATCAAAGTCTCAGCAATGTCATCTGCCACATAATCGAGACTTTGAGTATGTAGCAATTCATACTGACCAATGAGCCGTTGACGGATGAGGTCTTGTTCTTGCAGCCTTCTCTCCATCTCCTGTCCACTGATATTCAGCTTTTTAGCTCCGCTTTCAATTGCCATTACTGCAAAATGAATTTTGCGGTATGATTCATTATATGTAGTATTCATTATGTTTTTTCATGCAAAGATAAAGAATATAATTGGATTATCCAAATAAATTATTGAAAATATGAAAAAAAATTATATCTTGGGTTAAGTAGTATATCGAGGTGTGCAAATGGTGGTTTGTGATGAGGTTTAATTTTGGGAAGCTAAAAGACGAGCATCGCTTTTGGTCTTACGAGAGTGATTCTGTCAATGATGTACCCGATGATATCTTGATCTCGGAGGACGTGTTGATAAGACAGCCTCATCCAAAAGGACGAGGCTGTCGAATAATTTATTTTCAAAAGATTATTGCAATATTAATATCTTGCGACTATATTTATTATCATCAGTTTGAATGTTAATAATATAGACCCCAGCATCAATGAGACTAACGTCAAGTGAGACAGTTGATGCAGGTTTACTTGTCGAAGAAACGACAATACCATTCATTGATGATATCGTGACGCTCTTTATGATTCTTCCACCTGCACTTATGTTTACTATGTCACGTACTGGCATAGGATAAATCAGTATATGGTCGTCGATAGTTACGTCATCAATGCCTGAAGTATCAATTATATATATGAACTCTGCAACATCACTCTCATACATGTCGGAAGCAACAGCCATAGCCTTAATAGTCACATCCTCATTGATGATGATAGGTGTTCCGTCATAAACCTTGCGGGCAGCCGTCACATCGCATGGGCATGAACCATCGAGCGTGTAGTAGATAGTTGCTCCCTCTGTATCACAGAACAACTCGATGGCCGTTCCTTTTTCAACAACCGAACCAGAAGCGACACTTGCCGTTGGCATTGCACATGTTTTAATTGCAATGGTGTTCACGTTTACGACTGTAGTTGCTGTGAGGTCATACCCGTCAATGGAATAAGTGATGGCTGCTGCACCAGGCAGTTCTCCGCTGACAGTCAGTGTAGCCTTTCCATCCTCGTCGAGAGTAAGCTCCTCGACATCCGTAGAGAGAATCATCGCCGAAGAAGACTTCACCTTCAGAGTCTTTCCTGCGGAAGCCACGGCAGGCAGCACCTGTACAGTCAGCTCACCCTGTCCGCCATATTCAATAGAGGCTTCAGCGTCGCAAACAATCTTTTGAACCTCAGGTTCAATAGTGAATGTCTGCGAGAAGTCATCCTGCATTCTTATGCCTGCATAGCTCTTCACCCTGTTGCTAACCATCAGAGTCACTTCCGTAGCATCGAATGGAGCGGCAGCATTGAAGCGCACCTTGGAAGCGAACTTCTCCTCATTGCCCTCATAACTAACCTCTTCATTCAGCAGTTCAACAGTTCCCTCGACAGCATTTTCACCAGCCATCACCCGGATATTCTCCGAAGTCAACAGTTCAGGCATCATATACTTGTCGAACTCCATCTCCACTGCATCCTCAAATGCGCGAGCCGACTTAACCGTAGGCTGCACATTCTGCTTCATTGCGATATTGATGTCAAGCTGTGGAGGAGGCACAGGCAGCCACTCAGAGTAGGTAGTCTCATACCCTTCCTTCTCGAACTGCACCTGCCAGAGGCCGTTGGGTACATCCCAAGCATACATACCATACTCGTCTGTAAAGAGAGGATTCTCCTGAGCATATTCGGCAGCATCCCACTTCACAATGTTCTCGTGCTTGTCACCGTACATGTCTTCTACTATTTCCTTGTAATAAGCAGTTGCCTTTACACCTTCAAGGCGATTTGAGGAGACACCTTCATAAACGTATCCAGAGGGGTCTTTGACATTAGGAGCGCCACCACCAGGAGGCGTAGGAGGTGTTGGGTTATTTGGTTTTTTACATTTCAGCTTATTAACCTTATTCTTTAGATGTTTTATAGCAACTTTTTGTGCAAAAAGGTTTATACAACATTTCCCGATTTGTGCTGCTACTTTCTTGACAATCCCCCAGCCTGTAACAGCCAGTGATGTTCCACCTGTTGCTATTGATGCAGCTGCTCCTCCTGCAATTTCAACGTCGCCAGTAACCTCGGCAACGACATCGGCTATTGCCATACCACCGACAACAACAAGTATTCCAATGTCTTCTGCCATACACCAATTTGCATTCGATTGGTCTTCAGGACACGGATCTGGAATACTAGCATATACACCTGCTAAATCTTCAGCTGTCGCCCAGCAGTCATTAAGTGTAACCAAATAATCGGCTATTGGAACACATCGTGCCAAGAACTTTAATAATGGCCTTGTATATTTTAAAACAAGGCGAGTTGTTGCCAAAGTACTTTTTGCATCTTTGATTATTCCATTCCAGTATTTCCATCTAGGTGATCCTTCGTTACACATTATTAAATAACGTTCACACTTAGCGATATACTTTTGAAGAGACCCGATTTGATCTTGCAATTTCTTTTCAGGCAGCATCAACCGTTTAATGAAATCATCGTAAATTGTATTCACCAACTCACGTGCTTCTTTTATCCAACCATAGACTTCTGAAAATTTGTCCGGCAACGGAGCTCTTCTAATTCTCTCTAAGGCTTCTGAAGAATAATTGTCTGGCAACATAATAGAGATGCGAAGATTCTCTTCAAAACTTACCATAGTAACCTCCTTATCTGTTGTCAGAAGAAATATGTTAGTCCCGTCGGTCGTTTCTATCAAATCATAGCCAAGTTCCTTAAGTATGTCTGGTGAAATGCCCGAACAATCGCCTACACTATATTTCGCTCCATCGCCAAATGTATCGTTAAAACGATCTGGCAACTCAAACCATTTATCGCAATCGGTTATGAATTGTTGCATTAAGTCAAGTTCATTCCTATAGCTTTGCATACAGCTATCAAGATATGACTCTATTTGTTCCTGTGTCCATCCTGTAACATCAATTTCATCAACTCCTATATCAAAAATACTGTCACACTCTATCTCCATAGTCTCACAGATATTTTGATATTGTTCATCGGTAATGGAATCTTTATAGACGCTTAAAATCTCTCTAAGTTTTTCTATATCAACTTGATACTTTTTTGAAATATCTTCGAAATCTTTTCCGGCATCTGCTATTTTTTTTGAATCCAAATATGATTTGACATCAGCAGTAAAGTCCACGCTCACATTATACGGCAAAGAAAAAGAGTCAAACTTTGCAGTTGCCACGAACTTATCCTTTTTAGCATCATATTCCGGATAAAGAGTAACAACATCGTCATGATCTGTAAATACGTATAGTACAACATCCTTTACAACTGTTGTGTCATTGTTGGTGAAATCTACCAAGAATGTAAAATCTGGATAGCTTGGCCAATACCAATATGCGGGGTAGGATTCTTTTGGATTTTGGAAGTCAAATACAGTCACATAATCGTGCAAGTCAAGATTAGCAGCTGTATGAGCTGTGTTTATCATCGTGACAGAATTTACCTCTATCGCATTTTTGTCATACAAGCACCCCATAGTTTCAGTAACCAACTGGAATCCTGATTTTGTTGTAACCCTTGCAAAGATATTGTGGGTGGACAAGTTGTATGGCTCATTCAAATCACAGGTTGTTGCCCACATGCCGTTTGCCAGCGAAGTTGTCTGTCCAATCAATATGTCACCGTCATAAATCTCAACCGCAGATTTGCCTATAGCTGTTCCACTTACAGGTATCGTAGTCTTTGCCACAGTCGAAGGAACTGATATAGACAAATCCTTAGCAGTATAATTGGCTGAACCAATCGGCTGAATAATCGTCTCACCCTCGATGTCAAACTGTGCAAGGGCACTGGGGGCGTATTCTCCTCCAAGTGTCGGTATGATGCAGAAGCGGACACGGTCGGTGTAGCGAGTCATCGGGATGATGATACGGTTGCCTTCGAGGGTGTAGCTGCTTGTTGAATTGCCTACCATCACAGAGTTCTCAACAAAGGAGCATGACTCGGGAAGGTCAACAATAAGGTTTACATTGCTTACCTTTGTTGAGTATGCCGACTTGAAGTCGAGATGACCAGTGAGGGTAAGGTAGTTACCTGCAACGATGCTCGACTTATTTACTGTGAACGAGGTGTTGTCGCCTGTGTAATACAGCTTGCTCTCATCTAATGTTGGGACTTCTGATATGGAAATTACAGACAATTTACCACTTTCCACCTTAACGCTATTCTGAACATAGTCCACATCCTTTGTCAGACCAGTTTGAGGAAGTTGGCTCAGGTCGTAGATAGTGTTGAAGAGTCTGCTGCTGCCCATAGTGACAAGCGTATAGTTGCCATCAGCAAGGTCACTGACAGTAAGCGAACCGCCACTATAGTCATACGTCTTTATCAACTTGCCCTTTGCATCATAAAGCGAACCTACAACAGAGGCATTGCCGTTCTCGGTAAATGAAGACTTCAACTTACCCAATCCCACAATGTCAAACGTTGCACTTGCACGCTGCTCGGCATCTATCGTAGCTGTCGCCTTGACAGGCACAAACGCAGAGGTGCGGCTAGAAGCAGTCAGCTCAAGAACATCGTTCTCATTGACCTCTTCAAGCAGGACAATCTGAGGATACTGCACGTTGAATTGTCCAATGCTGCGGTTTTGGGTCTTGTTGAATATGGCGTAATCCACATTGTTGTAGTCACTGTAGTAGGACTCTACATTACCATCTTCGCCTTCGTTGTCAGGAGTCTTTGTATAAGTGAAACCAAGCGAGATGACAGCACCTGTGATTGACTTCAACGAGACATCAGCAACATAAACAGCTTCGCCTTCAGCATTAATGACGTCACATTCCACTGTCTGGCTAACATAGTCAGAAGCTGCGATTGCCAATGATGTCGGAACACGGAAGACTTCAATAGAGTATTGTCCTTTGGCATCAGTCTTGGCATTTGTTGTCTTGCTGTATTTTCCGCCAAATGTCTGTGAGGCACTTACTATTGCTCCTGATATGGCAGACTTGGTAGTCAAGTCAATCACCTTGCCAGTTACAACGACTTTCTGCAATGGAGTCAACGTGCATACAATATTATTATTGTTGTCCGCTACTGTATATTCCGTCAGAGTTGGAGCGGAATAAACCATAGCCAAGTTCTGCGACAAAACGATATTATAACCAAGTTTGTTGCCCGGAAGAAGTCCGTTAATACTGGAAGCCTGAGCAAGATAATTGCCTGCGGCATCTGTCCATGTTATCTGCGTGTCTGCGGTAACGTCATTACCTGCGGCATCCTTCACTTGCAGAGTTACCTTCTGAGGCACTTGCAGCGACTCAAAAGCAACAGTTATATCCTCGTCAGCCACATCAATGCCTTCAATCTTGCCAAATACATCACCACGCTGGTTGCGAATAACAGCATTCCAAGACGTGTTGCGTATGATATTGGCAAAGGTGTAAGACGAACGATTGGTCATCACAAAGTGCATCTTCTGACCACTCTTTTTGTTGGTCAGCTCAAGCCACATCTGCGCATATACCGAAGCATCCGTGCCCTCGGGGAGGGAAATGGTCACATTACGAATGTCCTCTTGAATAGGAAGGAATGTGAAGTTCTTCCATCCTTCCGCCTCCTGATACTGAGATATAGAGGACGCAGGAACATATACCACCAAACCTTCGGGAATACCCGAGAAAGCATAGTTCTCAACTGTAGGGGGAACCATTGCATATACAGTGAGCGAAGACAACTGCTTGCACTCATAGACTGCCCTGTAACCTATCGTCTCAATGGATGCGGGCAGATAAACCGACTCCAAGTTGGTATAGTCGAAGGCGTATGAAGGCACAGTTGTGATGCCTGTCACACGGCTGAGGTCGAGCAGCGTACAATTGGTGTAGTTGTTTGCAATACCAAAGTCATTGTCGTTCATCTTTCCCGCCACGGTAATCATAGCCACATCATTGCTGCTGCTGCCACTAATGACATCGGAAACGGCATTACCTAAATATCCAGCTGAGAAATCATCAACAATGACTTCGCCGAGTTCCTTGTTCCAATAGTTCTTAGCTGGGTTGGATGGCACAGGCGGGTCGTATTCAAACACACCATATACCACACTGTTCCCGTGGGGAATGGTATAATTGAAGTTCTGTGCAGTACTAAGTACCTTGCCCTCGCTGTCCTCCCAATGCTTGAATATATAACCCGTATTTGTGTAAGAATAGAGTCGCACCGAACTGCCCTCAGAGGCAGTGGTGGATGAGGTATTGAACGAACCGCCACCCACAGGCTTGCACTTCACCAGAACGGTATATTTAGTTGCCATTGAGTCAGGATCTGACGGCACCGAAGGGTCATAATAATAATTGGCAGTCAACTGTACATTGCGTCCTGGCATTGTATAAGTATAAGATGTGGAAGTGGAAAGAGTGTTCCCCTCCTCATCTGTCCATCCTGTAAAATGGTATCCAGTGTTGACGTATGCCCTCAGCGACACCTTTGTTCCTTCTGCGTATAAACCTCCAGATGTATTCAGGCTTCCCGCACCCGTAGGAGTAATGCTGAGACTCAGCTTGTAACGCTTGGTCGTATCAGGCATTGCCGGGTCGGCAGGCACGCTTGGGTCATATTCGTATCTCGCCTGCAGAACCACATCCTCGGCAGGCATCGTATAATAAAAACTGGCGGAGGAGGAAATGACTTCGTCGCCCTTGTACCATCCCTTGAACACATAGCCTGTATTGCCATAAGTCCTCAGATACACACGACTTCCCTCGTCGTAATCACCGCCACTCGTATTGAGTGAGCACGCCCCGTGGGGAGTGGCTTCCACCTTCAGGTTATAAGCGGAAGCCACTGCCCATACGGCTTGCAGCAAACATACGAACAGTAATCTTAGTGTTCTGTTCATATTCCAACGTTTTTATTTCATTATCACCTTCTTGTTGTCTTGTATATACAGACCGCTACGGGCTGAGCCTTCAGCCTTGATGCCGTCTATCCTATAGAGATTCTCGCCATTGGCGTTGCCTGCGTTCTCGATTCCGTCAATGCCTGTAGGAGCGATTGGCTGGAGGTAAAGGGTGAACTGGCAGAGGGTGTTGCCCTGCTCCACATTGAAGACATAGTTGTCCTTGCCAAGCACGGTGCGCTTGCCGGTAGTGTTGTCCTCGAGAATCACGTCATAATCCTCAACGGTATTGCCAAGTGAAATGGTGTAGATTCCGTCAGTGGCAATGCGTGCCACAATCTGGAACTTGCCGTCGTTCATCGGACGCTCATTGATAGCATATTCGATGTCGCCGTTCACACTGTACAGCTGTGGAGCTGTCGGGTCGAGACTGAAGAACTTGTTGGCATCCCTGCTAATCTCGTAGTCCATAGTAGCTGTTTCATTTACAACCAAGCGGGTGCGGTCGGTGGATGTGCCGTCAGAGAGAGTCAGGTTGATGACAGTGCGCGGTGTAGCCAAGGCAGCTGCCCTTTTCTGTGCAGCAGCCTCAATTGTGCGGGCGGTGCGGTTGGTCTGACGACCTTCCTTGCTGAATGTGATGCTCTCACTGTCAACTGGACGCTGCACGAAGAATGCCTCGCCAGGAAGCAGAACGTATGAATCGTCGGCTGGGCTATATGCAGTATAAGTGTTGTCGCGCATATTCCACACTGTTATAGGAGCGTAGAAGTCCATAAATCTTGTGTCGTAATAGCAAGGATATGGATTACCGATGAGGTTCCAGCTTCGGTTGTGGGCAAACTCGCTCTCGTATTCATTTAGTTTAACAACTGCATCGTCTGCCAAGAAGATGTCGTTTTTGTGTGTATCGTCAATAGCTGGCACCTTAAATCCGCTGTAGTCTTGCCAATTGTTGTCAATATATCTACTTGACTGGAGGATATATCCCTTGCCAGCCTCAAGAATATCATCACTGCCAAGACGCACCCATGTAGAACTTGTCTCACCTGCTGCACGCTTCTCACCATCGTAACGGCGCACTACCCAGTTGGTTGTACCGTCGCTGAATGGCTCTATTTCAGACATCTTCACGTTATATGGGAAGGTTATGAAATTCCATCTGTCATTTCTTGTATAATCGATGATATTCACCTTGTCAGCACGCAGATGGGAATTATTAACCAATGAGCAATAATTCTGATTCCTGTCAGGATAAACATATTGATAATTAGGATCCCATACCATTTGATAACTGCTCATGGATATAGTGCCCTCACCATTAACTGTAAGGCTGCCATAATTCCAATAGTTTCCACCCTTTTGGTCATGGATAACATCTACGTTCGGCTTGTAATCTGCGGGAATAGTTTCTGGCAAAGTCAACTTAAAGTTGGAAAGCACGGTGAAGTTCTCAGGCAGATAATCAATTGGCTTGATTGTCGGGAACTTGTCCCAACCTGTAGTCTGCTTGTATGTATTTATGCTCAATGCAGGAACATACAGCTCCCTGCCCTCCATACTGCAATTCAAAGGTATCTGGTCTGTCATATACGGTGGTTCCAAAGACAGACAAGTAACTTTGCGCAGGTTGTCGCAATAGTCAAATGGAGAAGCGTTTGCCAATACAAGTGAACTTGGAAGTGTCACCTCGGTCAATCCGGCACAGTCATAGAAAGCGTTGTCATCAATTTGATAGAGCCCCTCATTAAATTCTATGTTAGTCAAGGCATTGTTTTGCCTGAACGCATAATAACCAATGAATTGCAAAGATTTGGGGAAATGAACAGAGGCTAATGAGCGACATTCATTGAAAGCATATCTATATATGTGTGTAAGTCCCTCGGCAAAATCCACCTGCTGCAAACAATAATTACCGCCGAAACAATCTTCACTAACACTCTTCAGGGTTGATGGCAATTTTATGTACTTGATATTGTCACAAACACAGAATGCTTGATAACCTAAAGATGTCACACCCTCCGGCAGTATTACCTGCTGTAGATTGTCGCAATCATAGAATGCATTACGAGATATGGTAGTAAGCGTTGACGGGAAGTCAATATTCATAATGCCAGAGCATTGATAGAAAGCATATTCACCTATTGAGGTAAGGTTGGCAGGCAATTTAACTATCTCCAAAGCCTTCCTCTGATAGAACAATCTATTAGGCAGAGCTGTCATATTAACGTCAGTCATATCTATCTCGCGCAGGTTCGTCAGGCGTGACTGGATATTTGCGATGTCATCAGAATTAAGAGTACCTGAAATCTTCAAACTCTTCACATCTACAAAATTCTCCACCTTGACGAGGATAGAGTCACCCATTGAGCCTGGTACTGTAACAGCAATATCCAAATAAGTGTAATCCAAACGTTCCAATAATTTTTTAGTATAGCTGTCGGCCTTGTTAATATCATCAGTTGTATAAGCGCCAGACTCATAACATTCATCCAGTTCTTTGGTCAAAGCATTGACTTCTGCTATAGTTTGGGGTGAAACCATATCGCCAATATTTGCCAGACTATCCTTAAGGGAGGCACTTAACAAAGGTATTCTTTCATAATTCTTTATGCTCGAACGAACTTCCTTCTCCCAATTAATCAAATCTACGAACGACTTGGATTTGTCCATATAAGCTGAGGTCTTCTCTGCAACAGCTATATAGTCATTCATTTTATCCTTAATATCCTTATTCTGATGCAGTTTTACCAATTCCTTTTCAACATTGACGATAGAGTCCAGCATTTCCTTAACCTCTGTCTCGTTGAAATAAGTCAGCTCCATATTATCCCATGCTGCCCAGCGGTTAATGTCGTTAGTTGCATAACATTTTATACCAACAGTAAGCAGGCTTTCTTCTTCTGTTGGCTCAAAGGTTGACCACACTTCCGTTTTATACATGCCTCTTTTAAATGCAGCAGGAACACGATCAACATAATATGGTACAAAAGTACCATTTATTTCCCAATGGTAGTAACCGCCATATATATCTGTTTCAGATGGTTCTGAGAAAGCAGAAGGTATGGCACATTCTCCATTCCCAACAAATATCTTTTGGCTTAGGGTATTATTCTTGTTTGACCAAGCTGTATTATAGTCATTATAGTAATCCATACCACAAGCATTAGCCGATAATCTGTAAAGACCTGCTGGTTGCTTTTCAAACGTCTGTTTGCACTCCCAATTCCTTCCATATTTATAGCCAATTGTATTATCATCGTAAGAATGTCTGTCATAGCTTCCCGTCCAACCATTATTACTGTCAAAATAAGGATTAACAAGGCTATTCCCAGCCAACAACCCACAATCTATATAGGCATAGCCTCCTCCAGAATCAGAAACTCTTATAGCTAACACGTTTTTCTCTTTGACAAGAATAGCAGGAATCTCAATTGTATTTAATGATGATTGTACTGAATTATATGAATAGATGCAATTTCCATTCAGATAGGCTTCACATCCATCATCATGTATAACTTTCAACAGAAGACTTCTTATGTTTTGCACATCTTCCGCATCAAAAGTTCGTCTTATCCAATAAGTGGTGTAATTGTCACCCCATAAAGTAGAATAAAAACTTGGACCACCATATTGAGTACTTATTGGACCTTTAATATCAGTCCATTCAGAATCGTCAAACGACGGTTCAAACCAATCAGCAGAAGGTTCATCTCCACCAATAGGTGCAAAAAAGTACTTTGCATCCCAAGCCTCATTGGTTTCTTGTCCATAAGGCAAAAGAACCTTTTGAGCCACTGCCTCTCCGCTCATTGCCAATGATGCGAGCAGGCTAATAAATAATCGATGTTTCATAATCTGAAATTTTATTGTTTTACATTATTATCATCTTTATCCAATTATTTCCTACTTTATTCCCTATCACCATAACATTCCGTACGAAAAGGTGTTAAGCGGTATGACTTTTATCTATATTTTTATTTTTCGATGCAAATATAACAAAAAACCTAAAAAGACAAAAACAAAGAACAATATTTAACGCAAATTTAACATAATTATTAGAGAGAAGTGATAAAAACAGCAATAAGTTTGAAGATATGAAATAAAAATCGTAATTTTGCAGCGCACATTTTATATGTAATATGGTTATGGACGAAAGAATTGTAAAAGAAGAGGCAAAGCGCATACCGTACGGTATGATGAACCGACGAACGCAGCAAGAGCCTCACCATATCCATGCTCCGTCATTACTATGACATCAACCAATCGGACAAGTTTCAAAAATTATATGGCGACCTGTATATCGGCAAACATCCCACACCCAATCACAACAAATATCTCATAATATACCTCAACTTTGCGGTGGTCAATGCCGACTTGGGTAATTACCGCAGTGCGTTGGATGCACATTGCAGGACTGAGTTTACCATCTTCTGCGACAGGTATTCCAATCTGCTGCCATCCAACCTTAAGGAAAACCTTCTCAAAGAGGATGGTGCGGTAAAGCAGCTTGACCTACTGTATAAAGTGTGCTATGAAGTTGGACTGAAAATCTATCTCTTCATAGACGAATATGACCACTTCACAAATCATATTCTCTCCGATGCTGCCCGCCTTGAAGAGTATCATGGTGAAACGCACGGCACAGGCTACCTGCGTACTTTTTTCTACACCATAAAGGCTGGAACAGACTCTTCTATTATCTCATGTAAGTCCGCCCGCTTCAAAGGATAACCTATCAACAGATTGCGCGCTCTATCCGTCAGGCCATCCCCCTCGGGGGATTATAGGGGGGCTCCTTCTGATTTACGATGCAAAGGTACGAAATATCTTTTCACTTTCCAAATATTACCTCAACTATTTCCGCGAGTTAAACATTTTTTTAATGTTCCCTTCTCCTCCATTAACACTTCCCCCGTCGTCATTAATCTTTCCGTTGTCGCCAACGAAACTTTAATTCTTTAATTTTTTAATTTCGAAGCTCCGCTTCGACCTCGCTCTTCCTTCGCTGTAAGTCCGCTCTGACTCCGCTTCCCAAACCGGAAATAGCGGACACAGAGCGGAGTGTCTCCCTCGCCATCCCGAAACAATCAGAAAACAATCCTGAAACAATCCGAAAATAATGCAAATGCGAATTTGCAATTTGCAATTTGCAATTTGCAATATTTCGACATAAGTCCTTAAATCCCTATTTGCTATATGTTATTCATTATCAAGCACTTGTAATGATATTTTCAGCATATTTCCAACTGATTTATCCAAAATATTGCAAATTGCAAATTGCAAATTCACTTTTTCACATTGCAAAAGCACCCCAATTTAGCCTGTAAAGTCATCAACAATGCCCGTTTTGAATCCTCAAAAAATAATTCCCCACGCCCTGCATCGTCGCAATAAAAAAGGTCGAGATGGCCTCAAAAAATCCCCAAAACATTTGCTGATTTCTCGATAGGTTTGTTTGGTTCCACCATCAGAGACGAGAACTAGCCAGACAACGACATCGACATTCTCGTGGATTTTTCAGATGGCATGGAGACACAGAAGCCACCATACTGCCAAGGGAGAGGTCCAAGACAACAACGTTGTCGCATTAACATTATTAAACGAGAAATATTTGCTAAATCAGGAAAGATATTGTACCTTTGCAACGCCAATAATCTCAATTTGGTGTAAAATGCGCATATAAGATAATCTCAATTTGGTGCGGTTGGCATGGTTTGATAATCTCAATTTGGTGTAATGTAATGAAAAGAAAGATTTACAATAAACTGCTGGAATGGAAGAGGGAAAGCAATGGGGAATCCGCATTGCTCATAGACGGTGCACGGCGTGTAGGCAAAAGCTATATCGTGAAGCAATTTGCTGAGAAAGAATATCGTAGCTGTGTAATACTGGATTTCAACTTGGTGTCGAAATCAATCAAGGACTTGTTTGAAAACGACCTTGACAATCTTGACAGATTCTTTATGTATCTCAGTAATTACACTGGTAAAACACTTTACACGAGAGACACGCTTATAGTGTTTGACGAGGTGCAGCAATATCCCAAGGCAAGGGCTGCGATAAAATATCTTGTCAAAGACGGACGATATGACTACATTGAAACCGGGTCGCTCATATCAATAAAGAAGAATGTGGAAGGGATTGTCATCCCGTCGGAAGAAGAGCATTTAAAGATGTTTCCTATGGATTTCGAGGAGTTCCTTTGGGCGATGGGCGAAGAGATGCTTATGCCGTTCATCAAGGACTGTTTTGAGAGGAAGAAGCCATTGGGACAGCTAATGCACAGGAGGGCCATGGATTATTTCAGACTTTACATGATTGTGGGCGGAATGCCGCAGGCTGTGGAGAAATATGTGGAGACAAGGGATTTTGCCAAGGTCGATAAATTAAAGCGCAGAATACTCGAGCTATACCGCAGCGACATCGCAAAATATGCCAAAGGATATGACACAAAGGTGAAGAGCATCTTTGAGGAGATACCATCCCAACTGCAGAAGCACGAAAAGAAATTCCGGCTTTCTGCCCTGAAAGAAGGTGCAAGGGCAAGGGACTACGAGACGGCGTTCTTCTGGCTTGACGATGCCATGATAATCAACAGCTGTTACAACACAACAGAACCAAATGTCGGTCTGAATCTCAACAAGGACACCAATACTATGAAGTGCTATATGGCTGATACAGGATTGCTAATCAGCCATGCCTTCGATGCGAACGAAATAGTCAGCGAGGACTTATACAGGAAGATTTTGCTTGATAAACTGGAGATGAACAGCGGAATGATTGTCGAGAACATCGTGGCACAAATGCTGCGCACTGCGGGCCACAAGTTGTTCTTCTATTCAAATTCGTCGATGACGGACAAGGATTCAAGAATGGAAATTGACTTTCTGATAGCCAAAAGCAAGATAACCACAAGGCACAACATCTCGCCGATTGAGGTGAAATCTTCTGCGCGATATACCCTCACCTCACTAAGGAAGTGCATTGCCAAATACGGTTCTTATCTCTCGACGGCATACGTGATTCATCCTGCCGACCTGAAGGAAGAGGGCAATATAGTGTATTTGCCTCTATACATGTGCCCACTTCTTTAAGAGCTAATGGCTTATTTATATAAAAAATGAATTTACTACTAAGAAAAGATAACAGATATGCAGATACTGATAGCAAACGCTAAGATAATGCACGACAGGACTGAAAGACTGCCGTGGACAGAACCACGATTCCAAAGCATCGCCAACCGGATTGCATTGGATATGGCGGGCATGGACATCGACAAACTGGAAAGCGAACTCGACTGCAGCCGCTCCTTGGCTGCCGAGAACTGGCAGCGATACCAGAACTTCTTCACTGCCAAGGAGATGCCGGCAATAATGGCATATAACGGACAGGCCTACAAGCATCTCAAGGCTCACACCCTTGACGACGATGACTTGACGTTCGCACAAGACCACCTGTGGATTACCTGTTTCCTATACGGATTGCTTCGCCCGATGGACGGCGTGGTGCCCTATCGCATGGAGCACTGCGTGCATCTTCCATCAGCCAAGGATATTCCTGTCAACCATTTCTGGCGCGACACCCTCACCGATGTGCTCATTGACAGCGTGAAGGCCGACGACGGCATCCTCCTTCATCTCTCCACAGAGGAATACGAGCATCTCTTCGACTGGAAGCGTGTATGCCAGGAGGTCGCCGTGGTGCATCCGCTGTTTTACGTGCGTCAGAAGAACGGCAGCCTCAAGATGCAGGCGGTATGGGCGAAATCGTGCCGTGGCGCCATGTTGAGATACATCCTCACCAACCGCATCACCTCGCCCAATGACCTTGGCGGCTTCTCATACGAGGGATTTGAATATGCGCCCCAACTCGGCGAACCGTCATGGCCGCATTTCGTCAGGGAATAGACCTCATCCTATTTCCGTTTCATCACTTTTGTCATCTTACCGACCATCAAGTTCATGACGTTTGTTAAATGAATCACTATGAACTTGATTTATATCAAACTTTGTCTTACTTTTGCAAACAAAAATGCTTATGCTCAGAGGTAAGATCAATTTCAAATGCGATGAGTCGTATTTCTCCAAATGCTTCCAAAAACAGTTTGGCATCAAACCGACAGAAATGAAGGCGTAATAAAAAGCCCTGTCGAGCCGTCTTGGCCGACAGGGTTTTTCTATCATTGATGCTTATATATATATTGAATTGTTAATTGTTCACTATTGACATTCTTATGTATTCCCTTCCTGTTTGCGTTTGCAAAGTTACCAAATATTTATTATTTGGCAAAGCAAAAAAGGAGGAAAAAGTATGTCGAGGTGAACTATTTGCCCAATTGACCAATATTTGTTTTATTGAATAAATCAAGAGGAATTATGTATATGGATTCAGCTTTTTTTTTGAATTACACCTTATTTATATATATAACGTAGCACGTCGAGCGACTTCATCTCAGGAAAAGCCGGAAGATGAAGCCGGTAATATTGGATGATGATGTCGAGCAGGCGGTTGCGCTGCTGCCGGGACATCCGGAAGAGATGCATCGTGGGATAGTTCATGCGCATCATCAATGATATGAGTGACGACTCGGCCGGATCAAGATAATCACGATGTGATGGGACTGTGATGGAGAAACTGCCGCTACGCAGGTCAAAGACACATCCCTCGACATACCCGTCGGTGTATGGGTAGAAACCAAGGAAGCGGGTCAGTCTCATCATGAATACGAGATGGAAGTTGGCACTCGACTTGGGCGAGTCGTCAAGCCACATCAAACTGTCTGCTACATAGTCGAAAAGTTGTTCGTTGGTCTGCTCGCCATAAAGGGCATGACAGAGAAACTCGGCGAGAAACATGCCCACGGTTATCTTGTCGGGCTCAATGACCAATGACGAATAGGGGTGGATGATAGCGGCATCACGCAACTTCTGCAACTGCAGCCGGGATCTGAAGTCATACTCGAGGTCAAGCAATGTAAGAGGCTGAAACAACTGTTTCTGCAACTTTGCCTTCGCCGACTTAGGTATGCCCACGACAAAAGCCACGCGGCCATTCACCCGCGTGAACATGTCAACAATCATCTTGTTGTCACCATACTTGATGGTATGAATCACTAACGCCTTAGACTTTGTAAGCATTGCAAAATGAGGAAATATGGTGCAAAGGTAAGCATTAAAATGCAAAAATAGAGCCATTTAAGGCAGAAAATTCTAAAAAAACATCAAAAAAGTGCATTTTTTTATGGAAATATTTTGCCAATTGAAATAAAAACTGTAACTTTGCACCCGCAAAATAGACAGTTGGTCCCTTCGTCTATCGGTTAGGACGAGAGATTTTCATTCTCTAAAGAGGAGTTCGACTCTCCTAGGGACTACAAAGTAAAATAAAAGAAGAAGTATTATAAAGATGGCAAACCACAAATCATCACTGAAAAGAATCCGTCAGGACAAGAAGAAGGCGCTGCATAACAAGTACTATGCTAAGACAATGCGCAACGCCGTTCGCAAGCTGCGCGCTCTTACAGACAAAGAGGAGGCAGTTAAGTTGTACCCAAGCGTACAGAAGATGCTGGACAAGTTGGCAAAGACCAACATCATCCACAAGAACAAGGCCGCAAACTTGAAGTCGAGCCTTGCCCTTCACATCAATAGCCTGGGATAAATACATCGCTTCTACGATACAATAAGCCACGTTCTCAAAGAGAATGTGGCTTATTTTATTTTATTTTGTTGATTTTTAGCATCAAATATTTCGGTATTTGATTTTTTTTGTGTAACTTTGCAACCACTTAGAGAATAACAGCAATTATGGCAGAAGATATAAACAAAGAAAGCAACTATTCCGCGAGCAACATACAAGTGCTCGAAGGACTGGAGGCCGTGCGCAAGCGTCCGGCCATGTATATTGGTGACATTAGTGAAAAAGGTCTGCACCACTTGGTCAATGAGACGGTAGATAACTCCATTGACGAGGCAATGGCAGGCTATTGTACACATATTGAAGTGACTATCAACGAGGATGAGTCAATCACTGTCCAAGACAATGGCCGCGGTATTCCCGTGGATGAGCACAAGAAGCTCCACAAGTCCGCCCTTGAGGTGGTTATGACCGTGCTTCATGCCGGCGGTAAGTTTGACAAAGGTTCATACAAAGTCAGCGGCGGTCTGCATGGTGTCGGTGTGAGCTGTGTGAACGCCCTCTCCACCCACATGCTTTCACAGGTTTTCCGTAACGGCAAGATATATCAGCAGGAATATGAGAAGGGAAAGCCTCTTTACTCTGTGAAGGTCGTAGGCGAGACGGAACTGACAGGTACACGCCAGCAGTTCTGGCCCGACCCCACGGTGTTCACCACCACGACATACAAATACGACATCATAGCCAAGCGAATGCGTGAGTTGGCTTATCTGAATGCCGGTATCACCATCACACTCACCGACCTGCGTCCTGACGAGGAAGGCAAGACCAAGCAGGAGGTGTTTCATGCCAAGGACGGCTTGAAGGAGTTCGTGCGCTATGTGGATCGCCACCGCACCCATCTCTTTGACGACGTCATCTATCTCAAGACAGAAAAGCAGGGCATTCCAATCGAGGTGGCAGTGATGTACAACACCGACTACAGTGAGAATATCCACTCCTACGTCAACAATATCAACACTATAGAGGGAGGTACGCATCTTGTGGGATTCCGCATGGCTCTCACCCGTACGCTGAAGAAATATGCCGATGCCGACCCCGTCATATCCAAGCAGATCGAGAAGGCTAAGATAGAGATTGCGGGTGAGGACTTCCGCGAAGGACTTACAGCCGTCATCTCCATCAAGGTGGCAGAACCCCAGTTTGAGGGACAGACGAAGACCAAGCTCGGCAACTCGGAAGTGGCGGGAGCCGTACAGCAGGCAGTGGGCGAGGCTCTTGCCTACTACTTGGAAGAGCATCCCAAGGAGGCAAAGCAGATATGCGACAAGGTGATTCTCGCCGCCACAGCACGTATAGCAGCCCGCAAGGCCCGCGAGAGTGTGCAGCGCAAGAACCCCATGACCGGAGGCGGACTGCCGGGAAAGCTCGCCGACTGCTCCAACAAGGATCCGAAGGAATGTGAGATATTCCTCGTTGAGGGAGACTCCGCCGGCGGCTCTGCCAAGCAGGGACGCGACCGCTATACTCAGGCCATCCTGCCACTGCGTGGTAAAATCCTCAACGTGGAGAAGGTGATGTGGCACAAGGTTTTTGAGAGCGAGTCAGTGATGAACATCATACAGAGCATCGGAGTGAGATTCGGCGTTGACGGCGAGGACGACAAGGAAGCCAATATCGACAAGCTACGCTATGACAAGATTATCATCATGACCGATGCCGATGTCGATGGCTCACACATCGACACGCTCATCATGACACTCTTCTACCGCTTCATGCCGAAGATTATCCAGGAGGGACATCTGTATATCGCCACACCTCCGCTATATCTCTGTACATACAAGAACAAGGCCAAGGAATACTGCTACACCGACCAGCAGCGACAGGCTTTCCTCGACAAATGGGGTAATGGAGTGGAGGACGGAAAGAGCCTGCACACCCAGCGCTACAAAGGTCTTGGAGAGATGAATCCCGAACAGTTGTGGGAGACAACAATGAACCCCGCCACTCGACTTCTGAAACAGGTGACTATCGAGAATGCCGCCGAGGCCGACGAGATCTTCTCAATGCTTATGGGTGATGACGTGGAGCCACGCCGCGAGTTTATCGAGAAGAATGCCACTTACGCCAACATCGACGCGTGATGCCGGAATAACTAAGGTATTAATAATTAATAATTAATAATTAAAAATTAAGAATTAAGGAAGTTAGTAAAGCCAATACTATTTTTCTTAATTCTTAATTTTTACCTAATAACTTTACTGTTTTAC
Organism: Prevotella sp.; assembly: GCA_034101015.1. Classification (GTDB taxonomy): domain Bacteria; phylum Bacteroidota; class Bacteroidia; order Bacteroidales; family Bacteroidaceae; genus Prevotella. The sequence goes on from JAXEKN010000055.1 coordinate 47,231, forward strand.
TCTCAATAATCATACGACATGAGAAAAATAGCTATTCTGATTTCATTTGTAATGATGACAATAACAGCATTGGCACATGACAACTCATTGCCAATGAAACTATGGTATGACACTCCCGCACAGTTTTTCGAAGAGTCAATGCCTATAGGCAATGGCCGACTCGGTGCCTTGGTATATGGAGGTGCCGACGACAATATGTTGCAGTTTAATGACATAACATTATGGACAGGCAAACCAGTAAACCGTAATGACGATGCCGACGCCCACAAGTGGATACCGGAAATCAGGAAAGCCCTTTTTAATGAAGACTACAAGCTGGCCGACTCGCTGCAACTGAATGTACAGGGCAACAACTCGCAGTTTTACCAGCCACTCGCCACACTCCATATCACGGACAAGTCGCAAGCCAAGGCAACAAAATACTATCGCGAGCTTGATATCGACAGTGCCCTATGCAAGGACACATACACCAAAGACGGCGTAAGATTCACACGTGAGTACTTCGCCTCACATCCCGATAATGTCATAGCCATGAGAATCAGGGCGGACAGACGGGGAGCCATCAACTGTACTCTATCGCTCACCTCCCTCGTGCCCCACAAGGTGAAGGGCAACATGCTCGCTGACGATGGAAACAACAAGGGAGGCACCCTCACCATCACCGGACATGCCACAGGCGACCCTATGCAGAGCACACACTACTGCGGACAACTGAGCGTGAAGACCGACGGCATGGTGACTGTGGCAAGCGACTCCTCGCTTGTCATCAACGGGGGAACGGATGCAGTGATATACTTCGTCAACCGCACCAGCTTCAACGGTTTCGACAAGCATCCGGTAAGCCAAGGTGCACCGTATCTCGACCAGGTGGCCGACGACCAATGGCATTTGGTCAACTACAGCTACGACCAACTGCGCGAGCGACATGTGTCAGACTATAAATCCATCTACGACCGCTTTCGGTTAGTGCTTGGCAAACCCGTGTTTGACTCACGGCGCACCACCGCCCGGCAATTGAAAGACTATACCGACAACAAGGGAGGCAACAGTTATCTTGAGACCCTTTATGCCCAATATGGCAGATACCTGCTGATCAGTTGCTCACGCACCGCCGCCGTGCCGGCCAACCTTCAGGGACTGTGGACACCCCACCTGTGGTCGCCCTGGCGAGGCAATTACACCGTCAACATCAACCTTGAGGAAAACTATTGGCCCGCAGAGGTGGCCAACATGCCTGAGATGGTCATGCCGCTCGACGGATTCATCACAGCCCTTGCCGCCAACGGCGCATATACCGCCAAGTGCTACTATGGCATCAACGAGGGATGGTGCTCCAGCCATAACAGTGACGTCTGGGCAATGACCAACCCTGTGGGCGAAAAGCGAGAATGGCCGGAATGGGCCAACTGGAACATGGGTGGCGCATGGTTGGTCAATGCACTGTGGGACCACTATCTCTTCGGACTCGACAAGTCATACCTCCGCACCACGGCATATCCACTGATGAAGGGCGCAACCGAATTCTGTATGGCATGGCTTATAGAAAACCCGAACAACCCTGATGAACTGATCACTGCACCAAGCACATCACCCGAAAACGAATACAAGACCGACAAGGGATATCACGGAATGACCATGTACGGAGGCACTGCCGACCTGGCCATCATCCGTGAGTTGCTAACTAATACATTAGAGGCAGCCAAGACACTCAATCTGGACAAGGAGTTGCAGAAAAGAATAGAAGCCACACTCTCACGTCTGCACCCTTATACCATCGGCAAGCGAGGTAACCTCCAGGAGTGGTATTACGACTGGGACGACTGGGACTGGCAGCACCGCCACCAATCCCATCTCATCGGTCTATATCCCGGCTCACATATCACCACATCACAACCCCGGCTGATGGATGCCTGTCGCAAGTCATTGGAAATCAAAGGTGACAACACCACAGGATGGAGCACCGGATGGCGAGTGAACCTTTGGGCACGGCTTGGCGATGCAGCGCAGGCGTATCATATCTATCAGAAACTGCTCACATACGTCAGTCCTGACAACTATGACGGTGAGGACAAGCGCCGCTCAGGCGGCACATATCCCAACCTCTTTGACGCCCATCCGCCATTCCAGATTGACGGCAACTTTGGCGGAACGGCAGGGGTATGCGAAATGCTCATGCAGAGCGACGGCAAGACCATCACACTGCTGCCCGCCCTGCCCAAGGAATGGAGCGAGGGAAGCGTGAGCGGCATACGTGCCCGTGGAGGTTGTGAGATCGCCATGGAATGGAAAGCCTCCAAGGTGACTGGACTGAAGATATCGTCAAAGACCAACCGTAAACTGACGATTCACTGCAATGGTGAGACAAAGACCGTCAAGATGAAAGCAGGCAAGACAACAACGATAATCTGACAATATGGATAAACGACCTATAAGAAACACCAACTTCCAAATTGCACAGGAAGACCACAACAAGTCGGACTTCATTGCCGACGACATCATACTCAGTGAAAAAATCCAGGAACTCGCCATAACCAAGGGACCAAGGCGAATGACATTCATACTCATTGCCCTATGCACACAAGGTAATGCAGAGTTTACCATCGACACCCAAAAGCGACAGGTGAGCAAGAATGATATCATCATCATCTCCGACCGCCACGTCATTGATGACTTTAAGGCATCCGATGACCTCAAGGGCCCCGCCATGATGCTGTCGGTCAACTTCTTCTATGACGTGATACACGACGTAAGGGACATCGCAATGCTGTTTCAGTTTTCGAGAAACCACCCAGTGGTGTCGGTCAATGAGGAGGAGGTGCAGCTCTTCATGGAATACTTCCAGATGCTTAAGAGAAAAATAGCGGAGGATACCAACCTTTTCCGCCGCGACCTGGTCCGTACATTGGTACTGGCAATGTTCTACGACTTCAGCAATGTCATATATCGTGTGCAGCAGACAGAAAACACCAAACAGTCGCGCGCCGACATGATATTCACACAGTTTATCAGGCTCGTTGAAGACCACTATCGTGAGGAACGCCGTGTGGGATGGTATGCAGAGCAGTTGTGCATCACACCGAAATATCTCTCTGAGACAGTGAAGTCGGTGAGCAAGAACACACCCAATGAGTGGATTGACAAATATGTGACACTGGAGGCCCGCATACTTCTCAAGACCACATCCATGAGCATAAAGGAGATTTCCGATGAGCTGCATTTCCCCAACCAGTCCTTTCTCGGCAAGTTTTTTAAGGAGCATGTGGGCATGTCGCCAACAGCCTACCGAAAACAATAACCCCTTCGAAGCATGCCGAAATGCCTTGAATAAAGAGATTATTCGTGTTTTTCTCTTTCAATGATACAAAAAACAAAGTTTTCGCTACAAATTCAGATATTGTTTTGGTATTTAATTACTACCTTTGCACCAAACTTAGAAACTTATGGACAATAGAGAAATTATTTCCGACTATTATCACCGCAACCTGGCTGAGATGCAAAACTTCGCGATGCGTATCGTGAAGAATCAGGTTGTGGCTGAGGATATAGTGCAAGACACCTTTCTCCGCCTTCTCGCCACAAAGGAAATAATCATCGAACGTAGTCTGTCGCCTTTCGTCCACAAAATGATACGCAACCAATGTATCGACTATCTCCGACGTACAAAGTATCATCAGCTTGTCTTTCAGCAACTTGCCTTGGCTTCCACCTCATGGAATAATATCGAGTCTGAGGTATATGCCAAGGAACTTAAAGAAGCAATCGACGAAGGAATCACACTTATGCCAAAACACTATCAAAACATATATCAAATGAGTATTTATGAAGGTAAGAAGGTGGCTGAGATAACTGCCACAATGGGTATCAGTTACAAGGCAACTGAAAACTATCTTGGAAGGGCGCGCGCTGCTATGCGCTCTTATTTGCGCAAGTGTATGATTATCATTAGTATGCTGGCTATGGCGATTTCATCGGATGCAGCCGACAGATTTGTCGGTTTCATCGGAGGCGACCTGCATCTCACAGCCAATGGTGCAGTTGTCATCTCAGTGGATGATGGCGACCATAAAGGAGTAAGGATAGCCGCCAACTCGTTGGCAGCCGACATACTCAATGTCACTGGTCGTCAATCAGCCTTCAGTCAATCCAATGCCAACATTATCATCGGCACTATGGGCAAGTCGAAGACCATCGACACCATTCTAAAGCAGAACAGGCTCACCAACGAGCTAAAGGGCAAGACCGAGAAATACATTATCACCACTATTGACAACAAGATGATTATAGCCGGCAGCGACTATCGTGGCACTATCTACGGCATCTACGAGATGTCGCGCCAGATGGGTGTGTCGCCATGGTATTGGTGGGCGGACGTGCCAGTGGTGAAGCATAGCGACATATATATAAATAAAGGTGTATATACAGACGGCGAACCCGCAGTGCGCTATCGTGGTATCTTCCTCAACGACGAGGCACCATGCCTTACTACATGGGTCAACAATACGTTTAAGACCAACTATGGCGGTCATGAGTTTTATGAGAAGGTGTTTGAACTCATCCTGCGCCTTCGCGGCAATATGATGTGGCCGGCCATGTGGGGATGGGCATTCTACGCCGACGACCCGCTCAACCAAAAGACCGCCAATGACATGGGCATCATTATGGGTACGTCCCACCACGAGCCGATGGCACGCAACCATCAGGAATGGGCGCGTCATCGCAAGGATTATGGAGCATGGAACTATTCCACCAACAAGGAGGTGATAAAGAAGTTCTTTCGTGAGGGAATAGAGCGCATAAAAGGCACCGACGACATGGTGACAATAGGTATGCGAGGTGATGGTGACGAGGCCATGAGCGAGGAAGCCGACACACGTTTATTGGAAGAGATAGTAGCCGACCAGCGAAAGATCATCGAACGTGTGACGGGAAAGAAAGCCAAGGAGACCCCACAGGTGTGGGCATTGTATAAGGAAGTGTTGGACTATTACGACAAGGGAATGCGTGTGCCTGACGATGTCATCATGCTCCTATGTGATGACAACTGGGGCAACGTGCGTCGTGTGCCGACAGACAAGGAACGCCAGCACAAGGGCGGATGGGGCCTGTATTATCATGTTGACTACGTGGGTGCACCCCGCAATACCAAGTGGCTCAACGTCACCCCGACTCAGAATATGTGGGAACAGCTCACCCTGGCGTCACAATATGGCATTGACCGCCTGTGGATACTTAATGTGGGCGACCTCAAGCCTATGGAATATCCCATCACCCTCTTTATGGACATGGCATGGAATCCCGCTAAGTATGATGCCGCCACACTCACTATGCATACCGAGCAATTCTGTCGCGAACTGTTTGGTTGCTGTCAGGCTACCGAGGCAGCACGTATCCTTAACCTCTGTTGCAAGTATGCCGGACGCAGCACCGCCGAGATGCTCGATGCCTCTGTGTATGACGCTGCCGGAGGGGAGTGGGCGAAAGTGGTGGCGCAATATGACGCCCTTGAAGCCGATGCCCTTCGACAGTTTGTCAGCCTTGACGAGACTTATCGCGATACCTATCGCCAAATCATACTCTTCCCTGTCCAGGCCATGGCCAATCTCCATCGGATGTATCAGGCCAAGGCCATGAACGACATGCTCATGAAGAATGCCGGCGGCAAGTATTCTGAATACACCGCTGCCGAGATCAACCATTGGGCTGACCGTTGCGCCGAAGCCTTCCGTAGGGATTCCTTGCTATGTGATGAATACAATACCAAGATGTCGGGAGGCAAATGGAATGGTATGATGATACAAAAGCATATAGGCTATACTTCATGGCACGACGGATTCCCACGCGACATAATGCCCGCTGTGGCACGTGTGGAAGCCAACTCCGATGGTGGCGATGTAATACCGATGGAGAATGGCGTGGCCAACATTGAGGCGATGGCGTACTTCAGCAAGACCGACGGCAAGGAAGCCCGCTGGACGGAAATCCCATTTATGGGCAAGTCGCGCTCCGCCCTTTCCCTTCAGCCATATACCGCCGCTATCGACGGTGCTTCACTCACATACAAGTTCTCCACTGTCTGCGACAACACTGGCTGTGGGAAAGCCTGTGAGAGTGGCGATGCCCCGGAAGCACGCATACACATCATCGTGAAATCCACCCTTGACTTCCTCAACGGCAATGGATTCACATATAACGTGAGTGTTGACGGCGGTGAACCGCAAACAGTCAACTTCAACTCCGACCTCAACGAAAAGCCGGAGAATATCTACGACATATACTATCCCACAATAGCCAGGCGAGTGGTTGACAAGACGGTGACGGTCAGACTGCCCAAGACATCCGACGGCATGCACACCATTACCATCACCCCCAACTCCCCAGCCATTGTATTCGAGAAGATTGTCGTTGACTGTCGCAAGACTCCAGGAAGAATATCACATCTATAATAACAAAAAATTGAAATCAATTTGCATATTTCGGAGAATATGTGTAACTTTGCACCCCGAAATGAGAATGTTTGATTTCATAAAACGATTTTCACTGCCCGTATCCCTCCTTACGGGCAGTGCTTTGTATCTGCTCTTTTCGAGAGTCAGCATACTGATGCCGGTGGGTGACGTGGCAGGTCCGATGCTATGCGACCATGTCATGCCGGTCATTCTGTTTGTCATCCTCTACGTGACATTCTGTAAGATACAGATCAAGGAGATGATGCCGCGCACATGGCACTTTATCCTTCAGGGCATACGCACCTTGCTCTCGGCAGCCATGGTGGGACTCATCGTCATCACCGACGATGCCGACCTCCGCCTTATCCTTGAAGGCGTGTTCATCTGTATTATCTGTCCCACAGCTGCCGCCGCACCTGTAGTCACGGAGAAACTTGGTGGCAGCATAGCTTCCCTCACAATCTACACCATCATCGCCAATGTGGTGACCTCCATCATCATTCCCTTCTTTTTCCCCATCGTGGAGAAAGAGGCCGACATCACCTTCCTTTCCGCAATGCTGATGGTGCTGCGCAATGTCACCGTGGTGCTCATCGTGCCGCTTGTCTTGGCATTGCTTAGTCGCAAGGTCATTCCCTCGTTTACCGATTGGCTTAAGAGTAAGCGCGACCTTGCCTTCTATCTCTGGTGTATCAACCTTGCCATCGTGTCGGGAGTGACCGTCAGGAACATTCTCGCTTCCACAGTGTCTGGCACTACATTGCTTTGGCTGCTTGTACTTCCCTTGTTCGTTTGCATTGGTCTGTTTGCCATCGGAAAGTCTGTGGGCAAGCCATACGGCGAGAGTATCAGTGCCGGTCAGGCTCTTGGCCAGAAAAACACGGTGGTAGGCATCTGGCTCACAATCAGCTTTCTCAATCCCCTTGCCGCTGTGGCCCCCGGTGCATACGTGCTATGGCAGAACATGGTCAATGCGTGGCAGCTATGGTATAAGGAAAAATATGGAAAACTGAAGTGGTAATGTCCGCATTTGACGTTCAAAATGTAAAAAAACTAAATAAAAGTCTAATAATCACCATAAAATTTGGTGGATTCGAAAATAATGCCTACCTTTGCAGCGGTTCAACAGGAAAGGCAGAAATAATAAGCTACTGGGATTCTGACATTCACGTGATGTCAGGATTCTAATTTTTTTCGTCCCTGTCGAACACGTCAAACATTATTAATAATATAAATAAATCAAAAGTAATTATGGCTTACATGTCACAAGAGGGCTACGACAAGATGGTAGCCGAGTTGCAGCGCTTGGAAAGCGTTGAGCGCCCAAAGGCATCAGCAGCCATTGCTGAGGCTCGTGATAAGGGTGACCTGAGTGAGAATTCTGAATACGATGCAGCCAAGGAAGCTCAGGCTCATCTCGAAGATAAAATCAACAAAATGAAACTGGCCATTTCCGAGGCCAAGATTATCGACACTTCGAGACTGAGCACCGGTATCGTACAGATTATGTCGAAAGTTGAGATGACCAACCTTGCCAACAATGCCAAGATGTCTTATACCATCGTGAGCGAGAGCGAGGCCAACCTGCGTGAGGGCAAGATATCCATCATGACTCCCATCGCCCAGGGATTGCTTGGCAAGAAGGTGGGCGACGAGGTGGAGATCAAGATACCCCGTGGCACCATCAAGTTGCGCATCGAGAACATCACCATTGTGGGATGATGCATGATAAATAAGAATGGAAGTATAAATAGAAAGTTTATTATGGATATATTTTCAAAGATTGCAGCTGGCGAGATACCCAGCTATAAGTGTGCCGAGAACGACAAGTTCTATGCCTTTCTCGACATCAACCCGGTTGTGAAGGGTCATACATTGGTCATTCCTCGTCGTGAGGTTGACTATATCTTTGACATGACAGACGATGAGCTGGCAGAATATCAGGTGTTTGCCAAGCGTGTTGCCGTTGCCATCAAAAAGGCATTCCCATGCCGTAAGGTGGCACAGGTGGTGCTTGGACTGGAGGTGCCACATGCTCATATTCACCTTATTCCGATGAACACTGAGGCAGATGTTGATTTCCGTCGCGAGAAACTTAAGCTTAGCGACGAGGAGATGTCATCCATTGCCGAGGCTATAAGAAATAATTTCTAAATTACGCCAAGACAGCGACCATTTATTATACGCCAAGACACAGGATTACCGTAGTGCAATGTCACTCTTTGGTAATCCTGTGTCTTGTGTTTTTCTCCTTAATACTCCTTATACGTATTCTTCGCCGTATTTCAGTTGCGCCTCATTGACATACTTACGCATCAGTCCCGAGGTGTCGCTCTTCTTGCATATCAGCAGCACATTGTCCTTCTCAGCCACAATAAAGCCCTCAAGTCCGTTGATTACTGCCAATTTCCCCTTAGGCAGCTTTATCACGTTGTCCTTGCAGTTTTCCATCATCACCGTAGAGTCGATGACGACATTGTCGCCCGGCTGTCGGCTCAGGCATTCATAAATGGAGTGCCATGTGCCAAGGTCTGCCCATCCGAAGTCACATCTCATGACATTCACGTTATGGCAATGCTCCAGCACGGCATAGTCAATGGAGAGGTTGGGGAATGAGGCGTAGCTCTGTTGGCAGAACTTAAGTGCATTTTCCACACACAGCCCTCCCTCCATATTATTCACGGCTTGGGCCACTTCGGGGAATATAGTGTCAAAACAGCGTCGCATATAGTCAGCCTTGGCAATAAACATGCCCGTATTCCATAAGAACTCCCCGCTCTCCATAAACAGTTTGGCAAAGTCGCGCTCTGGTTTCTCCGTAAACGATGCCACCTTAAACACATCCGGCTGACTTGTAGGCTCACCCATCTGAATATATCCATACCCTGGCTCCGGACGTGATGGCTTGACACCCATGGTGAGTATCATATCGCTGTCGCTTACTTGTCTCAGTCCATTCTGCACATTTATTCCGAATGAATCGTCATTAAGCACGAACTGGTCTGATGGAGTGAATATCACCACAGCCTCTGGATGTCTCTTGGCAATCATGGCAACAGCCCAGGCAACGCTTGGCGCGGTATTGCGGCTTACTGGTTCTACAATGAGATTCTCTTCTTTGAGATGTGGCAGTTGGAACCTAACCATATCTGCATAGTCCTTATTGGTGGTCACTATGATATTCTCCTCTGGCAGTATATTGGCAAACCGGTCGTATGTCATTTGCAGTTGTGAGCGCCCTATACCAAAGAAGTCAATAAACTGCTTAGGATAAGTTTCACGGCTACTTGGCCAAAGACGTCTTCCCTTGCCTCCTGCGAGTATCACGCAATAGTCAATATTTCTCTTTTCCATAGCGATTATTAAATTAATGTTGTCACTTTTCAGCCGCTAAGGTACAAAAAATATATGATATAAGCAAAGATTTTATATTTTTTAGCGCAAAAATTTGCGAAATAGAAAAAAATGTTGTATCTTTGCACCCGAAAAGAAGCCCAGATGGCGGAATCGGTAGACGCGCTGGTCTCAAACACCAGTGGAGCAATCCGTGCCGGTTCGACCCCGGCTCTGGGTACGACGAAGAGCTGTAGGCGTTATGCTTACAGCTTTTTCACTTCTATTAAGGGTTGTGTTTTCTCCTTTATTTTTCAAAGTGCTGATAGTCCTTGAGGCTCTTCCAGTCGCCGCCCCATCTGAATCCATGCTTCTTGAATGCCCTGACACATGGGTCATCTTTTGTGATCTTATATTCAAACGGAAGGCTGCGGTCGGCATACCGGCGTGATATGTCGGGACTGACTTTTCCCCGCTTCACCATTGGATTGTACAAAGGATTAATGTCTATGGCCATGCCCATACTGTGTTTCGACAGTTTCCTTGTCCCCGCCACACGGCGGTAGTTGAATGCTGACGTATTATTGTCTCTCATCGACTTGTCGTCATCGCCGTCGTAATCATCAATAAGGCGTATTCGCTCTATCGGGTATTTCTCCTTATACAACTCGCGGAATATGTCCAACAGATCCGCGGCAATGGTCTTGTGGCATACGATTTCCCCCTTGTGTCTTCTCCCCTCGGCATCTACATGCCACACCACAAGATACCTGAGGTCGCTTCTCTTCAATCTGCATTCTCTCTTGTATGACTTACCCTGCATTCTTGCGAACACATCATCAGGCACGTTGGTTGCCGCAAAACCGTCATCCACGTCTTTGCCCATTGCAAGTGTCACAGCAGCTACCGCCACCATGAGGCAGATCCACATCCATCTCTTCATCGTCATATCGTCTTTCTTCCATAATTAGATGCTCTTGTCATTTATTGGGTGCAAAGATAATGCAAATATCGGAAAAAACAAAATAAAAGAGGAAAAACTTAAGGCTTTACCTCGATTTCACACAATAAAAAAACTCCGGTCAGGTTGCCGAGGCGACTTGACCGGAGATAATGGTTGATATGTGATAAGAGTTATCTTATAATCTTCTTGCCTTTGGAGATATAGATATTCTTGGTCTTTGCAGACTTCATCTTCATACCATTGATATTGTATATGGCATCTTCCTTGTCCGCATCAACCGATACTCCATCTATTGCAGTGACATAACCAGATGTCTTGAACACGGCAGAAACCTTGTCGGCATATTCATTTCCGTCGGGGAATGTGACTCCTGTCAATTCAAACTTGACGTCTGTATTTGCGTCACGGCTGAATTCTGGAATATCCACGGTGATGATTCTTGCATCTTCGTCCTCAGGATCGGCCTCAACCTTAATGTTTTCAAGAGCCACATCGACAGATGCTTCCTGGCCCTCATAGACATAGCTGAACTTGGCACCCTCAAACGTCAGCACGCCATCGCCAGTCTCACGAACCCACATCTCCACGTTCTTTGCCTTGTCGATATTGCCTCCCTTGGCAGGAGTGAAGTCAGTGGTCAGGTCATACTCAACGATCTTGAATGTATAGTTGAATGAGAATGAGCCGAGAGTACCTAATCCTTCTGAATATGCGTAGTTGCCTTTAGTATCACGTACATTGGTGATTTGGAGCGTGATATTATCATACATGTTTGTCACCTTCATTGTTGCGAGTGTGCGCAATACACCGCGCAGGTCAACAAGAAGTGTCTCACCCTGTACCACTACTGGCAGTTCTTCGTAATATGAGTCATTCTCATATTCAATATTACCATAGGTGAGACTTGCGTGAGGCATGTATGTCCTGTTGTTCACCCTGCCATTGAATGTGAGTTTCACCACACCATTACTGAAGTTCTCAGGCATCCAGGAAAGGAAAGTGTTAAGTCCATGACCCGGTGTGTTCTCTTGTGATACCAACATTATGGGCTTGGCAGCTGCCTTGTATGTGACTTTTACGTCACCCAACTCCTGCGTGCCGTCAGCCGATGTCACTCCAGAGATGGTAAATGTGATGTCATCGCCTTCCTTGAGCAAGTTGTTCTCATACAGGTCGATAAGCACAGCCTTTGCTTCTGTGGAGATAAAGCGGCCTTGCGGGTTGGCTGTGATTGAATAATCCTCGCCTCTAACAGTGATTTTGGCAGTATTAAACTTTACGTCCTTGTTGAATGTAAAGGACACAAGGCTGTTTGAAGCAGAAAGCACGCTGCCCTCTTCGGGTGTTATCGACATAAGCTGCAAGGGCTTTATAGCCACAGCGTTCTCGCCGTATGCCACCGTCACGGAATATGTTGACTGTGGGAATCTGAAATATATATAATATGTAGTGCCCGCCTCTGTCCCCTTGGCTATAGGCACCTTGAATGTGAATGGGCTTGAACCCAGTGTCTGGCTCTCCACTTCGTTTTGCATCTCTGCGTCTGAATAGCAGAATACAGCGGTCTCAAGCAAGTCGTCGATGACGAGCGACACATTGTCGGTGGTGACCGTTTCCGGCACGACAAACTTTGCATAGCATTCCTTCATTGATGTCAGTTGCAATGACTTGCCATTTTCCAGTACGTAGGGATCCTCCTTCGTACCCGTTCCTTCTGCCCATGATGTCATTCCGACCAAGAGGGTGGCAATAAGCATCAATGTGCGGCTCTTAAAAATGTTCTTCATAATAATAATGTATTAATAGTGAATGATGATTTATAAAAAGAATGGGACTACATTGATTGCAATCCCATTCTCTTATTTATAGGATAATCTAACTAAAGCGTCTCAAACAATGGAGAATTACTTTCTGATGATAACCTTCTTGCCGTTGATGATATACATCTTGTTAGGCTCAAGGGTCTTAATCACACTTGCATCGCCACGCTTAACCAATACACCGGCTGCATTGTAAATCTCAACATTCTTCTCTTTTGCAAACATTGCCTGGATCTCTGTGGCGCATCCAACACCCCACTCAAATGTAAGGTCTTTGTCAACTACATTTGAATTGTTCGTATATTCAAATACGAAGCCGGCAGGCAAGAAGAGCTTGTAGATACCTGTTGCTGTGTATTCATTTCCAAGATTAACTGTCATAATATTATATGGGTATCCATAATAAATATTTGTGTTTCCAAGATTTACAACTTCTCCACTTGGCAATGTGAATGTAGGCTGCTTAGTAACAAAGTCAAAATCAACACCATTTTCTTCAGAAATCTTATTGAATGTAACAGTGATATTAGACAAGCTCTCAACTGTTGAACCATTTGCAGGAGTTACCTCAAATTCTGCCTTTGGAGCCTCGATAGTCCATGTGAAAGTAATGTCCTCCTCATTTGATGTATCACCTTCCCAACCATAAACTACAGCACCAGCAGGTATTGTCAGAGTGTATGTGCCAGGAGTTGTGATTTCTTCTCCAAGAGTGAAGATGCCTTCATTATTAGCAGTACCATAAGTGCAGTCAACCTTGTACTCATTGTTGTCCGCATCAGTTATGACGGGGTTACCATTACCCCAGCCAATGATTTCCTGACCATCGAATGTAACGCTGATAGTCTTCAGACTTTCAACAACACCCTCAGCAGGATTTACAGTGTAAGTCTGGACAACAGGAGCCTCAATCTCGTACTTAAAGTAGAATGGCTCTGTGTTTACGTTAGCCTCATCGTTGTTGAAGTAAACAGCACCAGCGGGGATAGTAATTGTGTAATTTCCAGGCTCAGTGAATGAACCTTCATCAAGAAGAGCAGCTCTCAACAGGTTGTTGCCCTGTCCCGGAGTGTAGAGAGGCATGGCGTATGTGTATGTCCATCCATACTTCTCCAAAGAAATAGTAGGAGCAAATGCACCTGTCCATGCAATGTTATCTACACCGTTGAATGTGAAGGTGAAGCCATCAAGTGCAGATACAGGACCTTGGGCTGGGTCAGAGATTGTAGATATTGTTTCTGGAACGTTTGTTGTAGGAGCGGCAACGGTGAATGTGTATGTTTCAGCCTTGCAAGGCTTAGATGTAAATCCATCACCAGTCTGGTCGAGGTTGAACACTCCCTTAGGTACATTCACGGTGTATGTACCAGGAGTTGTAATAACGTTGTCCAAAGAAACGATAACTTCATTCACTAAGTAATTATAATTATCTCTTTGTGCAAATGGAATAACACTCTCTATTTCTGTAGATGTAGCAACAACGTTGCCTACACCATCTGTAATGGTGATAGTTTTGCCAGTATATGCATCCAGAATACCATCAGTATATGCAAACTTCAGTGCATTTACAAAGCTAGGCTTAGCTGTTTCAGATGGCCAAGCAATATTGGCAGTAGGCAGGTTGAAGTCAACGTCAACATTTACCTGATAAGCAGAAGCTTCTTTCTCGCCGCTATTACCCTTTACTGCGCCACCATTGTCCTTGCCATAGGCATATACGTTAAGAGTAAACTGGTGGTAAGTTGAAAGGATAGACTCTGGGATAGTGACAGTGACGGTCTTCTCATCTTCAGACAAAGCTACACCGCAATCCACAGTGCCATCACCCATTCCACGAGGAATTGTGGATTTTACATTCTGAACAGGACCGCTGTATGTGAAGCTGATGGTGTTCTGACTTGGATCGGCGAGAGCAAACTGAGACTCCGAAGTAACGATAGTATTGGGATCCGGGTCAACGAGAGTCACGGAGCTATATTCATACTGCTTTGTGCCACCCTTGATAACCTGGTCAGTGCTGGTGAAGTTTGAAGGAACATCTCCTGCGGCATCAGGGTTGGTCTCATATCCTGTGATAATAACAGGATAATCAACACCTGAGGCCAGTTCGTAATCAAGTGGAATCCAGAAAGTGAATTTTCCATCATCACCCTTGGCTACGCTCGACCAAGTCTTCATGTAGGTGTCACCCTCGCCAAGCTTGAGAATCAGGTAATTGACATTTGCGTCATCCTCAAGAGTTACAACAACGTTGTAGCCAGCGATAAGTTTCTCGACAGATTCTGCCGCAAGAAGGTCAATCTTCTCAGTACCACCCTCATTTTGCATAACGAGACTTTTGAGTGTCTGTGCATTGACATTCCCACCAAAGAGGGTGAGAAGCATCACAGCGAGAGTCACGAGCATGCCGTGCTTTGAGTAAAATTCTTCTCTCATAATCAAATGTTTTAAAAGTTAATGTATTAATATTTAAGTGTTATTATCAAATTCACGTGGCAAAATTACATAAAATTATTTAGAACACAAAACATTTTTGTGAAAAAGTGATGAAAATAAGCAAGAAAAAGAATACTGCCGTGCAGATTGGCCTAAAAAAGACGCTCTGCACGGCAGTTAAATAATAAGAGAGAAATATTATAAATGACTATTCGACAATAGTCTTCTTGGCTTTGTTGCCCTTCTTGACAATCACGAGACCCTTGTCGGCGGCGCGACCACCCACATTATAGGTATGTGTAGGTCCGTTGCCGTCCTCACTGTCCATCTCGATGCCCTCGATGCCAGTTGAGTCAACAACCTTCGCACGAGCCACGTTGAGTATCTCGCCAGTGGTGGTGTTGATGGCCATCACAGTCACCTTGCAGTTGTTGATGTCGTTGACATACTGTGCATTCTCCTTCACACCGAATGAGATGGTGGCAGTATATGTCTCTCCGCTCTTCATGGTGTTGGGCAGGAGACCTGTCTGGCCGAGATAGTTGTTGGCGGGATAGAGGGCGCGTGCCACGTCGTTGAACGTGTAAGGATAAGCCACGCTCTTGCCGTATATGCCGCCTGCCTGCCATTCACCGAGGTCGTCATCGTTGATGTTGTAGAGGTTGTTCTGCTGATAGCCAGTCAGGTTGTCTTCAGTGACTACGCAGAAGAGTCCGATGGTGGTGTTGTCGATATCGAGAGCCGGGCGCAATGTCACGGGTATGGAGAGCTTGTCGGTGGCAGCATCGTATGAAGCGGTGATGTCAAGGTCAGCCTCGGCGGCATTCGACATGATATTGCCAACCCTTTCGAGCCACAGTATCTGGTTGGACGTAGAGAAGACATAATCCACCTCACCCTGGTTGGTGATGCTTGTCATGGGCGAGTAAGCGCCTGCATATCTGTGGATAGTGGCTGAAGGAGCCGCATTCAGTCCGAGGAACGACTGCACGTAGGATGTCATGCCGCTCTCAAGGTTGTCGCCGGTATATGTGTGATAGCAAAGAGGAATGACCTTTTCGCCATATACCGACTCCAGTTTTTCGAGGGCAAGGTGTCCGAGCGGGCAGTTCTGGCAGCCCTGTCCAGTCATCTCCTCAAGCACTACCTTCTTTTCAGTCTGGAACAAGAGGTTCTTGATGGTTACATCCATCTGATATGATGTCTCACCGTCATTGAGCACAGCCTGAACGGCGAAGGTATTACTCTTACCGGTGGCGAGGGCAATCTCCTTGGTGAAGTCGAAGTCGAAGGTGTCGCCCTTCTTCATCTCCACGTTGTCCTTGCCCACTTCCTCGATGACATTGCCTTCGGAGTCAATGAGCTTGACGGCAATCTTCTGGTATGTCTTGGTCTCGTTGGCAATAGTGGCTGTACCCTTCACCTTCTGTGATGTGCCGTTGACCTGTGATGTCTCCACACCTGATAGTGAGATGGTCACGTCCATCATCCTCTTCACCGCAATGTCAGTGACGAAGATGGCACTTTGGTTGGTGTTTTCATTGACGAAGGCGATATATACCTTCTTGCCGGCATATTTGGCGAGATCTACTGTGTAGTCCGTCCAGTCGCCGTCGAGAGTGTTCTCGTATTCTCCGGGGAAGAGCTGCTCGTTGAAGACCACGTCACCGTCGGTGCGCATCTTTGCCACGATGTCAGCGTCAAGTTCGTTGATTACATCGTCACTTTCATATACGATTACCTTCAGGATGTCCTTTTTCGTGCTCAGATAGCTCTGTCCCTTGAATGAAAGTACTGTGTTCTTGTCGGGAACGGTGATCTGCGGACAAACCATCCAGTCGTTAGACTTGCCTGTAGGCATATACATGGAATGGGAGATGGCACATGTGTTGCTGTAGTCATCATCCGCACCGTGAATCCACGGCATGTTCTTCTCGAAGCCCCATTCACTCATGGCAGAGGTGGGTTTCTTCTGGTCGCCGTCGTAGAGCAACATATTGTTTACACCGCCTGAGAAGTCTTCGAAGATGATATTGTTGTCGTCGCCCTGAATGGTGCGCTCATATACACCCTCGTATTCCACTGAGCATTCAGTGTTCTTGCAACTGCCGCTGAGGTCGGTCACAGCACCGGCGGGCAGCACTACGCGATAGTTGGTGCCCTTGTAGAGCAACTGAGTGGCTACGGGATAAACCATCACTTGCTTGTATGTCTCGGAGGTCTTTCCTGAAAGGATGCTCAACTCACATTGTGGCTCATCCTCGCCTACCTTATATAAATAAGCCTTGGCACCGGAAGCCACGGCCACCTCTGTGTCGAACGAGAACACCACTGGGCTTGTCGTCATGTCAAACTGTCCCATCATACTGCCGTTTTCGGGCGAAACACCAGTCATAGTGAGGTCCTTGGAGCCATAGCCCTTGTATTTCACGGTAATCTCGCTGTTGCTGCGTCCGGTGTCGCCCTTCAGACAGATAGCCCCCGCGGGTATGACGAGAGTGTATTCCTTGCCCTCCTCCAATGAGAAGGTGCGGAAACCGATGTTGACAATCTTGGAGTTGTTGGCGTTGACCTCAAACTTAATGGCGTTCTTGACCACGTTGCCCTCGGCGTCCTTCACTGCTATGCCCGACATATCGCCAATGACCTCCACATTGCGGCTGAAGGTAAGTGAGATGCTTGATATCTTGGATAATGTGGCGCCGTTCATAGGCGTGATGCTGAACTTCTTCAGCAGATCGACCTTCTCGCATACAGAGCCAAATGTCTCTGGCACAGTGAGATGGTAGTTTTCTGTGTTGATATATGCTATTGACACCATCGACTTGCAGTCGGCAGCCACGGAGATAGCCAGACCAGTGGCGTCATATCCCGTGTGGGTGTAGTAATTGATGCCATATACCTGGCTCAGTATCTCGTCCAGGCCATACCAGTAACCGTTATGTCGTACATAAAGCGAGCGGCTGGGGCTTACGGCAGGAGTGGCGGCATACACCGTGCCCTTGTTGTCGATGCTCACGCAGCCCTTGTCGATGTCCTCTGAGTCGAGATAATACTCCATCTCCTTGGTCTCGGTGTTGTAGCGGAAGGGGGCGCGCTCGTCGTTCATGGTATAGAGCACACCCGACACCCACTTGCCGTTGGGGCTGACGCATATACCGTCGAGTCCATAAACATTGTCGTGTTTCTGAGTATAAGGGAGTTTCTTCGTGTCGTCGAAGTCAAAGACGATGGGGTCGAATGTCTCCGTCTGGCGGTCATAGAGGAAATAGACCACGTCCTGCGGATAGCTGAAGCTGATACATCCCGTGATGTAGCGCGCGTCGGCTGACAGACCCGTGAATCGTGTCATCAGCTGGTACTCGCCCGACAGGTCTTTCTGCGGGATGTTGGGAGTGCTGATCACTTTTCCCGTCGTAAGGTCCCACATCGTCGGCACCTCAAAGAGCATGTTGGAGTTGATGCCGCATGTACCCACGGCATACTTGCCGTCGGGAGTGACAGCATTGATGCGTCCGTTCTCGCATCCCTCGGGCAGCGACACCTTGGTCCACTCCTTCGTGGCGGTGTTCCATGTGGCGGGATAACCCTGATATGAGCCGACAACCATCTGTCCGTCGTCAGTCACGTCGCCAGCGTTGCTGACGATGACACCGTCACCATCGGCGAGGTTGATGGTCTCCTTGGTTTGCAGATTGATGAGCTTGGGGAAGGCATCCTGGTCGTTGGCATTCGGACCGTATGCTATGGCCCATTTGCCATTGTCCGACATTGCACGGAATGTCGAGCCGTCACTCATCGTGTAGGTGGTCAGTTGGGCACTGGCATTTTGAGCCGCCATACCCAAAGTCGAAAAAAGACATGCCACAAGCATGCAGATTTTCATAGTAATTCCGTTTCTCAGCATAGTATTATTACTTAATAAAATTAAAATCTTCGGCAAAGTTACACAATAAATATTTATTTTTGCTTGTTTTATTGCTTTTTCTAAGAAAATAAAGCATTATTTAATAGAAATTTCGTAATTTTGCAGCAAAAACATAACGAAATGCGTTAATTCAATTAATTATGAAGAACTTAAGATTTTTGTTAGCCATCGCACTAATCATGGCATGTACTGCTGCTTCCGCGCAGCTTCCGTCCGTAATGCTCAAGACCCTTGACGGCAAGACCGTTGACACATCTAAGCTCAACAACGACGGCAAACCGTTCATCATCAGTTTCTTTGCCACATGGTGCAAGCCCTGCAACCGTGAGCTGAAAGCCATCCATGAGCAGTATGCCGACTGGCAGGATGAGACTGGTGTCAAGCTGATTGCCATCAGTATCGACCAAGCCCAGAATATCAATAAGGTTAAGCCTCTCGTTGACAGTGAGGAATGGGAGTATGAAGTGCTTCTCGACCCCAACAGCGAGTTTCGCCGTGCATTGGGCGTGCAGATGATTCCCCATGTCTTCATTATCGGCGGCGACGGCAAGATTGTCGAGTCGCGCTCCGGATATACCGAGGGCGGCGAGAACCATCTCATAGAGAAGGTCAGGGAACTTGTAAAGAATTAAAGAATTAAAATATTGAAAAATTAAAGAATTAAAGAATTAAAAATATTTTAATTATGGGAATAACACCATTCGCCTTTAGGACTTTTGGCTTTATGCTTGCGGGACTTGTGCTTTCTTCCTCTGCCTTGGCACAGGAAGGGCAGAAGAGCGACCAAGTGGTGGTGCACGGAAGCATACAGAGCGACATCCTCTTACCACAAGAGGACAATAAGATAGGTACCGGCACCTATAAGGACGACGTGCTGACCAATACATACGCCGACCTCAGCGTGGCATACAAGCAGTTTGAGGTGGGCGGACGGTTCGAGTTTCTCGAACATCCCCTCCCAGGATTTGAGAACGACTTCAAGGGTTGGGGTGTGCCGCATTTCTATGCCAAGTATAACCCCTGTGCCGAACTGGAGGTTACATTGGGAGATTTTTACGACCAGTTTGGCAGTGGTTTCATATTCCGCTCCTATGAGGAGCGCAGCCTTGGAATTGACAATTCCGTCAGGGGAGTGCGCATCGCAGCCACCCCGCTGAAGGGAGTGAGATTCAAGTTTATCGAAGGCGTGCAGCGCCGCTATTGGGACTGGGACACCGACTCATGGATAACGGGTACTGACCTTGAGGTCAACCTCGACCAATACAGTCAGAAGATGCGCGACAATAACATCACATGGATGGTAGGCGGCTCATACGTTCTGCTCAACTATGACAAGGACAAGCAGATACTCGTCCCCGGCACCAACTATGAGCTTAATATGCCATCGAATGTGCATGCCTTCGACCTCCGTTCGAATCTCACCATGGGCAACTATAACATCCTTGCCGAATACGCATGGCGCTCACAAGACCCGTCGTTCGACAATGGTTATATCTATCGCCGCGGTTCAGCCGTGATGCTCTCGGCGTCATATTCGTCGCGCGGCATGAGTGCCCTCATTCAGGCCAAGCGCAGCGAGAACATGTCATTCCGCTCCCAGCGTTCCGTCAATGGCATCTCGGCATTCCTCAACAACATGCCCGCATTCGCCTACCAGCATACCTACGCCCTGCCTTCGCTCTATCCCTATGCCACACAGGCGGCTCCCGGAGAATGGGCATTCCAGGGAGAGTTTGGATATAACTTCAAGCGCAAGACTCCTCTCGGCGGTAAGTACGGTACGAAGATGAAACTTAATATCAGCCATATCCGCGGATTGCAGAAGACACCGGTTGAGCCTGTCAACGGCACACTGATGGGCACCGACGGCTATGAGACGAGTTTCTTCAAGATGGGCAAGCTCTACTATCAGGACATCAACGTGCAGATGGAGAAGAAGCTCTCGAAGAGTTTCAAGCTCAACCTCATGTATATGAACCAGCAATACGACAAGACTGTCATTGAGGGTGAGGGCGGCATGATCAAGTCGAATATCGCCGTGGCTGAGGGAAAGTACCAGTTTAACAAAAAATACACGTTGAGAGGCGAGGTGCAGTATCTATGGACAAGCCAGGACCAGGGCGACTGGGCATACGGACTGCTCGAACTGTCTGCCCTGCCTTATCTGATGTTTACAGTCAGCGACATGTGGAACACAGGCGAGACCGACCTGCATTATTATATGGGCAGTGTGACAGCCACCTATAAGGCCCACCGCCTGATGGTGGGCTACGGTCGCACTCGCGCTGGCTACAACTGCTCCGGCGGAGTATGTCGCTATGTTCCTGCAAGCAAGGGTCTCAACGTATCGTATAATTTCACATTCTAACCAATTTTGTTATATATGAAAACAAGCAAGATAATCCTCTCTCTCGCCCTTGCCGCCACCGCCCTTGGCTTCACAGCCTGCGACGAAGTCGATGAGGCCGACCGCTTCAAGGAACTGGGAAAGATTGAGAGCAAGCGCAATGTGCTCATTGAGGACTTCACCGGACAGATGTGTACCAACTGTCCCGACGGACACAGACTTATATCAACACTACAGGAGCAATATGGCGAGAATATTATTGCCGTGGGCATTCATGCTGGCAGTTTTGGTATAGCAGAGAATTCCATGCCTGGTGTTATAGGACTTATGCGACCCGAGGGTGACGAATATGCCAAGAAATTCGGGGTTGAGTCATATCCTTCAGGTATCATAAACCGCAATACCACTACACTTAAATATACAGAATGGGCAGCTTCTGTACGTTCAGAGATGGAGCGAGAGTCCTACCTGAATATCCTATTATCTGCAAAGGTGGATAATGGAAAGATTGTCATTTACTCCGAATTGCAACCTGCCAAAGACATCAAAGGCAAACTCCAAGTATGGATTACAGAGAGCAATATAGTAACGCTACAAGTGGATAATGGCAAATATCTTATGGATTATGTCCACAACCATGTATATCGCGCCTCTGTAAATGGAACATGGGGTGAGGACGTGAGTCTTAAGGCTAATGTCTTCAATAACTCCACACATGAGATTGAAGTGAGAGACGGGTGGAATGTGGATAACTTGTCGGTTGTGGCTTTCGTATATAACGACAACGATGGAGTTTGTCAAGCCGTGGAGTGCAAGGTTGAATAAATCACAAATTATTAATCAAAAAAGATATTAGTTATGAAGAAGCTATTTACACTTATTACATTATTTGCCATGGCAATGGCTGTCAATGCACAACTTCATTTTGTGTATAACAACGAGAATGTAGCCAATGGCGCAACTATTGTATCTGACAAGGTACATATGGAATCACTTATTCCTGGTGTACTTGAATTGTATCAATTTAAACCAGATGTATTCCTCAAATCTGAAAAGGCTGGCAATATTACAGTGACAGGTGAATTTGTTGATGAGGCTTACAGTATATGTTGGGGGTCACAATGTAAATCACTTGACCCCGCTAATCTAACTCAATATGTAAATGGGACTCTTGAAGCAGGGAGCAATATAGACCTTCAAATCCACTCTGTCGATGTACAATCAAGAGATGCCCTGAAGACAACAACCGTGAAAGTGTCAGCACAATATGACGGTGATGCATCATCGAAGATTACTGCTACATTTATCCTGTCTTTAGACCCATCACTTGGTGTTAATGAGATTCAGGCTTCTGATGACGCCAACGCTCCCGTCAAGGAGTATAATGTTGGCGGTCGCACAGCCTCAGGCAAGGGACTGTCCATCATCAAGCGCGGCAAGAGCGTTAAGAAGATAATTAAATAAAATCAAGTCGGCGTGATAGCGGGTCAGCGGGGACAAGTATGTCCTTCTGACCCGCATTTTTTTAGTTATGAGAAAGATATTCGACCTATTCAAGAGAGAGAAAAAGCCAGTCAAGGGACTCTTGGCGGTGGAGTGGGTGATGATGGCCTATCTGATTACCACCACGCTCATCGTCCTGTTTGCATTCACCAAGGCAGACAATCCCACGGGTATGTTGTGGGGCAGGGTGCAGATTGTGGTGATGACCATCGCCCTGTGGGCGGTATATCGAATGTGGCCATGCCGCTTCACCCGTCTATGCCGCATACTTGCCCAAATGGCGCTGTTGTCATGGTGGTACCCCGACACCTACGACATCAACCGTATGTTTCCCAATCTCGACCATCTGTTTGCATCATGGGAGCAGTCGCTATTCCATTGCCAGCCCTCGCTGCTTTTCTCGCAGTGGGCATCCAATGCCGTGTTCAGCGAACTGATGGACTTGGGTTATTGGTCATATTATCCGATGATAGCCGCCACTGCCCTTTATTTCTTCTTTTGGCGCTACGACCAGTTTGGCCGTGCGTCATTCATCATCCTCACCTCCTTCTTCCTCTATTACCTTATATATATATTAGTGCCGGTCACCGGTCCGCAGTATTATTATGCCGCGGTGGGAGTGGATAATATAGCCAAGGGAATATTCCCTAATGTCCACGACTGGTTCGCCACGCATCAGGACTGCCTTCCATCCCCTGGATGGCACGACGGAATTTTTTACAATCTTGTAGCCGACGCACATGCGGCGGGCGAGCGTCCCACGGCAGCCTTCCCGAGCAGTCATGTCGGAGTGAGCACCATATTGATGCTCCTCATCTGGTATGCCCCCAACCGCCGGCTGCTTAAGTGGCTGTTGCCATTCTATGTATTGCTATGTCTATCCACAGTGTATATATATGCCCATTACGCCATCGACGTTCTTGGGGGTTGGGTGTCGGCAACAGTGTTCTTTTATGGTCTGAAAGTCTATTGGGACCGGATTATTGTTAAAGAGTGAAAAATGCGTTGTGTTCGCACACAATAGGGTTGATATGTATCAATATAACACGAATATTCAGAAAAAAGTGAGTATAAAATGATTGCTGAATGAAAAAATAGTCGTACCTTTGCAGCGTCAAAAGACAACAAGAGTGTTAGTCTTGAAATTCATAATGAGATTACATTTATTTAGGATACATCATACTTAGGTTTTTAGTTATAAAGGTTATTAGGTAATAAGATTGATTTGTTTCGTTTGATAGGTTAGTTTTTTTAGGTAAAAGATTAGATTGTTTCGGATAATACAAAAGGAGGCCGTGAGGCTGTGAATTTGGTAAATTAATTTTTTACAATAGAGTCTGGAGTTCTTCTTCAGGCTCTATTGTTTTATATACGCTCGGTATGAGTATTGATAAGAGAATTCTGAATGGGGAGAGATACCTCTGCAAACCATAGGGCAAAAGTCGAGGTATGAGATGGAAAAGCGGTATGGTTTGCATCGCGCATACCATACCGCCCAAATACTAACTACTAAATATAAACCTAAATCGAAACCAAAACTTTAATAGTATTATTATTAAAAACCATTGTTCTGGGTCAATACTCCATTGCTCTTGTCAATCTCGCTTTGTGGGATAGGCAGGAGATAATCACGTGAGTCATTGAAGTTGCGACCTTTCTGCACGTCATACTTCTCGGCATAGGCGCGCATCACCTCTCCGAAGCGATGCTGACGCATCAGGTCGTCACGGCGCCATCCTTCCATAGCCAGTTCGACACGGCGTTCATGCCAGATAATCTTTTCAAGTGCATCCTTGGATGTCTCTGTGATGTCGGGCAGTGAGGCGGCAGTCGTGGGTGGGATATATGCCTGCATATCCTTGCGCGGGTCCATTGGGTTGGTGTTGCGGGCACGCTCGCGCACCTGGTTAAGGTATTTAAGAGCTTCTTGCGACTTGCCGTTTTCATTGAGGGCCTCAGCATAGAGAAGGAGCACGTCGGCATATCTGATGAGTCGGATGTTATAGCTGATCATCCACACGTCTTCACCAGCCTTATCGGCTATGGGCACGGTCATCTTGTAATCATGGAATCCCGTGGCCGACTGATGGTTGTCCTGACACTGGGTGTCGCCGATGTATCTGTCGCCTGTGCGTGTGAAGACGTAGGTCTGACGAGGGTCGTCAACGTCGTAGGCATCAAACAAGTCTGTTGTAGGCACATGGAAACCGTATCCCTGATAACCTGGAACATCACGCGAGGTGAAGAAGTGGGGCACATTAGTTCCCGTGGCTATGGTCTTGTCGTAGATCTTGTTGGGGATTTCAAAGATGGACTCAGAACTGTTCTCATATTCCTTACGCCAGTTCATGCCGTAGTCAGGCAGGAGTGAGTAGTCCTTGTCCAGCTCAACGATCTCGTGGAGCACGGTTTCTGCCTTCGCATAGTCGTTGATGAACATATATGTCTTGGCGAGCATGGTCTTAGCGAAACCGCGGGTTGCCCTGTATTTGTCGGCTTCCGGGTATAGAGCCTTTGCCGGCAGTTCCTTTGCGTCGTTGAGGTCCTTCACGATCTGTGCATACACCTCGTCGGCAGTGGCGCGTGGGGTAGAGAGCACCTGTTCGGGAGTCATCGGCTCAGTGATGAGAGGCACTCCTCCGAAGGTGGTGACCAAGCAGTAGTAGCCGAATCCGCGCAGGGCTTTTGCCTCATTGACATATCTCTGTATGATATTCTTGTCGCCCTGTGCATTAGGTGCATAATGGATCACCTCATTACAGCGGTTGACAAGCGAGTATAGGATGTTCCATCTCTTTCCCACCTGCTCGTTGTTGGTGTAGATGGTGAAGTTTTGCAGTTCCATGATGGCTGGTTGGTCGCCGTCGGTAGAGCCCTTGAGGGCGTCGTCGGTGGAGCAGTCGCCCAGTATATAGTGGTTGAGAGCATACTCGTTCCATGTCTGGCGTAGTTGCAGGTAGGCACCGGTAAGTGCCTGTTCTATCTGGCTCTCAGTCTGATAGAAGTTATCTGTTGTTGTTTTTGCGTACGTCGGTTCGTCGAGGTCGCAACTGGTCATCGAGCCACATAGTGCGAGGCTGAGGATGCCATAAAATATCTTTTTGTTCATAATGGTATTCTATATTATAGTATATTAAAATGCTTAGAAAGTGAGGTTCACGCCAAACATATATGTTCTTGACGAAGGATATCTGGTGTTGTCGTAACCCATGTTAAGAGGACTGTTGGAGCCCAAGTCGGGGTCGAGACCGCTATATCCAGTGATGGTGAAGAGGTTCTGTGCTGACATATAGATGCGGCAGTTCTTGACATATTGCAGGGCCTTGATCCACTTGCCTGGCAGAGTATAGCCAATCTGCAGGTTTTGCAGCCTGAGGTAGCTGCCGTCCTCCACCATGAACGACGATGTGCGGAAGTTCTGGTTGTCGTTCTCAGTGGTGATGCGTGGATAAACGGCGTTGTCACCTTCCTTGCGCCATGCTTTGGTGTATGCGTCGGCAAGCGCGTTCTGATATCCAGGAGTACCGAGTGTACCCTTAGATGAATTGTAGATGTCATTGCCGATAGTACCCTGGAATGCCATTGTGATGTCAAGTCCCTTCCATTCTGCTCCAAGGTTGAAACCGAAGATCAGGTCTGGGTTGGGGTCGCCGATAAATGTTCGGTCATTGTCGTTGAGCTCGCCTTCTTCAGTCAGTTTGGCAAACTTGAAGTCACCTGGTTTGGCATGGGGCTGAATCTTTGTTCCGTTCTTGTCAACGTATGAGTCAATCTCCTGTTGGTTTTGGAAGATGCCTATCTGCTTGAATCCATAGAATCGTCCGATAGGACCGCCTTCGTATGTACGGCTGACATTGCCAGTGAGATATTCACCGTTGAGTTTGGTGACCTTCGTCTTATATGTTGACAGGTTCAAGCCGATATTGTAGTTCACCTTGCCGATGTTGTTGCGGTAGTTGGCCACAAAGTCGAAACCAGTGTTGCGCAGGTCGCCGGCATTGAAGAATGGGTCATTGACATAACCGCTGAATGACGGTATTGGTCGCTGCAGGAGCATGTCCTTGGTGTTCTTGACATAGAAGTCAAAGCTCATGTCGAGGGCATTGTGGAAGAGAGTGACGTCGATACCTATATTGGTCTGCTGGCTGGTCTCCCATTTGATGTCGGGATTACCGTTGTATGTAGGCACATATCCGGTGTGGAAACCATTGCCGAAGTACCACTGCTTCTCATTGTTGGTGCCGATGAGTGTGAGAGGAGCGTTGGCGTCGATGCGCTGGTTACCGTTCTGTCCCCATCCGGCTCTTACCTTCACGTTGTCCACCACCTTGGAGATGCTTGAGTTTTGGAAGAACTTTTCGTTGCTCAGTCTCCATCCCAATGAGAATGAGGGGAAGTAGCCCCATCTGTTGTTCTTGGCGAAGCGTGATGAGCCGTCGGCACGGAAACTGGCGGTGAGCAGGTATCTGTCGTCGAATGAGTAGTTCACACGTGCTATGTATGAGAGCATGGAAGTGGTTTGCTTGGGTCCTGACACCTGGTCGCCCACGGTGCCGGCATCAAGTACGCGGTATGCTTCGTCGTTGCCTAATGCTCCACGCTTGAAGGCGTTGATGCCCTCTGATGTGTTCTTCTCGTAGGTCATGGCTCCCATCAGGTCAAGACGATGCTTGCCGAAAGTGTGGTTGTAGTTGAGTCGCTGCTCCACGAGATAATTCTGCACCAGTCCTGAGTTGTTGGTCATCTGTGTCTCCGTGTTGTATTTGCTTTCACGATTGCCAAGCATGTCGTCTGAGAAGATGGCCTCATAGATTGGCTTGAATCCGTAGAATGTGTCATGGTTTCGCTCAAAGCTGAACTGCACGCGGTATGAGAAGTCCTTTGTGAAGTTGATCTTTGCAAACAGGTTGCCAAAGACATTGAAGAGGTCGTTGTGGCGGTCGTTGAGCTTCAGCACCGATACGGGGTTGGGGTCAAATGACCATTCCGTGGGTGCCCACTTGTTGTATTCATAGTTGGCTGACGATGGGTCAACGAGGGGATTGATGACCGGTGTGAACGGGTCGGCCTTCAGTATGAAGTCGAATGAGGGCAGGCTGTTGGCATCTCTTTTCTTCATCTTGGCGATGTTGACCACTCCACCCACGGTGAGATATTTGTTGATGTCATATTCATGGCTCAGGCGTGCGGTGATACGCTTGAAGTCGGTCTCGATGATTGTACCCTGCTCGTCCACGTAGCCCAAACTCAGTGAGGTGCGTGATGTCTCGTTTCCTGTGCGTATGCCTACATTGTAGTTTTGGTTGAATGCACTTCTTGTACACTCGTCCCACCAGTTGGTGCTGTAGCCCTTTTTGTACTGGTTGGTAAACTTGGTCTTGTCGAATGTGGCGTCACCGGCAAATGCAGTGGTGATATAGTCGTAGTATTGGTCGCTGTTCATCATGTCGAGAGCCTTGTAGCTGCTGCGTACACCGATGGCTGCGTCAAACGTGACGGTAGTTGCGCCCTTCTGTCCACCCTTGGTGGTGACGAGGATGACACCGTTGGAACCTCTTGAACCATAGATGGCACATGCAGAAGCGTCCTTGAGCACCTCAATGCGCTCGATGTCCGACGGGTTGATGCTTGAGATGTTGTCCATAAACTGCCCATCGACAACGTAGAGAGGATTACAGTCGTTGACAGTGCCCAGTCCGCGCACTCTCACCACGGCGTCAGCTCCAGGCTGTCCGGAACTTGTGCTGACAAACACACCGGCAGCCTTACCAGCCATCATGTTCGACACATTGGATGTGGCATAGTTCTTGAAGTCCTTCTCGCTCATTGAGGAGAGAGAGCCGGTGAGGTCACTCTTGCGCTGCGTACCATAACCCACTACCACGATTTCCTCTATCTCATTGTCCGACTTCATCTTCACGTCACACCTTCCATTGGCATCAGCCTTGACAGTGAGAGTGACATAGCCTACGTATGACACTTGCAGTTCATTGCCCTGGGCCTTCAGCGTGAAGTTGCCGTCGAAGTCCGTTATTGTACCATTGGATGAACCTACCTCCTTGACAGTAGCGCCGATAAGCGGTTCTCCTGTAGCACCGTCGGTGACGGTACCGGTGATTGTCTTACCCTGCTGTGCGAGAGCCACAGTAGCGATGATAAGGGTAAAGATGCTGATAAAAAATCTCTTAAACATAATTAGTCTTTACTTATAAGGTTATTTGTATGAAATGATTGTTTTTTCTCCTGCTATTATCTTGCCGTCCTGCAGTTTCAGCGGTGTACCTTCAGGTAGTGCATATACCACCATTGCCTGCTTGGCCGCGATGTTGATCTTGCTGCCGTTTTTCACTCCGCGTGCTATATATTTCTTTGTCACGATGTCGAAGAGGTCCACATTTCCGTCGGCCATGTCGATAGTGACTTGCTTGGCATCGTCGAAGGGATTATAATATAGGTAGCAAGGATAGGTGCGGTCGGCATAGAAGTCAGTGGCATTGCAGTCAAGTCGCAGTATGCCCTCCACATCAGTCTTGTTGACGATGGCGCCGAGAATACCCACTGGCGATGTGCTGTAGAGGCTCATCATGCTCTCCGTCGGGTTGCCTTCGATCCATTTCGGTCCGTCGCCAATAGCCACTGGGCTGACACCCTTCAGTTCGGGTTTGCCATAGTCGTCCACCTTTCTCAGTCCCTCGTATGCCACGTTGTTGTCTGTGAGGTCGCGCAGTTCAGGAGCCCACTGGTGCTTTTCGTCGATACATCCGGGGAAGAAGAGTCGGCATGCGCTGGCATTGTTGAGCATCCACTTGCCTATGGCAGCGGCATATTGCGGTTGGTATTTCACCATCGGGACGAACGGCCAAGCCGGTTTGATACTGTTCATGAGGAAGGCATATCCGCCGAGGTCAGTGATGCTGCCCTGGAGTCCGCTCACGTCATAGTCGCCCCATTTGCCCACGATGATACCCCATCCTGTGCGTCCTGTCTCGCTCTTGCAGCCGTCAAACACCCAGTTGAGCAGTTTGGTCACGTCATATTGCTTGCCTTCGGCAGCGTTCAGATAGGCTGCGGTATATACTCCGAGCGGCAGGAGAGCCTCGTAGAAACGGCTTTCCTTCTGTGCGAGCAGAGCCTCGATGGCACTTTCGCTATGGCTGAGATAGCGCTGGTCGCCGAATTTCCTGTAGGCATTGAGCAATACATAGGCATGACCTCCTGCTGCATCCTGCTGGTAGGGGATATGATTGCGTCCGCCCTTCATCTGCCCATAGTCAAAATATGAATAGTCGTAATTGCCGTTGAGCACAGAGTCGGCCTTGGTGAACTGTTCTGCTATCGTGTGCATGATTTCGTCAGCACCGTCAACACCGGGGAACACATCGCTCACGGCATAGAAGAGTGCGTTGGGCAGCACGTCATACCACCAGTCGCGGCCATATCCACCGCCTAAGCCTCCCACCTTGGACACGGTATTGTTCATCATGATGTTCCATCCATTGTCCCTGTTGAAGAAGTTCTGTATCATCTTCACATAGTTGCGGCCGTCCTGATTGGTCTTGTCTATGCCCACCAGTCCTGCACCGAGAAGGGCTGCAAGCGAGTTGAGCGACTCGTGAAACTCGCCGTTGTTGTGGTTGGGTCCCTGGCGAATGTCGCACATGGCAGTGTATAGACCGAATGTCTCCTGATTGACGTTGCGGCGTGCATTGTCGGCCCAGATCAGTGGTCCTGCCTTGCCCTTGTTGTCCCAGTTGAAGACGTAGGCGTCGAAGTCAAGGGCTTTCTGTCGCCAGTCAAGCATCTCGTATGTGGAAGGCATATCGGGCATGGAGTCGATACGTGAGATTGACACCTGCTGTATGGCCTCGCCATAGTTGTCGCCTTCTCCGGAGCATGATATCATGGCAGCCGAAGCTACGCATGTCATTGCTGAAAGAATGTATTTATTCATAGTTGTTGTGATTATTTTGAAAGTTTGTCTGATTGTTTTGTTATGTTTTTCGCCAAAGGATAGGCAAGGGTTTGGAGTGCTGCCACGATGATGAGTGCATATTTCAGTGCAAAGTCTTCTGATACGCAGTAGGCAAGAAGGATGAATAGTCCCAGTCCGAGAAACCTGCCCACAAACATGCCCACCTCATGAGTCATGATATATGTGTATTCATTGCGCTTCTCAATCTTGGCCACCACATCTATCGTCCTCATCATCACCGGGAAGTAGGCGAGGTCAAAGAGCGGTTGGAAAATCACCTTGCACAATACGAATGCAATCACTCCCGCAGCCGAGAAGAGTATGCCGTTGAACAATGTTCCGATGAAGAACACCAGCACGCTGCCGAGGAATATCCACAGACGATGCTCCGGGCGTGCCACACGGCCAAGTATATACACCAATATGGCTGTCAATGCTCCGCTGATGCCCTGTATGGCACCAAGAGCCCCTTCGTCGCCTACAAACTTCATCACGAGTATGGCGGGAGCCGTGACAAGGAATCCCTGCACCATTCCCTTGAGCGAAGCCAATGTGAGCATCTTGCGCCAAAGGACGTGAAAGTGGATATGGAAGAAACGTGTGTCTTGGGGCATCTCAAAGCGTCCATGTGACAATACCGACACGGCAAGGATGGTGGTGAGAATCACCATTCCCATGACAATCTTGTAGCATAGTGAGGCATCAAATTGTATGCCAAGCATTTCCTTTCCGTTCATGTAGCCTATGAAGGCACCGATCACCAATGGCACTGTGATGTTGGCTACCGAGAAGAAGAATGACTCCAGTCCGAAGAAGTAGTTGCGGTTGTCGTCATGGGTATTGTAGAGGGTGAGCAGGTAGCGGTTGGTCCAGAAGAATCCTGATGCGGCTCCAAGGAGGAAACCTGCTATGCCGAGCTCCACGATGCCCAGACCCTCAATGAGCATCATGCCTCCAAGCGACAATCCGCTCACCAAGATGCCGGCAGCATACAACACCTTTATCTGTATCTTCTTCAGCAGCAGTCCGTTGAGCATTGACGTGGCCACTACTCCCACATACATGGCCAACTGGTAGTAGGCCACCATAGCGGGAGCGTTTGTGCTTCGCATAACGTATGCTCCGGCGAATATCTCCACCACAGGCAGGACAAACGCATAGATCATATTGGTCAGCAATAGCACCTTCATGTTGTGCTCCTGGCTACAGAAGAATTTGAATTCTTTAGTCAATCCTTTCATATAAAGGCTGTGAATTGGTTATACGTTCAGTGTGGAAAGTATCTCATTGATGGATAGGTCTGCCTGGCATATCACCTCGTCGCTTGCACCATAATATATACGTATGGTGTCGCCATCCACAATCTGTCCGTTGGAGAACACGACGTTGCCGAAGAAACCGGTCTGCTCGTAGGGGGCAACGGGTTCCATGATGGGCTCTTCGCTGCGTGCCAGAACCTTTGTCGGGTCGTTGAGGTCGAGGAGCATGGCTCCAAGGCAGTATCTGTTTTCCTTTGTGGCACCATGGTATATCTCCAACCATCCCTTGTCGGTCTTGACGGGTGAGCAACCGGCACCAAGGCGCGCACTGTCAAACTTGCCCTCCCTTGTGGTGGCGATACACTCATGGCGTCCCCAGTGGATGCGGTCGAAGCTCTCGGCTATCCACATATAGTTGCCGCCTAATTCCGGACTGCTCGGACGGTGAAGCGCGAAATATTTGTCGCCTATCTTCTCGTCGAAGAGTGCGCAGTCCTTGTTGTGTGCCGGGAAGATCATTCCCTCATGCTCATAGTTGATGAAGTCCTTGGTGTGAATCATGCCCACTCCCACTGCCACTGGCGACACCTCGGTGAAGGTAAGGAAATATCCGTCGTCCATGGTTGCCACCCGACAGTCCTCTATGCCGAATGACTCTGACGGACGGCTGCCGAAGATGGGCTTGTAGCGTTCATCCTCATGGAAGTGGATGCCGTCCTCGCTAAAGGCAAGACGTAGATAGGATAGGGTGGTGAGATAGTCCTGCCCCTTGTATTTTATCACTCGCGGGTCGCTGGCGTCAAGGTCTTTGTCGTCCTCGTTAAACTCCATCACCTTGAATCCCTCCGGGGTGTAGATGGGAAAGGAGATCTTGCCCTTCTGTTGCTTTGGTCTCTCGGCTACACGTATCACGAGTCCTATACGACCGTCCATTTTGAATACTCCGGGATTCAGCAAGCAGGCTATCTCCATTCCGTCAATTGCCGGTGTGAAGTCTTTCGGTGACAGAATAGGATTCTGCTGGTTTCTTTTGGCTATGTCCATTTCGTTTGATGTTTTTTAATTGTTAATAAATAAGGTTGTTCAGATTGCAGGACGACGCGTCTTTTTGTCCTATTGCGCTGCAAAGGTAGCCATTTGTCCGCAATGATGCGATATACACATGTCCAAAGTTGTATGTTTGCGTACCTACACCAAATTAGACACTAATATATACTATTTAGGTACAAATATATACAAAATATTCATAATTTCTCAGTGAAAATATCCGTATATACATACTTTTTTGTATCTTTGCCCCGAAAAAGCTAATTGTGAACGTTATGAAGATGTCAATAATGCGATGTGTGATTGTGATATACAGCCTCTTGTGGGTGTCCTTTGGCAATGCCAAGGAGTGGAAGACGGTGAATATCAACAATACGAAGGGACTGAACAATAGTGCTGTCAACATCCTGTTTCAGGACAGGGCCGGAGTGCTGTGGATAGGCACGTGGGATGGACTCAACCGCTATGACGGTTGTCAGATATCCCACGTAAAGGCTGTGCCCAACAATTCCACGACACTGTCACACCCCGTAGTGCGCGACATACATGAGGATGTGCATGATAATGTGTTGTGGGTTGTGACCGACTGGGGTATCAACCGCATGAGCCGTCTCGACAGGTCGTGCCGCCAGTATTATCTTGACAGCCCTCACAATGTCAAGCGCACCGAGAAGTCGTTCATGGCAGCTGCCGATGACAAGGGTAATGTCGTGGCATACTACAATGGCGGCAATCTCCATATATATAATAATGTGGCGGACAAGTTTGTCCCGATAGCCACCGACTTGCCCAAGTCCGTCCATCTCAAGGCGATGGCTTTTGACTCGAATGGCTTTCTTATGGCTACCGACAGTGACAGGCTGTATATGATGAAGATGACCGACGGGGCATTGCGCACCATACGTCGCTATCCCTTGCCTCAGAATGTATCAGCCATGACATTCGACAACTATTCCCGCCTGTGGGTGCAGACCGGCAACCGTTTGTTGTATGTCAACAATGGACGGTTTGTTGAAGCCGGGATGGAGATCGACGGCAGGTTGACCTGTGTGAGCTTTTCAAAAAAGGGATGTATAGTGGGCACCAACAATGGGTATTATGCCTATCAGTCGGGACATTTGGTGGCCCGTCAGTTGGAGAATATCTACGTGACCTCCATCCTTCACGGCACACAGGACATCATTTGGATAGGCACCGACGGCAAGGGAGTATATCAGTATTATCAGGACGAGTCGTTTGCCAAGTCTTATGAGATAGGCGACAAGAACCTTCCCGTAAGGGCCATCTGTCTTTTCGGCAATAAGATGCTCATAGGCACCAAAGGTGAGGGGCTTTTGGTGTTTGATGTCAATGAAAACCGTCCCATCCAACATATCAACACCATCAATGTCGGCAATGGCAGGGCATATAATGCCGTGTTCTCTCTATGTCCCAGCCGCGACGGAAGAATTTGGGTGGGAGCTGATGTTGACGGTCTCGGTTATTACAAGGACGGACAGCTATTGCGAATGGACTATACCCGTGCAGCTGACGCTGCCGTCACCAGTTCAATATACTCCATAGTGGAGGTCAATGACTCCACCCTTTATCTCGGATGCAGCGGCAGTGGCTTGGTCAAGGTAAGCCGCAGGGGAAATCTCATAACCCATGTGAAGCAATACGGCAAGAACGTCGGTGCAGGCACCTATGGCAATATCGTCTATTCCGTCATTACCGACGGTCATTATATATGGGCAGGTACCCGTGGCGGCGGTCTTATGCGACTCGACACACACACTGAGCAGTTGGTCACCTATAGTAATGACCCGACAAATCCACGTTCACTTTGGAGCAACGACATAATATCCCTCTATAAGGACAGCAGGGGCAGGTTGTGGATAGGCATGTCACAAGGACTTGACATGATGTGTGATGACAATGGGCAGGCGGTGTTCCTTCATTACAATAATTGCGGGCTTGCCGATCTCAACATCCACAGCATCCGCGAGGACTATCAGGGAAATATATGGGTCAGCACCAGTTATGGCGTGTCAAAGATAACACCCAAGGGAGAGACATTCAACTTCACCTACCGTGACGGACTGCAGGGCAATGAGTTCAGCGATGGGGCCGGGCTGAGCTATAAGAAAGGACAGGCATTGCTCTTTGGAGGCACCAATGGCATCACCGCCATACGTCCGGCATTGCTCAATGACGGCCAGTTCATGCCCAAGCTCATTCTCTCAGGGATAAAGATCGACAACACCCCCGTGGCATTGAGCAATGAGTATGCCTTTGACAATGAGACGATGTCATATCTCTTTTCTTTCAGCATTATGGATTACATCAGCAATGACCGCTGCGAGATATCCTATCGTCTGGAACGCCATTCGCTGTTGGGCGGCAAGGAGCACGAATGGATCAACATAGGCGCGGAAAAAGACATATTGCTCAACCAACTCCCCCCGGGAGAATACACACTCTACGTCAGACAAAGCAATTCGGCGCATATATGGGCTCAACAGCCATTGGTCATCAGTTTCTATGTCCGATATCCATGGTGGCTCAGATGGTGGAGCATATCGCTGTACGTCATTGTCATCACTGCGGTCATCGTATATTACTATCGGGAGAAAAAACGCAAGGAGATGCAGAGGCATGAACGCGAGATGGAGCGCCAGGCCGCACAGTTTCAGCAGGACACCCACCATGCCAAACTGCGATTCTTTGCCAATGTGTCGAGCCAGTTCTCAAGCCATATCACACATATATATAATGCCATTGACAAGATCAATGCCGCTCGTCCGGAGGATAATGTGGCTGAAAACGTGAAATACATACTGGGCAACGTCAAGGATATGGACAGGCAGATACAGCGTCTGTCCGAGATACAGTCGGCTGGGATAGATGATTCGGATGTCACGGCTAATGTGGTTAAGATCACCGAGGCGGTCAAATATTCCCTTGACGACTATACGCAGAAGATAATAGCCAACAGGATTAACCTCGACATCAAGGATGACGACGTCATGGTGGTGACGGACAAGATGCTATTTCTCAAGGCTATACACAATATTCTAAGCTATATCTTCAGGACCATCGACGAGAAAGGCGCGTTTGCTGTGGGATGGAAGATGAAAAACAATCAGGCTGTCATTGACTTTGACTATTCCGCCACCACACCCGACAATGACCAGCTTGAGATTATCTTCAACCAGTTTAAGGCTCTCGACATATATGAGAGAAGACTCGTGCAGGGTGAGGACGACAAGAACTTCCGACTCACCATCGGCAACGAGCTGGCAAAGCGTCTCGGAGGTGGTATCACAGTGGCTGCACATGGCGAGGGAATGACGCGCATATCCCTGACAGTCACCTCTATGCCCAAGACCTTGATAAAGACGTCAAAGGAAGACGAAAAGACCTCGGGCATTGAGAAGATCATAAGCAGCGGCATGAAACGAATACTTGTGGTGATGGACGACGGCGACATGACGTCTCTCGTGAGGTCCATACTCGAAAAGTCGTTTATCATTGATGTCGTCGAGGAGCAATATATCGCCCAGGGCAACGAATTGGAGAATACCTACGAAATGGTGATATATGAACCAGCGCATGTCTCTGACCTCTCGTTCATATCCCATGTCAAAAACAACGAGAGGACACGTTTCATGCCCATCGTGGCTATATGCAGCAGCAGTGACAAGGAGACGGGGGCAAGGATGCTGCGTCTCGGAGCAAACAGTATCTTGGAAAAACCATTCCAGAGCGACTATCTCAAGGCCATCGTCGAGAGGGAGATGATGTCGTCCGACCAGATGCGCGACTATTCCGACTCCACATTGTCATATATGCGGCGCTTCAACACCAAGGACATGACCAAGGAGGATACCGAGTTCTTGTATAAGCTCACCGCCACAGTGAGCCAACATTATGCCGACGAGGACTATAATCCCTCCTCACTCGCACAGGACATGGCGATGAGCCGCACCCAACTGTATCGCAAGTTCAAACTCGTGAGCGACCTGTCGCCCACTGACTTCATCCTGCAATACCGAATGTACAAGGCTGTAAAGGCATTGCGCAATACCGACAAAAGTATATCCGAGATAATATCGCAATGCGGATTCCGCAACCGGGCCTTCTTCTACAGGGAGTTTGCCCGCCAGTATAATTGCTCGCCTAAGGAATACAGGAACTCGTCAGTCTGACCTGTCATAGGATTATAGCCGCAGGCGGTAGCCTACGGTAAGGCTGAAGACGCTGGTGCGTATCGACGAGCCGTATGTGGCGGCAAGGTCCTTCAGGCCTATGCGATACTGTGCATCGAGGATGACATTCTCGTATTCGTAGGATATGCCCATGGGTATGGACATGTCGAAGTGGTGGTATGTGGCCTTCGCGTCTTGGTCCCACGACAGATACACTTGGCTGCCCTCTTCCGCCGGATTGCCGTTGGCGTCGTAATATATGATATTGTTGGGGTTCTTCTTGTCATATAAGCCAGCCACGGTGTTGCCCTTGGATTTTGCCGAGAGCATGAAGCCGAGCTGCACTCCCGCCTTCAGCGCGATATTGTCGGTGAGATAGTAGCTGACCTTTATAGGCACGTTGAGAAAGCCGAAGTTCTCCCTGATGTTTTCAAACTTCTCGAATTTCAGCAGGTTGTCCGAACCTGCCACCTTTTCCGTCGTGTGATAATCCTTGAATTTCTCGCTTTGCATGGCATACATAGCCCCGACCGTCACTCCAATCCTGTCGCTGACCATATACTCCAAGTCCACGCCTGCCTCATAGCCTGGCTTGTACGACGAATTGATATATTCATCCACTCCCGATTCGCCAATCCATAGCTTGTCGTTGTTCAGTCTCGACAGGTTCACTCCCACCTTCGGGATGACCGACCATTCGCCTGCATCCCGCCTTTGTGCCGTCATTCCCGTGGCAATGAACATTGCCAATAACATTACCAATGTCTTTTTCATAATGTCTGTCTTTTTTATATATGTATCTGTCGTTTAAATAGTTGTGGGAATGTCTGGCCCACAATATGGTGCAAAGGTAATGCATTTATTTCATATCTCCAAACATATTGCATTTTTTTAATCTTTCTTTGACTATGATTATGACATTCGGATGCCCGTCTTTGTATCATAAGAAAGGCCGTTGTCGTAGTGTCTTGCGAGTTGGCAAATGGACTTTTGCTGACTAACAAATGAACTTTTGCCAGTTGGCAAAAGCAGCTTTCATAGTTTGAGAAATATTATATCATAGAAAAACCAATGCAATTTGATTAAAAAACCTCTGTAATGTTTGGATATGTGAAATTAAATGTCTATCTTTGCCGAATAATTCAAGAGCACGATTATGAAGTACCCAATTGGAATGCAATGCTTTGAGCAAATCCGCGAAGATGGATTTGTGTATGTTGACAAGACGGCGTTAGTGTATGACCTTGTCACTATGGGGAAAATATATTTCCTCAGTCGTCCCCGCCGTTTTGGCAAGAGTCTTCTCCTATCGACTATCGAGAACTACTTCCTCGGGCGCAAGGAACTCTTTCGTGGACTTGCCATCGACTCACTTGAGAAGGAGTGGGCGGAATTTCCCGTGTTTCATATTGACTTTAATGGAAAGAACTTCACCTCGCCGTTGGAACTAAAGGAAACTATCGAGACATTTGTTTCAAAATCAGAGGAAAAATATGGCAAAGATCCTCTTGCCGCCACTTACGGCGACCGGATTTCATACGTGTTTGAGAAAGCACATGAACAGACTGGAAGGCGAGTTGTCGTTTTGGTTGATGAATACGACAAACCTCTGCTTGATGTGATGAACACGGGCATACAATCTCCAGTGGTGGAGGGAGAAATAAAAACCCTTGAGGATTACAATCGCGAGATTCTCAAGGGCTTCTATAGCGTCTTTAAGCTGGCCGACAAGCATCTGAGGTTTGTAATGCTTACAGGAGTGACGAAGTTCTCGCAAGTCAGTGTGTTCAGCGGCTTCAACCAGCCCAACGACATTAGCAATGATGGCAGATACGACGCACTCTGTGGCATAACCAAGGACGAGCTTCTGACTGTATTCAGTGAACAGATAAAAGAGTTGGGCAAGGCGAAAGGTATGACCGAGGAAGAGACCATTGATAGACTGAAGCGCAAATATGATGGCTACCACTTTAGTGAAAATATGGTGGATGTCTTCAATCCATTCAGTCTGCTTAACTGTTTGCAAAAAAGCCAGTTTAGGGATTTTTGGTTCTCTACTGGCACTCCGACCTATCTGATGCGTCTTCTCTCTGACAACCATGTGACTGTCAATGAATTGTTGGGAAATTATTATCCCGCCGCCGAGTTTGTTGACTATAAGGCAACCAAGCAAAGACCTTTGCCTATGCTTTACCAAAGTGGTTATCTTACAATCAAGGGATATGACCCCTTCTTGGATGTATATCGTCTTGATTTCCCCAACGAGGAAGTGAGAAGCGGAATGACATCTGCTCTTGCAAATGATTATTTCAGCTCAGAGAATTACTCTGATTCATGGATTGTTGACGTGACCCATACCCTTGTAAGTGGCGACCTCGAGAAGTTCAAGCTCCAACTCACAGCATTCCTCGCCAATATCTCATATCGTTTCCAGCGCAAGCAGGACGCTATGGAGTGCGAGCGTCATTTCCAATACACCTTCTATCTCATTATGTGCTTGCTCGGCAGATACAATACATATATTGAGAAGGAGACAAGCCAAGGGCGCATCGACTGCATACTTGAATGCCCAGGATATGTATATATCTTCGAGTTCAAGATTAATTCCACCGCAGAAGATGCCCTGAAGCAAATAGAGGAAAAGGGCTATGCCCTGCCATACGCAGCCGACGCGCGCAAGACATATAAGGTGGGCATCAGTTTCTCGTCAGATACTGGCACTGTCAATGATTTCGAATATGTACCACATGACAAATAATCACCCGATTTTCATACATTCTCTGCACGTACGTTCAAAGGGTCTAAGGACGTACGTGCAGAGGTGGTATGGACGTACGTCCTTAGGGTGCCTGGACGTACGTCCATAGAACCTTTGAACGGCGTTGAACAGATGTGCTCAAAAAGCCGCCAAAACCACCCCTTTTTCAAACGGTTTTTGAACGCCATTGAACCAAATCGCCACAGGACTGTTTTGTAAACACAGAGGCACAGAGATACAGAGTCTTTTATTCTTGAACACAAAGACACGAAGTTGTTTAGCGCAGCCCGACCTTATCATATTATCAGTCCGATATCTTTTTAATATACGAAGATGCGGATATGCTTGACGCTGCCTGGCGCACCCTGTTCGGCGCGCGGCAGATAGTCGAGAGCCTTGACGGTCTGCTCACCGCCGAGGTCTATGACAAGGAGATGGGGGAAGTCCGCGCCACGCTGGGTCTGCCAATAGGTTGACTCCTGAAGGTCGAACACCTTGTCGCCGGTATGGTTGCCCACCTCATTCTCACTGTCAGCATACTTCACAGTCCACGGCTCACGACTGATACGCTTGCCATTGGCATCCTGAAGATAAATCTCAGCCACAGCCACCTGGTCGGACGAATGGGCGGAGCGACACTCGATAGCCACATACCTACCCTTTGCGGGAGAGGCGAAGGAAACAGTCTGCCATCCGTTGCCAGCCTTCAGGTTGGTGTCAGCCACGGGCGAGGCGGAGTTGAGGTCAGGACGGTCGCCGGGGTTGTTGTGCTTGTTGCTCTTCTCAAGGTTGAGCTTGTCGAGTTCGGGCTTGTTCTGGCAATGCGCCACAGCCTTACCCCTTGGCCCGACGATGTCGAGAACCACCACCTCGTTCTTTCCCTTCTTCAGCCAGCATCCGGGGACATAGAGCGTCTGTTGGGGACCGATGTTCCAGAATCGTCCGAGAGCATGGCCGTTGACATATACCATACCCTTGCCGAAAGCCTCCATATTGATAAACGTGTCGCCCACCTTCTTTAAGTCAAACCAGCCACGATAGTAGCCGATGGTATTGTTGAGAGGAGAGGGATTGAAGATGGGATTGGACGGGCGCGGGGCGAAAGCCTTCACGGCAGTCTGATAGTCGCAGGGCAGGGTGGAGATAGTCCAGTTCTTAAGGTCGAAAGTCATGGCGTGACCTTCGGATTCCGCCGATAGCGTGACATTTGAAGTGATACCCTTGTAGTCCTTTATGGCGCGTCCGAAGTTGATGCGTCCCATAGCCTCGATGAGGATGGTGAGTCGCTGTCCGCTCTTGACGGCAGGCAGCATGATGCTCTTCTCATTCTTCACGCGGTCGATCTTGCCGATATACTTGCCGTCGATAAACACCTGTGCGAAGTCATGACAGTCATTGAGAGTGAGCAGCGAGGACGAGCTGACTGCGGGCAGGGTGGCCTCATAGATGAGCGAGCCCCATCCCATGTCGAGATCCTCCATGCACTTCACGTCGCGCGACTTGACCGTCTTGTCAATGCCACAGGCGATGGGTGCATACTCCGTGAGCTTGAACTCAGGCACGGAGATGATAGGCATTGGAGCCTTTGGCACCGACGGCATCTTTTTGCCATCGTAATACTTCTCCATGGTGCGGCGCAAGGTCCAGTATTTCTCCGTCGGCTGTCCCCACTCATTGATGGGAGCGTCATAGTCGTATGATGTCACGTCGGGAGCGAAGCCCGGACTGTTGGCACCCGCCCAATGGCCGAACGACGTGCCGCCGTGAGTCATATAGAGCGAGAAGCTGATACCCTTGGAGAGCATCTCGTCGATGCCCGCCACCATATCGTCGGCAGGACGGGTCTCATGGCGCGCGCCCCACTTGTCGAACCATCCGCTCCAGAACTCCGAGCACATCAGTGGCGACTCCGGGCGCAGTTCCTTGAGACGGCGGAACTGATTGTCGATATTGGCACCCGTGCCGAAGTTCATCGTCCATATCAGGTCGTCGAGACCATTGCGTGTGAAATTGCTTGCCCAGTCGCACTGAAACAAGGTGACCTTGTCGAATCCCGACTCACGCACGATGTCGCGAATCTCCGAGACGTAGGGCTTGTCCGTGCCATACGAGCCGTATTCGTTCTCCACCTGCACCATGATAATCGGTCCGCCGTTTTCGATGGTGAGCGAGGCGAGTTGCTTGCCCACCTCCTTCTCAAACAGGCGCACACGCTCCATGAAGTAGGGGTCGCGCTCGCGCAGACGGATGTCTTTCTTCTTCAACAGCCACCATGGCAGGCCGCCCATCTCCCATTCTGCGCAAACATACGGGCCTGGGCGCACGATGACGTACATGCCATTTTTCTGGGCCAAGCGGCAAAACTCCGCCACGTCGTTCTGACCGGTGAAGTCATACACGCCCTCCTTCTGCTCATGGATATTCCAGAAGACATACAGGCAGAGGGTGTTCATGCCAAGAGCCTTGCACATCTTGATGCGATGTTCCCAATAAGGGCGGGGAATACGCGGATAATGCACCTCGGCAGCCTTCACCACAAACGGTTTGCCGTCGAGCATGAAGGTGTTCTTGCCAGCAGTAAACACCCCAGAGGCCATCGCCTCATTGGGCAATAAAAGAGCCAACAACAGGGCCAAAATGATATTTCCAAATGTCTTTCTCATATATTTCTTTTTATTATTAATACGCAAAGGTATCGTTTTTTTCCCTATTCATTTATCCTTTTTTCTGATAATATAGGGAAAAATAGGACTAATTAACTATTGAACCATCCAAGAATCGCGCCATTCGATAAATGGAACTCCATTATTGTCGAAGTCGATGGGCAGCCACACATACCGCCCGTCGGAAGGATGCTTCGGTCGCCAGATGTCGGCCATGAAGATATATCCGTCCTTATATGGCAGGACAAATGTTGACTGTCCGCCGAAGGTGATGTTGGCCTTTGGACCACGGCATGGGTTGGGATGCTGCTTCCACGGTCCCCAGATGCTTGGCGCCGAGAACATCCGGGCCTCGTTGGGGTCCCAGCCTGTGCATCCACTGGTAATCATCCAGTAGGTGTTGCCACGGCGGAACACGGCGGGAGCCTCGTTCTGTCCGCCGGGAGCCACGCGGGTGTAACGTCCGGTGTGGGCAGTGAAGTCATCGTTGAGTTCGGCGATATGCAATGTCAGGTTGTCCTCCGACGAGAAGATATGATAAGCCCTGCCGTCGGTATCCACGAAGAGGGTCATGTCGCGCGCCATCTGTCCTGCTGGCAGGTTATGTCCGTCAACCGTGCGTGCGGTGAGGTCGCGCTTCAGGAACAATCCTTGTCGAATGGCCTTGCGCCATGTGGGTGTCCACCAGTCCTTATAGTTGTTGGCATTGAGAGTGTCGAGACTCTTGATGTCGGCATCAGAAAACTCCAATGGATAGAATCCGGGATTGGCCCTGCCGGAGCGCAGGAAGCGGAACGGTCCCTTGGGACTGTCGGACACTGCCACACCATATCGGGCCTGCCAGTAGCCCTCGCCCTTGAGCTCAAGGTGGAACCACATCACAAACTTCTTGGTCTTGGGATTATAGATCACCTTCGGGCGTTCGAGAATACATCCGCGCTCGATGTCGTGTCCCTTCTCATCGACAACACTAAGGGCAACACCCTCATAACGCCAGTCGGTGAGATTCTTCGACGAATAGCATGTCACGCCCACGTAAGCCGAACAAGTGGTGTCGGCCTTGTGCTCACCATACCAATAATAGGTATTGCCATGCTTCATAACACCTCCACCGTG
This sequence comes from Prevotella sp., assembly GCA_034101015.1. GTDB lineage: Bacteria > Bacteroidota > Bacteroidia > Bacteroidales > Bacteroidaceae > Prevotella. The sequence goes on from JAXEKN010000055.1 coordinate 91,013, forward strand.
GGCATTGATATGCTCGCCACGATTGTCGGGCCATAATTCCCCGGGGCGGATAATGCCCTTCCCAAACATCACGCTTGGGAAGGACACAACGAGTAATGAAATAGTGACAATAAAGTCTTTTACAAACCTTTTATCAAGTGTTACCATATAAATAATAATATTGTGTGTTGTTCGTAATGAATTGACTATTTCGCAAACTTCTTGCCATTAACGACATAAATGCCCTTGGGCAGGGAGTCAATCGAACGGTTGTCCATGTCAATCTTCCGTCCGTCCAATGTATAGACACCCTGACGCAGACCGGGATTGTCCTCAACCGTCACATTGTCAATGCCAGTGACATCCTCTTTGGACATCTTGCCATAGAAATAGAGACGGAAGTCATCAAAGATGCACCAGTAGCTGCTGCCCATGTTGGCGGAACGTACACCCAACTTGAGTGATGACCCTGACTTGGTCAGTTCGGTGACTACGGAATTGTCGTACAATCCATTGGAGAAATAGATGCTTGCGGCATTCATGTCGTTGGGTACATACATCACCGGCGACGAACCGACGCTGCTTTCCTTGCCACCCAGTTTGCTCTCAGAGGCATCGCTGCAGATGTTGGCAAGGCGCTGCACCTTATTGCCGGCATAGAGGAATGCCGTGACACTGGTCTTGCCCGACGTGTAATTCGACCACGCCTCGGCGGAAGTGCCCGGACGCTGGAATGCGCGCACGCTGACACGGTAAGTGCCTAAAGGCATATTGGCAAGCGACTGGTTCATGTCGAACGTCTTTTGGTAAAACTCTCCGCAAGAGTAGTTGATGGTGGGAGCCACCGACCATCCCTCGGCTGAGTCCATACCTGGATTAGCCAGCATATAAGTGATGTCGAACGGATGGGCGGGGTCGGTCGGCGAAACCCCGTTGAGGAAGAGTGAAATGGCCGTTCTTATCTCCTCCTCGGCCGGCACTAACTCTTCGATGCTGTTGGAAGAAGCGATAAGGTCGTTCACACGCGAGATGGTCGCGTTGACAGAAGCATCCGTGCCAGCCACCTCTTCAATGTGCGGCACGTCAACCAAGGTCTGCAAGGTGGCAAGGGCATCGGTAATCTGTGACTTGACACCGCCAATGAAGAACGTCTCCATCTCATTCATCTCTCCCGCCGAAAGGATGAGCCATCTCTGCTGAGAAGCAGAAGAGGCGATGTTAAACTGCGAGGCGGAAACGGCGCCGTTCTTGTCGGCCTGGAGGCAATAGGGCTGCCAGTTGCTTTCTGGATGGATGAGCCAATATCCACGTTGTCCCGTGGTCTCATTTCCCACGGACACATCGTCACGACCGCGCATCAACTGGAAATTCTCGGAATTAGCGGGTGTGGCGGTCTCAGCGGTCTTTATGCCGTTTGTACCAGTGGCAGAATAAGACATGTACCTGCCCGTGGCCACATTCCTCAACTGGTAATACTGATTTGACGGAGTGAATGACATGGTCCATGCCACACTGTCGTTGGCGGCTGCCTCGGCGGCAGTCATGCTGCGCCATACAAGAGAGCCTGTCTTGGTGGGGACAAGGAAAGAGCTGTACAGTCCGCGTTCGTCCGACTCGTTCTTGATATAGTACTTCTCTTCATCCTTATGCTGGAATGAATAGTACGGACGTGAGAAACTCGTCGATGAGTGTTGCAGTCCGTCTTCGCCAAGTGCCTGGCAAACCAGTCCGTTGCCGATGTAAAGAATGTCGGTGCCATTGTCCTCATGCGCCCCGTTGATACCATAAGGCCACATGTGCTGGTAGTCGCCGTTGAGCATTTCAGTCTTGCTGTTGTCTAGGAATCTCACCACCTCGGTGACACGGTCGCCGAGCCAATAGCCGGTGCCATATCCGTCGGACGTGACTGACGTCCTGAGATTGTGGCGGCTCCATTCAGTGTCGGCCCATGGTATGACACCCACACCATGCAGCAATTCGTGGAGGATTGTGCCCGTGCGCTGATAAGACTCATTCGGTCCTACTCTGACCCATCCGCCGTATGAGCAGTCGGCGGTGGGCACCGAGGCATCATATCCCACGTTAGTGGAGAAACCCGTGATTGACGTCAGGTCGTTCCAATAGCCCACGGCTTTCTCCACGGCATTGGTGATGCGTGTCTTGACAGCGTCGGTGCCACCGTCGCGGATGGTATATTTAATCTGTCCCTTGGGGATGGTATAGAAGCGTATCACGTCACCATAACCCACATTTCCCGCCTTGTCGATGGCATAGGCGCGCATATAATACAAGGTGGCGGGAGTAAGGTCCTGCAACCAATATATATTGCCGTTGTTGCTGAGATACTTCACCGTCTTGTGGTCATCGACCGTGGGTTCAGGAGTCTCCGCCCAGCAAAAACCGCGTTCCACGATGTTCTGTCCTGTGGCTGTCATACGTCCGAATGCCATGGTGGCGCCACGTGCATAGCGCATGTCGGTGGTGACAACAGGCCCGTCCTGCGCAAAGCCATTGAGCATTGTCGCTCCAAACAGGAGGCAGGTAATAAAAAAGCGTTTGTCTATCATACTCTATTATATCTTAACGGTTGTTTGACTTGACAATTTTTCTTGTCTTTCCCTTGGTCTTCTTGATGACAACACCAGAAGAATGTGAGTCGGAAGTCCTGATGCCAGATACTGAGTAATACTTGGCGTCATCATCTTCGTCAATAACAGAAGTTCCGATGTTTGTCAGTGTGCACAACGGAAGGGTCACGCCGCTCCAGTTTTCCACCATCTGTATGTCATCCATCTTCTTTATATAAGCGGAGAAGTTGGACATCTGTACACGCTCGTTGCGGTCGGACGAGTCCTGGATGACCCATCTGCCATTAACAAGCGCGATGCTGTTTTGAGGCAATACCGACGAGGTGACAAACAGTCCGTTGAGTCCATTGGGGCCAGCCGTCCTCTTGGTGGTCTTCTCACCACTTTCATATATCACCACATCCTTATGGTCGGAATAAACCACGCAAGGCACACCGGCCTCACACTCTGCAATCTCCTCCAAACAGATGGCAGACATGTCGGGTAGTATTCCCGCTATCTGATAGAAGGTGACACCTTCAGAAGGTGTTGCCTTATACGGCAGACATATTGTTGACCATCCGGAAGCGTTGGCCTTGAAATGGTATTCCGGCTTGTAGAGCAAGGTGAAGTCAGTGGCACACCACCATCCCTCACGAAGGTCGCCCTTGCCGTCGATCTCAGCGTATGGTTTCCATGCGTAGTCAGAGGCTCCGTCCTTGGATGCGGTGAAACCGATGGTGAGCGTCTCCCGTTCATCGACATAGATGACGGGGGTGACAAGTGTCTGCCATTTCTCTTCGGATGTGAATGTCGGTATGTCAACACGGTCTGTTGACAATAATGACGAAACGATGCTGTCGCCATTATGCACGATATAGGCATGCTGGTCGCTAAGACAATAATGGTCGGTGGCAGCCTTGCATTGCAATGCGTAGAGTCCGTGGGAAAGATAGTCCGACGAACTGTTTTTGGTCAGCTCCTGGGCAATGCCCATAGACAGGTCCTTGCCGGCAGATGCCTCCACGTCATTCCATATCGCTTTCCAGCATTTGCGTCCGGCAACCTCAGCCACACCCTGTGTTCCCTCGGTATATGTGCCGCATTTCTTCCAGTCGGATGTCTGGGTGTCGAATGATGGATGAAGGATAAACGGCAATTCAGTCAATCCATCCACTTGTTCTGTCAACGGGTCGTGGGATATGAACGCATACAGTTCCTCTATAGCCTCGTCGATGGAGGAGGAGAGTAGGGTGAGGTATTCCGCATAACTGTCGGCTCCCTCCATAATCTGGCGGATATTGGTGTTCAGATGTGCGAGACTTGTATTGTGAGCCATGAACATCTCCGCCCGACGTGTCTCGGCTTTTATACCATCGGCAATGGCCTCCTCCTGTGTGGCGAAGAGCGGATAAACGCCCATCTGGTCAAACTGGGCTTTCGAACCGAGGTTTCTGAACGAGAGGAAAGCCTTGTCGTATGTGCCGCTATTGAATACTGAGCCAAACTTGGTCCATACGGTGTTGTTGGGTATGCTGACGGCAGTGGAGTCGGAAGCCACTCCGTCGCGGGACATATACAGACGGTTATAGGAGATTCCGTCGAAGAATGTGGAGGCACTCAGATAATAATTGGTATAAGGAGATACCTCCAAGGATGTCTTGACAGAACCCGCCTTGTCCATCGCCTCGTTGGAGAATGCCTGCAGATAGGTTCCGCCGTCATATCCTCTATTGCGGAACACCTTGAAGTGGGGAGCACAAAGGGCTGTGCCCTCGCCGTTGGTCCAACCAGCCATATCAAAGTCGAAGTTGCCATTCGCGAGGAGATTGCCGCCAATATACATTGTCGTCTCGCCCACGGTCATTGCGTCGCCTGGATTGACCTTGCCGGGGACGGCTGTGGCGGTCTTGGCTGTATAGTAGTCCTTATTGTCGGCATAGATGACATGAACGCGATATTCAGCACCGTCGAACGACTCATTGTCAACGGCGGTGTAGTCGGCGCCATCCTCCTGAAGGTCAATCTCCATGATGCTCTGCCATGCCATGCCTTTCTTACGTCGTTCGAGCGTCATGCTCTTATTGTATTCGCCATTGGGTTCGTGCCATGTCAGCACAGACACGCCAGTAGAACCATCGAACTTACATGCCAAGGCAGACGGTGCCCCCTTGGATTTTGGTATCTTTGGCACATAGTCGTATTTCTTGTTATAGCCCACGGCACTCTCAAGAGCGGCATAATACTCGCCGGCTGCAGTCAGGGCACCATTGAGATAAACCTTGGAACGGTCGGCCTCGGAGTTCCAGAACGCATAACGCTCCACAAAGTCGTAACCGTCCATCAGCTCCGACAATTCCTTGACCCTGTCGGCATTCTGGCGGGCAGCTTCTGTGTCGGACAGGGAGGAGTTGAACACACCATTATGATTCCATGACGCACCCCAGCACCATTCGGAAATCCACAAAGGACGGCGATACTGGTTGTACCACGACGTGAGATTGTAGAAACTGCCTTCCGGCCAATAGGAATGGACGTCAACGACATCACATCTCCATCCGCGTGCATCCACGGAGTCCATAAACTCCTTGAGCCAGGAGAGACTGCCGTCATGGGATGACGGTGAGCAGAGACGCATACCTGTGGCCATGTGACGCTCCCATTCAGCAAGGACGGTAGCCACACTCTGCGGATGGTCGTCGGCACTGTTGCCCGGTTCATTGTTGGTCTTCATGGTCGGTGCCGACGTGGTGTAGTTGTTGCGTCCGCAGTCAGCGAGTGCCGGCCATCCCTCATAGATATGATGGGCCACACATTCACGGTCGATACCGGTGTCCTCGCCCAGTCCGAAGGCATAGCACCATGTGGTGTTGAGAGCGTTGTTGGTCTGTGAGCGTGTGTCATTGGCAAGGCCTTTCTTGCCCGTGTCATTCCATTTGAACACACGATATGACGTGATGCTGCGGTCGAGGATAGCAGGCATCTCAGCCATCTCTAAGTCCTCGGTGTCGGCGATGAAGCAACGGTTGTAGCCATATCCTCCGGCACGGGTGGAGAAGGTCACCATATATCCACGCTTGAGTTTGAAGCTGCGTATCTTGTTGTTTAGTTTGGCATCGGTGAGGGTGTTCATGAATCCTCCCGCGCTCTCCAGTCCGAAGTCGTTGACAGCCTCGCCGGTGAAGTTTTGTCCGCTATAAACGGTCAGGGGTTTGATGTCGCTGCCATACGGCATAAGGATAGAGCCGCGGTTGTGGATCTTCACTTGGCAGGTCTGGTTGTTTACCGCCTTCTCGCCGTTGACGGTGATGAAGGAGAGATAGTTTAGAAGCTTCGACGGTTTGACATTGTCGAATATTATCACAGAATGCTCCGTGCCCGTTATGTCAATGCTGCCAGTGGTGGCAAAAGGCACAGAAGCGGTGACGTGGTAGTCCACGTCGCCGCTAACCGTAACTGCTGTCGTCACCTGGTCGATGGTCTCGACGGTGTTGGTTGCTATTGCCGGAGACAAGGCTGCCATGCAGGATAAAGACAGTATGTATTTACTTATATTCTTCATAAGCGTTAGTATTGAATACCTATTTTTCCGTTCCAAGATATAAACCAGTTATTGCTGTCGAGCAGGTCGCACTTGATCTCCGACCGTGTCTCCGCTTCTTTGTCAGCACCCTTTCGGGCATAGATGCGGTCGGCGAGATAGTGCGGGTCGCTGCGTCGCAATGCCACGCGTAGGAGGTCGTAATAGCGTGTACCCTCAAATGCGAGTTCAAGCGCACATTCATCGACAATCATGTCCTCCACCTTCTCCATCTGATAGGCAGTCAGAGCCTGGCCGGATAGTTCCGGGTCGTCGGGCATCAGATAGTACTTGTTGCACTGGCTGTAGCCAGAGCCCCGCGAGTGGATGCCAATGGTGTTGTAGTTGACGAGGTCGTTGGTGACATCCTCAACGAGGTAGCCCTGTGTACCGCTGCTCGGGAAGCTGAACGACTTGACAAAAGCCGAGTCGGATGGAGTCTGGCAATAAGGCAGCACATCACGCTCAACGACCTTGTCGTTGACACCTTCCGACAGTATCTCGTAGGCAAAGTGAGGATAACCGGCACGGTTGAGTGCCTCGGCGAGACGCAGATAGACTGTGCCTCGGCGATAGAGGTGGATGTTGCGGGTCCTGAACTTCGAAATGGACTGGTCGGTGACGGTGTTGCCGTTATAGACTGTCTCTCGTGAACTCCAGCAAAGTGGCAGTCGCAAGTCGCCCGCACGTCCTAAACTGAGGTTGGTAGGTGCATAGATGGTGTCCTTGCCATCGTTCATCACCTGGCAATATATCTGAGAGCGCGAGATGTCCTTAAGTGACTGTGAAGGCACAAGGCTCACCTGATAGTTGTTTTCATCGTTGCTGTTGTAGATATTGCGCAGTTGGCTGTAGTTACCGTCAGAGGGGATTGAGTCACCGGCAATCATGAAGATATTCTCACGGCCGGATTCAAAACTCTCTCTGGAGAAATTGCCTGTCCAACTATCATACGCATAAATCCAACTGGTTCCTTCCCATGTACATCTGCGAGTGAGTGTAGGGAAGATGGAGTTGCTGCCGTTGGCAGTGGTGATATACTTGTAATATGCCTGTGCGGCCTCCTTGTAATTGCCAGCCCATAGGTTCAGTTCGCCCATCAGGAGATAGATGGGGAAATAAAGCAGTTTGGAGTCCGTGATACCGATGTTGCCGTAGTCAGGTGTCTCCACGTCAGCGAGAGGAGCTATGTCGGCAACGAGAGTATTGCACAGGTCGGTGATGTCCTTCACCTCATATTGTGCTTCCGACTGCTCCTTGGTGGTGATAGGCTCGGTGACATACGGCACCCTGCCATAGTTGATGGCAAGTTGCAGATAGGTCCATGCGCGGAATGCCTTGGCGGCTGCATACTCCTTGATGAAGATCTGCTTGTTGCTGCTGTTTCTTATCGTGGTGTCTGCCTTGGCAATAAACAGGTTGCAATTGTTGATTACTGCATAATAGTCCTTGGGACTGTTATACTTGTTGTTGTCGCTGATATTAAACAGCGACAGCTCTCTCAGGTCGGAGTTGGCGGCATTGGTCACATCGACCAAATCGCCCCTAACCTCTCCAAGCAGTATGGTGCGGTCGCCGAGGGCCTGCATCTTCTGCATTATTCCGGCAATGGAGAAGAGGGTGTCCGAGGCCTGACCCAAACCATGGTCATCGGTGAAGATGACATGGTCGGAGTCCTGGTCGAAGAAATCGCCACACGATGAGAACATCACTGATGATGCGGCAAGTATGACACCGCTGAATATATATTTTGCTTTCATATAATTCTTCATGGTTTTGTTTTACAAATTGATTTTCACACCGGCTGTGAACGAGCGGCTCTGCGGGAGTTGTCCGAGGTCGATGCCCTGGCCGATGACAGATGTGGTGGTAGAGAACTCAGGGTCGCTGCCAAGATACTTGCTGAGGGTGAAGAGGTTGTTGGCCTGCACCCAGAACTCAAGGCCCTGGAGGAATGTGGAGTTCATAGGCAACTTATAGCTCAGGGTGACGGTCTTAAGGCGCAGATAACTGCCGTCCTCAATCCAACGGTCGCTGAAGCGGGAGTTGCCCATCGGGTCCTGGAAGGTCAGCTTGGGCACAGAGGTCACTTGTCCCTCTGTCTGCCAGCGTGAGAGGAGGTTGGTGGTCTGGTTCATGAACCTGCTTCCACCTTCAAGCTGTGAGCGCATATAGTTATACACATCGTTGCCAAGACTGTAATTGAAGCAGATGTCGAGCTTGAAGTTCTTGTATGACAATGCGGTTGAGATATTACCGTAGATGTCGGGATTGGGGTCGCCGATGGCCACGCGGTCCTTCTCGTTGATCTCGTGGTTGTCGTCGGTATCGACGAAGATCATGTCGCCGGCACCGAAATAATGCTTTGTCACGCCGTTGTCGTCGAGGATGTATAGTCCAGCAGCTTCAGCCTGTTCGCTGGTCGAGAACACGCCTGCTGTCTTATAGCCATAGAACAAATTGACGGGCTGACCTATCTCCGAGCGAATGGTGGCGCCATACAACTCTGTGTCCATGTATGTCTTGTTGTCGGGCAGTTCGGTTAGCTTGTTCTTGTAGTGGCCGATGCTACCGCCCACTTCCCACTGCCAGTCCTTGGTGGAGATGACCTTCACGTTGGCAGCGACGTCAAAACCGACATTCTCCAACTTACCGCCGTTGGACCAGTTGGAATCCAGGCCGGAGAGGAAGTTGAGGCTCTGCATGGTCAGCAGGTCGCTTGTCCAGCTCTTATAGGCATTGAGCGAGAGGTTGACACGGTTGGCGAAGAGAGAGGCGTCGATGCCGATATTGGCACGCCGGGTGGTCTCCCACTTGATCTTGGTATTGCCGATGCCGTCGATGGTGAGGCTACCGAGAGCGTGGAGGAAGAGCTTGGAGCGCAGGTAGCTGCGGGCGGCATAGTAGTCGATGTCGTCATTGCCGCTCACGTCATATCCGGCAGTGAGCCGCAGGTAGTTGACAATATTTGACTTGGCCATCCAAGGCTCATTGGAGATGACCCATGATGCCTGTAATGACGGGAACACGCCCCATGACGCGCCAAAGAGATCCAGTCCGTCGGCATCCTCGCCAAATCGTGAAGAGCCTTCAGCCGTAAGGTTGGCCTGGAGGAAGTATCGTCCCATATAGTCGTAGTTGCCCTGCAGATACCAGGCTATCGACTTCCAGTTGTCGCTTGTTCCGAATGAGTTGGCGTTCATAAGGCTGGAACTCATGAACGGAGTCTTGTCGCTACCGGTGTTATATCCCAACTGGTTGTTGAGCGAATAAGTGTCCCAGTGTACCCTTGCACCGCCAAACACCTCAATGCTGTGGGCGTCATAGCGGTTGTGCCAGTCGATACGAGTGTCGCTCATCACCGAGTTTTGCTTGGAGAAGAGAGAGCGCACCTCATTGGTACGGTAGCCATTGACGGCTGTGACATAATACGAAGGCACACCGTTGATAGGTATGTAGTACTTCTCATTGGTATTGACCAAGGTATAGCTGAAATGCTCGCTAATCGAGAGGTTGGGGGTGATATTGTACTTAGGCATCACTGAGATATTCAGGAGAGAGTTCTCGAAGCGGTTCTTGTTCTCTGCCTCTGCATACTCGTTGAGAGCCACGGGATTGGCAAGACGCCAGTTGTAGTTCTTATAGTCTGCGAGTGCCTCGTCGAGATAGCTTTCCTGAGTTATGTCGAGATGTGTCTTGGAAAACTCACCACGTCCGTATGCGTATGGACTCAGGAAGGGCGACTTGACATAAGCGAGGAAAGAGGGAGCGGTGGCTGTGCCCTCGTCATATCCAGAGGGAGCACCGTCGTCACGGATGTCGCGGGTGAGGTTGGAGAACGAGGCATCGAAGCGCACTGAGAAGTTCTTCAACAGGTTGATGTCGGTGTTGAAGCGGATGTTCAGACGGCTCATGTCGTTATATTCCAAAGTACTCTTGGCATTGGTGTAGCCCACCGAAAGGTTATATGTAGCCACGTTGTCACCACCCTCGACATTGATGCCGTAGTTTTGGGTCATGGCAGTGCGGTAGATCATATCCTTCCAGTCGGTGTTGTTATGATACTGCTTGTAGTAGTAATAGTTGGGGTCCGCATTGAGAAACTTGAACTCACGAATCTTAGTGGATGTGGTCTTTAGCATCTCAGAGGCATAACCCCTGTATTGCTCAGCATCCATCATGTCGATATACTTGGGCAGGGTGGTGAATCCAGCCGACACAGTGGCGGAGATGCGGGTCGCCATACTCTTGCATCTTCGTGTCTCAATGACAATGACGCCATTGGCACCCTTGGCACCGTAAAGGGCGGTACCATTGCGCAACACGGTGACCTTCTCAATATCGGCAGGACTGATGTTGGTGAGGATGTCATTGGTGAATCCATCGTGTATCATCGTTCGGCCATACTGCTGGTCGATGATGACACCATCAACAACAACCAAGGGCTGGGCATTGACATTGAGCGAGTTGAGACCCTGTATGAAGATGTTGCCACCTATGCCGGGTGTGCCGCTGCGCTGCTGGGTGTAAGCCGCACCGCCAAGCTGCTTCTGCACCTCCTCCTTGATGTTCAGGGCAGGGGTGTATTCAAATGAAGACGCGCTCTTGTCATTGCGTATGTTCTTCTGCTTGTTGTACTCGGCTGTGAATGTGGTGGGGTGCATCATGATGTCACCCTGTTTCTCCTCCTTGACCAAACCCTTGACAACTGGGTTGTGGGCAGGCTCTGTGATGATGACAGAGCTGGAGAATACGGGGATGTCCAACTTGAATGTACCGTCCTCCTCTGTCAGCGCACTATATCCGTCAACGTCCATGGCAGAGACGATGGCACCGAATACCGGCTTCTTGTTCACGTCGGTGACACGTCCTGAGATGGTGCGCACGGCATATTTCTTCTGCTTGGCCTTCACTTCCTTCTTCTTTGCGGCAGTGGCATCGTCGGTATCGTCTTGGGCGAAACCATTAGTGGGACATGCCAACATTCCGATGCATAGGGCAATGCATCCTGCGGGAATGTCGCGGCGTATCTTGTTATAGAATGTCATATTCTTGAGTTTCATATATCTGTAATTTATGATTATGGAAAAAGAGAGAATTATTCCTCCTCATGGGGCTTGAAGATGATTTTGTCAAGGCGAATGATACGGTTGTGGGTACCATTGCGCACCTCACTGTTCGTGACACGTGTGCTGAGTATTATCTTCACCTGCGGAGTGATGTTGTCACCTACAGAGCAATAGGGTATCTTGATATTATCGCCCACCTTGAAGACACACACTTCCTCGGGGTCGGTCTCAATGGATGAGGCCAACATAGTCCAACCGTTTTCCTTGGCGGGCTGCTTGCCGTTTTCATCATTGTATGACATACGCACGCGAATCTTGGTGGGCAGTAGCTCGCTTGCCGTTGAATATTCGTATGCTGTTGCCGGTGCAATGACGACATAGATGTCATATCCCACGTTCGAAAGGACATTTGGCACGTTGAACACAGCCATGAGGTCGCTTGCCGCACCGCGTGAGGGAGTAATCTCGCAATATGAGTTGCCTGAGATTTTACCATAGAAGGGATTGCTGGAATTGACCTTGCGTATGGTGAGCGGTGTAGATGTGGTCTTCTGGTTCACGGAGTCAAGACGGTCGTTGTTCTCACCCTCGGCAATGATGGTCTGGAAGAAGGTCTGCTTCTTGTCAATATTCCAGTCGGATGACTTCATCACCTTGCCGTTGCTGCACTGGTAGTCCTCTGTGCCGTTGAATATGCCGCCGTTGTCGTAAGGCTTGTCATACTGGTAATACTTGGCGTCGTATGTGCCATAGACATATTCGCGGCTCTCATAACCACACGAGTTTGTTGACATCGCGGAGTCGCGCACGCTTGCGTCAGGATTGAGGGTGCGGCTGAACACTGTTCCACGAAGCAGGGCGAGACGCGCATTAACATACTGCATGGAGTCGCGGTTGGCTATCGACTTGTCATACTGGTAGTATTTCTCGTATTCAGGAACGAGTCTTTCCCATACCTCATTGGTGGGAACCACCATCCAGTATGTACTGTCCTCTGATGACAGTTTTGCCTTGAGATAGCTGAACATCTTGTTATTGAGTACCGACACGGAGTCGAGATACTGAGTCTTTCCGTCAACGATGTCACCAGGTACACTCAGAGAGGGTTCAAACTGATAATCATTGTATGAATAGAGGAACTTTGCCACAGAGTCTAACTGTGCATCCTTTTCAAGATACTCAAAGACGTTGGGAGTATAGTTGACCTTGTTGTCAAGGGTATAGAGGATACCATTGCCAACAGTCTTGCTTTCGCCCGATATGGCCTGACCGCCGAAACTGTTGTATGTCAGAGGCAGGTACTTACCGTTCATCATCACTATCGAGTCGTTGCTATTGCTCGACACCGAATAGTTGTAGAGGGCGATATGGTTTTGTATAAACTCTTTGATGGTGGTGTTGTCGTTGTCCTTCACCTTCTGGCCTTTCTGCTGCTGATAGTCGGCGATAAGGTTGGCTGCCTCATCCTCCGACAGGTTGGCATTGGTGGGTGCGAACACCGTGAACATCTGTGAGCTGGCCAATGAGGCGTCATAGCCGCTTGCCTTCAACACCTTGGCAAAGTTTGACAGGTCGGGATTGCTGCTGATGGTCTCCCAAAGGTTGCCCTTGAAGCCACTGTCGGCATTGTAATGCTCGTCCCATTTGTCGGAGCATGCGGTGATGCTGAGGGCTATGGCCATAGCCCCCAACACCTTATTGTAATTCTTTATCATTCTTGTCATAACCAATTGGAATTAATGTTTTGATTTACAAGTCAGACTCCATTGAGCCGGAGGTGGTCACACCATACACGCTCTTTGGTACTATTTCGAGGTAGTCCATCATAAACTCGTTGTTGTTGCCCAGTTTGCTGGTCGATGTACAACGGATGCGGATGAAATGGTCCTGCTTAGGGGTGATGTGAACCGTACAGAGCACGAGGCGGTATGTACGCTCGTTATCCACAAACTCGTTGATGTTTGAGCCGTTGGTGTGGTATCCGCCGTAGGCACCGCGGTAGTAACCGAGGTTTTTCAGCATCTTTTGGTCTTCTGCCTTTTCCTCGTCGGTCATTTCTGCCCATTTCTTTGTGCCGAACTGATTACCGAGGATAGACTCGTCGTTGAGGAACTTACGCATATCTACAGGAATACCCTGTGGCTTGCCGTCGAAATAAATCTGTGCCACACCACGTGTCTCCAAGGCGCAGAATCCAAGACGAATCTGGTAGTCACCCTCGTAAGGCACTGGCGGCAGTCGGAATGTGAAGTCATAGTCGCCGAAGAGGTTGAACTCGTCACCCTCATACGACCAGAAGTTCCAGTGGGGACGGCGATAGACGAGAGTACCATTACCTCTCATCGTCACGTTGGCGAGAAAACCTTTCGGGAACCAATAGTTCTTACCGTTCTTGAATGTCAGGTCGGCCTTGTTGTTGTCGTCATCCTTGGTGGGGTCACCGTTAAGACGCATGTTCATTGTCATCACTTCCGGGAAGATGGTTGAGAAGTCCATACGTATGCGGTCGTTCATCACCTTCTCCTGAGTGTCCTTGTTGAATGCGATGATGTCATCGATATAGAAATAGCGTCCGTTGGGGGCATCCTGTATGTAACGATCCTCAACAGTAGGATTAATCTTACTGCCCTCCACAGTGAACTTCTCGTCTATGCGGCGGTTGATGTATCTCTGTCCGCGCTCACTGTTGCCGAGAAATTCGCGCACCGTGGCCTGCTCCACCTTCATCATGGTGTGAGGCATAAGCGTCTCATACCAGTCATTGGGGTTCATCTTGTCTATCTTGATGCCGATGGCTCCGTCCACGATGCCTGAGTGCAACTCTACGGGTGTGAGCTTGTTCCATCCGATGACATCACGGGTGAGAATATGATAGGCAATGAACATGTTGAGCGGGTTGTAGCGCTCGGTCAGCTTGTCAAAGCCGTAGGATGCCTTGTAGTCGGCGTCGTTGCCAAAGACAGGGTCATATATCTTGCAAGCCAAGTCGTAGAGAGCCTTCAGGTTGCCTTCCGCTGTGGATATGCCATTTTCCTGAAATTTCTTCTGCATCAGTTCGTCTGGCTCGACAAAGACGGTGAATCCGTACTTCCTCTCCTCCGGGGCCACGGCAATCTCAGTCCAAGTGTGAGACTTGTAATTATAATTGTTGTAGAGTGCGCCGTTGTATGACTCGTCCTTGGTCTTGATGAGCGTGTCGCGAAGACCGGTTGCCTTCAGTGCCTCATAGAAGATGCTTATACGGTCATTGTCCTTGAGGATGTCTGAGATAGAGCTGTTGGAGTTTTCAAGGAGCACGTCGATGGGCTGTATGATACCGTTCTCCACAGAGTCGTCCTTCTGCTCGAAGATGATGTTAGCCATACGGTTGAGCTGTACCACGGGGTTGTCGTTGGCATCTGTGGTATGGGTGATCTGTATGTATCGCTTGTTCATGTTGGCGGTGTTGAGCGTACCGTCGTTCATGTCAAGTGTGGCATACATATTGCCCACAAGGTGTGTGCGGGCGATGGTGTCGCATTGCTCCTGCGTCAGGTCTTCCACACTTTCCATTCCCTTCTTGTTGAGATACCTCCTCACTACCGTGTTGGAAGGCAGGAAACAAGTGTAGTGACCATACGCGGAGAGCAAGTCGGTAAGGCCTGCCTGGTCAACAATGTATGCGAAGTCGCTGTATTCCGGGCGTGTGTTGATATAGTCGCTCATCATCTCGCCGGTGAAGGTATAGAAGTTCTCGGCGGATGGCTCGTCAGAGCAACCGGTGAACGTCACGCCGCTGAGTGTGCACAGGGCACACAGGATAAAATATTTCAGTCGTTTCATATCGTTATTCCTTATGCGTTATAGATGAAACTTAGTCATTCTTCTCGTAACTGCCCGACTCGCCACTGCCGAAGGCGGGATTCTGGGTCAGGTTCTTGTTGACCTTCAATTCGTCAACATTGTAAGGCCAGAAGATGGCATCCATCCTCTTGAACTTGTCCTGGATGGCAGAGGTGTTGGCGGTGAACTTCTGCAGCACCTTGTTGGAGAGATAGTCGGTGTTGCCGTCCCTGAGTGAGCGGCGCACAAGGTCGTAGTATCTCTTGCCCTCAAACATCAGTTCGCGCTGACGCTCCTGCATCACCAGTTCCTCGATGCTTTCCTTGGTGTTGTATTGACTGGCCACGAGTGTGTCCTTCATCTGGCTTGTCTGCTGGCATATCGAACGCTTGTTGATGGCATTGACGATATAGAATGCCTCGTCGCAGTATTTCTGGTCCTGCTCAGTGAATGTCTCGCCGTTGCCGATGAGCTGGCAGAGTGCCTCAGCCTTGAGCAGCATAATGTCGCTCAGACGATAGATAATCCAGTTGGTCTTCACCTTGTTCTCGGCAAACCATCCGCTCAATATGCTTGTTCCATCAGATGATGCGAAGCTGACAATCGAATAGGTGTGGGCGTATTTGCCTATCACACTGCCCGAAGTGAAGTTTTCGTAGGCGCGGCAGTCATACTTGTTGGCATATACCGAGAACACCTTCGAAGGGATGTCGTCAATGATAAACGATGATGTGGATGCATAGCCCATAATACCTGAGTTTTTGGTGTTGCCATAGCAAAGGCTTACGGCACCGTTGCTCATCATGTTTTCATCGTTCATGAATGTCAACTCGAAGATGCTCTCCGATGAGTTGCCGATTCCGAATATCTCATTATACGCATTGCCATAGGTGGTATTGGTATAAGTGAATGAACAGGGGATAAGCGGGAAACCGTTGGTGCGCTGGTCATCATAGGTTGACAACGAGATGTCGCCGCTGTTTTCCTCTTCCTTGCGCTGCTTGTTCTTCTCGGCTATCACGATGTCGGCATACTTGATGCAGTTCTGGTAGTCCTTCTTCCAGAGATACATCTCGCAGAGCATGGCCTCAATGGCAAGTTTGGTGATGCGACCGGTCTGATAGAGCTTTTGGGTTGATGTGGTGGCGGGATATTTCTCCACAGCGTCATCCTTCACCCTCTCAAGGTCGTTGATCAGACTGTCAAGCACCACGTCGAAACTTGTGGCGGGCAGGTCCATCTCCTGGTCGTCGTCCGTGAATGCCACTGTGGAATACGGCACATTGCGGAAGGTGCGTATGAGATAGAAATAGCAGAGGCTTCTCAGTGCAGTCACCTCGGCGATGTCGGCACGAAGCTCGCTCTCGCTGAAGGCAGGGTCTTTCTCAGCCACTCCGGGAGCATACTTGATTACCGTGTTACACCGGTTGATGATGTTGTAGAACCAGTCCCATGTGGTGTAGTAGTTGGAAGCTGTCAGGTTTTCCTTGAGGATATGCTCTATGTTGATATCCTTGTCAAGATTCTGTCCGCGGGAGATATTGTCGCTTCGGAACTCGCCCCAAAGCATCATGCGCAGCATCGTGTTGTTCTCCTGCAGACCCGAATAGCAACCTCCGATGATGCCGTCCACGTCAGCCTTCTCATTCCAGAATTTCTCGAGAATGATTTCATTCTGCGGCTCCACCTCAAGAAAGTCACTGCATGATGACAATGAGAGGGAGGCAGTGGCAGCACCGAAAACGCTTAATATAATATTCTTTATTTTCATAAGTGTATTCTCTTCTGTTAAAAATCTACTGTAATACCTAATGTATATGAACGTGCGCGGGGTGTCTGTGCCCAGTCAATGGCAGGGTCGTAGCCCGATGCGCTGATGTCGGGGTCAACACCGGTGTATTTGGTGATGACAAACGGGTTGTTGGCACTGGCATAGAGAGCTATGCGGTTCAGGCCAAGCGACTTCAATGCCTTCTTGCCAATGGAGTAGGACAGCTGCAGGTAGCTTGCGCGAAGATAAGAACCCGACTCCACGAAGCGGTCGCTGACGAGAGTGTTGTAGTTGGATGTCTCGCCAAACATCGCGCGTGGTATGCTTGTCACGTCGCCTTCCTTGCGCCAACGGAAGTTGACCGCCTGGCTTTGGTTGTTGTTGCCGGTCATTGCCTCGGCGTTCAGACGAGCCATGTTGAGTATCTTGTTGCCCACACGATAAGTGAACTGTGCGCTCAGGCGCCATCCCTGATATGACAGGGTCAGACCGAATCCTCCGGTGAGCTTAGGCAGTGAGCTTCCGAGATATACAATGTCGAGGGCATCGATGTTACCATCGTGGTTGACATCCTCATACATGGCATCACCTCCGGTGAACGGATAGTTCTTGCCCGTTCCCTCGTTGTTGTAGTTGTATCTCATACGGAGCGGGTTGCCATCTGCGTCAAGTATGAGATTGCCGTTGGCATTGAATGCCACTGGGGCTGTCTTGCCGGCAGCGATGAAGGCAGAACGCTCGTCCTCGCTCATGTCCTTGAATGTGTCGTAGTTGTACTGATATACGCCCTTGTAGCGGAATCCGTAGATGGCGCCAAGCGGGTTGTTCAGTTGCACGCGGCGAAGCCACTCGCCATTCTTGTAGGCGTATGTGGAGTTGAGAGAGTTTATCACGTATTCATCCATTTCAAGAATCTCATTGCGGTTGTTGCCGAAGTTGGCATTCAGGTCAAGAGTGACCTTGCCCATCTTGATCAGACGGTTGGTGTTGAAGTGGAACTCCCAACCGATGTTGCGCATCTTACCGTTGTTGTGATAAGGCACGGTAGCGAATCCGGTGTTGGAAGGAATACGATAGTTGCTCAACAGCATGTCCGTCACCGTAGAGTGATAAATCTCGAATGTAGTGGTCAGGCGGTCATCCCACAGGCCAAGGTCAAAACCAAGGTTGTAGCTTGAGTTGATCTGCCATTTGAGGTTGGTCAGGCGGATGTTTGTCGGCCACATCGTCGCCATGTCGAGATAGCGGTTGCCCGATGAATACTTACTGGTATAGAGATAGTCCTGGTTGGGCTGGTTACCCACACGGCCCCAGCTTGGGCGTATGGAGAGCATTGACAGCCAACTGCGTGTCTTCTCCATGAAAGGCTCGTCGGAGATGTTCCATCTGAGCGACACTGCGGGGAAGTAGCCCCAGCGGTGGCCGGGTCCGAACTTTGTCGTTCCGTCGGCTCGTACAGAGAAGTCAATCATGTACTTGCTCTTGTAGGCATAGTGGGCGGAATATGTGAAATACATTGAGCGCCACTGCGAATACCATGATGACAGACCGGTGTTCACACCGCCTGCGTCAGGGCTTTCGATGCCTCCCGACGGAAGGAGCTTGGCACCGTTGGACTGGCCGCTTGACGTACCCGAGTTGAGCTCAAATCGTCCCATCATCGACAGCGAGTGATCCTCATTGTTGAAATGCGGAATGAAGGTCAAAGTCTGCTTGGTGTTGAATGACACGCTCTTGGAACTGCCGGATGAAGCGGTGTTCACACCGTTGTTCCAGGAGTAAGTTCTCAGTTCTGATGGATAGAATGAATTGTCATACTGGTTGAAGACACTCATGAAGACACTTCCTCGCCAGTCAAGGCGGGTGTGGGAATCGTCAACGCCGAGAAGACGGTAGTTGATTACCAACTCAGGCGAGAGGTCGTAGGTGCTGCGGGTCTTCTTTGCGAGATAAGCACTTGCCACGGGGTTGACGAGGTCCTTCTGGTTCTTGTCGAACACGCTTGACGCCGACTGAAGCATCTGGTAGTATCTGTCAGTGTTCTCACCGGTGATTGGGTCCTGCTCGTAGATGCTCATGTTTGGCATCTTCTTCATGGCGATGGGAAGCAGGTCGTCACTGTTGAGGTTGTTCTTAGTGTATGTCAGAGCAAAGTTGGTTGACACCTTGATGCGCTCGCTGACATAGTAGTCGAGAGCCACGCGCGTGGAGAAGCGGCTCAGCTTCTGCTGTATCACCGAACCGGTCTCATGGTCGAAACCTCCACCGATGCGGAATGTGGCTTTCTCGCCACCGCCCGTGATCGACAGGTAGTGGTTCTGAAGGAAACCGGTCTGTGTGACAGCGTCGCGCCAGTCGGTATTGTTGTTGTACTGCTCATATTCCGAGAATGTGGGGTCGTAGTTGATTTCCTTGATTTGCTGGCTGCGGTTGTCGTCCTGCGTCGGGTTGAAGTAGCTCTCCTTGAGCATCATGGTGTAGTCGTCACCATTGAGCAGGGCATAACCCTTTGGCTGGTGCTTGGCGGTCATCTTCAGTGAGTATGACACACGCGGTGGACCCATTGCACCGCGCTTTGTGGTCAGCTCGATGACACCGTTACCACCCTGGCTACCATAAACGGCAGTTGCGGCGGCATCCTTAAGCACGCGGATGTCGGCGATGTCCTCAGGGTTGATGTTGAGCAGTTCGGCAAACTTCTCGTCGTTGGCACCGCCAAAGTCGAAGTTGGACGTGTCAACACTGCGGATATTGCCATCCACAACGATAAGCGGGTTGGCGTCAGTGAGTGATGACAATGACGAAGAACCACGCAGGCGCAATGTGGAGCCTGAACCCAGGTCGCCTGAATTGCCGATGATGTCAAGACCGGCGATACGTCCTTGGAGAGCCTCGTCCACCGAGGTGATGGGCAGACCGTCAAACTCCTTCATGCTGATGGTCTGCGATGCATAGGAAATCTCGCGCTCTGGTACGCCGAGGTTATTGCCGCCCGTACGTTTCTTGGCGGTGACGGTCACCTCCTTCAACTCTGTCGATGACACCATCTTGATGTTATATACAGAGCGGTTGATAGGCAATGTCTGTGTTTTCAGTCCTACATAACTGAAACGTATCTTGTTCTTGGAGTTCTTCACTGTCATTGTGAAGTTTCCGTTCAGGTCGGTTACAGTCGAGTTGATGATACGTCCGTTGGCGTCAATCTCGCATACGGTGGCACCCATCAGTGCTCCCATATCATCGGATAGTGTACCGTGAACCGACGTTATCTGCGCATATACCGACGAGCATATTATCAGGACCATAGCCATCATGATATGACGGCTGAGTCCTATCGACTTTTGCAGTATAGCCTTCATCTGAGTTGAATTTATATTATTATGCTCCATAACTTACCTCCTTCTCGTTTTAGCTTTGGCTTTCGCCATGTCGTTTCTCCAGAGTGTCTTCTGGTCGGCACTGTAATAAAGTGGCCCGTCGATGAGATGCACGATGGCATCTGCCGACGTGTAGAGCATCTTGTTGAAACCAGTGCCTGAAATCCAGTATTCGCGGCATATATTATTATACAGGCCGTCGTCCTTGACCACACTGCGTGTGTCGCCGGCGAGGTCAGTGACCTTCAGTCCCTTGTTCTCGATGTTCACCTCAATAGGATAGTATCTGTTGGTAGCCGTGTTGAGCATCATCGACTCATAGTTGTTGACCAAGAGGGCATTGCCCATCTCGTCGGTGTCGGGTGCTCCGTTGACAGCCACTGAGTTGTCCTGTATGTGGTATTTCACAAAGTTGAGTATGCGGTTCTTGATTACGTTGCATGCCTCGGCGGCAGCTGCCTTTTCCTCCTCAGTCGAACCGTTCTCTGAAATCTTGAACTGCTGGTCGAAGTCATCCCAGGTGGGCAGATAGCCTTCGTCGATGGCCCGCTGTATCGACTCGTTTGTTGGTACATACACAGTATAATTGTACGTACCGAACAGGTTGATGTTGGAGTTGTCCGTCTTGTTCAGGCAGTTGTATGTGTTGCTGCCGAGTTTGATGGTGCTCTGGAGTATGGCGTCGTTGGGGTCAAGATAACTGGAGCCCATCAGCAACTTCAGGAACTCCGAGTATTCATCGTGGGCCTTCAGAGTCTGGAATACCGACATTGTCGATGCCATAGGCACACTATTGGGCAGTCGGTATGACTTGCCGTTACCAGTGGCAGACATGTCATATATAGAGTCCACCTTAGCTTCCAACCCGTTTTCGAGCTGGAATCCTCCGAGCACGTTCATCCTGTCGGACATACCAGCATTCTCCACCTTGACCATCGTGCCGTTTTTCGACTTGAAGTAGCTATAGTCGTTGTCAACGCTACCCACGATAATCATCTGGTTGACCACGTCTTTCAGACGGTTCTTTATCTGTGTGTCAGGCACATTGTCCACCAGTTTCTGTCCCTTGGTGATATTGCCGTCCTCGTCCATGGTGAAGGCATAGCGGCGAGCCTTTACCTTCATTTCTTTCGTGTCGTAGTAGAATTCGAGCAGCGACTGCTGTGCCTCGCCGTATGTACATGGGTCGATATATGTCATCAATGCGTCATTGGTGGGCAGCATCAGACTGTAATAAGAGTCCATGGAGTTGAGGTAGGGCGTGAACTCCAGTTCGTCGATGGCCCAATAGATGACGCTGAGGGCATCCTGGTGAATCAGTGCGGGGAACGACACGCTGGAGTATTCCATCGGACTGAACACGCGGTTGCAGAGATATACCACACCATTGCATCCAATGAAACAGCTGTCGATATGTGAAGTCTCCACTCCCATCGACACTTTCGCGTCGTTGACGATTGAAGAGAACTTCGACGGAATGGCATCGGTGAATGTTCCGAGCATGTTCACCCTCAACAGCTTCGACAGCACCAGGTCAGGTACGTTGTCCCATGTCTTATACTTGTCCTTGAGCACCTTGCCGTCAGCGTTCCACCATTTCAGCAGAGCCTCGTTGGTCGGCACGAGCATGGCACCCATGTCATAGTGGAGGTCATATCCGCTGGTGTTCTCATACATGTACTGGTTCCATCCCGGGTCGAAGGGCAGTGTGGCAGGCACCTTGTTCTGCACTGGATTGCCCGATGTGGTGGGATAGTAGATGGTTGACAGTCCGTCCTTGCGGTTGTCGGCAAAGTATCTCAGTGTGAATACCGAATCGACGCTCTGCTTGTACAGACGGTTGTATTCCTCTGTTTTGTTTTTGTCGTAATAAGGTGCGCTGAAGCGGTCGATGAGGTGTGACCACAGCGACATGTTCTCATGCTGCCGCATAATCTCCGCCATATTGTCGTAGCCCTCGATGACACCGTCCATCTTCTGAATGTAACCGTTCTTGCAGGTGATATCGCGGTCAACCACCTTTCTTCCCTCGACGAAGGCGTCGGAGATGGATGTCACGGCTCCGTTGGTGAGGATTTGCATGTCAAGGTCTGTGAAGGCCTGCTTTTTGAGGAATGCAGGGAGGAAATGTATCATCGGTGCCGACATGCCGGCTGTCGAACCGTTGCTCATCATTCTTCCGTCCTTGAAGAGTATGATGTCCTTCTTGTTATCGACATACCATTTCCATGCAGGCAGCGTGCCGTTCATGTCCTCGTGCTTCATCACATAGATGGAGTCAAAGACGCTTCCCGACGTCACACGCCGCATTGCCATGCCCGTTTCTGGTGGGTCGGCGCTGACGTTTGACATCAGTTCAATGAGGTAGGCATTGTTGATCATTGAATTATTGAGAAGTTGCTTCTTCCGTGCCGTTGACAGTTGCTCATAGGAGCGCACTCCCCACGTGTTGGTCTTAAACCACTCGTCGAATGCCGCGTCGTCGGCCACGAAGATTGTCACAGAGCCAGTCCGGCTCATTTGGTCGCGATAGCCCATGTCGTCAATCAGTCGCAGCGTGGTGGTGTAATTGCCATAGTTTTGCAGCTCCTCGTAGATGGAGTTGCCAAGCCATGACGGCTGTCCCGTGAGCAGTTCGTCCTTACACGACTGCAGGGAAGCTGTTGCACCAATCAACAGACCGATTGCCAGTTTTTGGGCTGAGACCCTTTTCTTAAACTGTTTCATCATGATACTTATTTTTTATTATTCTATTATTTTCTTTCCATCCGAAATGTATAGGCCCTTACCTCTGGCATTGCCTTTCACTTCTTTTCCGTCGAGAGTGTATGTCTTGACATTTTTTTTGTTGTCTATGCCTATATCGCTTATTCCCGTCTTCTCGCCGAGATACTTCAGCGTGAAGTTGTCGAAGATGCACCAGTCGGAATAGATATATGTGTCTTTTCTGATACCGATGGTGATGCTTCCCGGCTCGTCGAGTGTAAGGGTCAGCCTGTTGGTGTATGAACCGTTGTAGTTGAAAGCCTCGTTGGCAGCAGTGACGTTGTCGGGATAGGTGTATGGGTCTTGGCTGTAGTCAGTGACACTCTCGTCATATATGCTCATCACAGGCACTGCCTGTCCGTTGGCATAGAAGATGGCGTTGAGGCTTTCCGTGCCGTCGTTGTGTGAGCTTAGTGCCTCGTCAATACTGCCGCTGCGGTAGAAGCTCTGCACCGTCACCTCGTATTCTCCCTTCGGCATGTTGTCCAATGTCTGGTAGAAGTCGAAGTTGGTGTTCCAGTATTCTGCCACATATCCATTGGCTTGTGTGAATCCCTGCGATGTGGTCCAGCCGTTGGCTCCCTCACGGAAGTCGGGATTGACCAGCAGGGCAGTCATATCGACAGCCTCGCCCTTCTCGCCCATCTCGCGGATATAGTCGTGATAGATGTCGCCGCATGCCGACAGGGCTTCGAGAGCCTCGCCCATTGCCTTCGCGTTTTCCTCAAAGGTGGTGCTGAGGTCAAGGGCGTCGTTGGCCTTTTGTATTGCGGAGGCTATCTTTTCCGCCTTGCATGCCTTGTAATATCCCTCCACCGTGGGCAGCAGGTTCTTCACCTTCTCCCACACTTTCAGATAGTCATACTCCTCTGACGTGATCTTCAGTATGGAGCCGTGCTGGGCCGCCACGTTGCCGTTGATGAGAGCAGGCTCGCTGACGTTCATTCCGTGCTCGTCCATGTCGCGCATCTTATAACCGTAGCCACCGCCTGAATAGTTGATATAAGCCAGCTTCCATTTGTCACTGCCAATGAGTCGCCACTGTGTGGGTGCCTCGATGGCCTGGTTGCCGTCGCCGACGTGGAATCCCGGAGTCACAGTCCATTGGCATGTTCCCGTGGTCTCGTCGGCCTTTGGTATGAGATGAGTGGCGGTGGCCCGGTCAAATCCCGATGTCTTCTCACATTTGAAAATCATGACATACTGCTTGTCGGCGTCGTTCCATACGATGTCGGCGTCGATGATGTCATATCCGGGGTCGAAATAGAGTGCGGGCTTGGTGAGGATGTTGAGTTCCTTGTCAACCACGCTGTAGTATATCCTGTGGCGGTCGGGGAATCCCACGCTATAATAAACGACATAGTTGCCGCTTTCCTTGTCGTAGATGACCTGCGGTGCCCATGCGGCAGTCATCTCCTCGGCTGTGATACCACCGAGAGCCTCCAGGTTTTCGGCAGTCTCAAGGTCTATCTTCACGTTCTTGGTCCAGTGTACGAGGTCGGGCGAGAGCATCAGCACCATGATATGGTTGCTGGTCCATCCCAAGCGTGAGGTCATGTCAGTGCCGGCGAGCATGAATCCGCCTTCCTCCATACGTGTGATGTAGGAGTCGCGCATTCCTCCCGTGACCGTGTTGGCCTTGGTGTCAAACACCTCCGCGCCCCCGAGCATGTCCTGCCAGTTGTTGCCGTGCTGGCTCAGCGCGTAGTTGGTGTATTCGCCGTTTCTGTTCATGTGGGCGAAGAGATATGCCGACATTCCCTCGTCCTCCTTGTCGTATGCAGGATATTCCGGTTTTACCTCCTTACCTATATCGCTTGCCGGGAAGGTGAAGATATTGAGCGAGTAGGCCGGTATGGACAGTGTGGCATGGGTGTCGTCGGTCACGGTTGCCGTTTCTCCCTCCGTGGGAACAATCCTGTAGGGTTCTTCCATCGTGTTCTCGTCAGTTCCGGCTGAGGCTGTCATTCTCACCACGGTGCCGTTGGCGAGCTTCATGTTGAGGGCATTAATGTTGAGTGTCTCGTCGGTGGAGTTGGGGTTGACCACCTTGAGTATCATCACTCCATTCTCCTCGTCAATCTGCACGCTCTGGTATATCGACCTCTTGGTTGTCATTGCGAACTCGTGGATGGTTGTGCCGTCGAGCATACATGTCACTTGTCCGTCGATGACCCTTATCTCGATGTCATACCATCTGTCGTTTTCCACGTATCCACGGGCAGAGGCCACGGTCGATTTTCCGCCGTTGGTGCATACTTCCACCGCGTGCTGGGTGTTGCCCCATCCGCCGATGTTCCACCATGCGTAGTTGTTTGCGTCTTGATAGTTGAACATGATGAGGAATCCCTCGTTGCCTGCGGTTTTCATTGCCCTTACCTTATATATATAGTTGCCGTCGGCGGGTATGTTGAGCACCGCGGTGCAGTTTTCCATCTGAGATGTCTGGGTCATCACACCGTCGGCAACGCTCCAGGTGCCTGTTGCCGTGGTCCATTGTGCCATGTCGGCAGCGAAGTCGTCGGTTGCTATCGTGTTGCCCTTGTCGTCGGTCAGCACTACATCGTCATACATCACCTCTGTAACCCATGAGCCTATTCCCACCTTGGCTGTCCTGGCTATGGCGGTGGCATTGCCAGTCTCTGACCATTTCAGGTTTTGCTTGCCGAGATATGTGTTCATGAGTTTCTGAACGTGATATGATGGTGTGACGAAGTTGTCGGCTGAGTTGAAGTGAATCATGTCGTAGGCCCAGCAAGGGTCTTGCTCATGTGTGAAGATTGGTGCGAAGGATGCCAACTGGCACACGTCGCTGTTGCGCTCCATACCGAGCATGTATATGGCTTCGCCCAGTGCACTGTTCATGTTGCCGTAACGTCCGTAGCCGGCGCCGTTGGCGGCATATTCACCATTATATACTGGTATGGTCCTTGGGTAGTTGTCGTATTTGTTGTAGTTGTCCCTCATCCATTGGTATGTGCGGTAGTAGTGCTCATCGACCATCTCCACGGGATATTCGTTGCCCCACGATGGATTGTCGGTGCCCCATGCCTCCACATTGGCGATGGTGATGATTTCGGGATACTTGGCCTTGATGGCGTCGTAGAAGAGCTTGTATCGCTCGGCATATTCTGAGTGAAGTCCGGCTGAGTAGTTTTCGTTGCCTATCTCGATGAACTTCAGGTTGTATGGTTCAGCGTGTCCGTTGGCCACTCGCTTGGCTCCCCATTCGGTGGTGGCGTCACCGTTGGCATACTCGATGGCGTCGAGCGCATCTTGCACGAGTATGGCAGTCTCATCGTCGGAGAGGGTAAATCCGTGTCCGAGTCCTATGTTGACCACAAACATCGGGGCTGCGCCCAGGTCTTCTGCCATCTGCAGGTATTCGTCGAATCCCAGACCGTCTGATGACCAGTAGTGCCAGTTGTTGTTGTAGTGTCCGGGACGTGTCTCTATCGGGCCGATGGTCTTTTTCCATTGGAAGGCGTTGTCGTATGATCCCTCGCCCTCTACATAGCATCCTCCGGGGAAGCGCAGGAATGAGGGGCGTGTGTCGGCAAGGAGTTGCGCCAGGTCGGAGCGAAGTCCGTTGGGCCGGTTCTTCCATGTCTCGGGGAAGAGTGACACGACATCAAGATAAAGACGGCCATTGCTGCCCGTGAGCAGTAGTAGCTGTCCTTGTTTGTCTGAGCCTGTTGCCTTGATGGTCGCTGTCAGCTTGTTCCATTTGCCGCTTTCCACCTTGCCGGTGATGTTGGTCTCGCCGATGACGGTGTTGCCGTCAGCCGAGAGAAGTCTTGCCTTGATCTTGTCGGAGAAGGCGGCGTCTCCCTTTGCCCATAGCGTCAGGGTGTAGGTAGAGCCTTCCTGTATGTTCATACCCCAATAGCCGCTGTTTGCCACTCCTTTCATCTTTGTGGCCGATGCGCCGGCGATATACACTGACAAACAGTTTTTCTGTGCGTCATTAAGCAGGTCGGTGGTCTTGAGTGTCATGGCTGCCCCGTTGTAGGTGGTCCAGTTGGACTTGCCGTCCTCGAATGAGCGGTTGCTGACCAGTTCGGCATACAGTCCGCCTTCACCTGCGTGGTTGATTTCCTCGAAGAAGAGTCCATACTGGTATGAACTGATCATTGGGCCGCGGTTGGTGGCGTCGATAGTCATGTTCACTTGTGCCGTGATGCTTAATGGTGATGCACAGAACAGCATCGGGAGTATAAATTTCTTCATATAATTAGGTTTAAGAAAGAATAAGATAATAATCAGTTTTTAAAAGGAGCGGGAGACGGAATGTTGCTTCCGCCTCCTGCTTCTATTATAGTAGGTGAATATAGGTTATCTTACGTTTACCTTCTTCACAGTCACGTTGCCTTCTGCGTCGGTCATTCTGATGATGTTCACGCCGCGGCTGAAGCCCTTGGTCTTCATACCGTTGGTGTTGAAGATCTCAACCTTTGCAGGCTCGCCCGCCACTACGTTGTCAACACCTGTGACAGTGCTGTTCTTGCCGTAGTATGTCAGTGTCCAGTTGTCCATGATTACCCAGTCTTCGCGACCGTCGGTCTTGGTATGTCTGATACCAATCTTCAGGCTTTCGCCGTCAGCCACCTTCAGTGCCACCTTGTTGATGTAAGCATCCATCTCGAAGTATCCCACTGCTGATACCATGTCATCCGGTACATAAAGCTCGGTGTCGGTGATCTGCTTGGTTCCACCTATTCCGAGGTCTTCCGATGCCTCAGCGGCAAGAGCCTTCACTGCGGTCTCGTTTCTGTCTGTAGCAGTCTCTGCATATACATAAGCTGTGGTCTCTTCGCCCTGGTTGAAGAGGCTGTAGTCATTGTCTCTGCTGCCCATGCGGCAGAATGCGTTGACTGCAACTACGTATGAGCCTTCGGGCAGACCCTCGATAGTCTGATACATGTCGAAATCCTTGTTGTAGAACTCGAGAGCGAGTGCGCCCTTCTGGGTGTCGTCATTACCGAAGTTGTAGCCGGTAGTGCCTTCCCAACCCTCGATGGAGTTAGCGCCTTCCTTCTCGAACGAAGGAGTCTTGATAAGACTTGTCAATGGCACTGGGTTTTGGTCGGATGCGTTCTCTACGTCAGCGGGGATAGCAAGCTTGACGATAAGAGCTTCAATCTTCTCGATGTAGGTGGCAACCTCTACGTCTTCGATGGTGCCTGCATTCATACCATTCTGAATCTCGTCGATAAGGTCGGATGCCTCAGTCTTGACTGCCTCGGATGCAGAAGATCCAAGGTGTGCGCTGATGAGGTCTTCCACCTTGGTCTGCAGACCGGCGAATAGCACTGCTGACTCCTGGAGAGCTGCATTGGCGTCGATAGCGTCGCAGAGAGCTTGGAACATGGCTGCACCATCGGTGCCGTTGAGTGTCTCCTGGGCTGTGGCGAGAGCTGTAGCTGCATTTGCTGCTGCGGTCTTGCCTACGGTCTTGCCCTCGTTGATGGTTGTCTCAAGGTCGGTGATCACGTCGGGGAGAACCTGCTTCACAGCCTCTGGTTCAGTGCCTCTGAAGACCATCTTGAAGTTGTCCCAGATTGCCCAGCTGTCGCCCTTCTGGCTTGTGTTACCCTTGACACCGATGCGGAGCACGTCGCCGGCATTGGCAACGACACCGAATGATGTGGCCTTGTACATGTCGTTGGCGAAGGCGATAGAACCGTTCACCATATCATTGGGATACCAGTATTCCCCGTTAGGATCGACATACGGTGCGGGGTTTGCGTCATTAGTATAAAGTTCGCCATTGGCTACTGGTTCATCGAATACGCTCTTGAAGTGAGCGTTGCGCTTGTTGACATAGATATTGACAGCGTCGTTGGGAGCTGTGCCGTCTGTATATGCGTTGTATGCATTATCACCACGATAATAGCGATAGAATCCCTGAACAGAGATTTCATATACACCACGTGGAGCGTCTTTCACTTCCTGATAGATGTCGAAGTTGGAGTTGTTCCAAGCCTCGAAGCACTTGTTGTCACTACCGCCGTATCCAACATTACCACCAGAAGCCTTCTCCACTGTCCAACCCTTGTCTTTTGTCTCGAAGTCAGCGTTTACAAGATATTTGCCAGTAACGTCTGTACCCGGAGTGATGCCATTCCTGATGGCAGCGTCAATCATCTCGTTCAGCTTTGCAGTCTCTGCGATGATCTCGTCGGTAGAGAGTTCAAGAGCGTTAATAATATCCTGACCGTCATAGCCGACATAGTCACCGAGATTATCCTTGTCATCGCCCACGATGTCGCCGTCATTGGCAATGTCTTCTCCCTTGGCAAAGGCTGCCTTAAATGCCTTCCATGCTGCGATATTTGCGTCAACAGCTGCCGTTGCCTCGTCGATGGTGGCGATGGCTGCGAGCACTTCCTCCTTGTTGCTTGCGGAGGTCAGTCCGGCGAGTGTGGCATTGTAATTATCAATCATGCCGTTGGTGACGAGGGTCTCTTCGGGCAGTGTTGAATAATCAGGTGCTGCATTCTTTGCCTCGTTGAGCCAAAGGGTGTAGGCGTCTGCACCATTACCATAATATGTGAGGCTCCAGTTGTCATAGAGCACCCAGTTGCCATTAGGTTCTTCAGAGTTGTCCTTCTGCATTCCGATGGTCATGTTGCCATCTTCTGTTGAGAAGAACAGTTTGTTATTATATTTACCCAACTTGAAGTACTCTTCTGCGGTCTGCATATTGTTGGGGATATAATAATCTGTACCGTCGGCAGTGACTTTTGATTCATTCATGCCAAGAGCTTCTGTGAGTGCCTCTGAGAACGGGTTGACAATGTCTTTCTGGAATCTTTCCTCATTGGCCTCTGCATAGAGCTTTGCGTCATACTGAGTCCTGTTCACGTAGTTGTCATAGGCATTTTCAGAGAAACCAGAACGATAGAAAGCCTGTACGTTGACTGCATACACACCCTTGGGGGCATTTGTGATGGTCTGATAAGTATTAAACTTCTTCTGATAGAACTCAGCGTCGGTCCAAGTCTGGAATGCAGGTGCGTCACCGCTCCAACCTGTGTTGTTGTTGTTGTCGTAGCTTGGGTTGGTGATCAAAGAAGTCTTGTCAGCAGGCTGGTCGGCTGTCACCTTGCCTTCTTCTGCAGCAGCGAGCGCTGCCTTTACCTCGGCTGTAGCTGCCTCCATGGTCTCTACAGAAGCACTCTCGTCGAGATAAACCTTCTCCTGTGCAGACACGTCGATGCCGGCTGCCTTGGCCTCGTCGATAACTTCCTTGAGAGATTCTGCTACTTTAAAGGTAGCAAGCAGGGTTGTATAAGCATCCAAGTCTGACATCTTAACAAAGTACCAGTCAATATTGCCCTGCTCAGGAGTGAGATGCCAATAGAGCAACAGGTCAGAACCGTCCTTCTTAGTGCTTAAGTACGGTGTGGGCCATGAACTGGCGTAAGATACCGATGGAGCGATGGCGATGCGATAAACGTCATTGCCTGTGTTGGTCAATGCCCAGAATCTACCTTCATGACCACTGTTGTCAACCCATACATTTCCATCGGGCAGCTCGTCTTCATCATCAGAATCCCAACCGTCGGCAAATGTACATCTCCACTCTTTAAACTTTAATACATAATCCTGCAAAAGGTATGTACCATCACCGTTATCTGTGATCTTTACCTTATAAGGTGTATCAGAAAGCTGACCACGGGTTTGATACGGATCTCCTGCAGCAAAGAATTTCTTTGATCCAGTATTAAACAAATACATCTCTGTGTCAAAAGTCAACTCTGACTTCTGAGGGAGCGGTTGTTGGCGTACGCCGTCAACAATCTCTGCATTAGCTCCCACAGCCGTGGATGCCAATGCCATCATAATGAGTAATTTTTTACCAAAATACATAGGCTTTAAATTTTTGTTATTAATAATATGTTTATAGATTATAGCAATCTCGTTATGTTCACAATGAATGGTAACACGTCTTTCGGCTGCAAAATTAGCCATAAAGCGGGTACTTTAGGGGAAATTATCGTTTTTTTAAGGGAAAAATTCATTATTTCCGCCGATTTATTTGTGGATTTACCATAATTTTACTATTTTTGCACCCGAAATAAAAAGCAAGTATGAGACTCATTATATTATTATCTATAGCCATATCAAATCTTATTGCCAAGGCAGCCGACATTGATTTCAGCAATGCCATGCCAATCAAGATCTACGCCTTCGACTCAGATGAGTCGGGCAGACTGCTTATTGACCATCGCGGACTGATGTGGATAGGGTCCAGTTGCGGGTTGATTTCATACGACGGGTATAACTTCAAGACCATCAAGTCCGACGCCTATTCCCCCGGCATCCTGCCCAACAATGTCATCATGTCGCTCACCGAAGACCACGAGGATAATATATGGATAGGTACGCGCGACGGAATCGTGAGGATGAACACCCGCTATCGCACATTCAAGACCTACCGCCTGCCCAATGCCAACCAGCGCATCATATACACAATCTTTATATCCAAGGACGGACGGGTGTGGGTGGGCACCGACGGCGGGCTCAGCGTATATGACAAGCAGGGCGACACCTTCCGCAACTTCTATGCCGACTTCGGGTATAGCGTGAAGTCAATCACCGAGGACCGCCACGGCAACCTCCTTCTCGGCACGTGGAACAGCGGACTCCTTCGCTTCAGTCCAAAGACAGAAAAGTTCGCACATTACCCACGGCTCAATCCGATGAACTCGGCCTACTCCCTCTTCCTCGACCGCCGCAACCGCCTATGGATAGGCACATGGGACCATGGCATTGCCATGATAGACAATCCCGACAATATCCGGCATCCCTCTATACATTATTATAATAATAATGGGAAGGACTTCCGAATAGTATATAAGATCATTGAGGACCCGGTGACCAACACCGTATGGGCTTGCAGCCGCAACGGCATTAGCGTATTCGACAACAACAACCCCGAAGCGGGCTTTGCCAACTATCCACAATATAAGTTTTGCGGAGATATGGTGACCGACGGGAAGGGACATATTTATGTCGCCACCGTCGATAACGGCATATTGCGATTCAACACCAATCTGCAACCCTATGACATGAAGCCCATTGACAAGTCGGGATTTGACCAACCACTCAATGGCATTGAGAGCATTTATTCCGCCGACGGACGCCACTTCTGGTTGGGCATCAAGCCCTGCGGAATAGCCTTGCACGACATAGTGACAGGCAAAACCCTCTATAATGGCGACATCCCCGGACTGAGCGGCAACCCCCACATGGAGAATGTGTTCAAGGCCCTCGTGCCCAGCTTTGCCAAAAGCAAGGGGGGGGGGAATATGTGGCTCGCCAGCAGCAGCTTTGGTGTCGTAATGGTCAAGGACGGCAAACCCCATGTGTTGAACCACACCAACACCCCCGCCATCACCGACGACTATGTCAACAAGGTGTTTTGCGACAGGAATGATAATGTATGGATAGGACAGAGGACCGGCGCGGGGGTGATATGCGGCAACAAGAGTGTCGCCCTGGACGTGAAGGCCGACGTGAGGGACATATCCCAAGACCACGCCGGCAATATATGGCTCGCCACGGAAAATGAGGGAATCATACGTGTCAGCGGCAATCCCCTTCATCCCAAGTCATTGGCATACAAGAGATACAACTCAGCCGAAGGCAACATACCCGTCAACGACATATCCGACTGCTATGAGGACTCACACCACCGACTATGGGCAATATCCCCCAGCGGCATACTGCTCAGATATGACGACGATGACAGATTCGTGGCTGTCAACAGGGACTATCATATCATGGTCAACAGGCTCTTCGCCATTGTCGAGGACCTCTCCGGCGCCCTATGGCTCAGTTCCGACAATTCGGTGCTGCGCCTCTCATTCGGCAATTCCGTCAATTCAGCCAAACCGCAACTCAGGATATTCTCCACTCAGGATGCCAAGGGCAACCGGGTGGCATCGCTGTCAGACATATTCAGACATGGCGACCATTTCTATGTGGGCAGCAAGAGCGGGATGATAGTGTTCAATCCATGCAAGATATTGTCAACACCTATTTACAGCAACACGCTCACCATCACAGACATATTCATTGACGACAGTCCCCTGTCGTCACTCGACTCCGCTTTTTCGGCCTCTATATCCAAGGAGACTCCTGCCTTCACGCGCGAGATCACCATTCCGGCTTCGGTCAAGAAGTTTGCCGTCGAGTTCTCGCTGCTCAGCTATTTCCAACAGGAACAAAACAGATACGCCTACAGGCTCGACGGCTACGGAGACTGGCATTACCTGCAGCCTGGACAACACCGCGCCACATTCGAAAACCTCCCTTCAGGCACTTACCGACTTATGGTCAGGGCCGCCGACTCATTCGGCAACATTCAGAAACTGCCTTATCACATCGAAATACGGGTGCTGCCGCCGTGGTATTTCACCTGGTGGGCATGGATGTTATACTCGATTGCCGTAGTGGCTGCCATCTATGCCGGCATCAGATGGTACAAGGAACTGCTCAAGACACGCAACCGACTGCAGATGGCTGTCATCTTCACCAATATCACCCACGAACTGCTCACGCCGCTTACAGTCATCTCGGCTGTGGTCGATGACATGCGCAACAAAGAACCCAAATTCCAGGGCGAATACTCGCTCATCAACAGTAATATCAAGAAAATCACACGACTGCTCCGACAAATCCTCGAAGTGAGAAAGTCGCAGGCAGGACAACTTCACCTAAAGGTGAGCTGTCAGGACCTGAAGATATTCATGGAGACCACAGTGATGAACATACGCCCAATGGCCGACGCCAAGGACATAAGGCTCGACCTCAACGTGGCCGACGCCGACCCTGTGCACTCGGCTTGGTTTGACACCGACAAGCTCGACAAGATAATGTACAACCTTATATCAAATGCCATCAAGTACGGACGTAAGGGAGGATTTGTCAGGGTCAACGTCAGATGCGACAACCAGCGGGCCATAATCACAGTGGAGGACAACGGCATCGGTATGTCGAAAGCCCAGCTCAAGAAGCTCTACACCCGATTCCTCGACGGTGACTACCGAAAGATGAAGACCACAGGAACCGGCATCGGACTATCACTCACACGTGACCTCACACTCTTGCATCACGGCACCATCGACTGCCAAAGCCATGAGGGAAAGGGCACCACGTTCACCGTCACACTGCCAATAGAAAAACAGGCGTTTGCGTCACAGGAGATTGACACCTCCGACATGAGTAAGCGCCAGCCGACTGCCGATGTCCTCATCGACACCATCACGGGCATGTCGCTCACTCCTAACAATGACGACAATAACATCCACAGGGTGCTCATCGTCGAGGACAATGAGGAACTGCTCACACTCATGGAGCGACTACTATGCCGCAAGTATTATGTGCTCACAGCCAAAAACGGCAAGCAGGCACTGAACATCATCCACAAGGAAGAACTCGACATTGTCATCTCCGACGTGATGATGCCGGTGATGGACGGCATAGAGCTTATACGAACCATCAAAAACGACGCCAACTATGCACAGCTGCCTGTCATAATGCTCACTGCCAAGACGCGCGACGAGGATCGCAACGTGGCTCTCCGCTCAGGGGCCGACGACTATATCACCAAGCCGTTCCGTATGAGCGACCTCGCAGTGAGGGTGGATAATATCATAGCCAACCGCTATCGCGTACGCACCAAGTTTGCAAAGCAGACTGACTTCAAGGTGGAGGAGCAGCACTATAGCGACCCCGACCAGGCTTTCGTGGAGAAGGCCATGGAATGTGTGAGAAAGCATCTCGCCGACGGCGACTACGACCGAGAGACATTCGCTGCCGACATGTGCATCTCATCGTCAACGCTCTACAACAAGTTGCGTGCCATCACAGGCCAGAACGTATCGGGCTTTATATCCAGCATTCGACTAAAGGAGGCATGCCGCATATTGCGCGAGAGGCCAGACATCCCCATCGTCGAGCTGTCATCACTGGTGGGCTTCAACACTCCAAAGTACTTCTCTAAATGCTTCAAGAAGGAATTCGGCATGCTGCCATCCGAGTATGCCGCAAGCAAGGGCTGACGAGCCCCCATTTGCCCTCTTTCCCTTTTATGCGCAGCCAGCCACCGTTCCCCGCAGTTTTGCTGCGGGGCTTTAACCATGCTCTTCCTTCGCTCTTCCTTCGCTGTTCCTTCGCTCTTTTGCCTTGTAGGGAGAAGTGAATCAGCGAAGGACGACCGAAGCCCAAGCGAATCGTCTCGATTTCCCAGTCGCCCCTAATACCCACGGTCAATCATGAATTCCAGGTGAAAAGTGAACTGGTATAAAGATAATTAATGTTAAATTCGTCAAGAAAATAGCGATAAAAGACACAAAAACAGATTATTTTTCATAATTTTGCAGTTGAAATGTATTGTTATTGTAATAACGATATGTCTTGTGTGTCTTAAAGACGTGTTTCGCTGTGAGACTGACACCCACGTTCTTTGGATATACGAGGATAAATAAAGTTAAAATTTAAGTTGCCGAATAAAGGGTGTCAATAGGCAAAATGATAATAAAAACATAATTATGAAGAAAACGACTTTTTTGTTTGTTTTGGGCACGGCTTTCTGCCTGTCCTCATCGCTGATTTCATGCGGAGACGATGACCCTGTTGACCCCATCGTAAACCCAGACCCAATCAATCCACAGGAGCCGTCAAAGGATGAAGCCATGACCTCCTTGGAGCAGAAGGAGTATCTGGATGTTATCGCCAAGGAATTTATGAACCAGACCCCGGCATCTGATTTCCAGAACATTGCCAACCTTTACAATTATATCTCAGACACATATACAGACAATTATGACTGGGATGCGGTAGGCGAATGGGCAAGTAACATCTTTGATTTGCTCAAGGAGTCTCTCGGTACTACTAACAAGGAGCAGGATAAATATACATGGGGTGAGTATAATGAAATATACACCAACTACAAGGCTGTACTGATGGCATCAAATTTCACTGGTCATTTTACGGCGAACAACAACAAGTGGACTCTCTCGAAGGCAGACGACCTTCAGTTTATCTTCAAGGACCAAAATGGAAAAGAGTGTGTCCTGAAACTTGAGACAAGCGGCAATGTCAAGAAAATGTATGTTTGCAACGTGGATGATTGGGTTAACTATGATTATAGCAATGACAATGATTATTACATCTCCAACGAATACTATGACCGCACCCAGCTGACCATAGGTGTGCCGGAGAATGTAGTGGTGACGCTGACACAGGGGGGAACCCAAGTGGTTAAGACAACCGTGAAGGTGAACCTTGGTTCAATCAGCAACGAAAGATTCGACCTCAGCAAGAACGAGCTTACCGCAACAACTCTCGTGGAACTCAACAACGGTTATAAGTTTAATGTGTCGCAGGTGGCATACAGCGGAAATTCCAAGGCATCAGCCAATTTTGAAATAAGCAAGAACGGAAAGTCGCTTGCCACTGTGGCATTCTCTTCTGACCTCTCAGGTATTCCTTCGTGTAATGTGGATGCGTTTACGTCCGACGGGATTTATGACATCAATTTCGACAATGCAAATATG
This sequence comes from Prevotella sp., assembly GCA_034101015.1. Lineage (GTDB taxonomy): Bacteria > Bacteroidota > Bacteroidia > Bacteroidales > Bacteroidaceae > Prevotella. The sequence goes on from JAXEKN010000055.1 coordinate 127,515, forward strand.
AAAAACGCATTTGTCAAGCTGGACATACTTGGCAAGTTGCAGATTCAGGGCAAGGTTTCCGACATCAGAAAGTTTGCAGACTATGTGGATAATGCATACGATAATGATGATGACGAGAAAAACTTCAAGTCGTATATCACTCAGGCAAATTCACTACTCGATATCAACCTCTTTTATGATGGCAAGGCTGTGAAGCAGGCAAATGTAAAGATTGAACCGTTTGTCGATGGGACTTGGAATGGCATTACTTACTGGTATTGTGAGCCAGTGCTCTATTTCTATGATGACAATACTTCATACAGCACGTTTGAGGCTTTCTTCAATGACGAGGACTTCAAGAGCGTGATTGACACATTCAAGGGACTTGCCGACAAGTATGCCGCTCTCATCAAGGAGAGCATCGACTGGTAAACCATAAATATGACAATGTCAAGGCTAACAAAGCGTTTGACCTTAGTGTTGCTCCTTGTGTTCACAGGCGTTTCGGCATTTGCCCAAGACTCCGTGAACATAAGGAGTATATTGCTTGACAGCCTTGTGGTCAAGGGAAACCGTTATTCCTCGCCAATAAAGGAAACCCACGACGGAGCCATCTTGTGGGATATGGGCAAGATGGACGACCTGCCGAAGATTCTCGGCAATGCCGACCCTGTACATTATACCCAGATGCTTCCCGGAATAGGGACGAACGCAGAATACCAAAGCGGAATACACGTACAAGGGTGTGACAATTCTCACAACTATGTGTCGCTGAATGGAGTGCCTATATATAATGTCAACCATCTCCTCGGTTTCTTCTCCATTTTCAACGCATCACATTTCTCTACCCTAAACATCAGGAAAAATCTTCATCGTGCATCCACTGCCAACTGGTTGGGAGGTGGACTTGACATGCAGACAACCAATGAGATACCTGAGAAGACAAATGGAGAAGTGATGGCTGGATTGATTTCCTCGCAAGGTACGGTGAGATTGCCTGTAACTGACAAGACCGCTTTGACAGTCTCTCTACGAGGCGCATACCTTAATATGCTATACGGCAGTTGGTTGAAGGCTGACGAAACACAGACGAGATACTCCTTTTCTGACTGCAACGTCACACTCTGTCATCATGCCGATGATAGAAACACCATTTCACTTGATTTCTATATGGGTAATGATGACGGTGGCTTCAGCGAATCAAATTATCTTTCCGACACAAAGTTGAAGTGGGGGAATTTTATGGGAGCCCTGCATTGGCAGCACAATGGAAATGGATTTGACATCAGACAGTCGATATATACCACATATTACCGCAACAAGTTCCATTTGTCGATGCAGGACTTGTCCTACCGCCTTCCTTCGAGCATTATGGATGTGGGATACAAGGGAAATGTCAGTCTTGAAAGGTGGAATATGGGTGTGGAAACCGTTTGGCATAATATCCAACCGCAATACCTCGTCACCGACAATACATTCAACATCACAAATGGTGACACAGAAAGGCAAAAGTCAATGGAATCCTCAGCCTTCCTCGAATATAATCTTCCCCTCAGGGAGTGTCTGTCCACGACATTGGGAGCAAGAGCATCCCTGTATAATGTGGATGGTTCGGCATTTGGCTGTGTCGATCCCTCTTTGTCCATATCTTATGATGACAGGACATTCATGTTGTCTGCATCATGCTATTTGCGCCATCAGTATCTTTTTCAGACGGGATTCTCCAGTTCTGGACTGCCTACCGAGTTTTGGATTTCATCTGGCAGCGTCCACCGGCCTCAATATGCTTACGGTTGTGCCGTTTCGGTGTCGTCATATCTGTTGAGGAGAAAATACAGACTGTCGGCAGAGGTGTTTTATAAGCGCTTGTATCATCAGGTGGAATACCAGGGCAACATACTTGACCTTGTGAATACAGAATACGACCTTGACAACAATATGATTCATGGCTATGGGAGAAACCTCGGTTTCAGTGTGATGCTGAACAAGTGCAGCGGCAACTTGAAGGGTTGGATTGCATATTCATATACCTATGCAAAAAGGCGTTTTTCAGAATTGGAAGGCAGCAGGTTTTATCCGGCAAGCCATGAACGCCCGCATGAAATCAACTCGTTGGTCTCTTACTGTCTTCCTGGACATTGGAGTTTTGGAAGTACTGTGGTTTTTGCCTCCGGCACCCCCTTTACTGCGCCTGTCTCAATAGAACTCGTCAATGGCAATATCGTGTCACAATACGGACCGTTTAATGGCAACAGGCTCAAGGCATATTTCCGTCTTGACGCTTCGGTAAACTATAAATGGAAATCGCGCCGGGGAAATGAAAAAGGGATTAATCTCTCGCTATATAATGTGACATGCCGAAAAAACGACCTGTTCTATCGCATTAAAATGAAAGAGAACCAGGCTTTTGCCTACAGGCCGCTCTCCTTTGTACTGCCCATTCTGCCTTCAATTAGTTATTTCTGCAAGTTCTGATGAAAAGTAAAGTCTTTTTCTTGTTATTCGTGTTGACGATGCTGACAGCGTGTGATGAGGAGCATTTGTCATACCAACAGCCTCACCTCGTGGTGGAAGGCTGGATTGAGGACGGTGGTTGTCCCATTGTCATTGTGACGCGCTCAATACCATTGTCTGAAGAATATATGTCTGCCGATGTGCTGTCGGAATCCATTGTGAGATGGGCGAAGGTTACGGTGTATTGTGGGGAGGATTCGGTTATTCTGACGGGTAAATATGACAGTGGCTATTTCCCGCCTTATATTTATACTACAGGCAGAATGAAGGGAGAAAGGGGTAAGACCTACTCGCTGAAGGTGGATTACAAGGACATGACCGCCACGGCTACTACCACCATTCCTTCACGTCCTGACGTAAAACAGTTTAAACTCGAAAAATGTGCCGATTCCGACTCGTTGTATCAGGTGAAGGTGTTTTTTGTTGACAATAAAAAAGAGAAAAACTATTACCAATTGTTTACAAGGGTAGGGGCGTCCAACCGTCAATACCTGGCTTCATATCTCGGAAGCATGGACGATGCTGTCCTTGGCGATACTACAGAGGTGGCTGCATATAGAGGACACGAGGTCTTATCAACAATGGACTATACTCCTTATTTCAGACCGAATGACACAATCTCTGTAAAACTCTCGCAGATTGATGAGGCTTCTTACCATTTTTGGGATGACTATATAAAGATCCTTTCATTGTCAAAAAATCCTTTCATATCACCACAGCGCACCATACGCTCCAATATTGTCAATGGCTCAGGCTATTGGTGCGGAATGAACTCCGTGAAAGACTATTTCGTCATCCCCCCTCATCGGTGACAGTCATTTAACCACTATGTCACAGCTTAAGCTTGTTTATTCGGAACAATAACAGCAGCTTGCCCTCTTCTTTTATGCGCAGCCAGCCACCGTTCCCCGCAGTTTTGCTGCGGGGCTTTCGTCGGTCGTTCTTCCTTCGCTGTACCTTCGCTGTACCTTCGCTCTTATGCCTCATAGGGAGAAGTGAATCAGCGAAGGACCACCGAACCACAAGCAAACCATCACCAAAGCCACACAGCCCCACCATCCCATCTTCACTTTTCACCTGAAAATCGTCTCGATTTTCCTGTCCCCCCGATAACCACAGTCAATCATGATTTTCAGGTGAAAAGTGAACTTTTGGGGTCACCAAGTTTCTTTTCAACATAAGGTCGATGAGCAATATGGCATGTTCATCCTCTTCCTTGGGAGCTTCCTTCGGTCGCCAAGCCACGATGAAGCGGATGGAAGCGGCAATGACATGATATCCTTTTTCAGACCAAAGGCGTAGTTCTGACTGCATTTTCTGCGAGAGTTGGGCAATTGGCATGTCAGAATGAGTGGCATAAAAATAGTTGTTGACGAAACGGAGTTGCTGACCGGCCATGAGATTGAGTATCTCTTTTTTTCGTGACTTGAAGAAGCTGAGGTTTATGTCCCTGTGTGACAATTGTAGTGCAATCTCTTCGGGCATGTCATAATGCTGCTGGCAGTCGTGACGCTCATCTGCCGGCATGCGGTCGAAAACAGGGCAGTCGGTATGAATAAACAGGCGATGCTTTGCGCGTGTGGCTCCCACATAGTATCTGCGAAGCACTTCGTCGGTGATATGTTGAGGCTCGGCGATGAGCATATATACATCGTCGAACTCGCGACCTTTTGCCTTGTGAATGGTGGAAACGACGACATCTGCTCCGGAAAGGTCGCAGAAATCCTCTACGGAAGACTCAAATATGAATTCCTTCAAGTCAGTAAGATATTTGGCCTTGTTGGTCTGTTCAAAGAGCTGGATACACCGTCGTAAGTAATGAAGGCTGGCAGACCCGGCATATTTCTCATAAGTTTTCTGTTTTGCCTTTTCCCAAACCTCATCCGGAATAAGGGGTGTATGACTGTCCTTGTCAATAATTTTGATGAACATACGCACTTCAGCCATGTTCCAGAATCGGAATCCATCCATGCTTTGAATCAGTTTGCTGTCCAGTCCATGCTTGCGCAACAATGCCACAAGGATGACAGCCTCCTCGTTGGTCTGGGTCAATACGCACGTTGTTTCCTGCCCATGGTGAGACATCAAATCTTCAACAAGCGGCTGGTACATCGTGTGCGACTGATGGTGATGTATGCTGACGAATCCGTCTTTATTGTCCATGGAAACGAGTGGCGTGGTTTTCAACCTTCCGCTTATTCCGCTCACAAAAGCATTGGCAAAACTGACCACATGGCGGGAGCTGCGGAAGTTCTCTGTCATTTCAATGAGTCGGCCTCCTGCATCCTTCTGCAGTTGAGCCATATAGCGGGAGTTTGAGCCGCGGAACTCGAATATGTTCTGGTCGTCATCGCCTACGGCAATCACGCGCATCTCCTCATTGGCAGTCATGAGTGCACTCACCAATGAATATTCCTCATGACTCATGTCCTGAGCCTCGTCGATCACCAAAACCGTTTTGGCTATGCGGTTAGGCTCAACCTCTCCATCTCTTATCATCTGCGCTGCCTTGTCCACAACATCCTTCACATCGTTGAGATTGCCGATTCTTCCCATCAGGTCGAAGCAATAGGAATGGAAGGTCTTGATTTCCACAAAGTGGGAGGCATTCCCGATGAGTGTCATCAGTCTCTGTTTGAACTCTATGGCCGATGCCCGCGAGAAGGTGAGCATAAGCAGTTGCTCGTGCTTTACATCCTCAAGAAGGAGCAGGGATGCCAACTTGTGGACCAACACGCGAGTCTTTCCGCTGCCAGGTCCAGCTGCCACTACTATGCAGCGCGACTCATTGTCGGAGATAATCTCCATCTGCTTTGCCGAGAGTGAGCCAAAGAGTTGCCGGTATTTCCCGGGAGTGACATTCCGCTCTATCTGCCTGATACGTTCTCCCTTGAAATACTTTGAGATAAACAGCTTGTAATCCATCTGGAAGTAATTCTGGACGAATCTCAGTGCGGCGTCATAATCGCTTACCATCAGATTGGCATATTCCCCCACGATATGCACCTGTTGGATTTTCTGTTTGTAGAATTCGTTGAGCATTCGGTAGTCGTCCTGTTTGTAGCGCAATCTGTTGTCCTTGATTCGTCGAATGTTCATGGCATTGTAGAGCACAAGGAAACCTCCCTCAAGTTTCAGCGCGCCAATTCTGGACAAGTAGAGCAATGCCTCCTCCACATCTTCCAACTTAACATCCTGCATTGTGCCAAAGAGGTTTTGCCCGTTGGTTTTCATGTCGTTAAGCAATTCCACTACAGAGAATTGCACGCCCTTTTTATTTGCCTCTTGCCCAGTGGTGGATGGTATAAGCCTGTAAAGCCATTCAATAGTGAACTGGCATATCTCCATACGTTTCTCAAAACGTCCCTGTGTGGAGTCCTTGCCCAACTGCCGGCTCAGTTTAACGCTACGGGCTGCTTCCTCTTGCTTGTGGATGTATCCTTTGACGGTGAGGAAATACAATAAGGTGCGTATGTCTTTTTCCGTGGCGGTCATTATGCCCTCTTTCTGTGCATTGTCGTTAAGTTGCTTATAGGATATCGTAATAGATTCATCAGATATATTCCCAAGTATATGACGCTCGAGTCTCATGAAACGCTCCAGCAGGCGCATTGACTTGTGTTCAGACTCGCCCGCATCGTTCAAGAAGGCGGAAATGTCCTTTGAATCAGCAAGAATGCCTTCCTGGCGCATGCGTTCCACGCAGCTGACCACCTCGTTCTTGCTCAATCCGAGAATGTCAGCCAGATAGTCAACCCGAGCCTCCGCCTCGGCATCCTGCGCCTTTGCGATATGCTTTTGCGAAATCAGTGACCTGATGATGCGCACAGCCTTCTCCGCCTCTACGCCTTCAAAAAGCACAGACTCTGTGATACGCCGGCGCGCTTCGTCCATATTCTTCACAGTGATTCCCGTCGCATATACATGCGGCATGTTGTTTCCGCGTTCCAAATAGCCGGCTTGCTCCAGTGCGGCCAAGGCAGTGCGGACTCTTGTCTCAATATCTGACACTGAATCGTCCCAACCGGCTTTCCTCGCTATCTCCAAGGCGGAGCAACAGACACTCATGCGTTGTTTGGTCATTTCTTTCACTGCCCTCCATACCTGCTGTATCTCGCTGATGCTGAGTTTTGTCTGGTTGAGCAAGATGAAATGCTTGTCAAGGTCATGATCGCTATACAGCACAAAGCATAGTGCCTCCAGGTGTGGGTCACGACCTGCTCGTCCGGCTTCCTGGACGTAATTCTCCAACGAATCGGAAATATCATAGTGTATGACCAGCCCCACATCCTTCTTGTCAACACCCATGCCAAAGGCAGACGTGGCTATAATGATTCTCACTTGGTCATTCATGAATGCATCCTGGTTGGCAATTTTCTCCTCAGCATTCATCTTGCCGTTGAAGGGCAGCGCCGTGAAACCATCTCGCGTGAGCTTGTCGGCCAGGTCTTCCGTACGTTTGGTGCGTGAGACATAAACGATGGTTGGGCAGGATGATTCGGAGATTAATGCCCGCAGCTTAATGTATTTGTCCTCGTCGGTGTCGGCATGAATCACGGAATAACGCAGGTTGGTGCGTGTGGCCGAGGATGCGAATAGCTGAAGGTCGAGGTTTAGTGTCTGTTTGAAGTAGTCGCAGATATCCTGTATCACCTTTTGTTTGGCTGTGGCAGTGAAGCATGAAACGGGAATTGGCTCGCTGCAGCCTTTCTTTTTCTGATATTGGCTGATAAACTTGCCGATGTAGAGATAATCCACACGGAAATCCTGTCCCCATGATGAGAAACAATGGGCTTCGTCAATAACAAAGCGCACTACATGGCGCGCAAGCAAAATCTTCTCCAACGTATTCGACCTGAGCATCTCCGGTGAAATATACAGCAGCGAGGTACTTCCGTCCAGCACACGACTTATGGCTTCCGACCGGCTGATAGGGGCAAGCAAACCATTGATGGTGACGGCATCCGTGATGCCTTTTCCTGCCAGATTGTCCACTTGGTCCTTCATCAATGATTGAAGTGGCGAGATGACAATAGTCAGTCCATGAACAGAATGCCCCTCCATCAAGGCAGGCAGCTGGAATGTCAGCGACTTTCCGCCTCCAGTGGGGAATATGGATAGCAAAGATTGTCCCTCCACCGCAGCGCGAACAGCACGCTCTTGAAGCGGTTCTGCCTCGTAGGTTCTGAACTCGTCATAACCGAAGAACATTTTCAGATTGGCATGTACATCAAGTTCTTTGTCGCAGTATTCACAACCCTCTGTGCAGTGGTTATGGCGGAGAGTACGCATGACATTCTCCACATTCGGATAGTTGTGAATCACCCACGGTGGTGTGACGGAACGATGGCCAGTGGTGGCTATCAAAGCCAGTGTGTATGCCAGTTCGCAAGGTTGATGCATGATGATCCTTTCCAAATCGGAGTGTTCGCAAATCCTGCCTTTATATTCATGGCGAATCAACTCTGCCAATGCATCTTTACTGTAAGCCTTTGCATCAACAAATGCGAGGAAGCCCTCAAACTCCCTCTGGCCTTGGAGCAGCGTGGCGAAGACAGTCTTCATAGCCGAGGATAGTCTTTCCCACTGAGCCGCCTCGTCCATCAGCAAGTCACGAGCCTTCTCGCAGTCGTTGACCGGATTGTTCAATTGTTCGCTCATCAACTTGTCGTCTTTCAGCAAACGATGATATGGATGTTCCGGGAAAAGCAATGGCGAAACATACAGAGTATCTACCATCCTCCATTTGCCCGTTTCTTCTCCAAAGAGATATTTTGCGTCGTGGTTGATAATGTTATGTCCGCATACGAAATCAACATCCTTCAGGAAATCCGTCAGGTCCCGCTTGCTGGCAGAATGATACACAGCCCCGTCCCACCTGATTGCCCCTACATCACGAATCCTATGGTCCTTAATCCCCACCTCAGCATCCACAAAGGCATATCGGGAACCATCGCGAGGTGTTTCCTGTGTGTGGCGCGATGAATAGTCTGCTCCACTAAATGTATCTATGATTCTGCTCCAAAACGACATTTTTTTTACTTCACAACTTCCCAATGACCAGTCTTGTCACTGCCAACATGCTTTATTATTCCCGCGGATTGCATAAATGAAAGGTCACGCTTGATGGTTTTCTCTGACACTTTCAACCAGATAGCGAGATTTGTCGCGTTTACAGTATCATTTACAGGGACATTTACAGGGACATTTACAGGGACATTTGTTGTGCCATTTTTAACTGCATTATATATATGTCGCTGTCTATCATTTAGTTCCGACAGACTTACAGGGACATTTACAGTGTCATTTACAGTGTCATTTACAGTGTCATAATTCTGATATTTATACTTTATATACTTTTTATGCCGTCTGAAAGTTACTGTTACAAAACCGCTGTTCCATCGCCATGTCGGCTCCTCTACATCTTGTTTTCTGCATGCGTCAATAATACGTTTTGCCCCTGAACCCCAGTTCTCAAGGAATGTGGATTTGTATAGGGCTTCAGCAATTTTCAGATTATAGGGATATGACTCATGGGGCTGCTTGATGTTCTCAGGAGTTATTTGTGGCGGGAATACTCCCGGATTAGCGATTTCTATGCGGTCGTCGTATATGGCTATACTGTTGGTTAAGTTGTACTTCTCCCATTGACGGTGGCATAGCGAGTTGATAAGAGCTTCTCTAAGAGCCTTATACGGAATCTCAAGTTGCTCCTGGCGTCGCAGGCTCCGGTTCGTTATCTTCCCACTAAGGTTAAGATGCTTGAAGAAGAAAGCCATGCCAGCATCAAGCAAGTCAAAGAAGCTGCCCTCTGCCCTTTGGTTGTCTATGAACTCATTCTTGTCGGTTCCCGCAAACCTGGCCATCCTCAACCTGAACTGCGGATATTCGTCTATGTTGTCGGAGAAAAGCATTGCGGCTCCATTGGTAGGTATCCCGTTTTTCAATAATTTCCACTTTGCCAAAGTCTCCTCAATCGGTGCGCTAATGGCACTTGCGGGAATCCTGCCACCTTCAACTCCAAGGCGTATGCACCCTCTGATATGTTTCTCGTTTAAGTCGGAAAATGAAACGCCGTCGGCCTCTTGTCCTTCCCATGAATATTGTTGGGGCTTGTGGGCCCTGATACGCTCGTCGTACATATCTTGTGGCATGACTTTCGTTGTGCTCTCGACTTTATGATACGGACACCCATGGTAGGTATGCGGGTGCTCGCCCCATACCCATCCGTCGAAGTGCATGGCTATGACCTTGTTGCCGGGATAACCCGGAACGTCAACATATTCAACTTTGACATCAACAATAGGCTCCAGTCCCGCAAGGGCCTGGGATATTTCCTGCTGAGTATTGTCGGTCACTTCCTGGCCGATTATCTTCAGCGACTTAGGGGTAATGCCGAAAATGAGCCATCCGCCCACGGTGTTAAGGAATGCACATGCTGTGTGCATGGCATCCTTCAGCTCTCCTGTCGTCTTCTTCAACTCCAGGGTGCGCGACTCGTCGGCGGCTATCAAAGTCTTAATGTCGTCAATCGTCATAATGGTTGTTTTATATACTATTATCAATTTATGGCCACAAAATTACAAATTATTTTTCAGACTCTTGCATAAAAAGCCAAAAAACTGCATAAATCCATGTTTATATGTCCCGTGGCTCCACTTTAATCGGATTGCAGTCGGAATGCATTTCGATTCACTCCAATCCCGCGCGCGTAATATTAAGACATAGACAAAGAATAAGAAAGAGATTATCATCTCTAAAGAAGTTGATGGCAATACTACAAATCCAAGAGCTTTGCCGACAGGCTCTGAGAGCTTCCCTGGCACACTCTGAGAGATTATCGGGCAGGCTCTAAGAGCTTTCCGGGCAGGCTCAAAGTCCGCATTGACCCCGCTCAAAGTCCGCATTGACCCCGCTCAAAGTGGCTGTCAGCGGGACTAAAGACCTTGGCGGTTTCCTGTTCGGGATGACTGCAACACACACCCGACTTTACATTTATATTATCTAAAAAAACAAATTATTTGCAAAAAGTTTAGGTATTCTGTATAAAAAGTATTAATTTTGCAGCATCTTAAGATTATATTTATTAAATCGTATTATGGAAAAGAAAATTATGCTACTTTTGGCATGCTTGTTCCTATGTTTGGGAGTGGGTATGGCACAAATCAAGGTGAAAGGCACTGTTGTCTCTTCCGAGGACGGCGAGCCACTTATTGGTGTGACCGTCAAGGTGGTAGGAGGAACAGCGGGAGCAGTCACCAATCTTGATGGAGAATTTGCCATTGAGGTGAAAAACACGAAGACCGAATTGGAGTTTTCCTATGTCGGAATGCAAACAGTCAGAAAGATGACATCCGCCAACATGAAGGTGGTGCTCATTCCCGACCAGCACAGCCTGGACGAGGTGATGGTGGTGGCATTCGGCAAGGCAAAAAAGTCGGCCTTTACCGGTTCGGCCAAGGTGGTCAATTCCGAAAAGCTGGAGCAGTCACAGGTATCGGACGTCACTTCCGCCCTTTCCGGAGCAGTGGCAGGAGTGACACTCACCTCCGCCAACGGCGGACCTGGCTCGTCGCCCACCATACGCGTGCGCGGTTTCAGTTCGCTCAATGCCGGACTAAACCCACTGATCATAGTGGACGGCGCGCCATATAGCGGAGATATCAACAATCTCAACCCCAATGACGTGGAGAGCATGACAGTCCTGAAGGACGCTGCCTCCTCGGCGCTTTATGGAGCACGTGGCGCCAACGGTGTGATCATCATCACTACCAAGCAGGCAAAGAAAGGCCAGGACGCCGTGGTCACATTCGACGCCAAGTGGGGCAGCAACAGCCGCGCGCTGCAGCATTATGACGTGGTGAATAGTCCGGCACAATATTATGAGATGCAGTATGAGGCACTGAAAAACTATTATATCTCCACCGGCAGCACCGCCAATGAGGCCTGGGCCAAGGCCAACAGCGTCATCACCGGTCCTGCCGACCAGGGCGGTCTGGGATATAACATATGGAACATTCCCCAAGGACAATATCTCATCGGCAATGACGGCCGACTCAATCCAAATGCCACATTGGGCAACGTTGTGACATACAGGGGCGAGCAGTATCTGCTCACTCCCGACGACTGGGAGGATGAAGGCACACGCAACGGACTCCGTCAGGAATACAACCTCTCAATCAACGGATCGACCGACCGCTCCACATTCTATGTCTCGGCAGGCTATTTAGACAATCAGGGTATAGCCTACAACAGCGACTACAAGCGGCTTTCAGCCCGTATGCGCGGCGACTATCAGGTGAAGAAGTGGCTTAAGGTGGGAGCCAACGTGTCGTTTGCACGATATGACAGCAACTCACTCAGCGACAACGGCTCGGAAGGCTCCACCGGAAACATATGGGCATTCACAAGCCAGATGGCGCCAATCTATCCGCTTTACGTGCGCAACGCCGACGGAACGGTGAAGATTGACGACAATGGATATAAGATATACGACTATGGAAACGGCACCAACGCCGGTTGCGACCGTCCGTTCATGCCCGATGCCAACCCGCTGTGCGAAGTGCTCCTCAACAAGCGCAATGCTGAGGGCAATGCCTTCTCAATCAATGGATTTGCCGACATCAACCTTATGGAGGGACTGACCCTCACCGTCAACGGGGCATACAATCTCGACGAGAGCCGCAGCACGGGCGTGTACAACAAGTTCTACGGACAGTTTGACTCCACAGGAGGATATATCTCCAAGTCTCATGCCCGCACAGCCAACTACAACTTCCAGCAGATACTCAACTATACCACCACCATCGCCGACATGCACAACGTCAACGTAATGGTGGGACATGAATATTATGACAGCCGGGCATACGTGCTCTCAGCCACAAAAACCAACGTCTTCTCGGCCGACAGCGATGAGCTCAACGAGGCCATCGTTGACGGAAAGAGCGCAGGCTCATACACACAGAGATACAACAACGAGGGTTATCTCGGCAGGGTGCAGTATGACTATGACTCACGCATATTCGGCTCGGCATCCTTCCGCCGCGACGCATCAAGCCGCTTCCATCCCGACAACCGCTGGGGAACTTTCTGGTCGGTGGGCGGAGCATGGATCATATCCAAGGAAAACTGGTTCAAGTCATCATGGATAGACATGCTCAAGGTGAAGGCCTCAATCGGTTCGCAGGGTAATGACAATATCAACAACTTCCTGTATTCCGACCAGTATTCCATACAAAACTCCAACGGCCAGGTGGGTATCTCATTCTCGTCGAAAGGCAACAAGGACATCACATGGGAGACCCAGACCAACTTCAACGCAGGAGTGGAGTTTGAAATATTCAAGCGTGTCACCGGTAGCATCGAATACTATCGCCGCACCACTGCCGACATGCTCATGGCCTACACCACACCGCCGTCAATCGGATATACAGGGTACTACGCCAACCTGGGCGACCTCTACAACACAGGTATCGAGATGGACTTCCAGGTGAACCTGATGAACAGGCGCAACCTCAAGTGGGACTTCAATCTCAACCTCTCGACCATCAAAAACCGAATCTCCAAGCTCGATGACGAACACAAGTCATCTTACTACTACACCGCCGGCGGAAAGAGAATTGACGGATATTCCAACGGCAGCTTCTTCATAGCCGAGGGACAGTCCATATACACATGGAATATCAAGGACTATGCAGGTGTGAACCCGGAGACGGGTGAGTCGATGTGGTGGAAAAACACATATCAGACAGATGCAGACGGAAATCGGGTGCTCGACGCAAATGGCTATCCGGTATGGACCGGGCGCGAGAAGACCACCGACTACTCGGATGCCGACTACTACGTCACCGAGGAAAGCACAGTGCCGAAATGGCAGGGCGGATTCGGAACATCAGTGAGATTCCACGGATTTGACCTCGCCGTCAACTGCACATACCAGTTGGGAGGCAAGACCATCGACCGCACATACGCCACATTCATGTCAAGCCCTACGAGCTCAACAAGCGGACGCAACTTCCACAAAGACCTGCTCGGGGCATGGACAGCCGACAACACATCGTCGAATATCCCACGATTCCAGTATGGCGACCTCTACTCAGCATCCACATCTACACGTTTCCTCACATCGGCAAGCTATCTGAACATCAACAACATCAACTTTGGATACACTCTGCCGGCAAGCATCACCAAGAAACTCATGGTGGACCGCCTGCGCATCTATGTGGCATGCGAGAATGTGGCATATATCTCTGCACGCAAGGGATTCGACCCGAGGCTCTCTTACAGTTCAGCCTCGAATGCCACAACGTATTCGCCGATGCGAACCATATCAGGAGGCCTGACGGTTCAGTTCTGACAAACGACAAGTAATATTGACAAATTAGAAATTCCAAGATTATGAAGACAAAAAGAAAGATATTGACCATGGCGATGATGGTCGGTGCGGCATGGGGACTCGCAGGATGTATCGAGGAGACACTGCCTGCCGACGGGTCTGCCATAGAAAGCCAGATAAAGGATGCCGGACTGGAAAGCTCCATCAACGGTATATCCACACAGATGACCCAGGGCTATCTCGTATATGGCACCAACACACATGAGGCCGACATGTCATACCCGATGTTCATGATAGCCAGCACGGAGATGATGGGCGACATGTATGCCGGAGGCTCCAATTCAGGCTATGACTGGTTCCGCGCATTCAACTGCATGAACGAGAACATGGGAAGCACAGGATATTATGCATATCTGCCCTGGCGCACATTATATATGTATGTGAAGAGTGCAAACGACGCCATACGCACCTTCAAGGCTATCGAGAGTCCGTCGCAGACAGATGAGAACCATGTGGCACAGGCCTATGCCTATCGTGCATTCGACTATTACATGCTGATGGTGTATTTCGAGCCAAAGGCAAATATCTATACCGACTGCTCAAAGGTGATCGGCCTGACAGTGCCTATCGTCACAGACGAGACCACCGAGAAGCAGGCACACAACAATCCGCGAGTGTCTCACGAGACACTTATGGACTTCATCATTGCCGACCTCGACAAGGCTGAGGAGATATTCCTCAAGAACAACTACACGGCATCTACACGTTTCGCCCCCGACCTCGCCGTGGTATATGGACTCAAGGCAAGGGCATATATGTGGGATGAGCAGTATATGCTCGCCTACGAATATGCCGACAAGGCCATCAAGGCTGCGGAAGCCCAAGGAGCGGAGATGATGAGCAAGGGCGAACTGACCAATCCCAACTCGGCCTTCGCCGTGGCTACAAGCGGATGGATGTGGTACGGACACTATTCCGCCGAGAACCTCAACAACCTCAGCAACCTCGCGGGTATGCTGTCGGCAGAGGCATCATGGAGCTATTCAGACCTCACCAAGCCAATCATCGACGCTTCTCTGTTCAACAAGATGAACAAGTCGGACTACAGGCGCAAGCAATTCCTTGCACCGGACAGAAAGAAGGGCGACTATCAGACATGCCGCGACGAGGACTTCCTTGAGTCAGCCCCCGACTATCTCGCTCTTAAGTTCCGCTGTGCCAACGGCAACTACAAGGACTACACCGTGGGAGCTGCAACCGACGTGCCATTCATGCGACTTGAGGAGATGTACCTGTTGCGCGCTGAGGCCGCCGGAATGTCACAAGGTGTAGGGACCGGAGTCACGTTGCTCACAGACTGGGTCAAGAAATACCGCGACCCGTATTATTCCACCAACATAACCACCGAACGTGACTTGCAGCTCGCAGTGCTCGACCAGATGCGACTCGAATTTTGGGGCGAGGCCGTGGCATTCTTCTCAGCAAAGCGCATACAGCCAGGAGTGATGCAGTACTACGAGGGTACAAACGCCCCCGCAAATATCTACTATATCAACGCCGAGGGCATAAAGCCCAACTGGAACTTTGTCATCCCCAACTCAGAGGTGCAGTCAAACAGAGCCATACAGAACAACAACAATCCCGACCCCACAATGGCCATCGATGTCAATTCGGCCAAGATGGGAGTGTATGCACCAGGTAATTATTAACAGCAACGACATAAATTCGTATAAAAATGAAAATATACAATAAGATAACGATGGCGTTAGCCGCACTGACGGCAATGGCCGGACTTGCCTCCTGCTCATCTTCTGATGACTATGAGATGGTAGCCAAGCCCGACAATGCGCAGGCATATTTCTCTTCAGAGATGGCCACCGACTTCAATCTTGAGGACGGTCAGAACAGCATAGACGTGGAGGTAAGACGAGTAAAGACTGACGGTGAAATCACCATTGAGGTCGATGCCACCGACGAAAGCGGCATCTTTAATATACCTACAAGTGTGAAGTTTGACAACGGCAAGGATGTGGCCAGTCTGACCATCTCATTCGACTTCAATTCACTGAAGTCAAATACGGACTATCCCATATCGCTCAAACTGAAGAACGAGACCACCATCTACGGCAGCGACTCGGCCACCATCACGGTGAAGTTCTCGCCATGGACAGAGTGGAAACCCATGGGATGGAAATATCCCGAGGGAGTGACCACATACAGCCAGTGGGAAGAGTGCTTCGCACAGTATGCAGCCGGAGGATATGCCGACACACGCATTATATGCAGCGGCGAACTGCCCATATACGACTATAGCGTATTGGGATTCGGAACATATTACCAGCCTGTCCACTATCGCGAGTCACTTGAAGACCCCAACCAGGCCCAGCTCCTGCTGCACGGATGGTATAACGAATGTGACCTTCTGGTCAATTGGGACAGAACCACCGACCGGTTTACCGCAGACAAGCAATGGACGGGAGACACCCATCCCACATACGGACAGATCTATGCCATGGACGCATACCACTTTTGGAATGACGTGCAAGGACAAGAGGCCGGCTACGAATATTTCCCGCAGGGCTATGACCCCGACAGAGGTCAAATCACGCTCAACCTTGCATACATCGTGTCGGCAGGATGTCTCGCCTACGGTCCGGAGGTCATACAGCTTCCCGGATATATCCTTGAGGACTACTCGCTCAACATTACCGACGAAGGCTCATTCAATAATGAGAAAAACTATGGACAGGTGTTCCTCTTCACTCTTGGCGAGGATGTTGACGCGGTGAAATACGCAGTATTTGACTCATATCTCTCTGAGACTGAGGCCAACAACCAAGCCCAGGCCATCGTGTCGGGTGTGGTCAACTCCACCGAGACCAAGGAAAGCGGACATAAGATGGTGCCGGTGGCAAGAGAGGGAAAATACACACTTATTGCCGTGGCATACAATGCCGACGGTGAGGCTGTGGGATTCTATTATGTCAACTTCGAGTGCAAGGCCGCTTCCGGATTCACTTGGAAGGCCATCAACTCCGGCGACTATACCTATGCCCTCTTCTTCGGTACACCGGAAGAGAACCAGGTTGACAAGGACCTTACGCTATATGTATCCAATGAAGACCCGACCAAGTTCAAAATCGCTCCTTGGGCATACTCGGAGAACGGATTCTCGTTCACCATGGACGCTGACGGAAAAATCGTCGTGGATGATCAGCCGACAGGCTTCTATGATACCCAGTATGGCATGGTATATGTGGGCGACGTAAGCTCATATCCACAGCTTGGCATCTCTGACGAGAGCATGTATGAGGATGGGGAGTATTACTTCTCGCTCGTTTACTATGTTTCATCCGGATATATGGGCGAGAGCATCGGATATGAGTCATTTGAGGTGACAGGACCCGCCAAGCAGGCTGCAGAGCGCGCTATGTCCATCGCCCGTGCCAGGAAGTATGGCGAGAGCAACCTCAAGCCACGCGAGATTACCAGCGTCACGAAGTTCAACTTCGCTTCGAGACGTAATCATCCATACAACAGAAAGATTAACATCAATGGTTTTGCAACCCTAAATAAGTAATTGTCATGAAGAAAAGAAATCTATTCATATTGTTTCTTGCCATGATGGCAAGTGCTGGCATCAAGGCGGCGGAGCGTTCCGCTGCCGAGATGCAGCAGATAGCCCTCGCCACAATCAAGGCGAAGAAGGTGGCGGGAGCCGGTGCCATGGCTTCCTCACGTGTACAACTGTCTATTGTGGAAAACAAGAATACTTATGCTGTGTATGCCAATGGCGACAACGGCTTTGTCATCGTCAGCCGCGATGACCGCTTCACTCCAGTCTTGGCTTATGCCAACGGCAAGTTTGATGCCGACCGCCACTCTGAGGGCTTCAAGTGGTGGCTCCAGGCCACAGTCAGCTCCATGGAGGCCATGCTCGCTGATGGCGAGACCAGTCTGGCTCCCGCCAAGGCTTCGGCTTTTTCCGTGGTGCAGCCTATGGTCACTACTGAATGGGGACAAGAGACCATGCCCTACTACGTATATACCCCGGAGATAGGCAACGTGAAATGTGCAGTGGGATGTGCTGCCCTTTCCATCGCCGAGATACTCAACTATCACAAGTATCCGGAGTCAGCCTCGTTCAGCGGCTCTTACAGTGTTGACGGCGGAAGCAGCTATAGATATGAGACAGTCAACTCCACATACACATGGAATTTCAAGGACCGCTACGGACAGTTTAGCAAGGACGGCACGATGAACGATATGGGATATGCCTCTTATTCGCCCTCCGAAGGCCGTGCCATCGGTTCACTGCTGCGCGACTGCGGATATGCCGTCGGCATGATTTATGGAGCAGCGAGTGCGGCCGAGAATGTCAGTGTGCCAAGAGGCTTGGTCAACAATTTCGGATATGCCACGGAAGGCACTAACATGTATTTCAAGGACTTCTATTCTGAACATGAATGGAACACCATGGTTCATCGTGAGTTGGCTTCTGGCTATCCTGTGCTTCTCTTTGGCACTGACCCCAACAACGGCTATGGTCATATCTTCGTGGGCCACGGTTGGGACGAGGACGGACTGGTGGCCATCGAGTGGGGATGGATGGGAGTTGACAATGGTTATTATGCCATGGACCTTCTCAAGGGCTCCAAATACGGATTTACTTATAATGTCGGTCTGGTGACAGCTCATCCTCATAAGTTGTCAACTGATGCTTTCAGAAGCAATTGGATCACAGAAAAACCCTATCAGCTCAAATACAATGCTAATGCCAACACGCTAAGCATCGTATTGCCAGAGGGTATTTACAATTTTGACAAGGAGAAATTCACCGGCCAGATAGCATTGGTATTGGAGAAAGCTGACAATGGCGAGGTTGGCTTTATCAGTCTCACCAACAATCAGGACTATAGCTTTGAGGCTTTCACCGGACTTGGAGCTACATCCACACAGTTGTCCAATTGCTCATTTGACCCCAATACAATATATTATGTCTATCTCGGCACAAAAGACCAGCGAGATGTGGAATGGCAGCCCATACGCACCATTGGCGGAGTGATGTATTATACGCTGCGCACGGATGGGGCTGGTAATGCAACATTCGATGATGACTTCACCATCGACACGGCTATTGATGGTGTCAAGGCTGACAATACACCCCAAGGCAATATACGCAGTTATAATGTCGCAGGCGTCAAATCGTCGAAAGGGCTTGTGATTGTCAAGGACGGTAAGAACGTGAGAAAAGTATTCAAGTAGAAATAAAAGCAGGGGATAAACACTACGATGGTGTTTATCCCCTGATTGATTAATAACCAAAAAGCCAAACGGATCAAATTACTTGCCGTGGTTTTCGTCGGATACTGTCAACTTCTTGCGGCCCTTGGCGCGGCGTGATGCCAATACCCTGCGACCGTTCTTGGTAGCCATTCTCTCACGGAAACCGTGCTTGTTGACCCTTCTTCTGTTGTGCGGCTGAAATGTTCTTTTCATTACTTTATTACTATTTTTATTGTTGTTTTCTACACTTTGGGGTGCAAAATTACATATAATTTTTGAAATATCAAAGAAAAAAATGATTTTTAGCTGTTTTTTTTATGTTTTTTACGGAAAAAACAGTAACTTTGCACCCGAAATCACGTAAAATACATTATAATTAAGGTTTATGATTAATTCACAAGACATTAAAAAGGGAACATGCATCCGCATGGATGGAGGCATTTGGGTCTGCATCGATTTCCAGCACAGAAAGCCAGGTAAAGGCAACACTGTAATGAACACAAAGTTGAAGAATGTGACAGACGGACGTGTGCTTGACCGCACATTCCAGGTCGGTTTCAAACTCGAGGACGTGCGCATCGAGCGTCGCCCCTATCAGTATCTCTATGAAGACCCCACAGGACGTATCTTCATGAATCAGGAGACATTTGAGCAGATACCTATCGCCAATGACCTTGTCATCGGTGTGGAATATATGAAGGAGAGCGACATCGTTGAGGTTGTCACCGACACTACCGACGGTACTATCCTCTATGCTGAAATGCCAGTGAAGACCAATCTCCGCGTGACTCACAGCGAGCCAGGTGTGAAGGGTGACACAGCCACAAACGCCACAAAGCCCGCCACTCTCGAAACTGGCGTTGAAGTGCGTGTGCCTCTCTTCATCAATGAGGGCGACCTGATTCAGGTGGACACTCGCGACGGCAGCTATCTCAGCCGCGTTAAGGAGTAATTCTTTTTTCAAAAGAAATTAAAGAAATTAAAGAATTAAAGAATAAAATAATTAAGGTTCTTTTGAAGTATTCTATTATCGTTCCGGTGTTCAACCGCCCCGATGAGGTGGACGAACTGTTGCAGAGTCTTGTAGGCCAGACCTTAAAGGACTTTGAAGTGGTCATCGTGGAAGATGGCTCGGAGAGACCATGCAAGGATGTGTGCGACAAGTATGTCGGAAAGATTGATGTGAGATACTTCATGAAGAATAACTCAGGCCCGGGGCAGAGCCGCAACTATGGTGCGCAGAGGGCCAAGGGAGAGTATATCATAGTGCTCGACTCCGATGTGGTTCTGCCCGAGGGTTATCTAAAGGCAGTGGATGATGAACTTAGGCGTGAACCGGCGGATGCCTTTGGTGGGCCTGACCGTGCGCACGATTCGTTTACCGAGACACAGAAGGCCATCAGCTACTCCATGACCAGCTTCTTCACCACCGGTGGCATCCGTGGCGGCAAGAAGAAGCTCGACAAGTTCTATCCCCGCTCATTCAATATGGGCATCCGCAAGGATGTCTATATGCGTCTTGGCGGTTTTTCCAAGATGCGCTTTGGCGAGGACATCGACTTTTCAATACGCATTTTCAAGGCTGGATGCCGCTGCCGGCTGTTTCCAGATGCATGGGTGTGGCATAAGCGGCGCACTGACATGCGCAAGTTCTTCCGGCAAGTTTATAATAGTGGTATCGCGCGCGTAAACCTATATAAGAAATACCCCGAGTCGCTCAAACTGGTACATCTATTGCCAATGGTATTCACCGTTGGGGTAATTATACTCTTTCTCGTGGCTTGCTTTGGCAGGGTGATGATGGTTTATGGTCATCCCGGAGATTTCTATTCATGGTATTATCTCGTCATTGGTGCCATAAGCCCCATATTACTCTATTCATTGCTCATATTCATCGATTCTGCAATACAAAACAAGAGCCTGCCTATCGGATTTATATCCATCGGTGCCGCCTTCGTACAACTGACGGGATATGGATTTGGATTTATCCAGGCATGGTGGAGACGTTGCATACTGAAGAAAGATGAGTTTCAAGCATTTGAAAAAACGTTTTACAAGTGAAACTGTCAATAAAAAACTGGGATGAGGCCGACATGCCTCGCGAGAAATTGGAGAGACTCGGAGCAGAGGCGCTGAGCAATGCCGAACTGCTCGCCATCCTGATAGGCTCCGGTTCAGCTAAGGAGAGTGCCGTCGATCTGATGAAACGACTCATTGGCGACTGCAACAACAATCTCAATACACTCGGCAAGAAAACCATCAACGAACTTTGCGAATACAACGGCATCGGTCCGGCTAAGGCTATCACCATACTGGCAGCCTGTGAACTGGGAAAGCGCCGGCAGATGGAAAAAGCAGAGGAAAGGGTGAAGCTCAACTCTGCGCTTGCCATTTACGAGGAGATGCACCCCATAATGCAGGACCTCGACGTGGAGGAAGCGTGGGTGCTGCTGATGAACCAGAATTTCAAGCTCATCAAAAAGGTGAGACTGTCACACGGAGGACTCACGGAAACTGCCGTCGATGTGCGTATCATATTAAAGCATGCCCTGCTCAACAATGCCACCATAATAGCCCTCTGCCATAATCATCCGAGCAACAACTGCCGTCCAAGCAGTTATGACGACCAGCTCACCACGAAAACCAAAGATGCATGCCAGACAATGCGCATATATTTTCTCGACCATGTCATCATCACCGACGGCGGATACTACTCATATAGCGAAGAAGGAAAAATTTAACTTATTTTAGTTTTTGGGGATGCAAGAAATCGTTGTTTCCAGTATTTACATGGTGTAAGTAAACATAAAAAAGGAAATAATATGATTAATAGCATGAAAAGACTCAAGACAATGATGCTGCTCATGGTAGTGGCTCTGACTGCAGTCACACTGCAGTCGTGTGACGATGATGATGACGACTATCCGGCATTTTCTCTCGCCACAGTGACGCTGAAGGCTCCTCAGACAGAGGGTGCGAAGTGGTTTATGCAGTTGGATGACTCAACTGTGATTTATGCGAAAAATATCGCCTCTCATCCATACGAGAATAAGGAGTTGAGGGCATATATCCGCTATAACGAATTCGAGGAGGTAATGTTTTCAAGCAAGTTCCCGCCTGAATATACAGCCAATATCCTCACCATCGACACCATACTCACCAAGAAGATGGACCCCATGGTGGAGAACATGGCGGGAGAATATGGCGATGACCCCGTGGAGGTTGTAAACAGTTGGGAGACAGTGGCAGAGGACGGATATATGAACATCCGATTCCGCACACGTTGGGGAAGCAATACAAAGCACAGGGTAACCCTCGTACACCGCACCGATTCCGGTGACCCTTATACAGTGGAATTTTTCCACGATGCCAACGGCGACACCAATGGACAGGTGGCTGACGGCATGGTGGCATTCCGACTTGACGACTGTTTCAACGAGGGAGACAAACCTATAGAAATCACCTTGAAGTGGAAATCATATTCAGGAGAGAAAACAGCCAAATTCAAATATATTCCAAGAAAAGATTAAAATTAGATGAACGACAGTGAAAAGCAGATGGCCGAAGGTATTCGCAGGGGAGACAACCGTGCGATGCGCGACTTCTATGCCACTTTCGGCCCTCAGCTCACTGCTGTCTGTTCAAGATATATTGCCGCTGACGATGACGTGAAGGACGTCATCCAGGAATCTTTGTTAAGCATTATTTCTAATATCAATACATTCGAATACCATGAAAAAGGGTCGCTGAGGGCATGGTCAACACGCATAGTCATAAACCATGCCCTTGGCTTCCTTCGTAAAAAAAAGAAAGAAACACAAATCTTCGCCGATTCCGGGACAATCCCTGATGATACGGCATTCGACAGTACATCGGCCGACCCACCCGACATACATGACATACCGGCTGATGTCATCACCGACATGATACGCAGGCTGCCTGATGGCTATAGGGCCGTATTCAACCTGTATGTCATTGAGGAAAAGAGCCATAAGGAGATAGCCGGCCTGCTGGGCATCAAGGAGGATTCGTCGGCATCTCAGCTGCATCGCGCCAAAGCCTTGCTGGCAAAACAAATCAAGGAGTATAAATCAAAATCAAGGCAAAGGATATGAACGATAAATGGACACAGCAATTTCAAGATAAGTTGGACGGTCACGGGATGAGCGTCCCGGAATTGGCTTGGGACTCCATAGATAGTGCCCTTGCCAAAAAGCGCCGGACTTCGATGCGCATCGTTTGGGGGCGCAGAATAGCTGCCGCTGCCGTGGGCTTGATTCTCATCGGAGGGACTGGAATATTGTTCCGTGGATTTGACTCTGCGACAGAGATGTTGCAGACAGCACAAACAATGGATGTCAATACAAAACATGAAACCAACGGAAATTCCGTCAAGGAAATATTAAAGGTAAATCTGGAGGCAAGACTGGCAAATAACCAGAAAAGAGCGAAAAGCCACGAGATGCCAATTATCACCAACCATCAAGAGCTCCTTGCTAATAACGACAACAATGATGAACTATCCTCTATGACCGGCAAAAACGTCGGTGAGAAGGAAACTTCTGATGTCAAGGATGAAAATCCGGAAACAGTCATATATGATAGATACAAGAGCGGTGAAAATGCAAAAAACCGAGGTGAATATGTGAAAAAGCGCAGCGAAGACACCCGGAGGCGAAAATCAGATTTGGGCGGTGAGCTGACTGCTGCTGTATATATGCAGAATGCCACAACAGGTAACGGGTCAAATGGTATTGCGGGAGGTGTGTCCAGTAGCCCGGTCATGAGCAAACCCTATGGTGCCGTGTCGGAGGAATTCAGGGCTGGGTCTCTTGATTTCCTGGCAGAGAGTAATCCGAGAACCGTCACTTATGACCACGACCATCCCATAAAGGTGGGAATAGGCGTGAAATACAGTATCAACGACAGGTGGAGTGTGTTGTCGGGGTTGACTTATAGCTATCTGCGGTCGGACTTCGACTATTCTGAAGGTAAGAATAGTGGCAGCGGAGTGCAGAAGTTGCATTATGTTGGTATCCCACTTGCCGCAAGCTATAATCTGCTGTCAGGCAAGAACTTGAAACTGTATCTCACGGCTGGAGGTGAAATGCAGAAACTCGTCAGTGGCAAGGTCTCTGTCGGCGTGATGAATGGGGCGGAAGAAAACAAGGCTCAGGATGTCCGCGAAGGCGGCATGCAATGGTCGCTTAATGCTGCTGCCGGAGTGGAATATAATTTCATGCGAAATGCCGGGATTTATGTTGAACCGGGGGTCACGCATTATATCGACAACAATTCCAATATTGACAATTATTATAAGCATAAACCCACGAATTTCAGTTTAAACCTCGGTTTGAGGTTCACTTTCAAATAAAAAAGCAAAAAAAACGGCGGAATATTTGGTATATCCGCCGATTTTGCGTATTTTTGCAGAAAGAAATAATTGATACCGTTATGACAGCAGAAGAAAAGACAAAGTTGGAAGAGAGGATCGTGGATGTGCTCAAGACTGTCTATGACCCGGAGATTCCTGTGAACATATACGATCTTGGACTCATATACAAGATTGACGTCAAGGAAAGCGGTGATGTGGATATCGACATGACATTCACTGCTCCTTCGTGTCCTGCAGCCGATTTCATACTTGAGGATGTCAGGCAGAAGGTTGACTCCTTGGAGGGTGTGAATAATGCCACAGTCAACCTTGTGTTTGAACCGACATGGGATCAGAGCATGATGTCGGAGGAGGCTAAAGTGGAACTTGGATTCGATTGATATGAAAAACGTGTATTTTCTGTCTGATGCCCACCTGGGCTCGCTTGCCATCGACCACAGCCGTATGCACGAGCGACGGTTGGTGAGATTTCTTGACAGTATTAAGCACAAGGCGGCAGCAGTGTATCTCCTTGGCGACATGTTTGACTTTTGGTATGAATACAAATATGTCGTGCCAAGAGGCTATACGCGCTTTTTGGGCAAGTTGTCTGAACTCACGGACTTGGGCGTTGAGGTGCATTATTTTACTGGCAACCATGATATCTGGGCTTATGACTACCTTGAGAAGGAATGTGGTGTTATCCTGCATACACGTCCGTTGACCACTGAGATATACGGCAAGATATTCCTATTGGCACATGGCGACGGACTGGGAGATCCCGACCGCAAGTTTAAGTTTCTTCGAGCATTGTTTCACAGCCGTATATGCCAGCGTATGTTCTCCACTATTCATCCACGGTGGAGCATGTGGCTTGGCCTTACATGGGCAAAGCATAGCCGAATGAAGCGCAACAACAACGAGGAACCGCCTTATATGGGGGAGAACCGCGAGCATCTTGTGCTATATACCAAGGAGTATATAAAAACCCATCCTAATGTGGATTATTTCATTTATGGCCATAGGCATGTCGAGATTGACTTGCAGTTGTCGAAGAAGGTGAGGATGATGGTTCTTGGCGACTGGATTACTCAGTTCTCATACATTGTATGGGACGGTGAGCATCTTTTCATGAGTGAATATGTAGAGGGCGAGAGCCAGATGTGATGTGATATGGATGTGAAAATAGAAGAATCATGGCGCCGCGAGCTATGCGGTGAGTTTGACAAACAGTATTTCATCGACCTCACGGCATTTGTCCGTCAGGAATACAATCAGGGAACCTGCTATCCTCCTGGCCGACTGATATTTAATGCCTTCAACCTGTGTCCATTCGACAAGGTGAAGGTGGTCATAATCGGCCAGGATCCTTATCATGAACCAGGTCAGGCCCACGGATTGAGTTTCTCCGTGTGTGATGGAGTAGCCTTTCCTCCGTCTCTTCAGAACATCTTCAAGGAGATACAGCAAGACTTGGGAAAACCCATGCCGATGACGGGCAATCTTACTCGCTGGGCGGAGCAGGGTGTGCTTATGCTCAATGCCACTCTCACCGTGCGTGCGCATCATGCCGCAAGCCATCAGCGCCGCGGGTGGGAGCAGTTTACCGATGCTGCCATCAAGGCCCTTAGCCTTCATCGCGAGCATATTGTCTTCATTCTATGGGGCGGATATGCCCGTAGCAAGGCTTCTCTGATAGATGGCTCCCGCCATCTGATATTACAGTCGGTGCATCCGTCGCCATTGTCAGCCAATCGTGGCGGATGGTTTGGCAATCATCATTTCTCCCGCTGTAATGCCTATTTGGAGGAAAACGGAATAACACCAATTGATTGGTGACAAGATTCTTTATGACTGTTCGGACAGACGATATATTATGATTATTCAGATTGACGATGTATTGGTCACCACCGACATATTGTCGGAGATGTTTTGTTGTGACCTTGATGCCTGCAAGGGCGAATGTTGCGTGGAAGGTGATGCGGGAGCTCCTGTAACCCTCGACGAGGTGGCTGGCATAGAGGATGCTCTCGACGGGGTGTGGAATGAGCTGTCGGCATCTGCTCAAAGTGTCATTGACAAGCAGGGCGTTGCATATACCGACCGCGACGGTGACCTTGTGACGAGTATTGTGGGTGGCAAAGACTGTGTGTTCACATGCCATGAGGGTGGTTGTTGCTTCTGTACTCTTGAGAAAGCCTATCGAGAGGGACGGATAAAGTTTTGCAAGCCAATAAGTTGCGCTCTTTATCCCATACGTGAGGTGCAGTTGAAGAATGGTCTTGTCGGTCTCAACTATCATCGTTGGGACGTATGTCGCGCGGCACGTGAGAAAGGCCGTGAGTTGCAGTTGCCTGTGTATAAGTTCCTGCGCGAACCGCTCATTCGCCGGTTTGGCGAAGAGTGGTATAATGCTCTTGAGGAGGCTGCCAATGAGTTGTCTCATCGGTCGGAGTTGGACTCTGGCGAGTTGCCGTCGGAGTAGAGCGACAGTTTCTTGATGAAATATTCCCTCATTTCGCTCCATTTATAATATGGTGCAGTCTTCGACTTTATCGGCAGGGATGCCTCATTCTCGTTGAGCAATACCTTGACAAGGACATCTCTGTCGCCAGTGTTGCGGCGATAGAAGACAATTTGTATGTTGGCACCCATCGGGAAGATACGGTAGTTGACCCAGCCTTTTTGTTCCAAATGGGCATAGTCGTCGGTGACGAGGTCATATCCGTTGAGCCCCATCAGCACTACGAGAGGCATCACCATGGTTTCATGTCCGAAACGCAATGTGGCTCCGGGGGCTGGCTGTCTCAGGCAACTGTCGGCTTCGTGTATTATGCGTCTCAACAGGTTGCGCTGGATATATGGCTGTTGTCCGCCGTTTAGCCGTGAGTTACCATAGCCGAGATACCACCACATATTGCTTGTTCTCCAGTAGTTGTAGATATCGTCGTCGGAAAAAAGGTCGTAGAGAGTCACTTTGTGCCGGGCCTCCAAATTCTGGATATTGTTGCAGGTCTGGAAGAGTCGCTCGCAGAATTGTCTTGTGTCGCAGTTTTTCCATGCCCATGCCGTATCATTAAATATTTTGCACAATGGATAGTCAAAGTTGACATTCTCCTTGTAGAATTTCTCATAGGCATCTTTTGACTCCTTGTTCCATTTCTGTTTATATAGCTGCTTGTCATTATGGTTCATATAGTACATGTCGTGCTCACTGGCGTCATGACGTATGCGCAGTTTGGGGTTGAGCCTGGTAAGCTCAAGCAGTTCGTTGGTCATGGAGAGGATACACCTTATGACCACAGTGCTCTTGGCGTCAACCCATACATTACCCTGAAACACCTCAGGAAATCTCTCATACATCCTTCTGGCTATCTGTCGGTGCTGTTCCGCCCCGAGCGGAGTCAGTTCGCCGAGACGCTTGTCTGATTCTTCCAGTATGATGCGGTATCTTCTGATGACATCCTTGCCGAGGTCGGTGAGCACACCGGCACTGTCAGCCCTGAGCAGGGTATGGTAGGGATAGAGATAATCCTTGGGATTGATCAGATAGCGGGAGCCATGTCTGCCATAATGACTGATATAAAATGGTTTGTATCCCTCCGGTGCCGGTGTGAGGGGCTTCGTGGGGGTGGGGTATGCCATTTGGTTGCTGGCGGAGTATCTGATGTTCTTTTGCAGGTCGTCTTTGACGGTCTGAGCAGGGGCTGTTGCCGCAAACAAGGCGGCAAATACAATAAAAATCACTTTTTTCATAATGTTTTGCATAATTTGGCTGCAAATATAAAAATAAATTTGTATATTTGCAAACTAAATAAAGAAAAGTTTTCGCAATATGGCAAAAAATAATAATTGGACGGATGATTATTGGCTTTTGGTGGTGCAGTTGTACCTGAAAAAACCGGTTGGTATGAAGCCGCTTTACAGCAGGGCGATGATTGACCTCTGTCTGGAGATACATGTGCCGCCACAGGTGATTAGAGGCAAGCTTGAGGCTGTTGAGAAATTGCAAACCCCACGCGTGGAAAAACTGTGGAGGGCATACGGCGGAAGCCCCACCAAGTTGCGAAGGGCTGTGGAACTGCTCCGCCAAATGAAAGGATTTGGAAATGCCGAGGACTTCTTTGACGGTGTGGAGGTCAACGAGACCTTTGAGCGTGATTTCCGCCCCCTCAGCGAAGAACCCAATCTTACACCGATGATGCTTATCCTTATCCTCGACCTCTATTTCCGGCTTACCACTATCACCATGGTGCCTGAGACTCCGGAGGTGGTCGAGCTGGCCAGGTTGATGAAGGTCGATGCCCAAAAGATAGCCGATGTCCTTTTTGTCTATCAGTATATCGACCCTTACCTCAACCGCCAGGAGGTCATTTTCTCTCCATTGCTCAGACCTTGTCAGGAAGTATGGTCAAAATATGCAAACAAGGACCTTGATGAACTGGCAAATTATGCACAACAGCTCATGGAATACTTCAAAAGCTGAAAAAAAAGTGAAATTATTTTGCTCATAGCGTAAATTGTATTACTTTTGCAGTCAAAAAGAAGACATAATAAAAAAGGTTAGTTATGCAGGGACAAGT
The DNA here is from genome assembly GCA_034101015.1 of Prevotella sp. Lineage (GTDB taxonomy): Bacteria > Bacteroidota > Bacteroidia > Bacteroidales > Bacteroidaceae > Prevotella. The sequence continues at coordinate 156,586 of JAXEKN010000055.1, forward strand.
GCAAGTACAGAAAACTGAGCAGAAACAGGTGCAGACGGTAAGCCAGCAGCAACTGTTGCAGGCAAAGCTCATTGAACTGCCAGTGGCACAACTCATAGACAGGATCAATACCGAGATGAACGACAATCCTGCCCTTGAGACTGATGGGCATGAGGATGATGACGAGACTTTGGCATACGATGCCGATGACGGGACATCTCACAATGACGGCAATGCCGATGACTCCTATGGCGACTATGATGACGATGAGTTGCCGGTTTATCAGGCGTCCAGACAGAATACCATGGAATATGGTGTGACCACGTCGTTTTATGACCAGCTCACAGAACAGATGAATGAGACCGAGCTTACTGACCTGCAGCATAAGATAATGGAATACCTGATAGGTTCTCTCGACGACGACGGATTGCTCCGCAAGTCATCAGAGGATATCGTGGATGAACTTGCAATATACAATAATATAGATGTCTCCGAGGAGGAGATTGATGCTGTGGTGGACAAACTGCAGCAGTTTGATCCTGCTGGCATAGGGGCGCGTTCGCTGCAGCAATGTCTGCTGTTGCAGATAAGACGCCGCCCCGTCACACTGCTCACAAGAAGGATGGAGGCGGTCGTGGCTGACTTCTTTGATTATTTCACCAAAAACAACTGGGTGTATATTCGCCAACAGCTCCAGATGACCCGCGACGAGACAGATGAGGTCAACGAGGAGCTCCGCAGGCTTAATCCCAAGCCAGGGGCGAGCCTTAATGATGCAGTAGGAGTGAACCTGGAACAGATTACCCCGGATTTTATTGTTGACACCCAGGAAGATGGCACGGTGACATTCACACTCAACAATGGGGGGGTGCCAGAGCTGACCATATCCGACTCCTTCACGTCATTGCTCGAACAATATCAGGATAAAGACAATGTGAACCGCCATACCAGTGACGCCCTGCTCTATGCACGCACAAAGATTGAGTCTGCCGAACGGTTTATAAATGCACTGAAGATGAGAAACCGCACGCTCACCGTCACCATGCGTGCCATTATCCAGTGGCAACACCGCTTTTTCGAGGATGGTGATGAAAGCTCATTGCGCCCCATGCGACTGAAGGACATCTCCGAGAAGACAGGTATTGGCCTGTCAACTATCTCGCGGGTCAGCAACAGTAAGTATGCCCTGACCAAGTGGGGTGTCTTCCCGCTGCGCCACTTCTTCTCTGATGGATATGTCACAGAAGAAGGCAATGAGATGTCAACGCGTGAGATAAAGGTGGTACTCAGGGAAATAATTGATAATGAGGACAAAAGTAGTCCATTGTCCGATGAGGCATTATGCCGGATGCTTGCCACAAAGGGCTATCCCATAGCCCGTCGCACAGTGGCTAAATATCGTGAACTGATGGGCATACCATCCAAGCGAATGAGAAAAAAATGAAGAGAGTAAACAAGATGATTATCGCGGCAAGGGTATTGAGTGCCATATTCAATCCCTTTTACTTGCCTACCGTAGCCCTCGTGGTGCTGTTTACGTTCAGCTACCTGAGCCTGCTGCCATTGTCCTACAAGATGGTGGTGTTTGGTATCGTCTATATCTTCACGGTCATCCTGCCGCAGTTGCTTATCAGCCTTTATCGCCACCATCAGCAATGGACACTCATCGAACTCGGACAGCGCGAGAGGCGTATGGTGCCTTATGTCATATCTATCATCAGCTATTTCGTATGTGTATATATTATGGAAAGTATGCACATTCCACATTTCATGGCGAGCATACTGATAGTGGCGCTGATGATACAGATATTCTGCTCCATCATCAATGTATGGTGGAAAATCAGTACTCATACTGCCGCCATAGGAGGTTTGGCTGGCGGTATTTCTGCCTTTTCGGTGGTTTTCGGATTCAATCCCGTGTTTTGGCTCTGTGTTGTCATCATCGTGGCGGGTATGCTCGGCACGAGCCGCATGATACTTCGTCAGCACTCTTTGTCTCAGGTGGTGGTGGGATTTCTCATCGGTTGTGTCACGGGATTTGCGATATTGTTTGTTTAAGATTGAAGAAATTTTAAAAATAATAATTATATGACTCCATTAGTAAGTATTATCATGGGTAGCACAAGCGACCTGCCTGTTATGGAAAAAGCTTGTAAGTTTTTGGATGAGATGCAGGTACCGTTTGAGGTCAATGCCCTCTCGGCTCACCGCACTCCAGACGCAGTAGAGAACTTCGCACGTTCAGCCAAGGACCGTGGCATCAAGGTGATTATTGCCGGTGCCGGCATGGCTGCCGCCCTACCCGGTGTGATTGCCGCATCCACCACACTGCCTGTTATCGGTGTGCCTATCAAGGGTATGCTTGACGGTCTTGACGCTATGCTGAGTATCATCCAGATGCCTCCTGGCATACCTGTTGCCACGGTGGGAGTGAACGGCGCACAGAATGCAGCTATTCTCGCCGTAGAGATGATGGCACTGTCGGATGATGCTCTTGCCATCCGTATGGCTGAGTATAAGGAAGGGCTCAAGGCAAAGATAGAGAAAGCCAACAAGGACCTTGCCGAGGTGAAGTATCAGTTCAAGACGAATTGATGTCTTTAATATTTTAATTCTTTAATATTTAAAGATGGACATCTTTAATTACTCCCGTCGCCATTCGTCTGTAAATCACGTGGGAGCCACCCCGATGGGAGGCGACAACCCCATACGCATACAGTCGATGACCACAACTCCCACCACCGACACCGAGGCATCCGTAGCCCAGGCAAGGCGAATCATTGAGGCTGGTGGAGAGTATGTGCGCCTCACCACACAGGGTGTGCGCGAGGCCGAGAATCTCAAGAATATCAATGCAGCCCTTCGTGCCGAGGGTATCATGACACCCCTTGTTGCCGATGTGCATTTCAATCCGAATGTTGCCGATGTGGCTGCCCTATATGCCGAGAAGGTAAGGGTCAATCCAGGCAACTATATTGACCCTGCCCGCACGTTCAGACATCTGGAATATACTGATGAGGAATATGCCGCAGAACTGCAGCGACTTGAAGAGCGTTTCGTGCCCTTCCTCAATATCTGCAAGGAGCATCACACAGCTGTGCGCATAGGCGTCAACCACGGTTCGCTCTCTGACCGTATCATGTCGCGCTACGGCGATACTCCCGAGGGTATCGTGGAGAGCTGTATGGAGTTTTTGCGTATTTGCAAGAAGCAGGATTTCACAGATGTTGTCATCTCCATCAAGGCAAGCAACACGGTGGTAATGGTGCGCTCCATGCGCCTGTTGGTCAGTGAGATGGACAAGGAGGATATGCACTATCCACTCCATCTCGGAGTGACCGAGGCGGGCGAAGGCGAGGACGGACGTATCAAGAGTGCCGTGGGCATAGGGGCGTTGCTCGCCGACGGCATTGGCGATACCATCCGCGTGTCGCTCTCCGAGGAACCAGAGGCTGAGATACCCGTCGCCCGTCATCTTGTTGACTATATTACACGACGTGCCGGACACATGATGATTCCAGCTGAGGCTTCGCCACAGTTTGACTGGCTTCACCCTGAGCGGCGCACTACAGATGGCGTCGAGAACATCGGTGGCACCAACGTGCCTGTTGTCATCGTCTCCGATTTGTCGGGCAAGGCCAGTGCGTCGTATAATCCTGACCTCACTCCTGATTATGTTTATGTAGGCGAGAACTTGCCTGAGAATCGTCCCGACAACCAGAAATACATAGTTGATTTCTCTGCATGGGACGGCACTCCCAACACCTATCCCATATTCCCATATAATGCCGTGCCCCTGCTTTCGGGCTATCCCCTCATACCCAAGTTCCTCGTCATGCAGTATGGCGTCGATCCAGAGGAGTATGTCTCGTGTCTCATGAATCATCCCGAGGCGGTGGTCGTTTGCGTAAGCCATCATCAGAACAGGCTTGGCGAACAGCGTGCCCTCGTGCATGAGATGATGCGTGCCGGACTCCGCAATCCTGTCGTCTTCTGTCAGGCTTATCGCCACACACAGGAGCAGAAGGCCGACTTCCAACTTGAGGCTGCCGCCGATATGGGTGCCTTGATGTTCGACGGACTCACCGACGGCATCTGGCTCATGAACGATGGCGACCTTGCCGTAAAGGACATTGCCGAAACATCCTTCGGCATACTTCAGGCTGCGCGCCTGCGCACCACCAAGACCGAGTATATCTCCTGTCCCGGATGTGGCCGCACGCTCTACGACCTTCGCACCACCATCGCCCGTATCAAGGCTGCCACGGCACATCTTAAGGGACTGAAGATTGGTATTATGGGATGTATAGTCAACGGACCGGGAGAAATGGCTGATGCCGACTATGGGTATGTTGGTGCCGGACGTGGAAAGATCTCACTCTACCGCCGCAAGGAATGTGTGGCAAAGAACATTCCCGAGGAAGAGGCTGTCGAGAGACTCCTGCAACTCATCAACGAAGATAATGAACAACTATAAGATACTGACTCCTACGCTTCGAGGCTCGTTCACTGAGCGTCTCGCCGAACTCGAGATGCTCGTGGGCGACTGGCTCGAACTTGAACAGACGCAAGGACGCTCGCTCCGTTATACCAAGATATTCCTGAGCGATGCCCAAAACCAGCATCAGCTGCTCGCCGAGAGCGACCTCTTTCGCAATATCCTTTCGTCACAACCATTCACCGAGGTGGAACAGACGCCTGCCGACGGCTCGAAGATCATGCTGCTCTTAATGACTGCCGACACCGACAATGGCGCACTCTTCCATAGCCTGCGACTCTCCGACTCCGAGACTCGCGGACTCAACTCCTATGTCCAGACCATTGCCCTCTTCGAGAAGTATATCTCCATCATACGCAATATGGGACTCGACATGAAGACCCACCTTGTGCGCACATGGATATACGTGGCCGACATCGACGTCAACTATTCCGGTGTGGTCAAGGCACGTAATGACATCTTTGCGCGCGAGGGCCTCTCCGCAGACACACATTTCATAGCATCCACCGGCATTGGTGGGCGTACCGACTGTCGCACTGCCTGTGTGGCCATCGACTTCCTCACTTATCCCCACATTCAGGAGTCCGACAAGAAATATCTTCAGGCTCTCGACCATCTCAATCCCACCCATGAATATGGAGTGGCTTTCGAGCGAGGCACCCGATTACAATTGCCTTCCACCTTATTGTATTATATCTCCGGCACTGCGAGCATCGACAATCTTGGCGAAGTGGTTTATCTTGGAGATATACGCAAGCAGACTGCCCGCTTGCTTGAGAACATCGGAGCACTCCTTGCCGACGGTGGTGCCACCATGCACGACATCAAGTATTTCATTGTCTATCTCCGTGATTTCTCCGACTACGACCTCGTCAATCGCATGATGTCTCAGATCTATCCTGACATTCCCAGGGCCATAGTCCACGCCCCCGTCTGCCGTCCCCAATGGCTCGTTGAGATGGAGTGTGTGGCGGAGAAATAGGAAATACGCGTAATAATTTCCGCCTTTAGTCTGTCCTTTTATGTGCAGCCAGCCACCATTCCCCGCAGTTTTGCTGCGGGGTCTTTTTCATGTTACCCCAGCCGCAGTTTCCATCCGCTCTACCTCCGCTTCCAAAGCCAGAAATAGCGGACTTATAGCGGAGTCATAGCCTTGTCACTATCTCTTCATATACTTTTTCCTGTCTTTTGACACCTTTTCACCTTTCTGACACAACTCGAAAATAATGCGAATTTGCAATTTGCAATATTTTTGCTTCTGTGCCTAACTTTAATGCTCAATGTAAACTGTTAAATATCAGTACATTTTATCATAAATATCATCTCAGTAAGGAATGGAATAACCCCAAAATATTGCAAATTGCAAATTCATTTTTTATTGCTAAAAAGCCCCTTAAAACGGTTTTAAAAACTCCAATAAAGTCCCGTCAAAATCCACAAAATACATCTTGAATCAGTAAAAACACGTATAATTTCATATTCTCAATATCATTGCCGATATATGAAACAATATTCAACATAATTGGAATGTTTTTCAGCCGTTATATTTTTAAAACTTGCTAACTTTGCGGCAGATATTATGAATATATTTCTTTTGGATATGAACAAAAATACATTTTCATGGTTATGTGTGCGGCCTAAGCCCCGTATTAAGGTCTTGACCTGTAGTCTTCTGTTTCGAGTGTTTGCATTTGCCCTTCTGCCCATTATAGGAGTAATGCCATCCTGCGGTCAGGAAGGAAGTTGCGTGGTGTCGCGCACTTACACGTCACCGGACGAAGCTTCATATATAGAACACCGCGAGTATGACAACGGGTTGGGTGACATCGTAGAGAAAGTGGATGTTGGGGTTACACCCGACAGGAAGAACCTTGTGTCTCTCGTTGAATATGATGCCTATCGCCGTGTTTTCGCCCATTGGCTTCCGGTAAAGACCTTCACAGCCTATACGGTTCCCTCTACGATAAAGAGTTCGTCTGGTTCTCAGTATGGCGACACCCGGGCATGGGAAAAATCAGACTATGACCCTCTTCTTTATGGAGAAGTGGCTGGTATGACAAAGGCTGGCAGTGAATGGCACACGTCAGGCAAGAAAGTCCTCATAGAACATTCTATGGCAGGGTCTGTTGTCAACTTCAGGGTAACTGATAACGGTACAGTCAACATCAACGGTCTGCAATCCTGCGTAAGTGACAAGACTACAGACGAGGATGGAGTGTGGCATTTTGAGATAAAGGACTATGCCGGCAGGCTTAAGATGGTAAAGGATGCTGGCGGATACACTTACTATTGCTATAACTGCCGCAGCGACTTGTGCTATGTCTTGCCCGCCCCGTCAAGTTACACTGCCATTGCGGAATATTATTCAAACCATAAAAACACTTTAAGCGAAAGTGATAGCCATATACAAAAATACGCATATATCTACAAGTATGACGATGCCCATCGCTGCACCTACAAGAAGCTCCCGGGTTGTGAGCCAATATACTACATATACGATGCCGCAGGCAACTGCATTCTCTCGCAGGACGGAGTGCAGCGCAGCCGTGGTGAATGGATGTTCACTATCCCCGACAAGTTCGGACGACCCAGCCTAAAAGGTATATGCAAGAATAGCTATAGCTACTCGTCGGAACCTCTCCACGGTGTGTTTGTTTATGCCTCACCCTCGGCTTCCTCCAACTATGGCTATTCCATCTCAGGCATGACCCTCAGCAGCCCGGCCTTCCATGAGATTTTCTATTACGACAACTATTCCTTCATAGGCAAGAACGGTGTACCCACCTCATTGTCATATTCATCTCCACCGTCGGGTTTTCCCTCAAGGGATGCCAATGCAGGACGGGGGCTACTGACAGGCAGGACGGTTGCCTATGGCGACGACACAGGAATAAATGGTTCTGTACATACCGCATATTATTATGACTATTGTAGGCGTGTAGTCCAGTCCCGCTCCACAAATGCCAAAGGCGGAAGCGACATTGTCTATACCCTATACACCTTTACGGGCAAGCCGCTGAAGGTGCGCTCCAACCACTCTTCGGAAGCGGTGTCAGACCTTCAGGAACTAACGGAATATTCCTACGACTATGCCGAACGACTGCTGACGGTTGACCATACCATTGGCAGCGGCGGCAAACGCCGATTGCTGCATAACACCTACGACACCTTTGGCAGACTCAGCGCATGCCAGAGATTCGGAAAGACCTCCCTGAACACACAGTACGGATATAATATCCAGTCGTCGCTGAAAAGCCTTTCCACGGGCAACCTATTCAGAGAGACTCTTTACTATCAGGAGAGTTACAACGGCAGCACACCAAAGTACAACGGCCGTCAGGACGGCGGCACATGGGGCAAGGTGAACCAGCTAACATACAGTTACGACGGAAATCAGCTTACAAAAGTTTCCGACAATGTCTCGTCCCCGACCTATAACGGCTTCTTCGGTTTCATTGACGGAGCCGACCAGACGACAGGGTATGAATACGATGCCAACGGCAACATGACCAAGGACAGGAACAAGGGCATATCGTGCATCATCTACAACACGATGAACCTTCCGTCGAGGATAGAATACGAGAATGGCAGCCGTGCCACCTATCTGTATTCAGCCGACGGCACGAAGCTTCAGGTGAAATACGAGACAAGCTATGCCGGACTTCTTGCCTCTGGTCCGCCGACAAGCTCCGCCCCCACTGCAATAGCCGAGACGCACACCATCGACTATGTAGGCAACAAAATCTACGAAGACGGTGAATTAAGTAGAATTCTCATTGAAGGCGGTTGTGTGGACTATAGCGGCGGCACACCAATATATCATGCCTATCTCACCGACCATCAGGGAAACGTGAGGGTTGTCGTAGATGAAAACGCTACGGTCAAGCAGGTCAACCACTATTACCCATACGGTGCTCTCTTTGCCGAGAGCACCAACGGCGGTGTCCAGCCATACAAGTACAACGGCAAGGAACTCGACCGCATGCACGGTCTTGACTGGTATGACCACGGAGCAAGGCACAACGATGCTGCCATAGGCCGATGGCATGTGATGGACCCGCTGTGCGAAAAGTATTATGACGTAAGTCCGTATGCTTATTGCGCTGGTGACCCGGTTGGAAGAATAGATTATGATGGAAAAGATACTGTAAACATATCAAATGTTAATGGAAAATGGATATTTGACAAACCCATCATGGCAAAAGGCGATGATGTTTTTAATGTAACAGTTGATGGAACAACAAGAACGTTTACTTTTTCTGAAGGAGAATACGGAGAAAGAGTAAATGCGCTTAACCTTGACATTACAGAAAATTATACGTTGGGAGTTTATCATATCTCAGGTGCGAAAGATGGTGGCACAGGATATTTTGTGACACCAGGAGGCGAAGCAAGTACTAAGGTTAATTCTGGAGCACGTATCCCTGAAGGAGAATATCCTATTAATGCGCCCAAAGGGAATGAGCGTTGGAGAAAACCGGGTGTAGGAGGTGATGTTGCCCCTCGCGGAATAAGATTCCACTATGATGTAGCAAATGGCTTTCCTTCAAAATCAACAGAGGGTTGTTTTGGGCGCAACCGACAAACCCTGTGGAGTGTGTACAGTCGCTAACCCAAAAACATATTGCTAAATGGTACATGATTGCAGAAAAGTTATTACCATTGCATCATGAATCGTAGCAGCAATATAAATATTTATGAAGGCCTTGCCTCATATTTCCTTCCTACAGGTGTTTTGGAATACTTTGAGGTGGCTGATTTCGCTGAGGTTCCGACACAGGACACCGAAGTGTTGTACACAACTGAGCTTCACATCTATCTTGATGAACGTGACAATCGCACTGCTGACATGAGTGGTTCAGTAAGTGATGGTTTCGGGGAAGAGTCATGTCTTCTGGATTTTCCCACACGTGACAAGAAAACAGT
>JAXEKN010000074.1:0-8053 GCA_034101015.1 Prevotella sp.
CTTGCCGCCTGCATCTATTTCTTCTGCAACTACGGCAAGGAGCCCTACGACAAGGACGGAAAGATGCTGATTGCCGAGCGGCGTGAAGACCCAAAGACGAAAAGGCTGATACCCACAGGACGGGTGTTCGACCATTCGGGCATGGAGGTGCAGCCCGCCTATTGGTTGGGCAAATACTCAGATATGCCTCATATCCTGTCGTTCCTCAACGAGAGTTATCAGACCATCTTTGAGGTGCTACAAACTGACAACGAGGTAGCCCCCTTGCTGGGTCCGTTCCAAACCGCCTTTGCCAACAAAGCCATGGAACAACTCGAAGGAATGATTGGTACGCTACGTGTCTATACCTCCCGTCTTGCCACCAAAGAGTCGTACTGGATATTCCACAAGGACGGCGATGACTTCGACCTGAAGGTCAGTGACCCGAAGAACCCAAGTTATCTGCTCATTGCCAACGACCCTGAGATGGAGAGCATCATCGGTGCGCTGAATGCCTTGATTCTCAACCGCCTTGTAACGAGAGTGAATACAGGACAAGGCAAAAACGTGCCTGTGAGCATCATCGTCGATGAGTTGCCGACCTTGTATTTCCACAAGATAGACCGACTGATTGGTACAGCCCGAAGCAATAAGGTTAGCGTCGCCTTGGGATTTCAGGAACTGCCGCAGTTGGAAGCCGACTATGGGAAGGTGGGTATGCAGAAAATCATCACCACCGTAGGCAATGTGGTGAGCGGTTCGGCTCGTGCCAAGGAAACCCTCGAATGGCTGTCGAGTGACATCTTCGGCAAGGTGGTGCAGCTCAAAAAAGGCGTGACCATCGACCGTGACAAGACTTCCATCAATCTCAATGAGAACATGGACAGCCTCGTGCCTGCAAGCAAAATCTCCGATATGCCCACAGGTTGGATTTGTGGACAGACCGCCCGTGACTTCGTTGCCACCAAGATCGGCATGAACGGCTCGATGAACATTCAGGAAAGCGAGGAGTTCAAGACCTCCAAGTTTTACTGCAAGACCGACTTCGACATGGCGGAAATCAAGAAGGAGGAATCGGAGTATGTCCCTCTCCCAAAGTTCTATAAGTTCAAGAGCAAGGAAGAGCGTGAGCGCATCCTCTACAAGAACTTCGTTCAGGTTGGGGAGGACGTGAAAGCCATGATCAAGGAGATACAGCAGTTTCGCACACTCACCTAACAGTAATCATCCAAAGCATTGAGAATCATTATAACCATCATCACATTCGTCCTCACCATTGCCGTGGCTCCCGCACAGAGTCACGGCATTTATAAATTGCCCCCATTTGAGCGGGCAGTCTGTTGCATCAAGTTCTTTGAGGGGCTACACCATGCCCGGGATCATCCCTATATCGGATATGGCCACCGCATCCAGCCTGGCGAACATTTCCGTCTGCCACTCACCCGAAAGCAAGCCGATGCCTTGCTTCGCCGTGACCTCCGCAAGCTCTGCAAGATGTTCCGCTCCTACGGCAAGGACAGCCTTCTTCTTGCCACCCTTGCCTATAACGTCGGTTATGGCACCCTCATGGGTAACGCCGACCACCCCAAGAGCCGTCTCATTCAAAAGATAGAAAGCGGCGACCGCAATATCCACAACGACTACATCCGCTTTTGCCGTTATAAGGGGAAAGTAGTTCCATCCATCAGGAAGCGGAGGAAAGTGGAATTGCTATTATTGTATCAGAAATAGTAAAACAGTGCCCAATTTTCCATTATATTGCCTAAAACGCAATGAAATTGCAGGGAAAGTGAGTTAAAACCACTTAAACATTCTTCTTTTTACCTGATTTGTATTACTTTTGCATCGTTAAACAGTAAAACTGAGAACAAAATGGCAAAAGACATCAACAGGCTAAAGGTAGTTTTGGCAGAAAAGAAGAAGACAAACAAGTGGCTTGCAGAACAGTTGGGGAAAGACCCCGCCACTGTTTCAAAATGGTGTACCAACGCTTCCCAACCCTCAATTGAAACGCTTCTTGAAATAGCAAGGGTGCTTCAGGTGGATGTGAAGGACTTGCTCCAATCCACTGCCCAAGACCCTAATATGGTCTATGTGAAAATACCCAAAGGTGGTGTGTTAGTGTAATTATATCGTACAATCAAGGACAATAATGGCAAAGATAGCATTTGAAGAAAAGCAAAATATCGAGTATAAGGAGTCTTGGCGCGACGAATACCTCAAATGGATTTGTGGCTTTGCCAACGCACAGGGCGGCAGAATCTATATCGGTGTGGACGACAATCATGAAATTGTGGGCATCTCCGACAGCAAACGGCTGATGGAGGACATCCCCAACAAGATTGTCACCACGCTCGGCATTGTGGCAGAAGTGAATCTGCATGAAGCTGACGGACTGGACTACATTGAGATTGTTGTTAGTCCAAGCAACGTGCCCATAGCTTTCAAGGGACAGTATCACTACCGCTCCGGCTCTACCAAACAAGAGCTGAAGGGCGTAGCCTTGCAGCAGTTCTTGCTGAAGAAGATGGGACTGTCATGGGATGACATGCCTGTGCCTTATGCCACCATTGACGACATCGACCGCTCCGCCATCGACTATTTCCTCCGTCGCAGTATCGCCTCCGAGCGTATGGACGAGGAAGAGCAGAATGCTTCGACGGAAGATGTGTTGCGCAATCTCGACCTCATCACACCAGAGGGCGAACTGAAGAGTGCTGCCATCCTGCTCTTTGGCAAGCGAGTACACAAGTTCTTCCCCGCCGCAGAGTTCAAGATAGGGCGTTTCCATAACGACGAGAGCGACCTTATCATACAAGACGTGGTGGACTGCAACCTCATACAGATGGCAGGCAAGGTGATGGACTTGCTGCGCTCCCGCTACTTGGTGTCGCCCATCCGCTATGAGGGTATGCAGCGCATAGAGGAACTGGAGATACCGCAAAAGGCATTACGCGAGTTGATATACAATTCGATAGTACACAAGCAGTATAGCGGCCCTGCCATCCTGATGCGTGTCTTTGACAAGAGCGTGGAGTTATGGAACTACGGTCTCCTGCCCGAAGAACTCACGCCAGCCGACTTGATGAAGAAGCACGCCTCCTATCCCCGTAACCGCAACATTGCCTCCGTATTCTACAAGGCCGGATTCATCGAGTCTTGGGGGCGCGGCTACAAGAAGATACGCGAGGAGTTCGAAAAAGCCGGGCATCCTGTGCCGACGGTGGAGGAAAGCGGTGGCGGTGTATTGGTGACGATACAGCGCAGAACCGTAGAGGACATTATTGCCAGCAGAGAGGAAAGTGGCACTGTAAATAACGAAAGTGGCGTTGTAAATGGCGCAGTAAATGGCGCAGTAAATGGCGGTTTAAATGGCGGAAAGAATGTCGGAATAAAAAATGATTTAAACAACTGTAAATCAGATGGTACAAATAATTGCAGCAATACTGATGTCGGTGTAAATGTCGGAAAGAATGTCGGTGTAAATGATGAAAGTGGCGTTGTAAACTCAGATGTTACAATCTTAATGGAACTAACGAACCGTCAAAAACGCATAAAGGAACTAATAAGACTTAAGCCTACCATCACTATTCTTCAGATGACTGCAATTCTTGCTATCCCGAAGCGAACTCTTCAACGCGATTTGTCCGTTTTACAAAAAGCAAAAGTCATCCGACATGAAGGTAGCGACAAATCCGGCATTTGGGTCGTTCTCGAACCCTATAATTCGAAGGAGTAGAAGCAAGAACAAACATTATCAACAAAAAAGAATACTGCAAACAGATATGGCAAAGAATAGCAAAAGCATAGAGGAACAAGTAGAGGACTGGTGCAAGAAACAGTTTAAAGGTCAGAAATATTATACCAAGACGGAGGCTGTCAATGCGGAGATAGCCTCTGCATTGGAAAAGGCACCGAGCAAGCAGGGAGGGTCTGGAAAGAACTTCCCTGACCTCAAATGCCTTCTCACGGCTGACGATGGAAAGAGAATTCCCGTGATGATAGAAGTCAAGGGACGAAAGGGCGACCTGATAAAATCCACTGAAAGCGGAGAGGTTGACAACTTTAATAAAAAAGGAGAGCCCAACTATCAGAACATTGCCAAATATGCCGTCAATGGTGCCGTTCACTATGCCCATGCCATATTGAATTTTACCGAGACATACAAGGAAGTAGTGGCCATCGGAGTGAATGGCTACGAAGAAGCCAATAAGAAAGTCTATGAAGTTGACGTATGGTATATATCCAAAGACAACTTGTTCGTTCCGAAGCATGTAGGACAATATGACGATCTGTCGTTCCTTGATGCAGCCAACGCCTCAGACTTTATACAAAAGATACATTCCCTTTCTCTCACTTCCGAAGAGCTTGAAGAGCGTAAGCTGAAGCTGGAAGACGAGATTGAGCGCAAGCTGAAGGCACTCAACCAAAGCCTTCACGACGAGCAGCAGATAGTGGTCAATAACCGTGTACAGTTGGTAGCTGGACTTATCATGGCTGGACTTGGAGCAGAAGGCGTGCAACCTTTGCGTGTAGAAGACTTGACTGGCATAGATGATGATGAGAACAACGACGGCCGCGTGGTGATGAGTAAGATTAAAATGTATCTGTCGCACAAGAATCTTCCTGAAGAGAAGATAGAGATGATAACGGATATACTGAAGGTCGTTTTCCTACAGTCAGGGCTGCAAGTTCCAGGAGAAGGAGGTGAGAGCAAACTGCACACCATCTATGCAGACGTCAAGCGTGACATTCTGCCCTATGTTACTGGAGAACTCCACAATATCGACTTTACAGGTCGCCTGTTCAATGTCATGAACGAATGGGTGGCAGTGCCCGATGGCGGTGAGAACGATGTGGTGCTCACACCGCGTTACGTTACCGAGCTGATGGCAAAGCTCTGCGAGGTGAATATGGACTCCTACGTCTGGGACTATGCCACAGGTTCTGCCGGCTTCCTCATTTCTGCCATGCACCAGATGATTGAAGATGCCAAACAAAAGATCACCAGTCCGCTCAAACTGGAAGAAAAGATACACCACATCAAGATGGAGCAACTGCTCGGCATTGAGAAATTGCCAGATGTCTATATGCTTGCTGTACTCAACATGATTTTGATGAAAGACGGAAGTGCCAATATCATTCAGGGCAACTCGCTTGAATATGACGGCAACTACAAGCAGGGAAAGAAGAAGGACAAACCCTTTCCTGCCAATGTTTTCCTGCTCAATCCTCCCTACTCAGCAGAAGGCAAGGGCTTCGTGTTTGTAGAGAAAGCTCTCGGCAAGATGACCCACGGCGGACGGGCTGCCGTGCTGATACAAGAAAATTCAGGAAGCGGAAATGGTCTGCCATTCACTTGCAACCTGCTGAAGCGTAACACACTGCGTGCATCTATCAAGATGTCTGACATATTCTGTGGAAAGGCGAGCGTGCAGACTGCCATCTATGTGTTTGAGGTCAACCGTCCACACGATGCCGAAAACGACTTGGTGAAGTTCATCGACTTCACCAACGACGGTTATACTCGCATGAACCGCAAGAAGTCGGGGCAGAGCGTAAACCTGCGCGACACAGACCATGCCAAGGAGCGATACGAAGAAGTGCGCAAACTCGTCTTGTTTGGCAAAGGTGCCAACGATAAAAACCTTCATTACTTCAAGGATTGCTACACGGAGGATTACATCACGCTGTGTGGCAATGACTGGACCTACGGTCAACATCAGAAGATAGACACCGTGCCCACCGAAGAGGACTTCCAGAACGTGGTCAAGGAATACCTGTCGTGGAAAGTATCACAGGTACTGAAAGGAGAGTCTGGCCTGGGAAAACAGTAAGCCCACGACCGACAAAACTGAAGGCGTGGGCTTACAAGGAATTCAAGATAGGTAAGTTGTTCTCTGCTCAAACTGGAGATATTGATTTGCAACAAAAAGATATCAATGGCAAAGGAACGTTTTTTATCAACTCTGGGATTGAAGGTCTGGGGATAAAAGGTAAGACTGACCGAGAGGCCAAGACATTTAATGTGAATACCATCACTATTGACTTCTGGGGGAATGCATATTACCGTGACTTCAAATACAAGATGGCTACTCACAATCATGTGTTTTCTTTGTCAGGAAACATAATTCGGAATCGTTCTGTCGGACTTTATTTGGTGTCAGCTATGGCATATATGCGTAAAATGTTTTCATACAACAATATGGGAACATGGACAAAGATTAAGGAGCTGCACATAACCCTTCCTGTCACAAAATCGGGCGACGTAGACTTTGCCTTTATGGAATCTCGCATCCGCGAGATGGAGGAATCTCGCATCCGCGAGATGGATGCTTATCTAAAAGTCTCAGGATTCGAAGACTGCGAACTGACAGAGGAGGAGCGGAAAGCGATCTCTCTCATGGATAATGGGAAGGTGAAATTCAAGCCTTTCTATGTCACAGATGATGCACATAATGGCAGACGCAATGGCATTTTCACGGTGAAGAACTCTCATAATATTCTTCAAAGTTCCATTACTCCAAACAGCGGTAACACACCCTACGTTACGGCAGGTGAAGGTAATAACTCCATATCTACCTACATATCTTACGACAATACCCAAATAGAAAAAGGCAATGCCATTATGATTGGTGGCAAAACAATGGTCATCACCTATCAATCAGAAGACTTCTTCTCAAATGATAGCCATAATTTGGTTCTATATGCCAAAAGCCCTCTCTTGGCTAACGAACTGATTCAACTGTATCTGGTGGCTTCTCTCAATAAAAGTCTCAAGCCAATCTATTCATGGGGTGATTCCATTTCAAGCAAGAAGATAAAGAAAGACACTTTCTATCTCCCCATCACCCCGTTAGGTGACATAGACTACCATTTCATGGAATCCTATATCCGTGCCATTGAGAAACAGACTATACAGCGAGTGAAGGATTGGCGTGCGAAAGAAATATCCGCAACAAAGGGTATAGTAAACTCAGACAAGGACATCAAACCGGCGATTTCACAATATGTCCTGCCACAGGAAGAGAGGAACGTGGCAATGGTTGCTGAAGACATTCTCATCTACGGCAGTTTGGAGGTGCGCCTGAGAAATACCAAGAAATGCGACCTGCTTGCAGGTACTCTCGACCTTGTGCTGATGTATGCCATATCGCCGGCAGCGAGAGAGAAGACAGAGAAGGCAGGGCGCATAGCACTCGGCATCAAGGAGGCGAACCTTTCGGAGGAAGCCGTCAAGGCATATCAGAGCGTCAGATACATCATGTTCCATTATTGGAAGAACAGCGAAGCAAAGCCTTTTGTCCTCACTGCCCCGACACAGTTGGTAAGTCGTGTTGATGTTCCCGAAGGTTTCATGCTCAGGCAGGAGAAAGAAGCCAAGCAGTTCCTGCTGATAGAATACGATCCGTCCACAATGTCCGACATCGGAGCGTATGACATTCTGAAGGCTCAGCGTAGAGGCAGCAACCGCTACTTGCCTTTCGTGTGCAAGGTGGAGAACATTCAGGAATAGACCATGCAAGACCTCACGAAATCACTTATTCTCCTGAACGGAGAGTTGAAGACATTGCAGATAGCATCCATCAGTAAGTTGGGTGCCAATGCTTTTCGTGTCTCTTTCAAGAACAATCCGAAGTCCTATATATATAGTGCAGACAAGGTGGTATGGCTCACCAATCCCCAATGGCTTGTACCAGAACTGTGCAAGGTGTATCGAGGTGGTCGCCTACAAACGGATGTCACGGAGATATGGCAGTTTGAAGCTGGACAGAATAATTATTGGCGAATCAAATACCGCAGCGGATATGAGGGAGAGTATGCTGAAGGACAGCTCAACGTAGTCAAGACCTGTTTGGACGAAGAAACATCAAAGAACACCTTTGCCTACCTCAAACAGGTGGCAGCCATCAATCCGCTTCGGAAAGAAGAGGACAAGGAGGGCATACTGTCGCAGATATACGAGAAGGTGGATTTCATTGATGACAAGACCGCAGCGGCTTGCTACATCAATCCCGACAAACACAAGGTGAGGAAACTCAGCCACAAGGATTTGATATACCCGTTTGGCTGC
>JAXEKN010000077.1:0-3347 GCA_034101015.1 Prevotella sp.
GAATCACTGAACTCAAAGATCAAATGCTTCCGGGCACAAGTGAAAGGAGTCAGAGACATCCCTTTCTTCATGTATCGTATAGCAACAGTTTTGGGCTAGCATCCGTGCGCCCTCCCCACAGGGTTTGTCGGGTGCGCCAAATAACATTAAAATAAAAAAATTATGATAACAACAACAACTCCCACTATTGAGGGACATCCAATCAGAGAGTATAAGGGTTTGGTGACAGGTGAGACCATCATCGGTGCCAACTTTGTGAAGGACTTTTTCGCCGGCATACGCGATATAGTGGGCGGACGCAGCGGCTCCTATGAGAGCGTGTTGCGCGAGGCAAAGGACATCGCCTTGCGAGAGATGCAGGAGCGTGCTCAGATGATGGGTGCCAATGCCGTTGTGGGCATCGACCTCGACTATGAGGCTCTCGGTGCCAACGGCTCCATGCTTATGGTGACGGCAAGCGGTACGGCAGTGGTGATTTAATCTGTTCAAATGAAAAAAGTATTATATGTATTGCTTCCGCAGTTTGCGGAGCATGAGTTGCCGTATCTCACTCAGCCGTTGCGTTCTGACGCAATGGCAATGAAGGAGAATCCCAAGTATGAGAACAAGATCGTGGCTCAGTCGATGGAACCTGTTGAGGCTATCAGCGGTTTCCGCGTCCTGCCCGACTATTCTTTCGACACTATTCCCGACGACTATGCCGCTCTTGTGCTCATTGGAGGCTATGGCTGGATGAGTGAGGCGGCTGAGCGTGTTGTGCCTCTTGTTGAAGATGCCATAAAGAGGGGGCGTATAGTAGGGGCTATATGTAATGCCGCTTCATGGATGGCGAGCAAGGGTTTTCTCAATGATATTCGCCATACGGGCAATGGCGTCGAACAGTTGCAGCTGTGGGGTGGCGAGCATTACACCAATGCCACCAACTATGTCAATGCTCAGGCAGTGAGCGACAAGAACATCGTAACTGCCAATGGCAGTGGACATTTGGAGTTTGCCTGTGAGATTCTCAATCTCCTGAAGAACGACGAGCCCAAGGAAATAGAGATGTACAAGACCTTCTACAAAATGGGATTTGTGGATTTCGCTAAGATGATGTCGAAGGCGAAACCACGTTTTACTTTCAACACTGTAGGACTCTTCACTACTGATAATGTCAAGATGGTGGCTTTCTATCGTGACATTTTCGGCTTCCATACTGAATGGAATGGCAGCGATCCTAATGTGGAGATGACTCTTGGCGGCTCCCGCATCATAATGTTCCCACGAGACGCTTTCGAGCAGATGACATCACAACAGTATGCCTATCCCCAAGGCAACAACGGCACGATGGAACTCTCATTCGATGTTCCATGCTTTGCTAATGTTGACAAGGAGTATGAGCGTGCTGTAAGCATGGGAGCTAAACCTGTATTTGCACCAACCACAGAACCATGGGGACAACGTACTTGTTATGTGGCTGACCCAGAAGGCAACTTGATAGAGATATCATCGTTCATTGAAGGATAGACGGAATATTGCGGAAATTCGATACCAACGTTTGTTAAAAACTGCGGAAATTCTACTTTTTTTATTCAATTTGTCTTTAATTCGTTTATTTTGAGTAACTTTGCACGCAAATAAAAAATATAGAGTTATGGGTACTGTATTTAAACGAAAGATATCATGTTCTGTAAGAAGTATTCCAGTCGCATCAATAACAGATACCTTGTCTATACCAAGGATTTGCGGAAAGACGGTGAGGTTACTATGATCCCTGTCTATATGGTAGGCTTGCTTTGAGTCGCAGCCGAAATCGCTTTGTGATATGAATTACTAATATTTGTGCCTTTCGTCACATTTTCAGTCATTCTGTCCCAATAATTTGGTATATTGGCTAAATACCGCTACCTTTGCAGCTGCAAAATAAAAATATAAATGATTATGGCACGGCTTAATTATCTTGACAATCTGAAGGTGGCATTGACCTTCTTGGTGATATTCCATCATGCGGGACAGGCGTATGGCGATGGTGGTGAGTGGGGATATACCCCATCAAATCCTGCTGAGGTTATGCCTTGGATATGGCATTTCTTCTCTACCAATGCCGCTTTCTTTATGGGGTTGTATTTCTTTATCTCGGGGTATTTCGTTCCTGGCAGTTACGACCGACAGGGATTCGGCACTTTTATCCGAAAGAAGATTCTTCGTCTCGGAGTGCCATTGCTGTTGATGGGCAGTCTATTGACAAACGCTACAGGAAAAGTGGAGATTGCCCATATGTGGTTTGTAGAAAGCCTGCTGATATTCAGCTTCTTCTATGCCGTGGTTCGCAAAAGATGCCATGCCATATCCAGTGATTGCAACTCCAAACCTACAGTCATTGGCTTGTGCATTGTAGCCTTGCTCATGGGCATTGGCAGCTACTTTATTCGGCAGGTTAGTCCGCAAGACCATTGGATAGGCTTGTCACTATGGATATTCGAGCCTGCCCACTATCTGCAGTATGTGATGATGTTTGTGTTGGGCATACTTGCCTATCGTTTTGATTGGCTCAACAAGATGACAAATAAGACTGGCGCAATATCGTTGTCCATTGGTGTTCTGTTGGCTATAGGAAACTATGTTCGACAAGATGGCGTATGGAATGATTTCGTATGGCAATGGTTTGGCATATATGAGTCACTGATGTGCATTTTTATAAGTTTCGGCCTGTTATGGCTATTCCGCGAGAAAGTCAACATGGGCAATAAAGCCCTCTCGTGGTTCTCGTCCCAAAGCTATGGTGCATATATTGTCCACTTGCCGTTGATGATCAGTATCCAGAATGTGTTTGATGGTGTGTGGATGGGAGCCTTCGGCAAGTTTATGTTTATCGGTATTGTCACAACTGTATTGTCATTCATCTTGACATGGTTGCTTCGGCTGATTCCTGGGGTGAAAAGAATTATATGAATAAAAAATGACTTGAAAAGAGATGACTTATGAAGATATTTATTGCATTATTGTTAGCCGTATGTTCATTCTCGGCTATTGACGCTAAGGCACAAGGAACGGACGAACGTGGAAAATGGATTGTTGCGGGACGACAGGTGATTGACTATCTCGTGGACAAGCATGTCAATTATGATAGGATCTACGATGCGAGAGAATTCGGGTTGCCTGCCCCCGACTCTCTAAGGTTGAAGACGAGAGATGGCTTAGGCATCTTTGCCTACGAGATTTGTCCTGAGCAGCCAAAGGGCGTGGTGATTTGCCTTTCGGGAATAGAGAATCCGTCGGTGACTGCATTCTATGGCCATGCCGCGGAGTTCTATAAGGCTGGTGTTGCCACTATCATGCCCGACCTAAGAGGCCACGGCAAGAGCGAC
>JAXEKN010000080.1:0-4739 GCA_034101015.1 Prevotella sp.
GCCAATTTCGAGGGAATGTGTCTTGGTCCTAAACTTAATGACGGCAGGCAGACTTTAATCCTTATCTGCGACTCGCAAAACCAATTGAAGAAACTCAAGGATTGGATTATGACAATCGTACTGTGATAGGGATTATTAATCGTTCTGTGAGTGAGAATGTTGCCGTCGGAGTATGCAGAGAAATCTACAATAAGCCAAACCTAATGTTAAGGCACTTTAACGGGATAGTTGTACTATCTAATGAATATTATTCGTAACTTCGCACGCAAATAAGGAAAAAGAATATGTTGATTAAAATAGAACAATTAATATGTATCGTCCGTGACGCATCAAAATTTATGATCACCGACGGATTTGAAATTGAGCAGAAAGGCGGTTGCGAGAATATCGTGACATCGTCTGACTTGGCCGTGCAGAACTTCTTGTGCGAAAAGCTATTGGAGATAATGCCTGAGTCGGGATTCCTGTGTGAGGAAAAGGACATCAATGACTCCCGGCATGAATACACGTGGATAATCGACCCTATCGACGGCACCGCCAACTATAGCCGCGGCATCGACCAATGTGCCATCTGCGTGGGGTTGAAACACGACGACGAGATGGAGATGGGAGTGGTGTATTTACCCCGAACTAATGAGATGTTTCATGCCGAGAAAGGCAAGGGCGCATACCTTAACGGCAAGCCCATCCATGTGTCAAACCGCCCCTTCGGCAATGCCGTGTTGTGCACTGCCCTGCCTGTATATCACAAGGAGTATGCCGAAGTGTGCTCGAAGATTATCGTTGAGGCATTCGGCAAATGCAACGACATCCGACGTTTTGGTGCCTGTGCGCCTGAGCTTTGCTATATGGCAATGGGAAGGTGTGAACTGTATTTCGAGTATCTGCTCAGTCCATGGGACTATGCCGCCGCATCGCTGATTGTGACTGAGGCTGGAGGAGTAATAACATCATCCGACGGAAACAACCTGCGCCTGACGGAACCAACAGGCGTCGTTGCTGCCAATACCATACCCAACCACCAACAGTTGCTTGACATAGTGGCATCTGTTCAACTATAGTGTTGATAAAATTAAATGCATTGAACATGATACAACAGACAGAATTCAGACTATCGGCAAAACGAAGAGGATGCCATCTCATTACTCGTGAGATACTCGACAACATCCCCAAGCCACTACCTAAGGTTGGTTTGCTCAACCTATTCGTAAAGCACACTTCGTGCGCCCTCAGCATCAACGAGAATGCCGACCCGGATGTGCGAAGCGATATGGAGAAGATTATGAATCATATCGTCAAGGAGAACGAGCCATACTACGACCATGTGTTAGAAGGTGCCGACGATATGCCGGCGCATGCCAAAAGTTCGTTGTTTGGCGTCAGCGTCACCATTCCCATCACCAACGGAAGACTGAATCTTGGCACATGGCAAGGCATTTATCTATGCGAGTTTCGCGATTACGGCGGGGCTCGAAGTATTGTTGCCACTATCTACGAATAATAATCCATTCGTCACAAAAAAGTGCCATTCGTCAATCAGTATTGTGCGACAAAACTAACAAAATATGAGTGCATTAAGTATATTATATTTAGTACTGCCATTTCCGCTTGCATTCATTTTGCATGATGCGGAGGAAGCAATAGTACAACATCGTTGGATGCTATCTCATCGCCATATCTTTGAATACAAATACCCAAGAATAAAACCATTATTCAAGTATCTGTCTTCTCTTGACACGAAATCATTCGTCATAGCAGCTATGGAAGAATTAGTCATCCTCATTCTTTGCACTTGTTATGTGCTCATTCAAGGCAATTACTGTATGGAAATATGGTCTGCCCTCTTCATTGCGTTCTCTTTCCATCAGATAGTACACATCATGCAGGCAATAATTCTGCGAAGTTATGTTCCAGGATTGATTACCTCAGTGCTACTCATACCCTATTCATACCTTGGCATACAAAGCATTTGGTATGCAATGAGCGGAGTAGAACTATTGCTATGGGGCATTGCGGGAATTATATTTATGGCTATAAATCTGATATTTGCCCATTGGATTGGGAAAATCTGTCGATTTAGTTAAAATCACATAAATATCACAAGATGCATATCTAAATATATAGTATTTTTATTATCTTTGCCGAAATAAAAACATACTATAACATTATGAGAAAGATTTTTATGATAATCTCTGCAGTATTGTGCAACCTTTTGGGATGTACTGCACAACAAGAGAAATTCGAAAGCCTCAACGTTGAAGCTTTCGAGAAAGTGATTTCTGACACATCGGTAGTAAGGCTTGACGTTCGTTCCATCGACGAATATGCAAGTGGACACATTGCCAAGGCTATAAACATCGACGTAATGAAAGACGACTTCACGACCAAAGCAACTTCCCTTCTGCCCAAGGACAAAACCATTGCGCTATATTGCCGTAGCGGAAGAAGAAGCAAGAAGGCTGCAGGAATACTTGTAGAAAACGGGTATAAGGTGATTGAACTCAACTCTGGTATTTCGGGATGGATAAATGCCAGAAAGGAGATTGTCAGATAAAAATGAAAGATTTAGTTAAAATCATATAAATATCACAAGGTATTATTCCATATATTGAATATTTTGATTAACTTTGCCAACAATATTCATGCATAAAAGTGTAGCAAGAAGACTAAAGTTCATGCATAAAAATGTAGCGAATGGACTAAAGTTCGTGCATAAAAATGTAAACAATGGAAAGAAAAGCTTACAAACAATTGTTGGAATGGAAGAATAATCCACGGCATAAACCACTAATCGTCAACGGTGCACGCCAAGTGGGGAAGACATGGCTGCTCAAATATTTTGGAGAAAAAGAGTACAAGAATGTTGCATACATAAACTGCGACAAGTCAATCCAGATGAAGGCCATATTCGAAGATGGTTATGACATTCCCCGAATCATAAGAAATATCAGTGCCATGACAAACGTAGACATTCGCCCACATGAAACACTGATAATTCTTGACGAGATACAGTCTATCCCAAAAGGATTGCCGGCGTTGAAGTATTTCTGTGAGGACGCCCCAGAGTACGATGTAGCGGTGGCGGGGTCTCTTTTGGGCATACAGTTGCATAGGGGCGAGTCGTTTCCTGTTGGCAAGGTGGATATGCTTAAATTATTCCCGCTGACATTCGGGGAATTTCTTATGGCTAAAGGTGAGAATATCAAGAAGGAAGCATTGGATAATCAAGACTATGAATCAATCGACGCCATCGCTCCGCTGTATGTTGACTTGCTTCGACAATACTATTTCACAGGTGGCATGCCGGCTGCCGTGAGTGCCTTTATCGAGGGCCAGCCTCTGTCGGCCATCAGGCAGATACAACAAGGGATACTGAGCGACTACCAACGTGATTTCTCTAAACATGCTCCTGGCAACGAGGTGCCACGAATCAACCTTGTATGGAATTCCATCCCCTCACAGTTGGGCAAGGAAAACCGTAAGTTCATTTATGGCTTGTTGAAAAAGGGAGCCAGGGCAAAGGATTACGAATTGGCAATACAGTGGTTGGTTGATTGCGGACTTGTATATAAGATTCCGAGGGTGTCGAAGGTTGCCATGCCGTTACGTTTCTACGAGGACTTTTCGGCTTTCAAGCTCTTCACTCTCGATGTCGGTCTGTTTGGGGCTATGGTGAATGCACCTGCCAACGAGATTCTAATCGGAAGTGATATCTTCTCGGAATACAAGGGCACATTTACTGAGCTATATGTCCTTCAACAAATGGAAACCATCAACGACTTGGACATATATTACTATTCCACTGATGACTCACGCACAGAGATTGATTTCGTTGTGCAGCATGAAGGAAAGGTTACACCGATTGAAGTCAAGGCAGAGGAGAATCTTCGTGCAAAATCATTACGACAGATTGTCACAAACGACCCGTTGTTGCACGGACTTAGGTTCTCGATGTCCAACTACCGCCATGAGGACTGGCTCGACAACGTGCCGCTATACGGAGTGGAGGCAAGATTCATTGGCAAAAAATCAAACTGTTAAATTCCTATAATTATCACACGATACATATCTAAATTATTTAGTATTTTTATGGACAACAAACGTTCAGCTATCGTGATGGGAGCCACCTCGGGCATTGGCCATGAGGTGACACTAATCCTTGCAAGGCGAGGATGGCGCATAGGTGTGGCCGGAAGACGGGAAGACATTCTCACAAGGATGTCGGGCGAAATAGATGGTGTCGTGGCATATGAGGTGATTGATGTCAATACCCCCGAGGCTGTTGACAGTCTGCACAAACTCATCGGCAAGTTGGGAGGCATGCACTTGTATTTCCATAGTTCTGGTATAGGATACCAAAATACAGCCCTCGATGCCGACAAGGAGTTGACCACCATCGAAACCAACTGTCTTGGTATGGCAAGACTTGTGGGCGAAGCCTTCCGCTATTTTGAACAGCATCCCGAAACGGATGGACAGATAGCCGTCATCAGTTCCATATCACGGACAAAAGGACTCGGAGCCGCACCGGCATATTCGGCCTCAAAACGTTTCACCAGCCATTATCTCGAAAGTCTGTGCCAACTGACGAGTATCAGGAACATACGCAATATTCACATCACGGATATACGACCCGGATTTGTCAAGACACCATTGATTGAGGGCAGCAATTTCCCCATGCAACTCGACGCAAGAAAGGTTGCCGTAAGTATAGTGGATGGAATAGAGCGGCGCAAACC
>JAXEKN010000056.1:0-10283 GCA_034101015.1 Prevotella sp.
CAGCTCTTTCCAAAATATCAAGGATGGGGTGGAACTCTCAGCCAAGAACAACAGCGGACTCGTGACCTTGAAATGTAACCAAAAGGGATTGCTCCGCATACTGCATTGCATAATAGACAATGCCGTCAAGTTCACCGACAAAGGACTTGTCTCTGTGGAATGTGCAAGCAATGCTGACGGCAACATCGTTTTCTCCGTTACAGATACAGGTAAGGGAATACCCGAGGGCGAGGAAGAACACATATTCGAACATTTTTATAAAGTGGATGAATTTATCCCCGGCACAGGTCTTGGCCTGTCTTTGGCGCGCGTGATTGCCAACCGTATGGGTGCAACCATTGCTGTCGATCACAGCTACAAGGCTCAAGGGTCGAGATTCAATATAACATTAAACAAGTAACATGAAGAAATTTGCGATTATCACAGGAGCAGACGGATGTATGGGTTCCGAGATAGCAAGGGCTGTGGCTATTGAGGGCTATCATGTCATCATGGCTTCAAGAAATGTCGAACGCGCTAAGCGGAAACGGGAATGGATAATCTCTGAGTCAGGAAATACCGACGTGGAGATTATTCCCATCGACCTCGCATCGCTAAAAAGCGTGAAAGCTTTCGCGGAAGAGATATTCAAGCGTGATGCACCAGTGGCCCTACTGATGAACAACTCCGGCATAATGGAGCAACAAGGCCGTACCATCACCGAAGACGGTATGGAGCGCACTGTGCAGGTGAACTATGTAGGGCATTATCTGCTATCACGACTCCTTGTGCCAAAGATGGAGCGCGGAAGCAGGATAGTGTCAATGACTTCACTCACATATAAATGGGGTAGGATAGACTTCCCTACATTCTTCGACTCAGGCTGTCGAGGTTCGTATTGGCGCATCTTCCCATATTTCAACTCAAAACTTGCAGTGACGCTTTTCACCATAAAGCTCGCCAAGGAACTGAAGGACAAGGGCATCACCGTCAACTGTGCCGACCCTGGTATAGTGGCCACGGATATCATATATTTCAAGATGTGGTTCGACCGCCTCACGCGAGTGCTCTTCGCTCCGTATATCCGTACTCCACGACAGGGAGCAGCCACTGCCATCCATCTGCTCCTGTCGCCTGAGGTTGAGGGACAGACAGGTACGTTCAACCTCTCGTGCCATATCAAGAAACTCAAGAAAAAATACACCGAGAGTCCACTCATTGACATCCTCTGGCAGCAGACAGAGGAAAGAGTCCAGCAATGGTTGTAATCAAAAAATATATAATCAAAAATAAAAATAGTAAACATGAGAAAAATCAAATTTCTAACACTAATTATTGTCAGCTTGTTATCGACATCAACTATCCATGCCGAAAACCTTTTCGCCGCTCTTTTAGGCAAGAGTCAGGAGGAAGTAAACCAAAGACTTGAGATGCTTTGGCAGCATTTCTTCACTCCAGGTGATGTGTCGCTGTTTGATGCCGACGGACAGAAAACAGTCTATTACGAAACTGCCGACGACATGGCATTTATCTACGATACAGGCAGCAACGACGTGCGCTCTGAGGGTATGTCATACGGAATGATGATCAGCGTGCAGACCAACCACCGCACAGAATTTGATAAACTATGGCGATGGGCAAAGAGATATATGGCTTATCCAAAAAACTCACCATGGGACGGATATTTCTGTTGGCAATGCACGAGGGACGGCAAACAGATAGGCAACAGTAATGCATCCGACGGCGAACTATACTTCGCCACAGCCCTCTTCCTCGCCGCCGAAAGATGGAACGAACCAAGTTATGCCGACGAGGCCAACGAGATTCTTCAAAAGTGCATGACAAAGACAGGCGAGGGTGGGGTATATAATCTATACAACCGCGACAACAGCCTCATCACATTCGTACCCGACAGGGTGGGAAAGGCATTCACTGACCCGTCATACCAATTGCCCGCCTTCCTCGACAAATGGTCACGCTGCGCCGGGCAAGACCGCAAATTCTGGAAAAAAGCCGCCAAGGCCGCACGTCAGCATCTTATCGACTCGGCAGACCCCATCACGGGACTCTACCCCGACTACAGCAACTATGACGGCAGTGCATACCGCTGGCCTCATGCCGGATATGACACATCCATCTATATGTATGACGCCATCCGTTGTGCAATGAATGTGGGTATGGACTATTATCTCTGTGGTAAGGACAAGAAGCGTCAGACAGCGGTGATGTCGAGACTGCTCAACTTCTTCCGGAATGACGGCTACAAGCATGCACGATTCAGCCTCGACGGCAAGAAACGCATGGACGGATATACTCATGGTATGCTCGGTGCCAACGCGGTGGCAGCCTTCGCGCTCGCCAAGTCATCCCCCGAAAATATCAAACTCGCCAAGGAACAACTTGAAAGACTATGGAACAGCCAGCCGCCGACAGGCAAATACCGCTATTATGACGGTATGGTCTATTATCTCTCATGGCTACACGTCTCAGGCTGCTTTAAGCTGGATTTCTGAGCATAATTAGGCTTTTTTGATATTTTTATCAATAAATACTTGGAAGATTGGGAAAAAAACCGTAACTTTGCATTTCGCATTTGAACTTGGAAAAAAGAACAGACGAACATGGCAAAGGAAAAGGAACTGACCCCGATGATGCGTCAGTATGTCGAACTGAAGGCCAAGCACCCCGATGCGGTGCTGCTTTTCAGATGTGGTGACTTCTATGAGACTTATCTCGAAGACGCCATCATAGCATCGCGTATTCTTGGCATCACTCTCACCCGACGCAACAATGGCAACAACTGCAAGGGGTCGGAGATGGCGGGATTTCCATATCACGCCCTCGACTCCTATCTGCCTAAACTCGTCAGGGCGGGAAAGAGAGTGGCTATATGCGACCAACTCGAAGATCCCAAACTGACAAAGAAACTGGTGAAGCGAGGCATCACCGAACTGGTCACTCCGGGTGTGGCCATGACCGACAATGTGCTCAACTACCGTGAGAACAACTTCCTCGCCTCCATCCATTTCGACAAGGCTTCATGCGGTGTGGCTTTTCTCGACATCTCCACGGGTGAGTTCCTCACAGGTGAGGGCACGTATGACTATATCGAAAAGCTGCTCGGCAACTTCTCACCCAAGGAAGTGCTTTTCGAAAGAGGCAAAAAACCACTGTTTGAACAACACTTCGGCACCAAGTTGTTCACCTTTGAACTCGACGACTGGGTGTTCACAGAGCAGACTGCCAAGCAAAAGCTCCTGAAGCATTTCGGAGTGAAAAACCTGAAGGGATTCGGAGTGGATCATCTCAAGAGCGGCATCATTGCCAGCGGCGCCATACTGCAATATCTTGAGATGACACAACACACCCAAATCGGACATATCACGTCAATAGCCCGCATAGAAGAGGAGAAGTATGTGAGACTCGACAGGTTCACGCTGCGCAATCTCGAACTTATCCAGCCGATGAACGAGGACGGACGCTCGCTGCTCGACGTCATCGACAACACCATATCGCCCATGGGCAGCCGTATGCTGCGCAGATGGGTGGTTTTCCCACTACGTAGCGAGAAAACCATCAACGACAGACTTGACGTGGTGGAATACTTCTTCCGCCAACCGGAATTCAGAGACCTGCTCGACGAACAGCTCCACCGTATCGGTGACTTGGAGCGCATAGTGTCGAAGGTGGCGGTGGGAAGGGTGACGCCACGCGAAATGGTTCAGATGAAAGTGGCACTGCAAGCCATCAAACCAATCAAGAGTGCATGCGAACACACCGACAATGAAGTGCTCAAGAGAATAGGTGAACAAATCAACCTCTGCGAGTCGATAAGGGACAGAATAGACCGCGAGATACGGAATGACGCACCGCAGATGGTCAACAAAGGCTCGGTGATTAACGACGGCGTCAACAGCGAACTCGACGAACTGAGAGCCATAGCTTATCACGGAAAGGACTATCTGCTGAAAATCCAGGAACGCGAGACGGAAAAGACCGGCATCGCAAGTCTGAAAATAGGGTATAACAATGTATTCGGGTATTATCTTGAAGTGAGAAACACATATAAGGACCAGGTGCCCGCCGACTGGATACGCAAGCAGACTCTCGCCCAGGCGGAGCGATATATCACCCAGGAACTCAAGGAATACGAGGAGAAGATACTCGGAGCGGAAGAGAAAATACTTGCCTTGGAGACAAAGCTCTTCAACGAACTCGTTCTTGCCATGCAGGAATACATACCGCAAATACAAATCGACGCTAACCTCATCGCAAGGCTCGACTGCCTACTGTCAGGTGCAAAGACCGCACAGGAACATAGGTATGTGCGGCCGGTCATCGACTCTTCAGACATCATAGACATCAAGCAAGGCAGACACCCTGTGATAGAGACTGAAATGCCCGTAGGCGAATCCTATGTGCCCAACGACATTTTGCTCGACAGCGACAACCAGCAAATCATTATCATCACCGGACCTAACATGGCAGGTAAGTCTGCTCTGTTGAGACAGACGGCACTCATCGTGCTCATGGCACAGATTGGTTATTTCGTACCGGCAGAAAGCGCACGTATAGGTCTCGTTGACAAGATATTCACACGTGTGGGAGCAAGCGACAATATCTCCCTCGGCGAATCAACATTCATGGTCGAGATGACTGAGGCTTCCAACATTCTCAATAACGTGTCACCAAAGTCTCTTGTACTCTTCGACGAACTCGGGCGCGGCACATCCACATACGACGGTATCTCAATCGCATGGGCCATAGTGGAATATCTTCACGAAAACCCCAAGGCCAAGGCGCGAACTCTATTCGCCACTCACTATCACGAACTCAATGAGATGGAGAAAAACTTCCAGCGCATCAAAAACTATAATGTCAGCGTGAAGGAGATTGAGGGCAAGGTCATCTTCCTTCGCAAACTGATGCGTGGGGGGTCTGAACACTCTTTCGGTATTCATGTGGCGGAAATATCAGGAATGCCGAAAAGCATCGTCAAGAGGGCAAACGTCATACTTAAGCAACTCGAACAGGACAACGCAGGAGTGGGAGGTGCAGGCAAGCCTACTCCGTCCATAGGACAGGAACAGGATGGAGTGCAGTTGAGCTTCTTCCAACTGGACGACCCCGTGCTATGCCAGGTGCGCGACGAAATCATTGGCTTGGACATCAACAATCTCACTCCCGTGGAAGCTCTCAACAAACTCAATGAGATAAAGAAAATAGTAACAGGCAAATAATATCATGTCTAATCACTACGCCACCTTAATAAAGCTCGGCACGCCGATAGTCATCGGACAAATAGGCAACCTTGTCCTCAACTTCGCCGACACCCTCATGATAGGCCACCACTCGACGATGGAACTCGCTGCCGCCAGTTTCATCAACGGTATCTTTGTCCTGTTCATCCTCTTCGCCATAGGCTTCAACTTTGCCCTCACTCCCGTTGCCGGCCCGTTCATCGGACGCAACGAGAACGAACAAGCAGGCACTGTGATGCGCTCGTGCCTTTGGGCTAACATCATCCTCATGCTAATTCTCTCCGCCCTTGCCGTGGCGTTCTATTTCTCACTGCCTTTCTTCGGCCAGCCCGAAGAACTGTTGCCGCAGATGCATCCCTATCTCATCGTCAATATCATCTCCATCCCCTTTGCCGTAATAGGCTGTCAGATGAAGCAGTTCTTCGACACCATCGGTTCCACCAAGATATCGATGTATGTGCTTGTGTTCTCTAACATACTTAATATCATAGGCAATTATCTGCTTATCTACGGTGTTGGAGGATGTCCAGAATTAGGACTTCTCGGAGCGGGAATATCCACAGCTGTGTCGAGATGTATCATCGCCCTTTTGTTCTGTCTCATCTTCTTCATGGGAAAGAAATACCGCATCTATCTCAACGGAGCCATGAAGACCGACTCAGAAAAGACCAAATCCACATTCACCCGGATAAACAAGCTTGGATGGACCTCAGCCATACAGGCCACCATCGAGTGCGGGGCGTTCTCGCTCGTGGCTATCTTCGTGGGCTGGACTGGAGCCAAACCGCTTGCCGCCCATCAGATTATGATAACCGTATCGATGTTCTTCTATAACATCTATCTCGGCATTGCCACTGCCATCAGCATTCGTGTAAGCCATTTTGCGGGCATGAGGGAATGGCGGGCCATTGTGGATGTCACCAAGAGCGGTTTCTTTATTATCATCGGCATAGCCTCGGTTATGGCTGTTCCCGTATATCTCTATCGCGACAGTATCGGTTCGCTGTTCTCCAACGACCCTCTCGTGGGCGAATTAGTGGCAGTTACAGTCATTCCGCTTATCCTGTATCAGATTAGCGATGCCTTCCAATGTTCCATTGCCAACGCACTGCGCGGATTGGGTGAGATGCGCCTGCTCATGTGGGCTGCTTTCTTCGCTTATTTCGTGGTTTCGCTTCCTCTAAGTTGGTTGTTGGGCATTTATTTCGGCTTCGGTCTTGTAGGCATCTGGAGTGCCTTTCCGGTATGCCTCACGGTAGCCGGTTTACTTTATTTCATTATACTTAAGAATAAACTACCAAAATGGGCATAATAAACTCAAGATACTTGAAGTAACATATCTGTATGAGAATGCCCGCGGGCAATTATTAGTGGTTTTTCAATGCGCAGCCTCAGGAGCGTGGGCATCTCGCCCGCGGCCTGCGTAGAGAGGTTTCTAAATAATGTCATTTTGGCTACTTTTGAATTATTTTATCTTTTCTTTGTATAATTCTATGGCACCCTTTATATCCTACAAAAATATCAGCAAGAATGAGAATGCTTGATATCAACACCAAATCTTTTTGAAAAAATAATTGGTATATATGTACGTAGGATGCGAACAGTATAATTAACAAGAAGAAAAGATTAATTATCTTACTATCAAGTAATTTATATCTGAAATTGTATGTCACAATAAATATAATTCCCACTATAAAAGAACAAAAACATCCAATAAGTACGAAATCATTATAAATTGAATCTCCCAATGTTTCAGGTGTCTTCATGTTAAGCATATTAATAGAAAAGACAAGAAATTGATAGATTGTAGCGGTGCTTACTAATAAGTTTATTATACGTTTCATTTTGACAAATACTCATTTATTAGTTTCCATAACTCATTACTATTTCCATCAATTAAATCTCTATGTATATACTGAATTGACTCATCGCTTTTTATTCTTATTTTTTCATCAGACAAAGAACACACATATAGTTGCGAAATGGCACGTTGGTACAGGGGAAATGTGCATTATCATTCTGCTCTTATTATCACTTTATATCTCGACTTTAGGCGTAAGGGGATATCACTTGCATCATCACCCCAAAAGCATTTGTAATCTGAAGGTACATGGTATTTTTTCACCATTGGATTATCAACTAACTCTTCCTCTGAAAAGAAATCGAAATATCTTGCCGTGCAAAGTAGTTCATATAAATCCCTATCTTTGATTGTCCCGTGATGTCTTTGCTTCGTGTATGTTATTATCTCCTCATTCAAAGAATCAGGTATAGGTAGCTGTATTGCAAGATTTACGCCATCACATTTAATTCCAATAAAATAATCATGAATATTATCAATATTACCTTCCTGGTATTCTATGCTATGTAATATTCTATAATATCTCTGAAATTCTTCAGTTCTAATATATATAACCGTGTCTATTGGATGATTAGACATTTCATCTTCAAAACTTTCAATCGACTTTGAAATTGGAGATGCGATGTATCCCGTTTTATAATAGAGTACTATTTCAGCTGCATCACGGCATGATATAAATAAATATGACAAACAACAAATGAATAAACCCATATTGTATATAGGCAATATATTATTTGCTTTGGGTAGAATTTGGACTAACTGTTTCATAAGTGGTTCCGTAATGATTTCTTCTTATATATTCTCCATTTTTAATGGCTGTTCTATTCTCTGCATTTATTGCTTCTTTTTCACCTTTGCTATAGTAAGTAGAACCATCAGGTCTTGATTTTCTCTAACTGTTAATGTATTTATATGATTGCTATTGTTGTAATATACAAGAACTACTTTCTGTCCATCTGGGTCAACAAACTTCACCGGATTGTTCATGCAATAGGCATAGGGTGAAAGCCAAGGCCATGCATTTGCACTGATTGCCATTATTAACATGGCAATAATAGCCAATGTATATGCTTTCTCGTAGTATTCGTTGATCGCATTTGTTTGTGCAAAAGCAACCTGTATGGAATGCATCAGGAATGCAAATGCTATTATGAATTTATAGCTTACTTCCATCATATAAATTAACTGTTAACTGTTAACTTTTTCTGATTTCATATTCTTATATGGTATTTTACCCAGTAGGCAATCTGCAAATTGAAATTCAATAATACTCTGGCATGTATTTTGAAAACAATTTCTTTAAACACTCTTCAGCAGAGAGTATTTTATTACAAGTTGCCCCTTCTTTTTCGATATTGCTAAGTATTGATGGCAAAAACACATTAAAGATAGGAATCTGTAAATTTATAAACCCCTTTTGTTTATAGCTGTCTGCAATAGACTGTTTTTGTATTTCTATTTCTTTGTCTTTATCATTGATATTGGAAAAATCGCATGGTAAAACAAAATTGGGTTTGTGATTCATAAGACTCTTTTTTATTGTTTCTCCATTTTCCAATATGAATTTTGGAGTTTTTCTGAAAGTCCTGAATCTCACAAAATCCACAAATCTTCCACAGGAATCCACTTTACATAAAACCAATGTCGTCCCTCTTTGTTGAATCCAGGCTACCAAACTGTCAGCTGGAATTTCCTTGCTTAATGTTTTTAATAATGTAATAGAATTATATAATGGGGCATTTGTGGACAAGGTTATTCTTTCTTGCCCATAAACGGTATTGGACAATAATGCCCAAATTAGCAATATTATATATATTTTTCTCTTTGCCATAATGAATATCAATAAGTAAGTTTAATTATGTTTGTAAGGCTTTTCG
Organism: Prevotella sp.; assembly: GCA_034101015.1. Lineage (GTDB taxonomy): Bacteria > Bacteroidota > Bacteroidia > Bacteroidales > Bacteroidaceae > Prevotella. The sequence continues at coordinate 8,979 of JAXEKN010000056.1, forward strand.
GATCGCATGCGGTATTTTTACGGTAATGACTATTACCTATATTATGCGTTTCATTAAATGAAGCATATTGTTTTGCACTCGAACGATATTCCATCAGGAACAATGGATTTACAACTGATTTTGATGATATTACAGCAATATTGTCTCCATATTTTCCCGAAACCAGATCATTACTCCAAGACTCCATTCCTTGATAAAGCGAACTTGACATACCTGTTGCTGCAATAGAAAACGTCTTAGCTTCAAATTCAAAATTGAACTCACTTGGATAATTTGATATATTATCGGTTTGATATGCGTGAAAAAATTCTTCGCATATTGCTAAGGGCGAAAGGTTTCCCGTTCTTTCTGGATTAAAATTTATGTTGCCACCACCATCTACCCAAGGAGTGAATTGTCCATCTACAGATTGATTGTTATACCCTTTCCTCTTTTCAAAAGAAATAGAGAAAGTTGACTCTGATTCAATTAACTGGTTATAAAGAGTTTTGAACATCTCAAATTCTGACATTCCGTCGATAATAGAATTATATATCTTGAGTTGATCTTCTGACAAATTGTTGGTTTCAATCTTTCTCCCATCCGGATCAACAAACTTCACCGGATTGTTCATGCAATAGGCATAGGGTGAAAGCCAAGGCCATGCATTTGCACTGATAGCCATTATTAACAAAGTAATAATAGCCAATGTTCTTCTTATTCTTCCCATATTGTTTCTACTTTATGATTATTACGTTTTGTTAAATACCTGATTTCCGAAGTACTTCAACTTAACTTTATTGCAAATCTGCTTATGCTTTTTCGACAGCCACAGGAGCTGTAAGCCTATTACTGCTTGCAAAGATACAATGCTTTTGCCAAACATCCAAACATTCGGAAGGACGTTTTCGTCCATTTACGACAATTTAACATACATATAGCTGTGATATGACACAAACTAAGTTAAAAACGTCTAACGAGTGTTTTTTTTCTTGGTCGGTTGAAAAAAGATATATATATTTGCGGTAATTATGGGAGAAAAATAACCTATATGAAATGAGAGTCAGAGGGACAAATACAACTACATAAATGACCCGATATGGATAAGATAAGAATATACATTGCGTTATTGTTCTGCCTAACGCTATCCTTCATACACCCAGTTCATGCACGGAATAATATCGGCAGCAACAGGTATAACACACAGTATTCCTACGACTGCATGGGTAACATCACGTCACTCAGCCGCAATGGGCTTTTGGACGATGGCAGCTATGGTTTGATTTTGCCTTCGGCAATAGAATTTGCCGGTGGAAAGACCATTAA